>JBKQHU010000067.1:0-183583 GCA_052148655.1 Acidimicrobiales bacterium
CCCCCCCCCCCCCCCCCCCCCCCCCCCCCCCCCCCCCACCCGCCAACTGACCCCGTCCACCTCAGCGACGATCGCCGACCCAGTCAAGCTCGGCGTCACCGGCTACGGCACGTGGGCCCTAAGGCACGAGCACGGTCGGCTCTCACCGGTCCTGAAGCAACCCGAGGACGTTGCCGTCGGGGTCGGTGACCGTGGCAACCAAGCGGCCGTTGCCGACGTCACGCGCGGGCTCGTTCACAGTCGCACCCGCAGCGGTCAGAGCGGCCAGCTTCGCCTCGATATCCGCCACGTGCCAGTAGGCAACCGGTGAGGTCATGGCCTGCGGTCCACCACCCGGCAACAGCCCGATGTGCTGGCCGGCGACATCGAAGCCGACGTAGTACGGCGCGTCGTGCTGAGGCGGTTGGCCTAGCAGAGCGGTGTAGACGGCCTTGGCCTTCTCAAGGTCGGACACCGGATGCAGCACGGTCTTGATTCCCTCGGTGGAAGAGTCGGTCATGGTCACTCCTGAAGCCGTGGGCCAAATCGACCCGGTGGGACTGTGGGGTCTAGAGACTACCGGGAAGTCCGAAAACTGCCCTGCCATCATCTCGGCCACTCCCGCTTGTCGATTCCCGTTCGGTCTCGTCATCTGTTGCGTGACTCACGACGGCATCCCGCCCTCACCTCGCCGCGTGCTGCCTGCAGGTCGCAGCTAGCCAGGACCAAATGCCGGGTTGCCACCACCGGGCGCATCTGCGTGGCTCGCTCGTGGCAACCCGGCTTCTCCAGTGCCCGGCCGTGGAGAGCCGGACGGGTCACGGCTCGATGCGTCAGTAGTGTCGTATCCCGGTCAAAGCCCCGCGCCGCCTTCGTATCGTGCTGCCGGGAGATAGACCGTCTTCCCAATATCACCGTAGGATCGGGAACAGACCACTCCCCGGCGGGCCGAACAATGGGCCAGACCGAAACGGAGCCATGCCCGATCTCGTTGCCCAGTCACTGATCACCGGCCGGACGTACCGCCTCACACTTGGCCGCGGTCTCGCCGGGCTCAGCGAGGTCTCGGATCCTGACCAGGGGGCAGAAGAGCGCATAGTCCCCGGACTGTTTGATCTTCAGGTCAACGGGGCGGGGCGCCACGACCTGAGCTCCCCCGATATCACAACAGCCGACGTGGCGGAACTCGCGATGTTGGAGTGGAAGCTTGGTACCACTCGATTCTGCCCCACGATAGTCACTGGGCCGAAAGAGCGGACTTTGAACAGTCTGGAGGTGGTGTCCAGGGCGAGGGAAGAGGACGCGCTCTTGGCCTACGCGATGCCGTTCATTCACATGGAGGGACCGCATATTTCCGTACTCGACGGACCTAGGGGTGCTCACGATTCGGCATATATCAGGCCACCCGACCTAAGAGAGTTCGAAGAATGGCAGCGAGCCGCCAAGGGGGCGATCGGAATCGTTACCCTGGCACCGGAACTCCCCGGAGCCCTTGAATACATCGAAGGGCTGGGGCGGGCAGGAGTTGTCGCTGCCATCGGTCACACCGCTGCGACACCGAATGAAATAGGGCTGGCTGTATCGGCTGGAGCGCGTTGCTCCACCCATTTGGGAAATGGCTGCGAGGACGTCCTGCCCCGCCATCCCAACCGCATATGGACCCAGCTGGCGGACAAGAGGCTGTACGCCACTTTCATCGGTGACGGCCATCATCTAGATGACGACACGCTCGCCGCAATGATCGCTGCCAAAGGAATCCGGCGGAGCATTCTCGTGAGCGACAGCGTTGCCACGCCAGGTAGCGGGCTCGACCGCGGCGCCTGGTCTCAAAGACTGGAATTGCCCGGCACCCCTTACCTGGCAGGATCGGCAATGGCACTGATGCCTTCTGTGATCGCGCTGGTCGGAAGGCGAAGACTGAATTGGGTGCGCGCGGCACGAGTCGCCTCGATCAATCCGTGGAGGCTGCTCGCCCGCGAGAGCGTCGGGGGGCGCTTCAGTTTCGGCCCGGCGGACGTGAGCATCGTCAAGTTCGAAAAAGGGCGACCCGCGGTGGGGGGAGTCGTTGTGGACGGAGTGCTCATCAGGGCGTGAGGACGGCGACGACAAGGACAACCCGCGCGACACAGGACGGAGTCACGAAAGACCCTCGTGTCTTGGGACCGATGGAAGGGAAAGGACAAAAGCGGCGATGGGGAGTGCTTGGAACGGCGAAAGCTCAACGGCCGGAAGCGAAGAGCCCGGTGCAAAGCAAGCGGTGACCGGCGCGGGACCGATGGAAGAATCGGCCGCGCCCGGTACGAGGATGACCATCCGCGTCTTTGGGACAAGTCGCGAACTGGGAGATGCGGCGGCAAAACACACTGCGGAGGTTCTCTGCAGCGCAATGCGGCGCGGCGAGCCAGCCCGGATGATCATGGCAACGGGGAATTCGCAGCTCGAGTTCGTGCAAGCCCTGAGGAACCATCCGGAGGTGCCCTGGGGGGACGTCACCGTGTTCCACATGGACGAGTACATGGGGATGCCGTCGACGCATCCCGCCAGCTTCGCCCGGTGGCTCAGGGAAAAGGTGAGCGACTGGTTGCAGCCGGGAACGGTGCACTACATCGACGGGGAGGCTCCGGACCTTGATGTTGAGTGCCGGCGGTACGAGGAACTCCTGAGGGAGGCTCCCATAGCTCTCACCTGCATGGGCATCGGGGAGAACGGACACGTCGCCTTCAACGAGCCTGAAGCGACCGATTTTGGAGACGATCACTGGATGCGACTCATATCCTTGGACGAAGCCAGCCGCGTGCAGCAGGTGGTGGAAGGCCATTTCTCGACGGTGACGGAAGTGCCGGAGAAGGCGATCACCCTGACCGTCCCCGTGCTCCTTTCGGGACGTGTGATCCAGGTCGTTGTGCCGGGTGCTCGCAAGGCGAACGCCGTGCGGCGGGCATTGCATGGGCCGGTCTCGCCGAGTTGCCCGGCCTCGATACTGCGCCTGCAGGCGAATGCGACCTTGTTCCTGGACCAAGACTCAAATGGGCCGGGCGACCGCGGCGCGGGCCAGTAGGCGTGGTTGCACGGTTCGCTGGCTCGTCGGAGCAGTGACCCGAACCTGATCGCGGCAACGAGTGGAGGAGGTCGACGGTGACGACGGCGTATCGGGGCTTGGGACCCTTCAGTGACTTGGTCGCGTTTGCTCGAAACCAGGTGGCACAGAGGGCGACTGGGGACCTGGCCGACTTGACATCCGCAGAGGTGCGCAACGTGATCGGGTTCCCGAGAGACAGCCCCCCCGACGACGTGAGGCTCGAGGACACCTGGACAACCGGCGGAATTACCGGCGAGAGCCTTTCGTGGTCGGTCGGGTATGGTCCGCGCACACGGGCTTGGCTGCTTCGTCCGGCGCATGCGAGTGGGCCATTGCCGGGCGTGCTGGCCCTCCACGACCACGGGGAATTCAAGTTCCTGGGGCGAGAGAAGATCGCGGACGGTCCCAACGGTCCAAACGACGCAGTGCTCGAGTTTCGGCGGAAGTTCTATGGGAGCCGGGCGTTCGCAAACGAGCTTGCCCGGCGGGGATTCGTGGTTCTCGTTCATGACACCTTCCTTTGGGGGAGTCGGCGCTTCGAAGCCGACGTCATGGAGGGGGATCTGAGCACCGACGTAGAGGAACCGTGGGTGGCTCCAGACCCGCTCCGCACCGGCAGCCCTGCGAGCGTGGCCGAATACAATCGTTTGGCGGCTCGCCATGAACATGTGGTGGCGAAGTACTGTACGGTGCTCGGAACCAGTCTTGCCGGAGTCGTTGCCTATGAGGACCGGGTGGCGCTCGAGTACTTGCGATCCAGGCGAGATGTACTGGGCAAGTCAATAGGTTGCGTCGGCCTGTCAGGCGGCGGATGCCGGGCCGCTTTGCTCAACGCGGTATCGCCCCTCGTCAGTGCCGCGGTCGTCGTCGGCATGATGACAACCTACGAGGGTCTCCTGGACCGCCACGTCGGCTCACACACATGGATGTTCTTTCCTTCGGGTCTCGCCCCCCGGTGGGACTGGCCCGAGCTTGCGTCTTGCAGGGCTCCGTCGCCGCTGATGGTGCTGTACATGAGAGGTGACGAGTTGTTCAGTTTGGGGGGAATGCAGGACGCCCACGCGCAGATTCAACTGAAGTACCGGACGCTCGGGCATCCGGCAGCCTACGTCGGCACCTTCTACGAGGGCGGGCACAGGTTCGATTGTCAGATGCAGGAGGCTGCCTTTGACTTCCTTGCGGAGAGACTCTCGACGGTCTGAAAGGCATCGCCAAAGCGCGGCGTTTCACGCGAGCACCTCAGCGCCGTGGGCGTTGACACGGCCGGCAGTCAACCCCGAACGACATTCAGGCTGCAACAGATCGCGAGAAGCGGCGCTGATGGGCGATGCCAGTAGCCCGAACCACTGTGTGGTCGCGCTCCGGGGCGCGCCGTGCCCGATCTTGCGCGGCAACTCGACGGCGACCAGTGAAGGGGACCAAGATGCAATAGACAGGCTGTTCGCGTTGGCGAAGGAGGTTCGCAGTGCGGGTACTGGCGATTGGTGCGCATCCGGACGACCTCGAAACGCTTTGCGGCGGAACGCTGGCCCGCTTCGTCCGCGAGGGCCACGAGGTGGTGATGTGCCACGCGGCCAATGGCAACAAGGGCAGCTACGTGCACACCTCGGAGGAGATAGGGAGGATCCGCACCGCAGAAGCGGAGCGTGCAGCAGAGATCTGCGGAGCGACGCACGTTACTCTCGGTTTGTCAGACGGAGAAGTGCTCTCTTCGGATCGAGCACAACGACGCCTGTTCGTCGACCTCATTCGTGACGCGCGGCCGGACCTGATCATCACCCACTCGCCGGCCGACTACCACACTGATCACAACGAGACCTCAAGGTTGGTTTTCGACACCAGTTTCCTGGCCACGGTGCCACTGATCGTGACGGACAAGCCGAGCCACGACAAGGTGACGCCGATCTACTTCATGGACACGATTTCGGGCTTGGGCTTCGTCCCGACCGAGTTCGTCGACATCACCGACGTGATCGACGTCAAAGAAGCCATGCTCCGGGCGCACGACAGCCAGCTCTCGTGGATACGGGACCACGACGGCGGCGACATCGTGGAGCAGATGAAGACGGCGAGCGCCTTTCGTGGTCAGCAATGCGGTGTGGGTTACGCGGAAGGCTTCGCCCCCTGCCTGACCGCCCTTCGATGCACCACCTACCGGCTGCTCCCCTGACACACATCGAGGCAAGAACCATCAGCCGGCAGCGGCCTTGGCCACTACCGCGCGTCGATCATCTCGAAACCGCCCGTCGTGCCGGGCGGGGCTCGCACTCTGCCTCAGCCGAGGTCGCCGTCGTAAAGGACCGGGTTGAGCGGACTCGCGGCTAGTTCCCCCGGCCGCAGGTCGGGCAGGCACAACTCGAGGTCCTCGTACTGGTCGTCGTTCGTCGGTTCCTGCACAACCATGTCGGCGTCCATGTAGATGACCGTCATCACCCGGCGCGCTGTGGTGGTCCTGTTCACACCTGCTCGGTGCAAGATCCAGCCGGTGTGAAAGCTCACGTCTCCGAGGTCGAAGGGTTCCTCCACGACGCGGACGCCCTGGTCGGCAACCCAGGCCGTGTAGTAGTCCTGGGATTGGTCGCCGATCGCCAATCCCATCTGTGGCGGATTGCGGTGGGTACCGGCAGCAAAGATCAACGGGCCCATCTCGAGCGGCGTGTCCTGTAGCGGCACCCACGCTGTGCAGGTCAACGGCGAGGACAAGGGCCAGTAGTACTGGTCGACATGCCAGGGAGTTATGCCTCCACCACCCTCCTTGTAGAGAGCCTGGTCGTGGTAGAGACGCACGGCACGTACACCGAGCAGCTCTGCCGCGATGCGCGCCAGACGGCGGCTGAAGACGAACTCCCGCACGACGTCGCTGTAACGCCACAGGTTCATCACTTGGAGAAAGGCCTTCCCGTAGGTGGAGCGCTCTTCCAAGGGCAGATGCTCTGTATTCAGTTCGATCACCTTTGATGTGATCTCCGGCTCGTAAAGGCCTACAACACTCCCGTCGAGGACGCCCGCCAGATGAACGAAGCCATCTCGCGTGAAGCTGGCCCGGTCGTCTCCGGCTAGCTGATAGGGGCTGTTCAGGTCTGCGGCTCCCGCCGTCGGTTTCTGCATCGGTCCTTCCCAGGTCTTGTCATGTCGAATCGAGTGTCAGCCGCGCGATCAGGTGTCACCGGAGCAATCGTGACCAGGACCTGTGCTTTCCTGACCATGAGTGCGGTTTCACAGAGGGTACCGTGACGTGCCTAGTTCTGCTGGGCGACACCTTGTTTGTCCGAATGCGAGAGACCAACAGGGCATCGATGCCGGTCGCATGGCCCGCCACTTTGTCAGTCCGATGCCCACCTTGCCGGACGACTTCGGCGGACAACGTTGGCCGCGTCCGCGCCATGGCGAGGCTGGAGACCGTCTCGCCACGAATGCTTTCTCCCGGCAGGCAGCCCGCTTTTTTTGAATACCCAAGCCTTGACACTGGTCCCTGACATATGTTAGGACGGTCTTTGTTATCCAGGATCGCTTTGCTCGTCTGAGCCCCGTCATAGCAATCATCCCTACTACACGTAAATGAGCCGGTCGGCGCGTCAGATTCGTCAGCGCGTTGGCAAGATCGACGTGCTCGTACTTTGGATCGGGCTCCTGCCCAAACACCGAGCTGATGGAGAGACAATGGCGTTCCCTCTAGCTGGACACACGAACTGCTACCACACTTACAGTTTCGAAGAGGCACTTGACGGCATCGCTCGCGCAGGATTCCTGGGTGTCGAGCTCAGCGCCGTGCCCGGCTGGACCGAGCACGTCTCGTTGGACGAAGAACCGGCGACGGTACGCACCAAGCTCGAGGAGAGAGGTCTCTCGGCAACGAGTTTGAGCGCCCACTCGGACCTCACGACACTCGAGGGCGTCGAGTACCTGATAAAGGCGGTCACCTGGGCTGCCGACTACGGCCTTTCGGTGGTGAACACCGCCGTCGGTGGACACCAGAGCGCCAACGAGAGCGAGTCGGCCTTCCTTTCCCATGCCGGTACGATCCATGATGCGGCGGCACGGGCGGGGGTGGTGGTGGCGCTGGAGATCCACGGCGACATCATGGCTTCGAGCGATATGACCATCAAGCTGCTCGAGAGGATTGGGAGCGACGAGGTTCGTGTCAATTACGACACAGGAAACGTCGAGTTCTACTCGGGTAAGAAAGCCGTGGATGACCTGCCCGGTATCCTGCCCTATCTCGCCCATGTGCACCTGAAGGACACAGCCGGTGGCAAAGGCAATTGGAACTTCCCTGCTTGCGGTGAAGGCACAGTCGATTTTGCCGGGGTGATTCAGATCCTTAGGACCGGAGGCTACCGTGGTCCGATATCGGTCGAGATCGAGTTCCGCGGTGACGAACCTTGGCCCTGTCTAGAGGAGGTCAACCGGAGCATGCGGGCGTCTTATGAACACTTGCACGCCCTTGGCCTCAGTTGAGCCGCGTCGATGAAATGAGGTGCCGTTCGTGAGAAGAGTTCCTCCGCCGGTGGGCCCGCACGGCGGTGTCCCTCTCGCTCCACGTCCACGTATCATCACACTCGCTGAGGCCCGAAAGCGCCGGCTCGGCTTCAAGCACCAGCCTGCCGACGGACCGCTTGGGGCTCACTGCCACAGGGGATCACTGTGATCGGCGTCTCGATTCTCGGCGGCGGTTTCATGGCCAATACGCACGCTGTGGGTTATCGAACGCTCAGCGAACGCGTTCGAGTGGTGAACGTCTGTTCTCTCGGCGAGGAGCGCGCTGTGCGCTTGGCAGCCTCACTCGGATCGCTCCACGTCGACTCGATCGACGAGGCCCTGTCCGACCCTGACGTCGACATCGTCGACATCTGCCTGCCGACTCATCTGCATCGTCTGGCTGCCGAGAAGGCCTTCGCGGCTGGGCACCACGTGATGTTGGAGAAGCCCATTGCGCTCTGTTTAGAGGATGCCGACGCGGTCGTCGCCGCGGCCGAGTCGAGTGGTCGGTTCCTGATGGTGGCCCTCGTGCTGCGCTTCTGGCCCGAGTATGTCGAGTTGCACCGGCTCATCACCTCACGAGAGCTCGGTGCGCCCCGCTCGGTGTCGACCTATCGGCTGTCACCGCCGGCGGACTGGAACGACTGGATGGCCGACGTGTCACGCTCCGGTGGCGTGGCGGTGGACCTGTTGGTCCACGATCTCGACCAGATGAACTGGCTGCTCGGACGACCCAGGAGCGTTCTCGCCCGGAGCCCGAAGCGTGACCATGTCCAGGCGATCGTGGAATACGAAAGCGGCGCGTGTGGCTTTGCCGAAGGCGGGAGCGCGATGCCCACCTCTTATCCCTTCTCGAGCGGCATCCGCGTCCTGTGCGAGAACGGGGCCGCCGAGCATGCCTTCAGCGCTGCGCCCGCGGTCGATGGTGGCAACGTCGGTAGCCCGACATCGGCACGCGGTCTTCGCGTCTACCGGTCGAACGGCGAAGCCACGGTCTCGGTCGAAGACGGCGATGCCTGGACGGCCGAGATCGCTCACTTCCTTGACTCTGTTGAACATGGCCAACCGCCGGAGCTGGGGACGGCCGAGCAGGCCCGTACGGCGCTCCTCGTCTCACTGGCGGCCAACCGCTCCATCGAGAGCGGCCGCATGGAGACGGTATAGACAGGCGGCTGTAGCGCGACCCACCGGGGATGATGTCCCGGGGGGGGTCGCAATTGGCTACCGGCGCCTGGCGTCGGCTTCAGCGGCTTCAGCTTGTCCCGGCGGTCGTGTGGGCGAAATTCACTATCGCCTCCAGGTTCTCCAACGGTGTCCCGCGTGGGATCTCACAACCCGCAGCCACGATGTAGCGGGGTCCGGCCTCGAGATGGCACTGCATCAGCTGCTCGCGGATGGCCGCGGGCGTCCCGTCATGGACCGACCACACGGGGTCGATGTTCCCGCAGAGAACCTGCTCTTCGCCGACGGCTCGACGCGCCCGCCCCATCGCTACGGTGGGTCCGTCCACGTCGATTATCTCGCAGCCGAGCTTGGCAGCGCTCGGGAGGACGGGCAGGTTGTTCCCGCAGATATGAAGCCGACAGATCGCACCGGCGTCGTGAAACGCCGCGACCATGCGCTGCTCCCCGGCCCTGATGAACTCCTCGTACAGGCTTGGCCCGATAAGAGAGGCGGCCGCGTCCCCGATGCCGATCACTTCGGCTCCCGCTTCTACCTGCGCTAGTCCGAACGCGATCTCGAGTTCCACCACGAACTCGACTAGCGCCCGTACGAATCCGGGGTCGTCGTAGAAGTCGAGCATCAGGCGGTTGAGGCCACGGAGATCCGCAGCCTGGGCGCACGGTCCTTCGACCCATCCCTCCACCAGGCGCTCGCGGCCCACACCCTCCGCGAGATCCTTCACCGCGAGAACGTGATTGTTCATCCGCTCACCCTGACGCGGGTCAGGAACGCTGAGCGTGCCCAGTACGGACTTGTCGCGCAGCAGCGATAAGTCCTCTCTGAAAGCCGCCGGGGCGTCCTCAAAGAAAGTGATCTCGGCACCGCAGTCGGCTGTCTCGATGGCGGGATCCGAGATGACGCTGACGTGGTCGAGGTCGAAGCGCTCCGCCAGCTTCATCTGTGCCGCGGCTTGGACCCGGTGGTCGGTCGCGTACTCGAGATAACGAGAACCATGGAAGTCACTCGCGAACATCATCGTGATCGGCATGCACGGCAAACAGTCAGTCGGGCACCCGCGTGCCTTGTTCAAGAGCCGCTCGCGTCCGTTCATGGCTTCCTCCGGTAGACAGACACCCGCCCTGTATCATGCGAGCTCAAGCGGTGCCCCCTTTTGCCGCATCCCCGGCGAACTCGGACCCGCCCAAGCGGTGCCCCCTGGAGGTGGCCTCCAGAAGTGTCACGCTGTAGGGGTCTTGTGGTCCTGCGAAGAAGCTCTTCGCGTCGCCGAGTTCGCACACTCGTCCGTGACGGAGGACCATCACCTTGTCAGCCACGACCTGCGCCACCGCCAGGTCATGTGTGACGAAGATGCAGGTGAACCCGATCTCGGCTTGCAGCTCCTGGAGCAGGTTCAGGATCTGGGCCTGAACCGACACGTCGAGCGCCGACGTGGGCTCGTCGCAAACGAGCACGTCCGACTTGCTCACGAGCGCGCGAGCGATTGCCACTCGCTGCAATTGCCCCCCGCTCAACCTGCCGGGACGTACCGAGGAATGGGCAGCTTCGATTCCGACACGAGCGAGCATCTGGCCCGCGAGCTCCTTCCGCCGGTCCCGATTTACGTGCCGTAGTGGCTCCGCCACGCTCTTCCACACCTTGCGGTAAGGATTGAGCGAGCCGGCGGGGTCCTGAAAGACCAATTGTGCGCGCGCCGGAACCCCAGGCCGAAGGTGAGGCGTCGCACCGCTGACGACGATGGTTCCGGCTGTCGGAGGCTCCAGGCCGGTGATGAGACGCGTGAGCGTCGATTTGCCCGAGCCGCTCTCTCCAATCACTGCCAACGTCTCGCCGTTTCCAACTTCGAAACTGACGTTCTCTAGAGCACGCACCAAGCGGTTGCCCACGCGGTAATGACGCGTCAGGTTCTCCGCAGTCACGGCTGTGCCTGTACCGTTCTCAGACATCTGCCAGCGATCCCATCTGTACGAGATGGCATGCCACACTCGTGCGCCCCGCGTCTGTCAGCTCCGGCTCTTCGAGGCGACAGCGCTCCATCACGAAGGGACAGCGGGACGCAAACCGGCAGCCCTTGCCGTGCTGAAACGGCGATGCCGCGCTTCCTTGGATGCTCGGTAGCCGGCGCCGACCTTCGGCACCGACGTACGGTGCGCACGCCACGAGCGCCTGAGTGTAGGGATGCTGCGGACTGTCGAGCAGGGCGCGAGCCGGGCCGCGTTCGACTACGCGCCCTGCGTACATGACGATCAACTGCTCGCAGAACCTCGCGATCAACCCGAGGTCATGGCTCACCATCACGAGAACGGCGTCGTTCGCGCTGATGTAGTCCCTGAGCAGTCCCAGCACCCCGATCCTTAGACTCGCGTCGAGCGACGAAGTGGGCTCGTCGGCCAAGACGACCGCCGGTTGCGGCATGACAGCCATGGCGATGGCGATGCGCTGAGCCATGCCGCCACTGAGTTGATGCCGATACAGCCCGAGTATGTTCTCGGCGATCGGAAAGCCCATCTGGGCGAGCAGAGTGCAGGCGCGTTGGTGAGCCACGTCTTTACGTAGGATGCCGCGTCGCACGACGCCCTCGCTGATCTGCACGCCGACGGATTTCAACGGATCGAAGGCACTGAAAGGATCCTGGAGGACGACCCCGAGGCGGCGACCCAGCTCGGCGCGAAGCGCCTCGTCGGTATCCAACGCGCGGGCGTCTCCGACGAAGTGCAGCTCACCGCGCCTCTCGAACCCGGACGGGGGCAGGCCCATCATCGCCCGCAGGCTCAGCGTCTTTCCCGACCCGGATTCGCCCACGATGCCGATAGCGGATCCTCCTTCGACTTGGAAGCTGAGCGGCCCGATCGCCGGCGCGCCGCCGTCCCCCTTGCGCGTTATGGCCAGCTCGGAGACGCGCAGTCCACCGCTCACAGCGTGCCCACAGACTTGTCGCGCTGGAACAGGTCGCGGATCCCGTCCCCGGTCAGGTTGAACCCGACAACCAAAAGGGCGAGGGCGACGCCCGGGACGACGGCCACCCACCAGGCCTGGTAGAGAACCTCCCTGCCCTCCGACATCAAGAATCCGAGGCTGATGTATGGCGGCTGCAAGCCGAGCCCGAGAAAGCTCAGCGCCGCCTCCCACAAAAGGCAGATGCCGGCCTGGAGAGAGGCAAGCACGCTTATCTCCGTCGTGATGCCCGGCAGCACATGGACAAAGGCGATTGCCGTCCTGCTGCGCCCGGCCAGTCGGGCCGCCGAGACATAACCACGCTGTCGCTCTGTGAGGACTCGGGCACGACAGAGGCGCGCGTAAGGAACCCAGCCGAAGACGGCGATCAAGACAATGAGGCTGGTCATGTTGTTGGTAAGGACGACGGACACGGCGATGAACACCGGCAGGGGCGGAATCGAAAGCTGCACGTCGGCGATGCGCATGAGGATGGCGTCGACCCAACCTCCCACAAGGCCGCTGACGACGCCCACGGTACAGCCGAAGATCAAAGACAAGCTGACGACACCGAGCGCCACTTCGAACGAGGTGCGGATGCCACCGCCCACCCAGGCGAGCACGTCCCGGCCGAGGGTGTCCGTCCCGAGCAGGTGACCATCCGCGCCCGGTCCGACCAGAGCAGCGGCGAGATCCTGATGCGCCGGGTTCCCGCCGACAGCCGATGCGACGAAGCTGAAGACCAGCAGCGCTCCGAGCAGTCCGACGCCTACCGAGAGTGACCCGCTGCGAAGACCCACGCGGCTCCTGATCCGTTGGCCGAAGCCGGCCGCGCCAAGGTCGACACTGAAGTCGATAGCGCTCATGAGACTCCCCCGAGCGTTCCTCGTCCGATGCGAGGGTCGAGCCAGAGCACGACCATGTCGGCGAAGAGGTTCAGGACCACGAAGGCAAGAGCGATGACCACGACGACGGACTGCACCACGGGCAGGTCCCGGGCTTCGACTGACGAATAAAGGAGGGAACCGATGCCCGGCCAGTCGAAGATCGTCTCTACAACCAGCGTCCCGCCGATCAGCCAGCCGATCTGAAGCGCAACGTAGGAGACGAAGGTCGTCATGGCGTTGCGCACGCCGTGGAAGAGCACGATCTCGCGTCGCGTCATCCCCCGTGCCCTGAGGGAGAGAACGACGTCAGAGTTCATGAAATCCAACAGGCTGGCACGAAGCAGGCGCGTGAACGAGGCGACGATGGGCAGGCCTAGGGCCAAACACGGCATTATCAAAGATGACGGCCCGTTGAAGCCGATGCTCGCGAGCCAGTGCAACTTGACCGAGAGGATGAAGACTGCCACCAGGGCGATCCAAAAGTCGGGGATACCTTGAAAGGCGATCAAGACCGGCCGCCACATACGATCACCCCAAGCGCCGACCCGCAGCACGCTCGAGACCGCGACGGCAGTCGCTATGACCATGGCACCAGCCAAACTGATCCCGACCAGCATGAGCGTGTAAGGGAGGGCCTTGAGCACGACGCTCATGGCCGGGGAATCGTCGACAATCGAGGCGCCGAAGTTGCCCTGGATGACGTGCCAGATGTACGTCCCGTACTGGTCGAGGATTGGGCGGTTGTATCCGAGCTTCGCCGAGAGGATGTGAACTGCAGCCGGAGGCATCGAGGTGCCGAGGAGAACCGTCGCCGGATTGCCTGTCGCGTGAACGATGATGAAGCTCGCTGTAACGGCTCCGAACAAGACGAGCACTCCCTGGCCGGCCCTGCCCAGGATATAGAGGGCCGCTCCGCTCACCCGGGCATTGTTCATCGGCACTGACTCTGCGTCGCCGAAGTTCACCGCGAGTTCAGACATTCGACCCCTCCCGCAGTGGCAGGCAGGCTGTAAACCGCCGACCTGCCACTGCGAATAGCTTGCATACCTACGCGGGCTTGCTTCTAGGTGAGGGAGACACCATCCAATACCGGGTGCCAACCGTCTATCGGAATCTCGTAGCCCTGAACCTGCGAGAGGTAGGCATCGTTGTTGTAGGGGAACCACAAGGGCAGATGAGGTAGCTCCTCCATCCAGAGATTGTTCGTTGCAGCCAGGGTGCTCAGCCGGGCCGGGCCGTCGGGAGTCGTGCCGCACTTGTGCAGCAAGTTCATGAGCTGTGACCCCGGGTGCGCTATTGGGTATTTCGTGTGGGCGATCGAATCGCCAAAGTCATAGTGCCAGGGACCGCCGTTGATCCAGCCGTAGTGGATGATGTACGTCTGTCGCTTGGGGTGTGCGGACAAGACGTCCGAGACCAGGACACCGATGTCTTCGTTGACGAAGTTGCACGTGATGCCGGCCTCGGCCAGCTGGCCGACCATCGCTTCACCCGCCAGGGCCTCGGTCGCGAGGTCCGATGATCCGGCCATGGTGAGGCTGATGCCCTTCGGGTATCCGGCCTCCTTGAGGAGCTTGCGCGCCTTGGACGGGTCGTACCCGTACCCGGTGCTCGGTCTCGTGTGGCCATAGCACCCAGAGGGGATCGGGCAGGTGGCTACGGTTCCCTGGCCGAGCAGGACGTCGCGCACGATCGCCTCCCGGTCTATCCCGTAGGCGATCGCCTGTCGTACGCGGACGTCGCTCGTCGGAGACTCGTTGCATACATACAGTAGGCAGATCTCCGTCCAGCCCGTCGCACCGGAAAGCCTCACGCTCGGCGACGAGAGCAGAAGCGAAAGGTTGTGGGGGTCGACCAGCTCGATGACGTCGAGGCTCTTTGAGAGCAGCCCGTCGACCTCCGAGGTCTCGGCGGGTACGACCGGAAAGTTGATCCCGTCGAGGTACGGCTCGGGCTTAGCCCAGTAGTTCGGGTTTGCCGTGACAGTGATCTGACTCGCCGGCTTCCAAGAGGTGAGCTGGAAGGCGCCCGTGCCTATCGCTGTGCTCACGGTCTTCTGGGCCGCCAAACTCGATGGCATCATCTTCACGAAGTCCAAGTTGAGCGCCAGATCAGGAGCCGGTTCGGAGAAAGTGATCTTGAAGACGAGCGGCGACGAGTCGTCCATGGTCTTTATGCTCCCAAAGTACGCCTCCGCGCCCGCCGCGTTGTAGTGCAGGATGGTATCCCGCACGGTGGTGGAATTGAACGGCGTGCCGTCAGTGAACTTGACATTCGGCCTCAAGTTGAAGACCCACTCCGTGGCGGTGGCATTCGTCGTCCACGACGTCGCCAGGTTCGGTACCAGTTCAGTGTAGGTTTTGTTGAACTTGGTCAGGGTGTCATAGATGCTGAACAGAACCGCGTTACCGTCGAGCTCGTTGGCCAGAGCGGGATCGATCGTGGCCGGAGAGCCATTAAGGCAGAAGTTCAGCGTCCCCGACCTCTTTGCCGAGGCGGCCGAGGACGCAACATTCGAAAGCCGCTGAGGAGTGTTGCGTTTCGGAACCGCGGCTAGGCCGCCCTTGGTGTAAGCGCCCAGTGCGAGCGCACCGGCCCCACTGAAGGCACCCTTCATGAAGGTGCGCCTCGAGGTCGGGCGGTCGATTATTCCCTGTTCTTTCTCGGTAGGGGTGGACTTGATTGGCAACTTCTCTTGCGTCATTTTGTTCTCCTCAATTGGGTGGCTTGGAGATCATTGACAACCAGCTGTACGGCTGACTGCTCACACTGGCGGGAGACAGCTCCAGGGCTCTTTTCCGCTCGGGAGTTTCCAACCGGACGGCGTCACATGCCACGAGAGGATTGCCCATGGCGGTCATGCAACATGCTCGGTTTCGTGTTCGGATGACTGGAGAAGTTCGACGAGGCGAGGCCCGACTGTGATGTCAAGCTCACTGGGGTTGACTCCCATCTTCACGTAGGCATCCTGCAGGCCGACGATGAGGGCCCCGACCGCCCCTGCCGGATCCCCGAGCTTGGAGATCGCCAAAGCCGGACATTCCGGGATGAGTGCCTTAAGGCGCTGCTCGATTTCGGGGAGGATCTCACCCAGGGACTCCGCGACGCCGCCTCCGAGGACAATCACTTCCGGCTCGTAGGCGGTCGTCATACCCACCAAGGCAAAGAACAGCGCCTGTTCGAAGCGGTTCCTCACCCCAAGCAGCGCTTCTGGAGGTCGCCCGGAGAGAACAGCTTTCGCCGAATCGACCGGGACGCCCACGCGCGCTGCCTCCTTGACCACGCCAGACGCCGACAGTACATCCTCCAGGGTCAGGCCATCGAACCCCACAGGGAGGTACCAGCCGAACTCCCCGATCAAGCCCGTCCTGCCCCGTAACAGGTGGCCGTCAAGCACGACGCCTGCCCCAAGTCCGGTACCAATCGTGAACATGACCGCGCTTCTGTGGTGTTGCGCGGCTCCGAGACGCATTTCTCCAAGGAGGGCGAGGTTGGAGTCGTTGTCGAAGCCGACGGGCACAGCCAACAGCCGGCGCAGTGCTTTCACAAAAGCAAGGCCCTCGACTTGGGGCAGGTTCGTCGCCACGCGTACCTCGCTCGTAACGGGGTGCACGATGCCGGGAAGGCCGACAGTGACCGAGTAGAGCGAAGCACCGTCGACCACGGAGCGGACCTCGTCGGCAAGCCAGCCAGCAAGTTTCCGAGTAGAGAGGCCCTCAGGAACGGCCTTGCGGACTCTATGGAGCACTTTGCCAAGCAGGTCAACGGCAATCACCCGGCAGTTGGTTCCGCCGAGATCGACCCCGACCACACTGCCGACGTGTCCGACGAATTCCACCGGGGTAACCCGTCGCCCCGGCCGGCCCGTCGGGAGGGAAGCGGTGTCGCGTACGAGTCCCTCCCTCATGAGGTCGTCGATCACTCGCGAAACTGTCGCCGCGCTCAGCCCGGTTGCCGTCGCCAGCTGATCCCTGGTGGCAACACCCTGCTCGAGCAGAGCCCAAAGGACCTCGGACCGACTCGCCTGGCGTGAAGCGGTCAACTATTTCCCTCTCGCCGCAATCTATTGCAGTCTGAATGTTAATCTAGGGGCGCGGCGTCAACCGTGTCAAGGAAGACGACGAGGGGGCGGCCGCCTTTGGCGAAAACCCGGGTCGTAGCTGTCAATCCCCTCTACCTCGATGCCCGGGATCTCGTCGTCGGGCGGATTCTGCCAGCCAGTCGCGTCGTCAGGTACGCACCAAAGCCCTAACGTGGCTGTCATGCGCTATCGAACGCTCGGAGGAACCGGAATCCAGGTCAGTGCCTACTGCCTCGGCGCCATGATGCTCGGCGAATGGGGCAACAAGGACCACGAAGACGGGGTGCGCATCGTGCACGCGGCCTTGGACGCGGGCATCAACTTCGTCGACACAGCGGACGTGTACTCGCACGGCGAGTCGGAGGAGATCGTCGGGAAAGCTCTGAAGGGTCGACGCGACGACGTCGTGCTCGCCACGAAGGTGAACCTCGACATGGGTCCGGGAAGGAACAACTCGGGCAACTCACGGCGCTGGATCCGCCACGAGGTCGAGCAGAGCTTGCGGCGTCTCGGCACGGACTGGATCGACCTGTACCAGATCCACCGCCCTGATCCGCGAACCGACATCGAGGAGACATTGTCCGTTCTGACGGACCTGATCCGGGAGGGCAAGGTCCGCGAGATCGGTTGCTCGACGTTCCCCGCCGAAATGATCGTCGAGTCACACTGGGTCGCCGACAAGCGCGGCCTCGAACGTTTCCGCTGCGAGCAGCCGCCATACTCGCTTTTCGCCCGTGGCATCGAGGCGGCCGTTCTCCCGGTCTGCGAACGCCACGGGATGGGAGTGATCGCGTGGAGCCCGCTCGCGGGCGGCTGGCTGACCGGTAAGTACCGGAGCGGCGCGGAAATCGACATGGCCTCCGGACGGGCTTCGCGCCTCCCGCAGCGTTTCGACCCTGCGTTAGCGGGCAATCAGCGCAAGTTGGACCTGGTCGGCCAGCTCGAGGCAGTCGCCACTGACGCCGGGATGCCGCTCAGGCACCTGGCGCTCGCGTTCGTTGTGTCGCACCCGGCCGTGACGGCCGCCATCATCGGGCCGAGGACCATGGACCAGCTGCAGGACCTGATCGCGGGATGCGAGATCGCCTTGGACGACGCCACCCTCGACCGCCTGGACGAGATCGTGCCGCCGGGCGTCACGGTGAATCCCGCCGACGCCGGCTGGCAGAACCAATCACTCACGCAGGCGTGGCGACGCCGCCGGCCCTTGGCCGAGCGCGCCGCCGGCTGAGGTCGTCACCAGCGCGGTACGTAGCCTCCGCGACCCAAAGCAGCACTCTCGAAGGGGTCCGCCGACTCATCCACGCCACCTGTGACCTCGGTCACCCAGGCCAGACGCTCTTTCAGGAGGCGCTCGACGCCTCCCTGCAACGTCACCGCCGATATAGCGCACGACCCGCAGGCGCCCTGGAGCTGCACCTCCACGACGCCGGTGTCGTAGTCGACCTCAACGAGGGCGAGGTCGCCACCGTCGGCCTGGACGGCGGGCCGCATGAGCTCGAGGAGATCGTCAAGGCCTTGGCGGCGCCGCTCGCGCTCGGCGTCGTCGATCGGCTCGCCATTCGACGGCGCGGCGATCTCCACGTTCACAGCGACGGGGCTATTTGGGGTCTCCGCTGAGCCTGCAAGAGCCGGTCCCGCGACATCCTCCTGCACCGAGCGACCTCCTCCCCTTCGAGCTTCGGCCATGAGCCTTGTCCACCCTGATGATAAGAGGTCGTAGGCTTCAGTCATGCAGCTCGTCTTGCTCGCGGCCGGTCATGGACGCCGCTTCGGAGGCCTGAAACAGCTTGCTCCGGTCGGACCGGCCGGTGAGGCGCTCATGGACTACACGGCCCGCGATGCCCTCGCCGCGGGGTTCGGTGGAGTCATCCTCATCGTGCGTGAGGAGATCCAAAGCGAACTGCTCGAACACGTCGGGTCCTTCTGGCCGGCGGACCTTCCGGTCGTCCCGGTCGTGCAGGGACCCATTGCCGGCACCGCTCAGGCGGTCGAGTCGGCCCGACCCTTCGTCAACGGACCCTTCGCAGTCGCGAACGCCGACGACCTCTACGGGGCGAAGGCCCTTTCGACCCTCGCCGACCATCTCGTCAACGGCTCACCTGGCGACCACCTGCTCGTCAGCTACCACCTTCGCGACACCGTCATCACCGACAGCCCGGTGACCCGGGGGCTGTGCGAGACCGACCGGGAAGGCTTTCTGGCCCGCATAGTCGAGCAGAGGATGCAGCGCCTCCCCGACGGCACCTTTGACGGCTCTCCGATTGCCGGACCGGACGCGGGACGCCTGCACCGCCTGAGCGGTGACGAAGAGGTGAGCATGAACCTCTGGGGTTTCGCTGATTCGATCCTCGAGGAGCTCGACAGCGCCCTCGATGCCTTCGATCCCGAGACGGCCCCTCACGGCGAAGGCAAGCCACCCGAGCTACTCCTGCCTGACGTCGTGGGCCGGCTCGTGGCCGGAGGACGGGCCCGCTTCCGGGTCGTGGCCTCGAACAGCCGGTGCATCGGTCTCACACACCCTGACGACCTGCCGCTCGTCCGCTCGCTCGTCGCAGAAGGGCTAGCCGGCTGAGGCGACCCATGACGCGAACGCGCCGGCTCGTGCTGGCTCTCGTCGTCGATCTGATCCTTGTCGCCGCCGAGGCCATAGGCGGGGTCTTTGCGCATTCGACCGGCCTTGTGGCCACCGCCGGCCACGACCTGGCCGACGCCGCGGCGCTGGGGCTCGCCCTTGTCGCCACCCGCCTCGCGCTGCGACCTGCCACCGCCTTCAGGTCCTTCGGGTACCACCGGGCCACCATCCTCGCCGCCCTCGCCAACGCGACCGCCATCGTCGTTGTGGGTCTCGGCGTTGTCGCTCTGGGCGCTTACCGGCTCGCCCACCCGACCCACGTGCACGGCGCCCTCGTTGTGATCGTGGCGGCCGGCGGTCTCCTGGGCAACGCGGTCGCTGCCCTGTTGCTACGCGAACGTACCGGGGACCTGAACTTCAAGGCCGTGGCCCTGCATTTCGCGGGGGATGCCGCCGCCGCCCTCGGCGTGATCGTGGCGGGGACCGTGATCCTCGCCACGGGACACTTCGAGGCGATCGACCCGATCGTGGGGCTCCTCATCACCGTGCTCATAGGGACCGAGGCCTGGCGGCTCGTGCGCGCGAGCCTGGATGTCCTGCTCGAGTCGACCCCACCCGATCTGGACGTCTCCGCCCTCGCGACGGCGATCTCCGGCATCGAAGGGGTCACCGCGGTGCACGACCTGCACTGCTGGAGCCTGTCCAGCGACGTCAGAGCGCTCTCGGCCCACGTCGTGCTGGACGGGCACCCGAGCCTGGAACAGGCCCAGGTCGTCGGAGAACGGGTCAAGAACTCCGTTCAGAGTCGCTTCCATGTCGCTCACGCGACCTTGGAGATGGAGTGCGAGCCGTGCGCCGAAGACATCCCCGAGGCCTGTGGGGTCGATCTCTACCGCAGCGTCGACTGACGCTCGGCTTTTTCGCGATCGCCCACGGACCCGTGCCAGGCGGGGGCCGATAGCGTTCGGGACGATGTGTGGTCGTTTCGTCGCGAGCCGCCCCGTCGAGGAGATTGCCCGGCTGCTCGAGATAGACAAGATCGAGGTCGCGCCCGAGCTCCTCGTCCCACGGTGGAACATCGCCCCGCAGGCGACGGTGCTCGCTGTGACGGTCCCTCATGGTCACGCAGGCCTGCGTCAGCTGTCAGCCTTCCGCTGGGGACTGGTCCCCTGGTGGGCGAAGGACCCGTCGATGGGAGCCCGCGCCTTCAACGCGAAGGCGGAGACCGTCGGGGACAAGCCGATGTTCCGCAACGCGATCGAGCGGCAACGCTGCATCGTTCCCGCCGACGCCTTCTACGAATGGGCCGCGGCACCGCCAGCCGGTCCGGTCCGGCGCAAGCAACCCTGGTGCTTCCGGACCGCCACTGACTCCGGCCTGCTGCTCATGGGCGGTCTCTGGGAGAAGTGGAAAGAACCTCGGGGCACAGAGTCTGTGCCACCTCTTTACACCTGCACAATCCTCACGACCGAGGCGAACGAGCTCGTGGGACGCGTCCACGACCGCATGCCGGTACTGATCGCGAAGGAGGACCTGGAGGGGTGGCTCACCCCCGCGCCCCTCGGCTCCGGCGAGCTCAGCCGGCTGGTGCGCCCTGCGGCCAGTGAGGCACTGGAAGCGTTCCGGGTGTCGACCAGGCTCAACGACACCCGGGAGGAGGGACCCGATCTCGCGGAGCCTGTCGAGGACAAACCAGGCGACCAGGGCGCGTCCGGCAGCGCCCGGCTGTTCTGACCAACCCGCCGGCCCTTTGCGTCAGAGCCGACAGCTCGGTCTGGCCGTCAGGCCCGCTCGAGCGGTTCGGCTTGTTGTGCCCGCTCGATGCGCCTGCGTCTCGCGAGCGCCCTGCGGGTGACCTCCGCGATCCCGGCGCCGTCAAGGCCGAGCCGGGAGAGGATCACGTCGGGCTTGGCTTGGCGCAAGTACTCCGTGGGGACACCGAGCACAACCGAGCGCGGCCCGTCGAGGGCAGCGGCATCGGCGACGCGATCAGCCTCGCCGACGAGGTACTGCCCCGCGCCGCCATGAGCCAGCCCGTCTTCGGCCGTGACTACGAGCCTCGAGCGCGCCATCGCCTCCAGCAGTTCGGGGTCGGCCGGGCGGACGACCCGGGCGTCGAAGACGTCGGTGTCGATCCCGTCTTCGAACAGCTCCTCTGCAGCCGCGAGCACCGCCCGCGTCATCTTGCCGATCCCGACGAGAACCACCTCGCCAGTGCCTTTTCGCAGCCTGCGCGCCTTGAGGCCGGTCCCAGGCCTGGCGAGCGGGCCCGGCGACGGGGTCTTCGGGATCCGGATCAAGGACGGACCATCGAGATCAAGCGCCTGGGCCAGCATCGGGGCGATCTCGGCGGTCTCGGCGGGGCAAAAGATCGTGCAGCCCGGTATCTGGAGCGCTTGGACAAGGTCGTAGATACCGTGATGGCTCGGCCCGTCATCCCCGGTTATCCCCGCGCGCCCGGCACAGATCACAATCGGCAGACCGTGCAGCCCGATGTCGAGGTTCCACTGGTCGACCGCCCTGCCGAGGAAGGTCGAGAAGATCGCCACAACAGGTCTGAGACCGCCCATCGCCATCCCGGCCGCGGCTGTGAGCGCGTGCTGCTCGGCGATGCCGACGTCCAGGAAGCGCTCGGGATAGCGGTCCTTGAACGCCAGAAGCCCGGTCGGGCCTGGCATGGCCGCCGTGATCGCCACTATGCGGTCGTCGAGGCCAGCCAGGTCCACGAGCACGGATGAGAAAACTTCGGCGTAGCTCTCGCCTGCGTCAAGAGGCCCGGGCAGCCCGTCGTCGTCTGTCGACCCATTCGTCTGAGCACCAACAGCCGACGGCGCGCCGGGGCGAGTCGCCGCACGCCCGCTCGCGCGGCCGGGCGAGGCCTGCGGGGCCGGAGGCTTCAGGTCGTGGAGACAGGCAATCTCGTCGGCCTCCGCTGGTGCATACCCCTTCCCCTTGGTGGTCACCACATGCAGCACGATGGGGCCCTGCCAACTCGCCGCTCGGCGAAGGGCCTGCTCGAGCCCCCCGACATCGTGCCCGTCGATCGGTCCCGTGTAGCGGATACCGAGCGCCTCGAAGAACATGCGCGGCTCGACGACTTCCCGGATCGCCGCGCTGAGGCCGTGGAACGAGGTGAACGCAAGCGACGACACGCCGCCGGGGAGGTCCTCGACCAGGTGGCGCACCCGATCACGGACCTGTAGGTAGCGCGGGTCCAACCGCAGCTGGGTGAGCGAGACCGACAGCCTCGAGACTGTCGGCGCGTAACTGCGACCGTTGTCATTGAGCACGACCAGCACCTTGGCGCCGGAGTGGCCGAGGTTGTTGAGCGCCTCATAGGCCATCCCGCCGGTGAGAGCTCCGTCGCCGACCACCGCCACGACGTGACGCTCACGGGCAGCCGGCTCGCGGCTGGCCTGGAGATCGAGAGCGGTGGCCATCCCGTGCGCGTAGCTCAGCGCCGTCGAGGCGTGGGAATTCTCGACCCAGTCGTGCGGCGACTCCGCCCGCGACGGGTACCCCGACAGGCCCCCTTCCCGCTTCAGGCCGACGAAACCATCGCCGCGACCTGTCACGATCTTGTGAACGTAGGCCTGGTGCCCTGTATCGAACAGGAACACGTCCTGCGGCGAGTTGAACACCCGGTGCAGGGCGATGGTCAGCTCGACGACCCCGAGGTTCGAACCCAGGTGGCCACCGGTGCGCGACACCGCTTCCACGATGAAGTCCCGGATCTCAGCGGCGAGTTGGTCGCACTCGACAAGCGAGAGGGTCTTCAGATCGGACGGTGAGTGGATGGAGTCGAGGATCATGACCGAGTACCTGCCGCCAGGCTACCGGACGAACGCAGTGCGAAGCTGACCACCCGGTCAGACCGTCCATACGCGACCCCGGCCGACCCGCGCGAGAGTGCACCGTTCATGACGGACGGGAGCTCACGGCGCTAAGGGCGAACGCGTGTGAGCAGCTGCGACACAAACCTCACAACCCTCTCGCGGGTCGCCTCCGCAGGCTCGATGGCAGGGACGTCGCCATCGAGATCGGCGGCAACAGCCCGCCGGCTGCTCTCAAGCTCCGGCCGGAGCGCCGACACGACAGACGTCTCGCTCCAGTTCGGGTCCTCCAGCAGCAACAAGAAGGCGAGCAGCGACTCACGCTGCTCGCCTACGCACTCGTAGGGTTTGCGACCCGCGGCATACAGGTCCCGGAATCCCTCGACCTGCTGATGGTTGTCGAGGAGGTTCTCGCCGAAGATCGCCGCGAGACGGGCAGGAGCGAGGAACGGGGCCAGCATCAGAAAGACGAACCGGCATTTCGGGCAGTGCCCGCACCACAGATCGAAGAGAGTGCCTGACCGATAAGCCTGATTGCAGCTCACGAAGCCTAAGTGGTAGGCAGGAAGGTGCGCGAACCACCTCGCGATCTCGATCTCGCCGCACGAGCGCAGGGGTGAGGAGTACTCGATGTCGGGGGACACCGATTCACGGATCACCGACCGCAGCCCGAGCTCGCACTCGGTGCTCTTGCTCCACTGGTGGTTGACCGCGACGTCCCCGACGAACGAGGTGGCCTCGTCGGCGGAACGCTCCAGCGCCATGAGGGTCGTGTCGTAGCCGTAGACGTATCCCGCCGCCACGACTATCAGCGACACGATGGCCGTGATCGGCACGTGACCGTTGAGCGCCCCGGCGGCATTGAGCTCGAGCAACCTGGGTGAGATGGTCCGTTTCACCGATGCGAGCGGCAGGCCGGCGACCTCCGCCGTACGTTGCATCGCCGGCCGCGGGTTGACCGCGACCAGCCAGGTCGCGGTCCCAGGCGGCGGGCCGGCCGCTTTCAAGGCCTCGACTAGCACGATCGAGTCCTTGCCACCTCCGACGGGCACGGCGATCCCCTGCGGGGGAGCATCGTGACCACCGGCACCGGCCATCTTCGGCCCGGAGTCGTCGCCAAAGGGCCCGGACCGCGCTCCGGGTGTCACCTCCAGGTCGAACTCAAGCGGCACGCGACGGCTGTTCGCTACGGCGAACTCGCGCAAGCCCTTGTCGTACAGGTCGCGGACGAGCGCCGCCTCCCCGCTGCTGAGAGGCCCGGTCTCGACGGCGAGCTTTCCCGGCGCCGCCGCTTTGTAGTAGCTGACGCCAGCGGCGAGATGCACCAGCCGGAGTGCTCGCTCGATCCCGGGCCCCGCACGCGATCCGAGCGGGGCCCCGCCCAGCTCGACGACCTCCTCGAAGCGATGCGTGTCGTCGAAGGCGTAGTTGAAGCGAGCAACGTTGCGGGCGGGGTCGAAGTCGAAGTCGACGATCCGAAACGTCTCGACGCCTGCCAGTTCGGGTGCTGTCACAAGGTCCCCAGGCGGGTCGAGTCGTCTTCGGCGACGCCGGCCAGGCGCCGGAAGCGGCGGCTGCGATCCAGGTAGGAGCCTTCGTCCCGAGGAGTCGGCGAAGCGGGCGAGAACAGCACCGCCGAGACATCCCGGAGACCGGACGCGAGGCCCACTGCCACCTCGAGCGATGGCACCAGATGGCGTCGGACACTGCTCGAGATGTCGTCGAGCGCATTCGCGATCGCCGCGCCGGCGTCGCCCATCAAATAGACGACTGGCTGCGGCAAGCTCGACTCGATCGCCTGGGCGAGCGCCGAGTAGTCGAGCCCGCGATCGTGTCCGCCGGAGATCAGGGCGATCCTTCTGCCCCGGCAAGCTTTCAGGGCGGCAATCGTCCCCTCAGGGTTGGAGGCGAGGGCGTCGTCGATGTAGCTGACACCGTCGATGTCCCCGATCGGTTGCAGCCGCGACCTCGGTGCGCTCACGTCTGCGAGCTCTCGCTCGAGGCGTTCCCTGTCTGGCAATGCCCCCGTGACCAGCAGAGCTGCCGTGACTGCACCGCAGGCATTGAGGAGATTGTGCTCGCCGAGCAGCTGGAACTCACGCAGGTCCAAGGGCCCGAGACCGGACACGACGACCTGCCCCTGTTCGAGGCGCACCGGTCCACTGTTGCCGTAAAGGACCCTGCCCGTCATCCGTGAGCTCCACGCGACGGCCTGTTCACTGAATCCGTTCACGGCGACGGGGACACCGTCGCGGTGGGAGAACAAGTTGAGCTTGTCCTCGTAGTAGCTCTCTACGCTTCGATGCCAGTCCAGGTGGTCCGGTGACAGCAGGGTGAGAACGCCCACCGAAGGCGACACGGTCACTTCCGCAGCCTGAAAACTCGAGATCTCGAGCACGAAAACGTCATGAGCATCATCGTCGTACAGCTCGGTCAGGGGGCGGCCGATATTGCCGGCAAGGGCGACGTCGAGGCCGTAGGCGCCGAGCACAGCCGCCGTGAGCATCGCGGTCGTCGTCTTGCCCTTGGATCCGGTCACGGCGACGACTCGCCTTTGGCGGAAGTCCTCCATGAACAGCGCCGTCGGAGTCGTCACGATCGCACCCAGGCGGGCCGCGGCGGCAAGGCGCTCGTCGTAGCGGGAAACCCCGGGCGAGTGCACGACGAAGTCGAAAGGGCGCTCCTCGAGGAGCGAAGGCGGCCGCAGGTCGATTCCGGCCGGCGCAGTCTCGTGGTCCTGTCGCGGGCCCGTTAGAACGCTCGGATCCCCCGCAATGTCGTCGACAATGACCAGTTCGGCGCAGGTCGGACCGACGCGCCGAGCAAAGCACAGACCTTCCCTGCCTGCCCCGAATACGGCGACGCGACTACCAGCGAGCGCCGCGACACCTCCTATCAGCGGCACGCCGCGATGGTACACAGAGCTTCGAGCGACCGGTGCAATTCGGACGGGGTGACGGCGTTGCGACGTTCCCACCGATCGGGCTGTCGCGGGCCAGAAAATGGAAGCCGCGACGACCGAAGCAGCCGTAGCCACACCGCGCCGACAGCCGGCGGACCCCGTCACGACCGTCGGAGTCCCTGCCGAGTGAGGGCGGCGGGAAGCCGCGTCGCTATGTGGCTAACCGAGGAGATGTTCCACCTGGATGGGAGCAACGGTACAGCAGGCAGTGCCTGCGCTCGGAGACGGCGGTGCTCTCAGTTCACGGGCCCGACCAGGGCCACGTCCGCTCAAGACCGGGCGCACTGCGAGCGAGGCGGAGCCTGCTTCCGGTCAGCGTCGTTGGCCCCCTGCACTCGCCGACTGAGTCGCTCGATCTGGTGAAGCGACTCTGCGGGGGACCGATCATCCGCGCTGGATGGAAACGCAAAAACAGCAGAGCGCCGCATGTGAACTGACCTTAAACGAGACCGTCTCGCCGATTAATGTGAAAGTCAGTGCGACTGGCAATAGGTTGCCATCGGCATTATCGTCGTCGGTGTCGTGGTTGTTGGGCCATGTGCGGTTTCAACCGGTGGAACGCCTTGCCGCGACGTGCCAACTCATCCCGTGCATCAACAATGGGGAATTGCGAGGAAGAATGACCCACAGAAATTGGCTCAAAGGCGGACGGACGCGCGTCTCAATAGCAGCGGCGGTGTTCGCCCTCGTTGCCAGCACAACGCTCGCCGTCACGGCAGGTACAGGGGCAGCGACAGCTGGCGCCGCGACCAAGTTTACGATCGTGCTGACGCCCGGCAACACCGTTGACCCGTTCTACATAACGATGCATTACGGAGCTATACAGGAGGCAAAGAAACTTGGGGTGACGCTCAAGTGGGTTGGTGCAACCCAGTGGGAGCCATCTGTCCAGATCCCTCTGGTCAAGTCGATACTCGCAAGCAAGCCCGACGCCTTGGTCATTTGCCCAACTGACGTCGTAGCCCTGTTCAACCCTATCGACCAGTTCGTGAAGGCTGGGATCCCGGTCATCGCGGTCGACAACACCTTGAAGAACACGTCGATACTGACCTCGGCGATCAGCTCGGACAACTACCAAGGTGGCGAGGCTGCCGCTGATGCGATCGCCAAGCTTGCTCACGACAAGGGACAAGTGGCAATCGTCAGCGTCGAACAGGGCGTCTCCACGACGGATCTGCGCCAGTCGGGCTTCGCCTCCGAGATGAAGAAGTACCCCAACATGAAGTTGGTGGCCTTGGACTACGACATGGACAGCGCGACCACCGCCGAGACGCAGACGAGGAGCATCATCCTTGCCCACCCGGAATTAGTGGGGATCTTCGGCACCAACGGGTACTCGGTCGAAGGTGTCGGCAAGGGTGTCGACGCCGCTGGGATGAAGGGGAAGGTCTTCGTGGCCGGTTACGATGCCGAGCCTGCTCAGGTCACCCTGCTCAAGCAGGGCGTCATCAACATCCTGGTCATCCAGAATCCCGCCGAGGAAGGTGCCTTGGGCGTGCAGTATGCCTACGACTACCTCACGGGGCACAAATCCTTGATCAAGAAGCAGGTTTACCTTCCGAACGTGGTGGCAACGACCAGCAACGCCAGCAACCCCAAGATTGCCCAGTACTTCTATAGGAGCTCCCTTTAAGGAGCGAGTAGGTTCGCCGGACGGAGCAAACCGGCGCGCTCGGTCTTCAAGTGCGCTTGAGTCTGCTCCGTGCCGGCCACCCGGCGGCGTCGCCGGGTCGAAGGAACCGGGTGACCTAGCCGTGGCCGCAAACCCCGGGCACGGACCCGAACAGGGATCCTTGTTCCGAGCCCTGCTCTTTCCCCAGCTTCGGAACCCTCACCGCTTTCGCAGTCGCCGCGCGACGAGCAGGACCACGCCAGATCCACGAGAAGTTGCGCTGAGGGTGACAGAAACCAGATGGGCGTGACGAACAATCTGTCGACGCTTTGCGAAATGCTGACCGAGTCCGCCGCACGCGGTCGCGGCGGACTCTTCATCCATTTGGATGAAGAGTCCGTAGCCCTACCGGTGGCGGAGCTCTACGAAAGGGCCCTCAATAGGGCCGCTCAACTGGGCCGCGCAGGAGTCGACAAAGGGGGGGTGGTGGGCCTTCTCGGGCCCAATTCCCCCGAATGGGCGGAATGGGCCTGGGGTACCTGGCTCGCCGGATGCGTCCTGGTCCCCCTTGCCGCCCCGCTCAGGGTCCGCGACCCGGCAGCCTTCTCGTTCCAGGTGGCCTCGTTGGCCGCGGCGACCAGTTGCGAGACCATCGTCGGCGACACGAAGTACCTCGAGTTCCTGGACGAGGAGCGCTGCCCGAATCTGGACTGGGCGGGCGAGGCGCCCCCTGCCCCGGGCCAGGAGCCCGCTCGAGTCTCGCCCTCGGACCTGGCCATGGTGTTGTGCACCTCGGGAAGCACGGCCGCGCCAAAGGGCGTGCGGATGACCCACGCGAGGGCGATGGTGTGGGCCCGCGGTAATGCCGCAGAGGGCCCGGCTGGGACCGTACCCGCGATCGTCTCCTGGTTGCCCTTTTTCCACATCGGCGGAATGGGCCCATTGCTGGAGGTCGTCGCGCCGGTCGACTGGCACGTCCTTCCGATGTCACGTTTCGTGAGAGACCCCGCAGAGTGGCTCCGCCTCGTCGGAAGGACCCGGGCGCGTTCCACATTTGGGCCGTCTTCGGCGTGGGCAGCAGCCCTGCGGGGCCTGGCGAGAAGGCCCGAGGGCGTGGATTTGTCCCGCGTCGAAGATGCTGTCTTCAACGCCGAGACCGTCGACCCCGACGTGGCCGGGCGCATCGCCGAGGTGTGCGTGCCGCTGGGTCTCGACCCGAGGTCGATAAACGTTCACTACGCGTCATCGGAGGCCGGCAAGGTCAGCCATACTGAACCTTGCAAGGAGCTCCGCGTCGACACCGTGGATCTCGACGACCTCGTCGGGCAATCGAAGGCACTGGAGCCCCGGCCCGGGCGCCCTCTCAAGAGGGTTGTCTCCTGCGGAGTCCTCTTCCCAGGTGTCGAGGTCCGTATCGGATCGCCGGATGAGCCTCTCCCGGAACGCAACCTGGGCGAGATCTGGGTGCGCGGTGCCGGCGTGACAGACGGCTATGTGAACACCACGGCCGAGGGGCTCTTCGCAGCGGACTGGCTCCGGGTCGGAGACGTCGGTTACATGGCAGAGGGTGAGCTGTTCGTCACGGGCAGGTCGAACGAGGTCATCGTCCGCCTCGGACAGAAGTACCACCCGGAAGACATCGAGCAAGCGGTTCAGCGGGCTACGTCCGTGCCTCCCGGCGGCTGCGTGGCTTTCTCCCCCCTGGCGGGGCGACAGGGAGACTTGGTCGTGGTGGTGGAGGCGACCGGTGCAGACGACCTCGCCGGCGAGGTGAGCGCGGCGATCACCAACGCGATCGGCCTCACCCCTTCCCAGGTGCTGATCGTGCCGCGAGGCACCCTACCGACTACGCCTAACGGCAAGCTGCAACGCGCCCGCGCGCGCGAGATGCACCGCCTTGGCGAGTTTGCCCCGCTCGCGGGGGAATGCCAGTGCGGCAAAGACTATCCATCGAGCCTGCAACGGAGCCGCGCCGAGCCGGTACAGCACCCAGTCAGCGACGTTTGAGGGCCTCGGCACATCCGAGGGGCACCGTGGCGGTGAAGCCAGACCAGCTTGGCGAGAGTGCACATCGATGAGATGGACAGACCGGTGAGTTCTGTGAAGGTGTCGTGGCCGAGCCCGCGGGCGATCTCCTCTGCGTCTTCGCAGCCGCGTGTGTCGTGCGAGACGACCGACGAGGTTGCTGGGCTTGCGTCCGAGCCAAAGAAAACCACGGTCTCAGCCATGCTTGTGCCGCCCGTTGCGACCACTCGTCCCGCGGCACCGCGTCCAGCGCCACGCTGGTTGCCGGCATGACAGCAGCGAAGAGTTCGGCTGGATCAGCTTCGGCGCCAGTGGGCACAGGCCTCCGCGAAGTTGACGCGTTCCCCCAAGGACTTCTCCCTGCCATCAGGGCCAACCATCGTCGCCTTGGTCATCGGTCGATCCCAGCCAGCAACTCGGCGGATCTCCTTGACATCGTTGCCTAGACCTGCAATGTTGCGAAATGTTTACGCACGGGAGCTGAGTGCATGAGTCTCACTAGTGGCGGTGCCCCAGACAGCAATGTCGGCGACGCCGCCACGCCAGTCATCGCAGTGAGAGGCATCGCCAAACACTTCGGCAGCATACAAGCGCTTCGGAGCGTGGACCTCGACGTGCACAAAGGCGAAGTCGTGGGCCTAATCGGCGACAACGGCGCCGGCAAGTCGACTCTCGTGAACATACTCTCGGGGGCTTTGCAGCCGAACGCCGGCACGATCCTGCTGGACGGCCAAGCGGTGACCTTCGCCTCCTCCTTGGAGGCACGCCTCGCTGGCATCGAGACCGTCTACCAGGATCTTTCACTCGCGCCCGACCTGAGCGTGTGGCAGAACATCTTCCTCGGCCGCGAGAAGACAGTGAAGGGACCTCTCCGCTACATGGGTTGGCTCGACCGTCGCGCGATGGTCCGCGAGGCAGAGGCCGACCTCGAGCGGATCCACATCCGCATCGGCTCTGTGAACTCCCTGGCAGGCAGGCTCTCCGGCGGCCAGCGGCAGGCCATCGCGGTGGGGCGGGCCGTCTCCTGGGGCTCCCGGGTCCTCCTCTTGGACGAGCCCACCGCCGCTCTCGGGGTCGAGCAGCAGGAGACGGTGGGAGAGCTGATCCGTTCGGTGTCATCGCACGGCGTGCCCATCCTGCTGATCACACACAACCTGCCCCAGGTGCACAAGCTCGCTGACAGGGTCGCGGTGCTGTTCCACGGACATGTAGTGGCCGACCTTCGCTGTTCGGAGGTGACCGTGGACGACATGGTGAGCTGGATCACCGGTGCGGCGCTGGGAACGGAGCGCCACGCAGATTAGAAGGCCCCCGACTCGTGGACAGGAAAAGGCTCATGTCGTTTAGGTTGCCCTCCGCGCTGAGTCCCGCAGGCACGGTGACCAATGGCTCCGGACCGGAGGACGCGGGGTCCGAGCGATCAGCGTGGCTCAACGCCGTGGACCGCTTCGGTGACTACTGGATGCTGGGCGTGTTCGTCATCATGGTCCTGGTCTTCGGGTTCCTCTCGCCCTCCCACGACCTGTTCACCCGAGCCAGCTGGCTGAACATCTCCCAGTACGCGGTGGAATTCCTTCTGCTCGCCATCGGCCAGACCTTCGTGATCATCACCGGCGGCATCGACCTCTCCGACGGGGCCGTGCTCGGCTTCACCGGCATGGTGGCGGGAGTGGTCATGCAGGGTCTTCTCAACGCGCACGCCAACGTCACGCTCACGACCATGATCGGCTTCGCGACCGCCCTGGCATTGGGGGCGCTCATCGGCTTCGTCAACGGCTACCTGATCACCCGGCTGCAGCTGCCCCCCTTCATCGTCACGCTGGGCAGCCTGACGGCGATCGGAGCTGGGGCGACTCCGTTGATCAACGGCGGCAACGAGATCATAAACCTCCCCTCCCAGATCGGCACAATCGGCCAGACCCTGATCGGCGGCTGGATCTACGTCCCGGTGCTGGTGGCAGGCCTGAGCTGCGTGTTCATGGGACTGCTCCTGCACCGCACCCGTTTCGGCTTGCGCACCTACTCCATCGGCAGCAACGGCACGGGTGCAAGGCGCGCCGGCGTCAAGGTCGACAACCACTTGGTGAAGGTCTACACGCTGTCCGGTCTCCTGGCCGGCCTGGCAGGGATGATGGTGATGGCCAATTTCACCGACGCTTCACCTCTGGCCGGTCAGAACGACGAGCTCAACGCCATCGCCGCCGTCGTCATCGGGGGCGCCAGCCTTTTCGGCGGACGGGGCCACATGCTCGGCACAGTGGTCGGGACCTTCATCATCGCCCTCTTGGTCACCGGCCTTGTGCTCATAGGCGTGAGCGGCAGCTGGCAGGAGGTTGCGACCGGCGTCATTGTGGTCGCCGCTGTGGCAGGCGACCAGGTGCGCCTGCGCCTGGCGGAGCGCTGAGCCCATGACATCTCGGCAAATCCCCAACTCCGAGAGAGGAACAGGAGGCAATCTGGAGTCGAGCAGGGCGCGGTCGCTCCTGTGGAAGTGAGGGGCAAGGTGATAGCGAGGTCTGTATACCGCAACTCGCGCAGGACCCGGCAACTTGGCGGTTGGCGATTCACGCTCCCGGCACACCCCCGCCATTCGGTGGATTTTGCGTTTTCGCGCACTCCTGACCGACACCGGGTCGAGCCGGCGAAAACGGCACCTGCGGGTCCGAGCTGGCAACCTGCTGACGAAACGACGGGAGTGCGCGGGCCGGCGGATCGTTCGATCTTGAGGGAAGGTGCAGGTATACGATGATCCTTCGGGAGTCCCGTGATCTTCTCCGGATGGGCCGGCGCACGCGGCAACCATGCGTTTGCCGCAATCAACGTCGACCTCAAAGCCGAAGGCGTTCGGGACGCGTACCGGCAACGCGGGCGGCAACAACGCGAACTACTTGGATCGACCTCTGGGGGGACAAGTGGCGACACTCGTGATGGCTGTAAGGCTCGCCTTGGCGACTGTGTTCGCAGCGGCTTCAATCGGAAAGCTCCTGACCGCGCAGGGCACCGATCTCCTGCTCGAGACATTTCAGCTGAGTCCCCGGTTGAGGCCGGCGGTCAACGCGCTCCCGGCTTTGGAGCTGGCCGTCGCCGGCACGCTGGTCTTCCCGCAGACCTCCCGGGTAGCAGCGGCCGCCTCGTGCCTACTCCTCGCTGTGTTCTGTGCGCTGGTGGCGAGGGCCATGCACCGGGGACTCACCGGTAGTTGCAACTGCTTCGGGCGGCTCCACTCGTCGAAGATCGGGTGGTCAACCATCGTGCGCAACATCATCCTCGCCTCCGCTTCGGCGTTCATCGTCGTGGCCCCGAGTCAGCCGCGTTCTTCGTCGCTCGTGAACGTCTTGAACACGCCCGGCCGGGACATCTGGAGCCTCGTCGCGCTTGGGGTCGTCTCCGGGTCGCTCGTCGCCTCGTTCGTGCGCGGCCGATCACGACAGCACCGACCACCCACCGAAGCGGGAGTCTTTGACGCAGGCGCGGGGGCGTTCGCGCGACGCCACCGCCCGCCGCTCGATCCAGCATCCAGCGAAGTCGTCTCGCTCGACGGTCGTGTCACAACCCTCGCGGACAGGCTCGACCCCGACGGTCGCAACACACTCGTGTTCGTCGATCCGGCATGTGGGCCTTGCCGGTCACTTTTACCCGACTTGCAAAGTTCGTGGCCATACATGACCGACCGGCTCGTGTTGGTCACGCGTGGACCGCTCGAGCTCAACCGTGAGTTGCTGGCCGGCTTCCCCGAAGATCGGTGCGTGGTGGACGACGATGACAAGCTGATGATCCGTTACGGCGTCCTGGCCACCCCGTCCGCCGTGGTGCTGAGCGCGTCCCACGCCCGACCCGAGGCGCTCGTCGTCGGGCCGGAGGCCATCCGGAGCCTGACCAGCCAGTCCGCCGGCAGGCCAGGTGCACCGGCGTCGGGCATCTCCGGCGTCGGGCCGAACGAACCGAGTCGCCGGGTGCCCGACGGCACCCTGTCACCGCTGACGTCTTCACTGCAGGCGATGTGGAGCCGTCGGGAGACCTTGACGGCGGGCCTGAGCGCCGGAGTCTTGGCCCCGTTACTGACACGCCTGGGACGGGCGTTCGATCTCCCGGCGAAGCTCATCTCGACCACGAGCAATGGAGTCCAATGCCCGACGTGCGGAACGTGCATGATCTGCGAAGAACCGGCGGCAGGCTCACGTCCGAAAGAGCTGGTTTGTCGTCCGTGCAAACAGAAGTGCACGGCGAACGACCTGTGCGTCAACTACGCGAACAAGCTGCCGGCTTACACGAGCATTAGCGCCTACCTGGTCGCGCAGGGGTTCTCACAAAGCGGCGAACCCACGGCCCTCGGGCTGCAGCAGAACGGGACGTTGTCGTTCATCGGGACCAACACCGGCTTCACAAGCAAGTCTCCGGCGAGCCCGAATGCACTTCTTATGTACACCCTGACCAACACGGGGGGCATCGCGTCCGCAGCGATCCTCAATTCCGACAACAAGATCACCTCCGTCGTGGCAACGAACTCGGCCGGCCAGGTCGTCGCCATCGACGTCCCTTTGAATCCCTCGCTGGCGAGCAGTACCGCAGCACGGGCAACCTCCGTGGCGCCCGGCGCGCTACGACCGTCCGACATGTCGCCGGAGCTGCGGAGAGCCGATGCCGGTAACGAACCGGCAAGTTGCGAGGAGGTGTGCAGCACGGCCCTTGCGCTCATGATCGGAGTACTCACGCCCCTCGCCGCCGCGGGAGAGGCGGCGTCGATAACAACGATCAAGCTCGCACTGCCTTTGCTGAAAGGCATCCTCTCGGCCGCCATCGGCGGCGGATCCGAGACGGACCTCGCACTGACGACAATGGGTGCTGCCTACACCGGTGCGTCACTTTTGAATCTCGGCGAGGAGAGCGCATTCAGCGCGGACGTCGCGAAGGACAAAGTCACCTCGACGGCCGAGCAGCTCATCTGTTCCACGCTCGTTTGCAACGTGAAGCTCGAGGGGTGCTGCAACTACACGGGGGCGTGCTACGACCTTGACACGGTATGTGAGAGAAACTGCCCCGGGGGCCTGAAGCATCCCCTCGCGCACTGTGACGTCTACCTCACGCGGCTCGGTAAGAAGATCAAGATCTCGACTCTCGTGCCGGGACTCTGACAAGCTACGGGCGCGCCAGAATGCCCGCATTATCGACTATCGCGGTCCGCTCCTTGTCCTAAGGCGTTGGCCGCCACGATCCCCACGCGTGGCGCAACGTTGCGCCGCGTGGGTGAGCGGAGCGGCTCGCCGGCATCAGAGCGATCCTCAGCGTGGCTTACCCAGGGTCGCGGCCACTGACTCGGGGTCATCGCAACCCACGATCAGCTCGTCGAACTGAGCACCGTCCAGGCGCACCCGGACGCCGCGTGGGGTGTCGTGGTGCACGACGGCGAAGATCTTGTCGTCGCGGGAAGTGAAGGTGCCGATGGCGACCGATCCAGGAATGCCCGTACCGACGCGCGTGCACCGCTCCAATGGCGTCATCGAGCACCTCGACGGTGCTGACGGACCGCAGGGGCACTCTGACCTCTCCGTGAACTGCCTCCATCTTCTCCACCGCTCTCAGACGCACCACGAGCTCGTCTCCGTCGACGATGAGATCGGCCATCTTGTCCTCCTTCGACAGCGTCCCGGCCCGAACCGCCAGTCCACCCTATTCCTCGGCCGCTAACAGATCAGCTCCCGGGCGCTGGTCCATCCGGCCAAAGAGCTCCTCAAAAAGTGCCGGCGCGGCCAGGACCTCGATCCCGCTGGCCGTGAGCCGGCGACCCGGCAGAACGGCGGAGAAAGCGCGCAACGGCGTACACGAGGACTGCCAAGACGAGGGGGCCACCCAGCATGAGCGCCAACCCGAAGGTGGGATTGTGGGCGTCGCTCCAACGATGGGCGTTGAAGTTGGCGACCACCAAGTCGATCGAAGCAGCCGCACCTGCTCCCCCGACGAGCACGCCGAGCGCCGCAAGGCCCCCCGCCCGGTCGGGACGCCTGGATCGCAGCACGACCGCTGTCACCCACGACGAGGGGACCACGGCCAATGCCCACGTCACCGCGAACGCCTCCGGCCGCGCCATCGACCCGTTCGGAGTCCCGGAGAAACCGAAGTGACTTGCCAGTGGGTCGGACAGGTGACTCCACAGAACGAGCGGCGGCACGACTGCCAGGCAGCACACCGTCGCCGACACGAGACCGCCGAGCACCAGTCTGATCAGTATGGAAGAAGCCATGGGCACGCTCGCTGCAGGGGCTCTCAGGGGAGGAATCCGCGCGCTCAAAAGGGAGTCAGCCCATGTGCGAGTACGTATGGTCCGTGGGTGGCACAAACGTCTCCTTGATCGATCTCGGGCTGGTCCAGCGAAGCAGGTTCAGTTTCGATCCGGCCTTGTCGTTGGTGCCCGAACCGCGGGCTCCGCCGAAGGGTTGGCGACCGACGACCGCACCCGTCGGTTTGTCGTTGACATAGAAGTTGCCCGCCGCGAAACGCAGCGCCCGCTGAGCTTGGTCGATCGCTGTCCTTTCGGTTGCGAACACCGACCCGGTGAGCGCGTAGGGGCTCGTCGTGTCGACCAGGTCAAGGACTCTCGAGTAGTCGTCGTCCGGGTAGACAAGCACGGACAGGATGGGTCCGAAGTACTCGGTCGTGAAGATCTCGTGACGGGGATCGTCTCCGAGAAGAACGGTGGGCTGGACGAAAAACCCTTCTCGGTCGTCGGCGGCACCGCCTGCGAGGATCTCCACCTGCTTGTCGTGGCGTACCCGCTCGAACAGTTCACTGTGCTCGGCGAACGAGTGAGCGTCGATGACCGCCCCGCCGAAGTAGGAGAAGTCTGTCACGTCGCCATAGGAGACAGTCTTGGTCGTGTCGACCAGCGCCTCTCGCAGCCCGTTGTCCCAGAGCGAACGGGGCAGATAGGCGCGCGAGGCAGCTGAGCACTTCTGGCCCTGGTACTCGAATGCTCCGCGGACGAGCGCTGTGACCAGGGATGCTTGGTCAGCAGAGCGGTGCGCGACCACGAAATCCTTGCCGCCCGTCTCACCGACAAGACGCGGGTAGGTGCGGTACCGGTCCAGGTTCTCCCCGACGATCCGCCACATCGAATTGAACGTCCAGGTGGACCCCGTGAAATGCAGGCCCGCGAACTCAGGGTCGGTCAACGCGACGGCGCTCATCGCCGCCGCGCCACCGGTGATGAGGTTTATGACACCTGGCGGCAGACCGGCGGCCTCCCACACCGCCATCAGGAAGTGGGCAGCCAAGAGCTGCGTCGATGCGGGTTTCCATACGACCGTGTTACCCATCAAAGCCGGCGCTGTAGGCAGATTGCCGGCGATGGCGGTGAAGTTGAATGGCGTGATCGCCACCACGAAACCGTCAAGAGGCCTGTGATCGGTGCGGTTCCACTCACCCGGCGCCGAACTGGGCTGTTCGGCGAGGATGCCTCGAGCAAAGTGCACGTTGAACCGCCAGAAGTCGATCAATTCACAGGCTGAATCAATCTCCGCCTGTTGTACCGACTTTGACTGGCCGAGTATCGTCGCCGCGTTCAAGGTGTCCCGCCAAGGACCGGCCAGTAGGTCCGCGGCGCGAAGGAAAACAGCCGCCCGCTCGTCAAAGGGGAGATCGCGCCAGGACCGAGCCGCTTGCTTGGCGGCACGCACCGCGGCGGCCACGTCCGCCTCGGTCGCCTGCGCCGATTCTCCCAGGACGTGACTGCGTTTGTGCGGTTCAATGACGCTGAAGCGCGTGCCTCCGGCCATGCGCCGCGCGCCGCCGATGGTCAACGTCAGCTCGTGCCGGTCCCCTCTCAGTTCGGTGATCCGGCGGTGCAGTCTTTCGCATTGGACGCTGCCAGGCGGATACTCGCGGACCGGCTCATTATAGGGAACTGGTACAGACGTAATGGCGTCCATTAGACGAATCGCCTCCTATGGATCCGAGCCTGTTTCATCTTCCAACCTGCCCACAGGTGCTCATGATTATGGGCACCTCGACCGGACCGATGGTAAATCAAGAACTCTTACTCGTGCCGTTCACGTTACTTGACATGTTCCCGAGCTGCCGAAATGCGGCCGGTGCCAGCCCCTCGGCTTCAGGCGCGGACCATAACAAGGAATAAGTGCGTCAAACACACGACGTGTCCGAGCGCTCGCGTATCGACATTGGCTTTCTGCCCCGCTTGTTCTCCCTCGAGAACGACCTGTGAGTTCCCGCTTCGACAGCCCGAGAGCGCTTGCGCCCCGGTATCCTGTCGTCATGACAGAGAGCTTCGCGCGCCAGGCGGAGGAGATCGCCAAACACCAGGCCGAGGTGATCGCGAACGAAGCGGAGATCACGAAACGCTGGGCTGAGGAGCTCCGGAGACAGACGACCGAACCACTTGCCAAGCCTGTGGTTCACGTCCGGGGACGGTACAAGTTCACTGTCCAGCTCTTGAACCACCCGTTCAGCCATGGCGGCCAGTTCGGCAGATTGGCGGTCGAGAGCCTTCTCAACGACATGTCACAGAAGGGCTGGGAGTTCGTGGAGTCGATGCCTCACGAGGACGGGCGCCTGTTCGTGTTCCGCAGCCTCGGCGAATAGGACGCCTGGACCAGCGGCCGACAGGCCTTCGCCAAACCGGCGAAGACGACAGGAGACAAGCGCGCAGGCTCCTGCGTCCTCCGAGCCGGCCAGCGATGAGCGTGTCTTCTGGGAGCCCGCCTCGGGACCCACGCACCGGAGACCGGCGTCCCGCAAGCACCGCTTCGAGCCGAGCGTCGGCTTCGGCCGTGAAGGCCGACCCGGCGGGGCTCTATGTGTTGGCATGATCGTGGGCATGGTCACCATGTCCGTCGAACAGTTCGAGGAGCTGGTGGCCAATGCCCTCGACGGCATACCTGCCGAGCTCGGTGCGGCCATGGAGAATGTCGCCGTCATGGTGGACGCCGACAGCCCGCCCGGGCGACTGCTCGGCCTCTACCAGGGCGTACCTTTGACCAGTCGGGGGACCCACTATTCGGCGACCACCCCGGACCGCATCACGATCTTCATGGCTACGATCTGCCGGGCTTGCCGGACACCGCAGGAAGTCGTCGACATGGTTCGCCGTGTGGTGATCCACGAGGTCGGGCACCATTTCGGCATCGGTGACAAGCGACTTGAGGAGCTGGGTTGGGGCTGACCGGGCGCCGTGCTGCGAGACCACGGCGCCCGGTCATCATCGGCGGCTCGTCAGAGCAGGCGTGCCTTTCGCCTTGCCTTCCGCCTTGCCTGGCGATCGGCACCAGATCTGACTGCCACCAGAGGGTGAAGCGTTGGGGTCGCTTCGTCTGCGGCCCTGTCGGCCCGTGCGCTCAAGAAAAGGTGTAGTTGGGGATCCCCACTCCGGAATGGATCGGGGATACGTTCATCGACGACTGGTGGGGACAGACCCGGACCGAGAAGGACTCCACCAAGTCGGCTTCCCCTGCCAGCCCCAAAGGCCTCTGACCAGGAGGGACAACCCTCAGCCCGGCGGTCGGGACCCCTGGGCCCGCACACAAAGCGCCGGTGTCCACGACACCCAGGATCGCATGTGCGGTCGCCCCCGGCCGGAGTGACACCATGGTCGGTGTGCCACGGTGGGACGCGGGCTCACCGATCTCGGCGCCACTCGTGGCGACACCCCACACGCTTGGGAAACCGTGCAATGTGCACGGCTGGTGCCCGACATTGCTGAACTCGAGTTCGTAGTAGATGGTGCCGGCGGTGCCGTCGCCCTCAACTGCTGCCCAGACCTCGGTGCTGGCAGCCCCACAAACCTGTATGGAGGCCCGAGCGCTCGAGCTTGCCGACGCGGCCAGGGTGGCCGTCGGGAGCAGAATCGCTCCGCACGCGAGAACCACGCCGACGGCAAGCCGCCGGCCATCTCGTAGCTTAAGTTTCATGCTGGTTCCTCCTTGGTCGGTCTTCCTAGACGTTTCAAACCGGGCGCTGTATCGGCATCGTGAAGAGACGCTTCGCATTGCTCAGGTCGTCCTGTCACGGCGAGTGACACCGCTCGAACTCGGCTTGGTCGCTCCTATCGGCAGCCATCAGGGTTCCTTACCCAGTACAACGCTTGAGCCGTTCGTCGCGCTGCAGTCAGTCTCGACAAGGCCGGGGCAGGACGCGCAACGCGCACTCCGGGCGTGGTCGTCAGGCGGGCGGTCGATTACATCAACGTCGCCAGGCGCTGGACGGCCCGCGTGCGCCGGCACCAATTCGCTCACGGGCCATCCGGGCAGGGCGCTTGCGAGCTCGACCTGGTCGACGGATGATCGCAGAGTCGCGCGAAGATGACCGATCGGCTCTCACACTGATCGCATGGAAGAGGTTGCCCCCGAGTTCAACGACGTCGTGTGTGGCCTGTTGGTGAAGTCCGGACGAGCTCTGTTCGTGCACCGGAACAGCTCGCGCGCCTGGGCCCCTGACTGCTGGGACGCCCCCGGCGGTCACATCGAGCGGGGCGAGTCAGACCTCGCCGCTCTCGCCCGTGAGATGCTCGAGGAACTCGGAGTCGTGGTCGCCCCCGATAACGCTCACCTGGTGGCGCGGCTGACCGGGGCCCACTACGACGCTCGCGTCTTCGCCGTCGACGCCTGGTCCGGCGAGCCGGAGAATCGGGCCCCGGAAGAGCATGACGATCTCGCCTGGTTCGACGAGGTGCAGGCTTCCCGGCTCGTCCTCGCCGACCCGGAGCTTCTCGACATAGTCGTCGATGTACTGCGACATGCGGCAGGGGCGGGCAACTGACGAACCCCGGTTGGAGGAGGGCTCCCGACAAGCCGGGAGGGGACGGGGGCCCGCGACGAGGTAGTGGTACTACGAGGCAAACGAGTGCGGTCACCCACCTTGAGAACTGCCCTTCAAAGACCCAGGCTTGTTGTATCGCACGCCGATCCGCAGGTATTCGCAGCTCCTGACTCAGATGAACCAGGTTCTTCGCGTGACTTGGTACCGGTTCCGGGCCACATTCGGCCGCCGTTGGGGCGGCTATCTGAGCGTGGTGGTGCTGATCGGGCTGATCGGCGGGATCGCCATGGCGTCGATCGCAGCCGGTAGGCGCACCCAGTCCTCGTACCCCACCTTCCTAGCCAACAGCAACCCGTCCGACATGAACGTGTCGGTCTACGCCCTGAAAAACGGCGGGCCGGTTGCGCCATTGACGGCGAAGATCGCCCATCTGGCAGGCATCAAACGCGTCAGGACGATTTTCGTGCCGCATGTTGTGCCGCTCGCCAGCAACGGTGCCCCCCGTTTATCCACACTGGCTCAAGTCTTGGTTCTGGCAAGTCCGGACGGCGCCTTCATCGATCAGGACCGGCCGGGCATTGTGCAAGGTCGCGCCGCGGACCCGAACCGGCCCGACGAAATGGTCATGACCGCCAGCGCCGCCAGCCTCCTCGGCGTGCACGTCGGCCAGGTCGTGCCGATGGGCTTCTATACGGACGCTCAGACTGCTCTGCAGGGCTTCGGCACATCGAGCGTGGCGCCACGCCTCCGGTTCGAGGTCAGATTGGTGGGCCTCATCGTCTTCAACAACGCCGTGGTCCAAGACGACGTCGACCGGGCCTACGGCTTCGTACTCGTGACCCCGGCGCTGGTCCGAGAGGTCGTAGCGGTGGAGCCGGCGGCGGTGCAGCCGGAGGCCTACGCCCTGCAACTCGACCACGGTGGCCTCGACGTTCCGGCGGTCGAGCAGGCGGTCGTCCACATGCTGCCGCGAGGAGCCACGGCCGAATTCCATGTGACGTCGCGCGTCGTCACCGAGGTGGAACTCGCCCTCAAACCGGAGTCGGTCGCTCTCGGTGGGTTCGGGGCGATCGCCGCCTTGGTCTGCTTGGTCCTCGCGATCCAGGCCGTCTCCCGACAGCTCCGCTGGACAGACGACGACCGCCGGGTGATGCGCTCCGTCGGAGCCAGTCCAGCCATGACCGCCGCTGACGGTCTGACCGGCGTCCTCGGTGCCGCGGTCGTCGGCTCGCTCGTGGCAGCGGGGGTAGCAGTGGGACTGTCCCCGCTCGCTCCCTTGGGACCGGTGCGCCCTTTTTACCCCGACCGAGGCGTTGCCTTCGACTGGACGGTGCTCGGTTTCGGTCTGGCGGTGCTCGTTGGGGTGCTCGGCATCGCAACGGCGGTGCTGTCCTTCCGGGGATCTCCGCGTCGGCTGGCGCGGAACCGGTCCGGTGTGTCTCGCAGTTCGAGCATCGCCCGTAGCGCGGAGTCCGCCGGGATACCGGTCGCTGGTGTTGTCGGGGTACGCTTCGCCCTCGAAGCAGGCAGGGACCGCACGGCGGTGCCGGTGCGATCGGCGTTGGCCGGCACCGTCCTTGCAGTCGCCTTGGTCGTAGCTGCTCTCTCGTTCGCGGCCAGCCTGCAGACGCTGGTCTCGCATCCTGCGTTGTACGGGTGGAACTGGAGCTATGCCCTCGATCCGACCAACAACGTCCCTTCTAGGACCCTGGAAGTCCTCCGGCACGACCCCGCCGTCGCCGCCTCGAGCGGATTCGACTACAACAACGTCGACATCGATGGGCAGACCGTCCCTGTCCTCATGGCACGCTCCCTCGGCGAGGTCGTGTCCCCGCCTATCTTGTCGGGCCACCGCCTGGACGCAGACAACCAGATCGTCATCGGCGCGGCCACCCTCGCGGTACTCCACAAGCACGTCGGCGAAAGCGTGGTCGTGAACTACGGGACCCGAGCCGACGCCCCCATTTACGTACCACCGACCCGCCTTCTGATCGTGGGCACGGCAACGTTCCCCGCCGTCGGGTACGAAAGCTTGGTCGCCGACCACACCTCGATGGGCACGGGCGCTCTGTTCTCGGAGGGGATATTCCCGCCGGCGTTCCAACGAGCCCTCGCGAGCCCGGACCCGAACCTCAACGGGCCCGAGCTTGTCTTCGTGCGGCTCCGAAACGGTGTCAGTCCCGCAGCCGGCCGAGCCGACATGCAACGTGTCGCCGACGAGGCGGACAAGGTGTTCGCCGCCGACCCGAACACACAGGGCAACAATGTCGTCGTCCTCGGCGTCCAGCATCCGGCGCAGATCGTGAACTACCGCAGCATCGGGTCGACTCCGGTCATCCTGGCTGTGGGCCTCGCCGGAGGTGCGGTCGTCGCTCTCGGTCTCACGCTCGCCGCCTCGGTGCGCCGGCGCAGGCGGGACATGGCACTGCTGAAAGCTCTCGGCTTCACCCAACGCCAGCTGTCGGCCGCGGTCGCCTGGCAGGCGACGGTCACAGCAGTCATAGGCGCCGTCGTCGGGATCCCGGTCGGCGTCGTCGTCGGACGTCAGCTCTGGACGCTGTTCGCCAACAGCCTCAACGCCGTGCCCGACCCGACCGTGCCCGGCTTGTCAGTACTCGTCGTCGGCGTAGGCGCACTCCTGTTCGCCAACATCGTCGCCGCGCTCCCCGGGCGCAGCGCTGCACGAACCCCGACAGCTCTGGTGCTGCGAGCGGAGTGACCCGATGCGAGACACCACTCCAACAGATGAAGCCGGCGGTATCGCAAGTAACGGTTGAAGCGACCAAGGGCACAGCCGAAACCGGGTCGTCGCGACCGACGCGAAACAGGGCGCGTCGGATACGGTCGTCAAGGTGATACGTGCGGCGACTCGAGCGGACGTCCCCGCCCTCATCGAGTTGATCGGTGAGCTCGCGGACTACGAGCGGGCGCTTCACGAGGTCGAGATCGACGACATGATGCTCGAACGGGCGCTGTTCGGGCCTGAGCCGAGCGCTTTCGCTAGGGTCGCGACCGCTGACGACCACATCGTCGCCATGGCGCTCTACTACAGGAGCTTCTCCACCTGGACGGGGCTCCCGGGCATCTACCTCGAGGATCTCTACGTCCGGCCCGCGCACCGCGGACTCGGGATCGGAAAGGCGTTGCTGACGTCGTTGGCCCGTCTGGCTCTTGACGAGGGCTGTGCTCGGTTGGAGTGGTCCGTGCTCGACTGGAACGAGCCGGCGATCGCGTTCTACCGGTCTATCGGTGCCGCCCCCATGGACGAGTGGATTCGGTACCGTCTTGCCGGCCAGGCGCTTACGGACTTCGCGAACTCCTTCTGACCGTCAGGAACCCTTCACCGGAGGTGTCTCGCCCCGTGGGCCGGCGTGCTCGAGAGGCAGACCGGTGACGGGAGACTCCATCACAGTCACGGAGGTCCTGTGCCCGTGGACGAGCGGGCTTTCAAAGCGCGGAACCGCAGGACACGAGGTTGGCTCGCTAACGTCTTTCGCATGACGATCGAGACTCGCATCCTCGGGCGTACCCGAGCGGAGGTGACGGTCCTCGGCTACGGGGCCATGGAGCTACGGGGACAGCCCAGGGGGCCGGCGATCACCGACCAGGAAGCGGGCCGGCTCCTCAACGCCGTCTTGGACGAGGGCATCAACCTGATCGACACCTCGGTCGACTACGGCCACAGCGAGGAGCTGATCGGTGGGAACCTGGCCACCCGCCGAGACGAGTACTTCCTCGCCTCAAAGTGCGGATGTCTCCTCGAGGACCCACCACCCGAGGCAATGCCCCCGTTCCCGCACGACTACAGCGCGGCCAATATCCGGGCCGGCCTCGAGCAGAGCCTCCGCAGGCTCAGGACCGAGCGCCTCGATCTGTTGCAGGTCCACATGTCGCCGAGCCGTTCCCAGATGGAAGCTGACGGGACGATCGAGACGCTCGTGACCCTCCGGGACGAGGGAAAGATCCGGTTCCTCGGCATGTCGGGCACGCTTCCCCACCTCCCCGACCACATCGCCATGGGTGTCTTCGACGTCTTCCAGATCCCCTACTCGGCGATTCAGCGCGAGCACGAGGACCTAATCGCAGATGCCGCTGCGGCCGGAGCGGGCACGCTGATCAGGGGAGGCGCCGCCCGGGGCGCTCTGGCGGAGGACAAGGACTGGCGCCAGGCGCCCCTCGGGCTCGCCGACGGAGAGGGAAGACGCCGCTGGGAGACCTCCGGATTAGAAGAGCTCCTGGGCGACATGAACCACTTCGAGTTCGTCCTCCGCTTCACGCTGAGCCACCCGGCCTTGTCGAGCACGATCGTCGGCACGTCCACCATCGACCACCTCCGCGCCAACGTCGCCATCGCCGAGAAGGGTCCGCTGCCCGCCGACCTCTACCGGGAGGCAAAGCGCCGCTTGGACGTGGCGAGCCGGTAGAGCTTCGGGAGTCGACACCTCGGCGAGAAGTCCGCCGCGGAGCTGGAATCAGGACGACCCTGACGTCAGGCGGGCGAAGAGGGGAAGCTGCCTACGGTTCGCGAGGCCGAAGTGGTAAAGGTGGAGCTCGTCGGCGCCCGCGTCGAGGAGCCGAGCTGCATGCTCCTCGAAGCCGTCGTCCCCCACGGGAACGAGAAGGTTCACGTACGCTGCCACGCTGACCCCTGCCGGCACGCAGTGCCGTGCGGCTGCGATCACGGCGGGACTGTTCGGCGCCGCTGCCTCGACGGGAACCAGCACCGCGTCCGCCCGTCGCGCCGAGGTTGGCGTCAGCCCCGGTGAAGCCCCCGTCGCCCAGGGCTGCGACTGAGCGTGCAGGGTGATCCGCAGGGAAGGCTCGACATTTGCCAAGCCAGCGAGAACTCCTTCCAAAAGGGTGTCAGTCTGCCGCTGTCGACTGGTGAGGAGCAGCTCCGCCGTCGGTGCTCCGAGGACCTTGCATGGCGTCGCCCCGTCCACGCCCGCCAGGTCCTGGGCGGCTTCAAAAGCCCCGCGCAGCTTTCGCACAGTCTCGCCGGCATCGGCACCTAGGACTTCCCAATCTCGCTCACAGGCGTCGCAGCAGCAGATTGAGAGGATCTGCTCCGCCAACGGTGTGTACGCCTTGAAGGTCTTCTCGTGGTGACCGCCGTGCTCGGAGCCCAACTGGCCGTAAGCCTCGAGCGAGATCCCCTCGAGCGGAAGACCTCGCACGGCCTCGGCCGCGAGCAAGGCAGCGTATTCGCGTACCTCCTCACTGCCGGGGCAAAGGGCCCACTCGTAGAGGTCGCCGAAGCAGTTGCGCACGACCAGGTCCCGGTGCTTTCGTCCCAAGGCGCTGTTGTGGGTCAGCACCACCCACGCGCTGACCCGCAGCCCGCCGGTGTGAAGAAGCTCGACGGCACGATCGAAGGAGTCCTCGCAACCCGTCCACGGCGCGCCGACCGGTTGGAGGCGGTGTCCCGCCCACACGGCGGCTCGCACGGGACGGTACAAGGCCGCGCTCTCTGCGAGGACGAAGCGGTGCTCCGGATGCTGCGGCGTCGCCGCCCGGACACTGTGATAGGCGGCGGCGAGGCTCACACGCTCGAACCCGTTGGAGACAAGCCGCGGTACGCAGGAGGCGTCGCCGACCACGTCCCACGGGTAGAGATAGGCGATGGGTTGCGACGGCGGGCGTCTAGAACGCAAGAGATCCGAACCAGCTCCGCTTCCCACGACAACTCCTCCTGGAGGCCGATGAAAGTACAGAGTATATTATGTGCTGTGTACGAGGCGCTGGTACAGGAGCCGGCCGGAGAAGGCGTGCAGCGCCGCTTCGGGTCACGGGGCGACTCGGTCGCCAGCCAGATCAAAGCTGCGATCCTCTCGGGTCGCTACGGCGCCGGGAGCCCCCTCACCGAGCAGGCGATCGCCGACGAGCTCGGCACATCGAAGACCCCGGTCCGCGATGCCCTAAAAGCCCTGAGCGGAACGGGACTCGTCACCTCGAGCAGCCACCGCGGCACCTCGGTCAGGACCGTGGACACCTCGATGGCCTTGGCCGTCTGCGACCTCCGCCTGCTACTCGAGCCCGAGGCGGTGCGGCGCACGGTCCTGAGCGGGCTCGACACCGAGTGCTTCAAGGCAGCAATCGAGCGCATGGTCGCCGCCGAGAGCGGTGACGACGCTTACCAGCGAAGCCTGGCGAACAGGGCCTTCCACCGTCAGCTCTACGCCGGTTGCGGAAACCCTGTCCTCGTCGAATTGCTCGACGACCTGACCGACGTCAATGCCTTGATCGCCGTCACGGTGTGGAACCGCGTCGGCAGCTGGGCCGGCGAGGCGGTGGAACACCGGAAAATGGCCAAGGACGCACTTGCCGGGAGGGCCGAGTCGGCCGCCGAGCGCCTGCGAAGGCACATCGAGCTGTTCCAGCGACGCGTCGTCGAGGCACTCGGTGCCCCCTGAGATGACCGCACCACCCGGGACAAAGAACGGCGCACGAGAAGGGGAGCAAGAATGAACTTCGAGCAGCAGCACAACCCTCTTAGCGGAGTCGTGGCAGTTCCTACGACACCGTTTGCTCCCGACGGTGGCGTCGACTCGAAGGCCTACCAACGGATCATCCGGCGCCTCGTGGACGCTGGCATCACCACGGTCACCCCGAACGGCAACACCGGTGAGTTCTACGCCTTGACGCCCTGGGAAGCAAGGGAGGTCACACGACTGGCCCTCGAGTCGGTCGACCCTGACACGACAGTCATGGTGGGCGTCGGTCACGACATCGCCTCTGCCGTCGACGCCGCCCTTCACGCACGCTCCCAGGGCGCCTCTTTGATAATGGTCCATCAGCCCGTGCACCCCTATATCTCGGTCGACGGGTGGATCGAGTACCACCGCGCCATTGCGAGTGAGGTGCCCGAGCTCGGCGTCGTGCTTTACGTGCGCAATGAGGCCATCCCCGGTGCGGCCTTTGCGCGTCTCGGCGAGCTCTGCCCGAACGTGGTCGGGGTGAAGTACGCCGTGGCGAACCCTGCCCGCTTCGCGGCTGTGGCAGCCGACGCCGGTGCGGGCCGGTTCACGTGGGTGGCCGGTTCGGCCGAGTTGCACGCCCCGGGATACTTCGCCCTTGGCGCCGCAGGGTTCACCTCCGGACTGGCGAATGTCGACCCGGAGACGTCGCTGCGGCTGTGGCGTGCCCTGGACACGGGAGAACAGGTTCTCGTGACCGATCTCTGGCAGCGCGTGCGGCCCTTCGAGGAACTGCGGGCGGCCAACTCCAGCGCGAACAACGTCTCGGTCGTGAAAGAGGCACTGTGCCAGCTCAGAATATGTGCCCGGGACGTCAGGCCGCCGAGCTCATTGCTGCCCACCCAGACGCGGGGGGAGATCACAAGCATCCTCGAAGCTTGGGGGTTGCTCGGATGACAGGCGTGCCCGCCGGGTTTCGCTCCAGCCAGTGGTTCGAGGGCGAGGGACTGCGGTCCTTCAGCCACAGGTCCCGGGCCCGCCAGCTCGGCATCGGTGCCGAGGAGCTCGCCGGCAAGCCCGTCATCGGGATACTGAACACCTGGAGCGACATCAATCCCTGCCACATGCACCTGCGCGAGCGTGCGCAGGCCGTCAAGCGCGGCGTCTGGGAAGCCGGCGGGTACCCCGTTGAGATGCCCGTGGCCACCCTTTCGGAGACCTTCCAGAAGCCGACGCCGATGCTCTACCGCAACCTGGCGGCCATGGACACCGAGGAGATACTGCGCTCTTACCCCTTCGACGGGGCAGTGCTCATGGGTGGCTGCGACAAGTCCACACCAGCGCTGTTGATGGGTGCGGCGAGCGCGGACAGGCCGGTCATATACGTGCCGGCAGGCCCCATGCTCACCGGTCACTGGCACGGCGAGACGCTGGGCAGCGGCACCGACATGTGGCGGTTCTGGGACGAAAAGCGCGCCGGGACCATCACCGAGGCCGAGTGGCAGACACTCGAGGCAGCCATGGCGCGCTCCCCCGGCCAGTGCATGACGATGGGCACCGCCTCGACGATGACCGCCGCCGCCGAGGCGCTGGGGCTCAGCTTGCCGGGCGCATCGTCCATCCCTGCTGTGGACTCGGCCCACCACAGGATGGCTGCCGCCAGTGGCGCGCGGGTCGTGGACATGGTGCGGGAGAACCTGACGATGTCCGCCATCACCGACAGGCGGGCATTCCTCGACGCCGTCACCGTCGTGCTCGCCCTCGGCGGTTCCACCAACGCCGTCATCCACCTCGTGGCGATGGCGGGACGCTGTGAGGTGGAGCTGGGCCTGGATGACTTCGACCGCCTGTCCCAAAGCACTCCCGTGCTCGCCAACATCCGCCCCAGCGGTGAGTACCTGATGGAGGACTTCTATTACGCCGGGGGTCTACCCGCCCTCATGGCCCAGATCAAAGACCTCCTCCACCTGGAGCGACCGACCGTCAGCGGACATCCGCTAGGCGAGATCCTGGCGGAAGCGACCACCCACGACGAACGCGTCATCCGCCCCCGCGAGAACCCGCTTTCGGAGCAAGGTGGGCTCGCCATCCTGCGCGGCAACCTGGCCCCGGACGGGGCGGTCATCAAGCACCTCGCCGCGTCGCCGCATCTCCTGTGCCACACCGGGCCGGCCGTGGTGTTCGACGACTACCAAGACATGCAAAGCCGCGTCAACGACCCCGATCTCGTCGTCAGCGCAGACTCCGTCCTCGTGCTCCGCCACGCCGGCCCCCAGGGCGGGCCGGGCATGCCCGAGTACGGCATGCTGCCGATACCGGACAAGCTCCTGCGCGAAGGCGTCCGGGACATGGTCCGCATCTCCGACGCCCGCATGAGCGGGACCAGCTACGGCACCTGCGTCCTGCACGTGGCGCCCGAATCCTTCGTCGGAGGACCACTGGCGTTGGTTCGAGACGGCGACCTGATCACCCTCGACGTGACCAAACGCCTGCTGCGCCTCGAGGTCACCGACGAGGAGCTGCACAGGCGCTCGCAGGCGTGGACACCGCCACCGAAGATCTTCGACCGTGGCTACGGTGCCCTTTACAGCGAGCACATCGGACAGGCCGACAAGGGCTGCGACTTCGACTTCCTCGCCCGCAGGGGAGCCGCCGTGGAGCCGAACCCACGGTGACAACACCGCGGACCCTTGTCATCACCGGGGCCGCCGGACGACTCGGTAGCTATCTGCGCTCATCACTGACCGACGTCGCCACGAGCGCACGCCTCCTCGACATCGTCGCGCCGCCGCCCGCCGCTGCAGGTGAGCCGGTCGAGATCCACCAGGGTTCGGTCACCGATCCCGACCTGCTCGACGCCGTTTGCGCCGGCGCCGACTCCATCGTCCACCTTGGAGGTTTCGCCGGTGAAGCTCCCTGGCCCGACCTCTCCGAGGTCAACGTGGGGGGGACGTTTCAGGTGCTCGAGGCGGCCCGCCGCCACGGCTTGAGGCGCGTCGTGGTCGCGAGCAGCAATCACGCAGTCGGCTTCCATGCCCGGGGACCCCTGCCCCTCGCCGACGACGTGGCACCGCGGCCCGACAGCCTCTACGGCGCCAGCAAGGCTGCGGGCGAAGCTCTTTGCCAGTTCTACAGCGTGAGGTTCTCGATGGACGTGATCTGCCTGCGCATCGGGTCGTGCTTCGATGCCCCCGAGAACCACCGCATGTTGTCCACGTGGCTCTCGCCGGCCGACTTCGTCCGGCTGATAAGGGCCTCGCTGACGACCTCGCACCCGGGCTTCAGACTGGTCTGGGGCGTGTCTGCCAACACGCGCCGCTGGTGGTCGACCGCCGGTGGCGACGCCATAGGCTTCCGTCCGCAGGACGACGCCGAGAGCTTCGCCTTGCTTTATCCCGGAAAGCCCCCCGTGCCCGAGTACGTCGGAGGGGTCGCGATCTAGGGATGCGAGCCGCGACCCGCCTGGCCGGCGCCTCAGCGTCTTGCCAGGGCGGACCAACGTCCTTTGAAGGAGCCCCGTGACCGACAACGAAACCGATCTTGTGGAAGGCCCGTTTCCCGAGGTGGCCGGGGCCGTCGAGGCGGCGGTCGCCGCCGCAGCCCCGTGGGGTGAACTTCGCCCGGCGGCGAGAGCCGGCGTGCTTCGTGTGGTCGCCGACCGTCTGGACGGCGCCGGTGATGAGCTCGTCCCTCTCGCCATCGCGGAGAGCCACCTGACCGAGACGCGTCTTCGCGGGGAGCTGTTCCGCACGACTTTCCAGCTCCGGTTCCTCGCCGGGGTGATCGAAGAGGGCGCCTACCTGCAGGCGTGCATCGACACCTCAGACGACCTCTGGCCGCCCGGGCCACGGCCTGACCTGCGAAGGTCTCTCCGGCCGCTCGGCCCGGTCGCCGTCTTCGCCGCCGGCAACTTCCCGTTCGCCTTCAGTGTCGCCGGTGGTGACTCGGCTTCTGCTCTTGCCGCCGGCTGCCCGGTCGTTCTCAAGGCACACCCCGGTCACAGGCAGCTCTCGGCCCGGTGCGGCGAGATCGTCACACGGGCACTGCAAGACGCCGGTGCGCCGGAGGGCACGTTCGCGCTGATCGAAGGCGATGAGGCGGGGCGGGCTCTCATCACCCATCGCGGCCTTGCAGCTGTGGCCTTTACGGGATCGGCGCGGGTGGGGCGCATGCTGTTCGACATAGCCGTGAGCAGGCCGATTCCGATCCCGTTCTACGGCGAGCTCGGGAGCGTGAACCCCGTGTTCGTGACACTTAGGGCCGCCGAGGCTCGCTTGGACGAGATCCTGTCCGGTTACGTCGCCTCTTTCACCCTGGGAGCAGGGCAGTACTGCACCCAGCCAGGCGTCTTGTTGCTGCCCGCGGGCATCCTCGACCGTGGCCGCATCAGCGATACCGTCGCAGCGCAGCCCCCTGCCCGGCTTCTCAACGACCGGATCGAAGAGGCTTATCAAGAAACCCTCGACGATCTGCGGCACCGCCCGGGCGTTGAGGTCATCGTCGAGGGCGGCCGGCAGCCGGACGGCACGAGAACGCCGACCCTGCTGCGTACGACGGCCAGGAACCTCGTCGCGGACGCCGAGCACCTGCTGGCGGAGTGCTTCGGGCCCGTCTCGCTCATCGCCGGGTACGAGGAGGAGTCCCAGCTCGTCGAGGTTGCGGGCACGCTCGAGGGACAGCTGACAGCGACGGTTCACGGCGAGGTCGACGACACGGTCGTGCCCGGGCTGCTGGACAAGCTCGCCGAGAAAGCAGGGCGGATCATCTGGAACGGCTGGCCGACCACTTTGTCGGTGTCCTGGGCCGTTCATCATGGCGGCCCTTATCCGGCAACCACCTCGCCCCTGCACACCTCCGTCGGGGCCGCCGCCATCGGCCGCTTCCTCCGGCCGGTCACCTACCAGAATGTCCCCGATCCCTTGCTGCCGGCCGCGTTGCGGGAGGACAACCCCCTTCATCTGCCGCGCCGCGTTGACGGCCGCTACCTCCCCCCTTCGCCTGCGCCATGACGACGTCCCTCAGGCGCGATGAGCCGCTCCGCCCACAGCGGTGACGGGCCGGTCCCGGGCCGCCAGGTAGCCGGCCCCCGCCTGCAGCAAGAGGAGCCCGAGCAGCACGGCCAGCGGAGGGTCCCAGCTGTGCGAGAGGTCGTACAAAGCTCCGACCGAAGTGGGCCCGACCGCCGCGATCAGGTAACCGACACCTTGGGCCATGCCCGAAAGAGCCATCGCCTCGTGCTGGTTGGAGGACCTGAGCACCATCATCATGAGCGCCAGGCTGACCGATGCTCCCTGTCCGCCACCGAGCAGCACGGCCCAGAGGGCGTCGAAGTGGTGCGGGTCGAAAAGAAGCCCGGTCAACCCGAGTGCTGCCAGCGCCACGGCCCCGAGCACCGCGAGACGAACATTGCCGAGGCGATGGGCGATCCAAGGCGTGACCAGGGCGGACGCGATTGCGACCGTGTTGGTGACCGCCAGCAGCAGGCCGGCACTGACGACCGGGACGCCGCGATCGTGGAAGACGGTCGGCAACCACGCGAGGGCCGAGTAGAACTCCAGCGCCTGCATGCCCATGAACAGCGTCACGGACCAGGCGACGGGGCTCGTCCACAGCGCCCGCGTCGGTTCTCTGACGACGGCGACCTCGGTCGCCGGGTGGGCATGGGTCCTTAGCGGCACGATGACGGCGATCGCCACGACGACCGGAAGCGCCCAGGCGCCGATCGCAAGGCGCCAGCTGCCACCGAGAGCGCGCGCCAGCGGCGCAGTGGCGGCAGCTGCGAAAGCGGACCCGGCGCTGAGCAATGCCGTGTACAGGCCGGTCATGAGGCCCACGTGGCCTGGGAAGTCCCGCTTGACGATGCCCGGCATCAACACGTTGGCGATCGCGACCGCGATGCCGATCATCAGCGTGCCGGCAAACAAGCCCGCGTAGTCCGTCGAACGGACGAGGATGCCGGCGAACAGCACGACGAGACAACCCAAAAGGACCCCGCCGGTCCCCCGGCGGCGTACGAGACGGGGTGCGACTGGAGCCAGGAGCCCGAAACAAATCAGGGGAAGCGTTGTCAACAAACCCGCGCCGGCCGCTGAGAGCCCGGTCGACCGCCGTATCGCGACGAGCACCGGTGACAGAGCGCTCATCGACAGCCTCAGGTTCAACGAGACCGCCAGCAGGCCGGTGGCCAGCAGGAATGGCCGCCTGCGTGTGCCCGTCCCGAAACCCTCAGGCATGCCGGCGCGTCCCAGCCGAGCCGGCTGCGCTCCGCAGTGGTGGGCAGGCGACCATAGCCGCCTCACCCTAGTTACATGCGGTCCTACCGTCGACAACATCGCGACCGGGCTTCCTCACGACCTGCCGCCTGTGCATAGCATGTGGCGTCTCCTGGGAGGCAGTTTGCTAAAGCGCCGGGTCGGTTCGAAGTGGGTGGGCGAGGTCGGCCTCGGGGCCGGCCTGCTATCGAACGAGGGCCGGCCCGACGAGGTCCAGGCGATCGCCACGATCCACGCGGCACTCGACGCCGGTGTCAGCTTGATCGACACTGCGGATGCCTACGCCATCTCGGGCGATGACTTCGGCCACAACGAACTGCTGGTCCGCCGCGCGCTCGCAACCTACGGCTCGGGTGCCGACGACGTCCTGGTCGCAACCAAGGGCGGCCACACCCGAGAGGGGGCAGCCTGGGGGATCAACGGTGACCCGGCCTACTTGAAGACAGCCTGTCGCGACTCCCTGCGACGTCTCGGCGTGGAGTCGATAGGCCTCTACCAGCTGCACTGGCCCGATCCGTCGGTTGCCTACGCCGAGAGCGTCGGGGCTCTGCGTGACCTCCTCGACGAGGGCCTCATCGAAATGGCGGGCATCTCCAATGCCGACCACCCCTTGATTGCCATCGCCCTTGAGGTGCTGGGAGGTCGCCTCGCCTCTGTCCAGAACGAGCTGTCGATCTCGGCGCGTTCCAACGAGGGTGATGTCGATTTCTGTGCCCGCCATGACGTCGCCTTCCTCGCCTACCAGCCGCTAGGAGGCGTCGGCGCGGCGACGGACCTTGGTGCGCACGAGCCTTGCTTGCGGCAGGTTGCCGACAGTCACGGCGTCTCGCCGCAACGCATCGCTCTTGCCTGGCTGTTGGCAAGATCACCCAACGTGATCCCGATCCCAGGCGCCAGCAGGCCCGCGACCATCACGGACTCGGCGAGGGCCGGGACGGACCGCCTGAGCCCCGGTGAGATGAATCTGCTGGACAGGCGTTAGCCGACCTAGTACATGACCGCACCTGCGGCAACGTTGATGTCTTGACCCGTGAGGTTGTTGGCGGCCGACGAACACAAGAAGAGCACCATCTCGACGACGTCGGCCTCGCTGACCGTGCGCTTGAAAGCGGTTCCGGCAGTGAGCGCCGCTCGCATTTCGTCGGGGGTCAGGCCTCGCTCCTTCGACATCGAAGACAGGACCCCTTCGAGCCGCTCGCCCTCCACGAGCCAGGGCGAGATCAGGTTCACGCTTATGCCGATGGACCCCACTTCGTGGGCGAGCGTGCGCGTGAGGCCGACTACTCCGAGCTTGGCGGCGGCGTACGCCGACCGGTTCGGCAGAGGCTGTTTGCCCGTCACCGATCCGATGTTGACGATCTTGCCGTGCCGGGACCTCGCCAGGTAGGGCACGGCGGCCTTGCAGGCCAGGAACACACCCGTGAGGTTGACCGCGATCGTCCGGTTCCAATCCTCAAGGCTCGTCTCGACAAGCGGCGCCGTGGGCCCGGCGATGCCGGCGTTGTTCACCAGCATGTCGAGCACCCCGTCTGGTCCCGCCGCCAGCGCCATGAGCGCCTCGAGATGGTCGGGGTCGGTGACGTCGCCGACACAGTAGTCCGCCGAGCCTCCGTCGGCTCTTATCCCGTTGCAAACCGACTCCAGCGTGGCGGCCCGGCGACCGCTTACCACGACGTGGGCGCCTTTGTGGGCGAGTCCCCTCGCGATGGCGGCACCGATACCCTGGCCCGCCCCGGTGACGACGGCGCAGGCACCGGCGAAGTTGTCCGGCTTGCCGTCACCCATGGCCCACCTCGACGCCGGCGGGCTGGAGCAACTCCAGACAGATCCCGTCGGGATCGTGGAGGTAGACAACCCAGCCTCCAGCGTTGATCCCCTCGGTGATGCGGACGGGCTTGTTTATCAGCTGTGCACCGAGCGACCTGAGTCGCGCGGCGGTCTCGAAAATGTCGTCGACGACGAAGGCGAGATGGCCCGCGCCGATCGTGCTCCGCTCCAGGTCGACGGGACCACTCGGCGGTCGCTCGTAGCAGATGAGCTCAAGAACGTGCCCGGAAGGCGGCGGCTCGGCATCGTTCAGGCGTAGCTGGGCTATCTCGAGTGCCGCGTCCTCGTAGCCGACAAGGCTGGCCGTGTACGCATTGTGCTGTTGCTGACGATGACGCAGAACGAGCCCGAGACCGTCGCAGTAGAACCGCAGGCTGGCGTCAAGGTCGCGGACCACGAAGCCGACATGGAAGATGGACCGGACCGGCGCCGGTCTCCCGAGAACAGCCATGGTCGCTGGGTCGCTCATTCGACGCCCGATCCGGCCAGGCCCCTGATGAAGGCCGGCTGTACGGCGAGGAACACGAGGATCATCGGCAGGGTCACGATCACCACGGACGCGAAGATGACGTTCTGCGGCGTCACCTCCCCCTGCGCGGTGCTGCCGACCGTCGCGAGGGTCTGGGTGAGCACCTGCAGCCCGCTTCCCTCCGCGGCCACGAGAGGCCACAGGTACATGTTCCACGCGGTGAGCACCGAGATCGCCAGATAGGCCGCCGTCGCGGGTCTTGCCAGCGGGATCACGAGTCGGCGCAACATCAGCCACCAGTTGGCGCCGTCCATGCGGGCGGCATCGAACAGCTCCTGGGGCAGCTCTTTGATGTACTGGCGGAACAGCAGCGACCCGAACCCGGTCTGCGCGGCGATCGGGAGTATCAGTCCGGGGTAGGTGTTGATGATCCCGAGCTTGTAGGTAACGACGAAAGTCGGGATGAGCGTCGTGAGCAGCGGGATGAAAAGTGAGACCGCGAACAGGGCCGTTATGAGGCCGCGACCCCGGAAGCGCATCTTGGCGATCACAAGGCCGCCTGTGATGCACAAGAGCCACTGCAGGCCCACGGCGCCGACGGTGAAGACGACCGAGTTCACAAAGCTGCGTACCTGGATGACCTGGGTCATGCCGGAGAAAGCCTCCGGATAGTTGCCGAAGTGAAGTGAGTTCGGGATCACCTGCGGCGGCTGGATCGAGAGCTGGGAATTGGACATCAACGAGCCCGCGAGCATGTACAGAAGCGGTGCCGACATCACGAGCCCGATGACCAGCGCGATCAGGATCCTGATCCGCCGGGTGGTGCGTTGGGTGATCACCATCGGTTCACCACGCTGGACGCAAGACGGAGCACGACCAGGATGCCGGCGATCATGACGACCTGGAGAACCGACAGCGCCGCCGCGTAGCCCCAGGCGCCGAATGCGAAGGACTCGAAGTAGATGTAGTAGATCAATGTCTGGGTGGAGTTGATGGGGTCACCCTTGGTGAGGATGTTGACGAGGTCGAACGAGCCGTTGGTGAACGAGAGCAGCGCCACGATGGCGACGAGCGGGGTCATGTAGCGCACACCGGGCCAGACGATGTAGCGGATGCGGCGCAGTGCGCCCGCCCCGTCCAGCTTGGAGGCCTCGATCACAGAATCGGGGATCCGCTGCAGGGCCGCCAGGTACAAGATGGTCGCGATGGGCAGGCTCAGCCAGATCGCGATGATGTCGAGGGCAGGAAGCGCCCAGGTCGTGCTCGCGAGCCAGTCGGGCGGGGTGACGCCGAACTTGGAGATCACATAGTCGAGAACCCCGTAGCCGGGGCCGTCGAGGAAGATGTAGCGCCACACGACAGCGGACGCCGCGAACGACATGGCAGCGGGTATGAGGTAGAGGGAACGCACCACGCTGACGCCACGGAACTTGAAGTTGATGAGCATGGCGAGCCAGAGGGAGAGGATCACCGTCGGCACCATGCCGAAAGCGATGAACTTGAGCGTCGTCTCGCACGCCTGCCAGACGAGGGGATCGTGGAACATCTGGCGGTAATTCTGGAACCCCACCCACTTCGGGAACCCGTTGGTGATGTCCCAAGTGGTGAAGCTGAGGTACAAGCCCCCGAGGACCGGGACGATGATGAACACTGTGAACATCGCCAGGTTGGGAAAGATCATCACCGCAGCCCAACGACCATCGCGACGCTTGTTGCGCGAGCGCGAGATCGGCGCGGGCGTGCTCAGGTTCGCGGTCAACGGGTCCGACAGCTGCGTCACGGACACTGCGCCCAACCTTCCAGGTCGAAGACGGTTCTTTGTGAACCAGGAAGAATATTCCGCTTGCCTTCGAAGGAAGTCGGGAACGGCCGGCTCAGCCTCGAGCCGGCCGTTCCCACTTCCTCTTGAACTGCCTAATGCTGCAACGGTGCTAGCCGTTCAGGCTGTAGGCGTAAACCATTTGTGCCTGCAGGTTGGTGAACGCCTTCGCGATGCTCTCGTGACCGGTGGTCGCGGCCGTGACCGCGGCCGGGATGTCGGTGTTCGACAACGTGAAGACCGTACCCGGAGTCTGAGGAGCGATCGTCGCCGTATCGGCGGCGGTCACGTACGCCTGGCTGTTGGCCGGAGCTCCCGCCACAGTGCGCCAGGGAGCGGTCGGGCCGTTGTTGGCCGCTTCTGCCGGCACGACTCCACCCGTTGCCTCCCCCACGGCCTGGCCGGCCGGGGAGAAGAGGTACTTCAAGAAGGCAAGCGCGAGCGCGTTGTGCGTCTGGCCCGGGGCGATGCACCAGCCGACGCTGCCGCCGCCGGTCGGGATGACCTGCTTTCCGGTGACGGCAGTGATTGACGGCATCGGGACGACGTTGTACTTGAACTTGCTGCCGATCGCCTGCTCGAGGCCGGGAAGGTTGCCGCGAACCTCGATCGACATGGCCGCCTCACCTGACTCGAAGAACGGTTCGCAGCCGGAGGAGCCGTTCTTGGCCTGCTGCTGGGCCTCTGGCACTGCGTCACCGTTCAGCAAGGGGTCGATCATGAGGGCCCACGCCTTCAAGGCGGCCGGCGTGTCCAAGGTCGGCGTTGTCTCGGTGAATGCCGTGACACCGTAAGCCTTGAGCACCGGGTTGTACTCCGCCTGCCAGTCGGGACGCTCGCAGATGCCGTACTGGCTCTGCGAGGCGCCGCTGCCGACCTTGAGCTTGGCGGCGTCAGCGAGCATCTCGGGCCAGGTCCAGCCGTTCTGCGGGAACGGAACGCCAGCCTTTTGGAACTCGTTCTCGTTGTACATGATGACCGTGGCGTCAGCTTCGTTCGGAAGCGCGAACACCTGGCCGACCCCGAACGGAGCCCCCATCGGCGGCATGTAGGACGCCAGGAATGTCGGGAGCCAGTAGCTCTGCGGATAGGGCTGCCCGGACTTGAGGTCCGGCGTGAGGTCGGCGACGAGTCCGTCTACCTCGAGCGTCGGTGTCAGGACGTCGTATGTCTCGTCGATGTCGGGCTCGTTGCCGGCGAGGCGCTCGGTCTGCAGCAGGGGTACGTAGGTGTCCGGCGTGTTGACGACATTGGCAGCTTGGATCTTCACGCCCGGGTTGAGCTTCTCGAAGGCGGCGATCACCGGCTTCATGACTGGCGTGGAGAACGTGAACACGTTCATGGTGAGTGTGCCGCTGAGCGCGTGGCTCGCCCTTGTCGACGCGCCGGACGCGTTCGCCGCCACGGTCGTGAGGCTGCCCACCAGAACAAGCGCACCCGCCGCGGCCGTGAGGTTCCTTGCGAATCTCGACGAACGCGCGGTACGCCTCTTGTGCGCCCCGCTGCCGGAATCCCCGCCGCCTTCGCTGCGAGGGCCAAGTGTTGTCATCGCATCTCCTTTGCTAACCAAGTCGTACCTGAACGTGCTTGGTGAGTCGCCACCGCCTCAGTGGAGAAACCTTGGCCTGCCTGCCTGTGACCTCGACGAATCGCTTCTCTCACACATCTGCCACCGGCCCTCCGGGCTCGGCGGCGCGGCGCGGTCGGCGACGCATATTCGGTCGGATTACAGGCGAGGACCCTCCGCCGTCGTCTCCACGGTCAGCAACTGGACTTCCCCCCTATCCGCGTTGTAATGTTTCAACGGATCGAGTGACGGTAACGATCGCGGGGGGACTTGTCAAGGGTTACGCGGATATTTCTGTCACAATCTCGCCGTAGCGGCGGGTAGCGCGTAGCTGGCTGGCGCCCTGGTCGGGCGTGGGCATCGGTGAGCGACATCGCCACTGGCAACGGGGGGAAAGGAAACGCCCATGAACCGGGTCAACTCCGAGACTGTTGTGACGCGCCCCGGGGAGGTGGCCGTGGACAGGCAGCTGCCGCCCGGCTGGCGGCAGCTGCTGGGATCCATGCTCTGCATCCGGTACTTCGAAGATCAGGTCAAGGCGCTCTTCGGGTCGGGGCTCGTGCGGGGGAGCACTCACCTTTGCCAGGGCCAAGAGGCCGTGGCTGTGGGCGTCTGCTCATTGCTGACGCCCGGAGACGCGATGACGTGCACCTACCGCGGGCACGGGGCCGTCCTCGCGGCCGGGGCGGCGATGGATGCGTGCTTCGGCGAGATTCTCGGACGCGAAGGTGGCCTCTGCAAAGGCAAGGGCGGCTCGATGCACCTGGCTGACTTCGACAAGGGCATCATCGGGTCGAACGCGGTCGTCGGCGCCCAGTTGCCCATCAGCCTCGGGGCCGGGCTCGCCGCGCAGTACAGGAGAACGGGCAAGGTGAGCGTGGCCTTCACAGGCGACGGTTCCACCAATATCGGGGCCTTTCACGAGAGCATGAACCTGGCCGCGGTCTGGCGATTGCCGGTCATAGTGGTCGTCGAGAACAACCACTACGGCGAGTACAGCCCCCTCGCTGCCACAACTTCTGTCACCCGCCTGTCCGGGAGAGCGGCGTCGTATGGCATACCGGGGCTCTTGGTCGACGGCAACGATCTGCTTGGGGTTCGCGAGGTTGCCGATGAGGCCATCTCGCGGGCGCGCGCGGGCCAGGGCCCGACGCTGATCGAGGCGGACACCTACCGCCACGAGGGTCACTCCCGCTCCGATCCGGCGAAATACCGGCCTGCCGGCGAGCTCGAGCTCTGGCTCGCAGTTGACCCGATCCCACGCTTCGAACAGGTCGCGCTGGCAGCGGGGGTGACGACTTCCGAAGAGCTGGAGTCGCTGCGGGACGGCGCGAAGACCGAGGTCAAAGAGGCTCTCGAGCGAGCCAAGACCTGGCCGGAACCGCAGCCGAATCGCCTCTACGAGGATGTCTACCGATGACCGCCGAGCTCACCTGCCGCGAAGCGATCGCCCAAGCCATCGCCGACGAGCTCGAGGCCGACCCCGACGTGCTCTTGTTCGGAGAGGACGTCGGCGCCGCCGGAGGCGTGTTCAAGTCCACCGTCGGGCTTTTCGAGCGCTTCGGTCCCGAGCGCGTGCGTGACACTCCGATCTCCGAACAGGCAATCGTCGGCACGGCGATCGGGGCTGCCATGATGGGCTTGCGGCCGATCGCGGAGATCATGTTCGCCGACTTCGCCGGTGTCTGCTTTGACCAGCTTGCCAACCAGCTCGCGAAGTACCGCTACCTGACCGGCGGCCAGGCGTGCCTGCCGGTCACGGTGAGGATGGCGAACGGCGCCGGCGCCGGGTTCGCCGCCCAGCACTCACAGGCGACCGAGAACTGGTTCCTCAATGTCCCCGGCCTCAAGATCGCCGTCCCTGGCACGGTCGATGACTGTTATGGCCTGCTGCGGGCCGCGGTGCGCGACGACAACCCCGTACTGGTCTTCGAGCACAAGAACCTGTTGGGCCTGAAGGGCACCGTCGGAGAAGGCCCCTACCGGCTCGGCGAGGCGTCCGTAGTCCGCCACGGGAACGACGTGACGGTCGTGGCGACCCAACAGATGCGTCATCGCGCGCTCGAGGCGGCTGACCTGCTCGCCGGTGACGGCATCGAGATCGAGGTCATAGATCCACGCACGCTCGTGCCCTTCGACGACGAGAAGGTGGCCGAGAGCCTCGCCAAGACCGCCCGGCTCCTCGTCGTCCAGGAGGGCCCGCCCTGCGGAGGATGGGGAGCGTCGCTGATCGCCCGCATGACCTCGAACCATTTCCAGTTCTTCGACGTGGCCCCGAAGCTTCTGGCCTCGGCGGAGACGCCGGTCCCCTACGCCGCCCGCCTCGAGGAGGCATGGATGCCTGCCTGCGCGGACGTGGTGGAGGCGGCGCGCGAGCTCGTGGCTTCCTGAACACTGGCTGGGTGCATGGCGCCCGCGCCGGCGCCCCGGACGCGAGTACTTTCTTGGACCAGGTGGTGAGACCTGGGGGTAATCCGTGAAGATCGCATCCGTCGAGGTGCTCGAGGTCGGCTGCGAGCTGACCGGGCAGCACACCTTCGTCCGCCTGACCACCGACAGCGGCGTCAGCGGGCTCGGCCAGTCCGGTGGATGGGGCTACCCGAGAGGCGTTGCCGGTGTACTCGGGGAGATGACCCCGCTCCTCATGGGCGCAGACCCCTTTCGGATAGAACATCTGTGGCACCTCGCCTACCGCGTCCGCCCCTTTCGGGGCAATCTGCTCTCGGCGGCGGTCTCGGCGATCGATCTCGCTCTTTGGGACATCAAGGGCAAGGCGCTCGAGCTGCCGGTCTGGGAGCTGCTCGGTGGCAGGACCCGCGACCGGGTCCGGCTGCACGTGCTGGTCGGAGGCGGCACTCCTGACGAGATCGTCTCCTCGGTGAACTGGGCCGTCGAGGAAGGCTTCACAGCGGTCAAGTTCGACCCGCTGGTGCACGGTTTCGAGGATCTCTCGATGAGCCAGCTCGTGAACTCGGCCTGTGCCATGGCCGCGGCCGCGCGCGAAGCCGGTGGCGACGAGATCGATCTCATCTTCGAGCTGCACCGCAAGCTCGACCCCGCCAAAGCGATCGTGGTCTGCAACGCCCTGTCACAGTTCCGTCCCCTGTTCATCGAGGACCCCATCCAGATCGACTCGATCGACACACAAGCCGAGATCTGCAAGCGCATCGACTCACCGATCGCAACCGGCGAGCGCCTCAGCTCGATATGGGAGTTCACCGAACTGCTCTCACGCAACGTGGCCATCCTCGTCCGGCCGGACGTCGGCCTGGCGGGAGGCCTCTCGGGATGTCGCAAGATCGCGGCGATCGCCGAGGCGCACCATTGCGGAGTCGTCCCCCACAATTTCCTGGGACCCGGCCTCACGGCTCCGACCCTGCACTTTTGCGCGACCATCCCGAATCTCGTGACCATGGAGTACCTGCCCCTCGACGAGGACAAGACGTCGTACTCTGCCGCCGTCGCCACGACAGTGGTCCGTAACGGCGGTTATTGCGAGATCCCCGAGGAGCCCGGACTCGGTATCAGCCTGGTAGAGGACTACGCCGATGTCGCGCCGGTGGAGGACCGTCCCCTGTCCGACGAAGGGCTGCTCCGGGCCGACGGGTCGGTCGCGGCGGCCCACTGAGTTCTTTCAGCCGCTCGTCGGCGTCTGCGCCGCTGTCCCGGGCGCGAGGCCCTGGCAGTGCTCTGCCAGTGGGTGTCGGGCGAGAGCCAACACCTCCACTGTCATATGAGGCCACAACGGCAGGCTCACGAGCGCCTCGTGCAGTGCCGTCGCGTCAGCCGCCGCCCAGATGCCGCGGTTGGCCAGTTTGCCGGGCACCCTCCAGACCGCCCTCAGGATCCCCGCCCTCGCCAGCGACGTGCCGCGTTCGTACTCGGCCTGGAGCAGCTCGTCGCGGCGGCCCGCCTCGAGATCGTCGGGAAGGTGTATGTCGATGGCGACAAGGAACTCCACGGGGCGGGATGATACCGGTTGAGGCCCCCCGTCAACTGCGCCGTCCCGACAGCGTCCGGGGCCATCGGCTTGACAGCCCAACGCTGATACCCCAAGATGTCGCCCTCCGATGAAAAGTTTCATCGTGGGTGGGCTGGGGGCACGCAAGTGGATCGTCTCTCGATCGGTCTCGTCGGTTGCGGGGGCATGGGTCGCCGCCACGTGCACGCCTACCGGGCACTTGAGGCCAAGGGGGCCGGGAGCTTTCTGATCGCGGCCGTGTCCGACCCCCGGCGCGAAGCCGCCGAGGAGACCGCCGAGGTCATCGACAATCTCCTCGGCGCCCGGCCGGCGGTGTTCTCCGACCACAACGAGCTCGTCACGAGCGGGCTCGTCGAAGCACTGGATGTCGTGACGGACCCGTCGGTTCACCACCTCGTCGCGGTTCCCGCGCTTGTGGCAGGACTTCACGTGATCTGCGAGAAACCGCTCGGGGTGACTGTCAGCGCCTGCCGGGCAATCCTCGACGCAGCTTCGCGCTCGGGCGCCGTGCTGGCGACGGCCGAGAACTACCGCAGGGACGGCCCGAACCGTCTCGCTCGCGCGGTGCTCGACCAGGGCCTGCTCGGCAAGGTGCACCTCATGATCGAAGCGAACGTCGGCGGCGACAACGCCGTCGTGCTGAGCCCCTGGCGCCACGTTCGCGAGTCAGGGTCCATCGCCCTCGACATGGGCGTGCACTACACCGACATCTTCTCCTATTACCACGGTGAGCTCGAGCAGGTGTTCGGCTCCGCCTTCATCGCCGAGCCGTTCAGGTCGATGCCGGCGGGAACGACGCCGGGGCCGGGAATCGACGAGTTCTCCCCGGGCGTGATCCGCGCGACGGGCGAGGATTCGCTGGTCGCCCTTTACGAGACGGCGTCCGGCGTTCTCATCCAGCTGTGCTACGTGCCGTCCGGGCCTGGGCGCCGATGGGTCCAGCGCAGCGTGCACGGCCGCCGCGGGTCGATGACCGTCCCCCCCGACCGCTCGGGCGGCGCCGTCGTGGTCCAACTCGGGGATCTCGCCCTGAGCGGGGCGGAGCTCCGCAAACGCCTCGGTGGCTTCGAGCTCCAAGGGGTGGCGGCGTCGTTCTTCGGCGCGCAGGGGACCGAGTACGACATGAGTTTCGCCGAGGTCGACGCGGCGACGATCGCCATCGAGCTCGACGATTTCGCGGACGCCGTCTTCGCCCGTCGGCCGCCTGAAGTGGACGGGCTGGCCGGTCTTCGCGCTGTGGCCGGAGTATGGGCGGTCGCCGAGTCGCGCGCCCTCGGCCGCGCCGTACTCATCTCCGAGGTGGCCGACGGCAAGGTGCGGCGCGCACAGCAGCCGGTGGACGAGGCCCTCGGGCTCTTCCACGATGAGAAAGGGACACAGCCATGAGCGAGAACCTCTCGCCGTTTCTCTCCCCAGCCTTCAAACAGTGCGCCGTGGTGGTCGAGAACCTGGACGAGGCGGTGCGGCGGTGGGCCGATCTCTTGGGGATCGGCCCCTGGACCGCCTACCGGCTCGAGCCACCCCGACTGAAGGACATGCTCTACCACGCTAAAGAGGTGCAATTCTCGCTCCGCCATGCGCTCGCCTGGCAGGGAGACCTCCAATTCGAGCTGGTACAGCCGCTGGATGGGCCGAGCATCTTCGCCGACCACCTCGCGGACCACGGTGAGGGCCTGCACCACCTCGGCAAGTACGTGCCGGACCACCCCCAGGCGGTCACCGAGGCCATCGAAGCCGGGTTCGTGCCCCTGCAAAGCGCACGGGGCTTCGGTGCCGAGGGCGACGGCGCCTTCGCCTACTTCCAAGCACCCGGACTGCCCGTGATCATCGAGCTCATCTCCGCTCCGCGGGTGCGCATCGAGCCGGAGTTCATCTACTACCCTCCTGTTGACTGAGCGTCCCACAGGGCGCGGCCCGGGGGCGGGCTGCGGCCTTCCAAGTCGCGAGGAGCGGTGAGGATCATGCGCATAGCGACCGTCGAAGCCATTCCCGCCGGCAGTTCCTGCTACGTCCGAGTCGTCGGCGAAGACGGCTCGACAGGGGTCGGAGAGTCGACCTTCTTCGGCTGGCCGACCGCTGTCGCCGAGATCGTCGGGTCCATCGGCGCCGCCCTCAAGGGTGCGGAAGCATTTGACGTGGAGCACCACTGGAACACGGCTTACCGCGGGCTCTGCTTTCGGGGCATGGCCGTGACCGGTGCCATCAGCGCCGTCGACCAGGCGCTTTGGGACCTCAAAGCCAAACACTTCGAGGTACCCGTCTGGCAGCTGCTGGGCGGACGTGCGCGGCGCGCCGTGCGAGCCATGAAAGTGCTCGTCGAGGAGCACTCGGTCGAGGAGCTGGTCGCCTCGGCTCGCCACGCGGTCGAGGTGGAGGGCTATGGCGCCTTGAAGATCCTGCTCTTCCAGAACGAGCACCATCAGATGAGCCAGGCGGCGCGCATCGACGACCTGGTGGCCCGTTTCGCGGCCGTGCGGGAAACCGTGGGGTGGGAGGTCGACCTCGGCCTCGAACTCCATAGAAACATGACAGCAGGTGACGCATTGCTGTTGTGTGCCGAGCTCGCCCGTTTCCGGCCACTTTTCGTCGAGGACCCGATACCCCCCGACAGCGTCGCGGCACTTCGCGCCTTCGCCGCCAAGGTGGCGCTCCCCGTCGCTGCCGGCGAACGCAACACGACGATCTGGGAGTTCGCCGAGTACCTCGAGCGACCGGGCATCGCTTATGTCCGGCCCGACGTCGGCATTGCGGGAGGCATCACCCATGTGAAGAAGATCTGCGCGCTGGCGGAGTCCTTCCACGCCGGTGTCATCCCCCATGCCGTGCCCTCCGGTCCCGTGGCGGTCGCCGCCCTCGTGCAACTTGGCATCTGCGTCCCGAACTGGGAGGTCCAAGAACACGTGCCCCAGGACGGCCCTCAGTGGACCGACGTCGTGGATCACGTGATCGAGGTGCGCGACGGCCACCTTCTCGCCCCCGACCGCCCTGGGCTCGGGATCGAGCTCGACGACGCGGGGATCGCCCTGCACCCGCCCGTGCGGGCGGACCTCTCCCGCACGGTGCTACGCGAGGACGGTTCGGTGGCAATCAGATGAACCGCTTCGAGCCCTCGGTGGGCAGGCGGGGCCGAGTCGGGCTGGCATGCAACGAGGCGGTACGACGCGACTACGTCGCCGACGCGGACATCACCCGCCTCGAGGCGGTCGCCGAGTTCTCGTACGGCTGCTTCTCGGTGGCGTCAGGGCTCGGAGATCCGGCTCCCCGGGACGCCGCCGCAGAGGCGGGCCTGGCCCGCTTCGCCGCGGGCCTCGACGTCCTTGTGGTCTGCCACGGCGCACCTTTTGTCAGCTCGGAGGTCCTTAGAGCTGCACCGCGCTTGAGCCTCCTCGGCGAGCTGGAAGGTGACCGCTTCGCATACCGCCTCGACGTCGAGGCTGCACGACAACGCGGCGTGCGAGTGGTCGACACGAGCCACGGTTCGTCCCGGCCCGCCGCCGAGTGGGCGCTCGGCCTCGCCCTCGTCGGACTCCGCAACGCCGGGGCCAACTTCCGCCGCATGATCGCCCACGAGAACGCCTTCGTGCCGGTCCCCGAGCGCTCGGGCCCGGGCTTCGACGGCGCCGAGCTGAGCCACAAGCGGGTCGGCCTGATCGGATTCGGCTACCTGGGTCGCTATCTGGTGGAGCTCTTGAAACCGTTCCAGGTCGAGGTAAGGGTCTACGACCCGTTCGTGCCGAGAGAATTGGCCGAACCATGCGGAGTCGAGTTCGGTCCCCTGCCGGCTGTTCTCGGCTGTGACGTCGTCTTCGTCCTCGTGCCGCTCACAGCGACCACCGAGGCCATGCTCGGGGCTCGCGAGCTCGACCAGCTCAAGTCCGGGTCCGTCTTTGTCAACGTCTCCCGAGGAAGAGTCGTGGACGGCGCCGCGCTCTTGGAGCGTCTGCGGCGCGGTGACATCATCGCCTGCCTGGATGTCTTCGACACAGAGCCGCTTGCGCCGGACTCGCCCCTCGTAGAGCTTGCGAACGTCTTCGTGTCCCCCCACGTCGCCGGCGTAACCGCAGAGAGCAGACGCCGCTTCTTCAGCCTCATGGTCGACGAGTGCCTGCGCCATTTCGAGGGTCTCGAACCCTGGAGTGAGCTGACTTCAGGGGTCGTCCGCCTTCGCGTCGACCCGGGCTGAGGCCTCCGCGAACTTCAGTCCGTCGCTGTGCCTGTCAGGACTGCTTGCAGGGTCCCGCCGAGCACGAGTCGCAGATCCTCGGCGGTCAAGAACCCGCAGTGCGAACGCACGGCTTCGAGCGACTGGCGGAAGGTGCAGAACCGTTTCGAGGCGGGGAAGTCCGAACCCCAGCAGAGCCTGCTCGGGCCGTAGGCGTCGAAGATCCGCTGCAGCACGAAAAGCGCGTCGGGCCAGGGATGGTCCCAACCGCGTTCAGAGACGTAGTGGAAGCCTGACGCCTTGACGTAGATGCTCGGCACCACAGCAGAGGCGACCACCTCCTCGAGCCCGGCATGGTCGCCGGCGCGCAAATCCCCGAGATGGTGGCAGAGCACCGGCACATCCGCGTGCCTGCGGGCGATCAGCCTGAGGTCGGCCTGCCAGGCGGGCCCGACGGCGAAGCTCGCCAAGAGGCCTCGCTGCGAAGCGGCGGCGAAGAGGGCGTCCGCCTCGTCGCTCAACAACCAGCCGTCGTTCCGCTCTCTCAGGTAATGGGTGAAGCCGACCAGTTCGTAACGATCGTCGAGCGCCCGCAACCGGTCAGCGCTGCCGGGTTGGTGATAGCTGGAGCTCCAGGTGCAGTCGAGGTCGGCCACCACATGCAGCCTGTCCCGGTGAGACTCGCGGGCGGAGGCGACGTAGTCGAGGTTGTCCCCGTTGGCGCCTATGGCGGCGCAGACCACCATGGCCTGGGCTACGCCATTCGCGTCCATCTCGTACAGAAGCTGGTCGATCGTTCCCCGCTGAGCCTCGTCAGGAACCGGGGGTGGGTAGGGCCAGCGGAGCCAGGCATGACAGTGGCCGTCGAGGATCGGCGAAGCGAGCAATGACGGCGGCGCGGGCACCAGGGCGTCTTCCTTCCCGCTCAGGCGCCGCGAGGACTGTAGCGGTTCAACTTCGAGCGCGCTGTCGTCGACTGGCGCTCGACGAGCTCCGGCTCGAAAAGGATGTCGCCGTGGCGGTGCAGTGGGTCGACAGTCTCGGCGATGAGCAGCTCGGCGGCGGCTTTTCCCAGCGCGTACTTGGGCTGGCTGATCGAAGTGAGGGTCGGGGACAGCATCGACGCGAATTCGACGTCGTCGTAGCCGACAACGCTCATGTCGCGCGGCACCCGTATCCGGCGCTCCGCCAATGTCCGCAGCACCCTGAAAGCGATCTGATCATTCACACAGACCACGGCAGTCGGCCGGTCCGCGATGGCGAGGAGCTTGTCCACCGTGAGCTCGGCCTGTCCGAAGGCGGTGATCGGGTCGATCGTGTACTCGAGGATGCTGTCCTCGGGGCTGAGCCCTGCCTGGCGGGCTGCGCGGCGCATGCCGCGACGCCGCTCGGCGCACTGTGAGAGGTGAAGCGGCCCGTTGATGAAGGCGATCCGCCGGTGCCCGAGGTCGAACAGATATCCCGCGGCGAGCTCCCCGCCTCGCGCGTGATCTACCGAGACCGAACACAGCTCGCCGTTGTTGCTCGGCCTGTCGAGGAGAACCACGAGGGTGCCCCGGTCTCGCAACGCCTCGAGATGGCGGATGCTGCGTGTCGCCGGGGTGATCACGATGCCCTGGACCCGCTGCTCCTCGAGCCAACGTAGGTACCGGGCCTCCCGGTCGGCTGAGCCGTCGGTCGAGCACAGGACCACTGCGGATCCCTGCTCGTGCACGGTGTCCTCAAGGCCACGCACGGTCTCGGAGGAGAACGGGTTGGAGGCATCAAGCACGACTGCGCCGAAACAACGACTGTTGGAACGGCCGCGCATCTGGTGTGCGGCCGAGCTTCGTACAAAACCAAGCCTGTCGACGGCATCCTGCACGCGAGCCAGGGTGTCGGGCGCGACACGGTCCGGCCGGTTGAGCACATTCGACACCGTGCCGAGCGACACACCGGCGTATTCGGCCACATCCTTGATGGTCACCCGCCCCTGGCCGGGCACCGGCTGGCGCGAAGCGGCTGTACCCGACGGTGACCCCGCGACCCGGGACGAGGACTTCGGGATTTCGTTGCGACGCAGAGTCAACGCTCTCCTCTGGTGGGCTCATGCGCCAGCCCCTGTTCCAGTTCCCGCCGTACCTTAACGTCGCCCAAGGCAGGCAACCCCATCGGGCGAACCAGATCCCCGCACGGCGGGGCGATCACGCCGGATGCACCCAGTGGCCGCCACCCCCGCATGATCACGCCCCGAAGTGTAACGTTTCACTGGGCTGGGGTAAGGCCGAGCGGCGGACGAGGCGGCCCGCTGAAGTGCTGGAAGGTGGGATCTCCTCGACGCCGGGGGGCGGAGCGTCCGGGCCCGGCGCAGGTTAGGTCTTGACCGCCACCCGGTGCCAGGCCACGCCGCCGTCACTCGACTCGTACAGGTGCGTCGTGGTTTCAGGCGAGTTGCCTTGCTGGATCAGGGCGTAGGCGCGGGATGGATCGCTGAACCCGGCCCAGACGACCGTCGAGAAGCTCGAGGTTGAAATGACAGCTGAATAGCTGTCGCCTCCGTTCGTCGTGCGGTCGAGCGTGGCTATCGCGCCGTTGGTCTCCGTCCCGGGCCAGACGAGCGCGTCCGAAGCTGAAGCAGCCGCGATGCCCACACTGTTGGGGAAGGCCCCACCCGGTGTGCCGACGCGCCAGGTCCGGGCACCGTTCACAGACAGCTTCACCTCGGCCATCGTTCCGGTCGGGCAGGCTGCCCAGAGCGCCGGACTCCCGTTGGCTGCAGCCGTCACGCGGCCCCCGAGGCCCGGGTAACACGGGTCGATCCGCCGGCTGAACCTCACCGCCTTGTCGGCGGAGTACAGCAGGACGAGAGGCGGCTCGTTCCCGCTCAGGAGGTACAGGTTCGCCCCGCTCAACGCGAACTGTGCCCCGTAGCCGAGGGGCACCGGTGTCGAGGCCTTCCGCCAGTGCAGCGACGCGACCGGGGCCCGGACGAGGTCCATCGCCTGGCACCTGGCCAAGCCTGCCGGGCAGGTGAGCGCGTACGCCTCCCCGTCGGCCACCTCGAGCTCGGCCACCGGGCCGGGCGTGTCAATTCTCGCCCAGGACGTCCCGCCGTTCGTCGTCTCCCAAAGCTCCGGGTCGAAGGCGTAGCCGTCGAGAGAGTTGGCGAAGCGCAGCTGGGTGACATCGTTGGCGCTCACCGGCGGACTCGGAATGCCTGCGAAGCGGGAGCCGGCGTCAGTTGTGCGGACGATGGCACCGCAGGTACCCGAACCGGTAAGACAGTGAGCGGTCCCGAGCATCCACCACTCGTCCAGGCTGACCGATGTGAACGAGGTCGGTTGGAAGTCCGCCGGTATCACGCCGCCGCGCGGGCCGACCCCGGTCACAGCCGTCGTCGGGGCCGTCGAGCCGAGCGGGGAGGTGCTCGGGTGGTTACCGGTCGTGCCTGCGGTGCCCCCCGGGCCGAACAGGTGCAGTTGCGGCAGCGGCACCAGGAACACGAGGACGGCGGCGAGGACGACGAGTCCGGACAGGGCATTGCGGCGCCGCCGCGCGTACCGGCGCAGCTTTGTGCCCCTTTCGATCGCCTGGGTGGGGTCGAGCACGTGCGCCAGGCCGCCGGCACCATGTGCTGCTTCTTTGAAGAGTTGGTCGACGTCACTCGGGCTCTCGTCCATCGCTGTCACCTCCGTGTCACTAGACGGGCGTCGGATTCGATCTGGGAGGCGAGCGCCGTGCGGGCCCTGTGTATCCACGAGCGCACGGTCCCGGCGGGCGCCTTCATCTCTGCGGCAACGTCGTCGACGCTGAGGTCGAAAACGACGTGGAGGACAAAGGCGCGGCGTTGGTTAGCGGGCAGCCGTGCGACGAGCTTCGCGAGATCGAGATCGTGTGTGTCCACCGGCTCATATGCCTCGGTCCGCGAGGGGATACGCGCGGTTTCGAGAGCGAGGCGCCTCCATCGGCTGACCACCAGGTTGTGGAGCACGCGGCGGTTCCACGCGTCCCGGTTGGGATGCCGGGAAACGACGTCCCAGTGCTGCCACGCACGGGCGTAGGTCTCCTGAGTCAGCTCGAGTGCCTCGTCGGCGTTGCCGACGTAGAGGAATGCCGCACCGATGAGAGCCTTTCGTGACGCGAGGTACCACCGCTCGAACTCCGCTTGGTCAGCACCGTCGACCGGCATTCGACCTCCCTGTCAATTACAACGCTCCAGCCGATGATCGCGCTGCACTTCGCGTTTGCTGATCTCAGCGGGCCTGAAACAGCCCGCGCAGCCTGTCCCACTTTGCCAGCGCCGGCTTGCGGACGGGGGTCACACGAGCTGGTGATTGGTGACCGGACGTGCGCCGGCCAACGGGCGGTCGGCGACGCTCAGAACACCTTGGAGAGGAAGGCCTTGGTGCGCTCGTGCTGCGGGTTGGCGATGACCTCGCGCGGCACGCCCGCCTCGACGACGACGCCCTCGTCTATGAACACCAGTGTGTCACCCACCTCGCGGGCAAAGCCGATCTCGTGGGTGACGACGACCATCGTCATCCCCTCTTCGGCAAGGGCGCGCATGACGTCGAGGACCTCGCCCACAAGCTCGGGGTCGAGCGCGCTCGTGGGCTCGTCGAAGAGCATGAGCTTGGGTTGCATGGCGAGCGCCCGGGCGATCGCGACACGCTGCTGCTGGCCGCCGGAGAGCTGGTTGGGGTAGGCGTCGACCTTGTTCGACAACCCGACGCGGTCCAAAAGCGCCCGGGCACGAGTGGCCGCGACGGCTTTGGCCTCCTTTTTCACGAGCACCGGCGCGATGACGACGTTCTCCATCGCGGTCATGTGAGGGAAGAGGTTGAAGCGCTGGAAGACCATCCCGATCTCGGTGCGCCGCCGGCAGACCTCCCGCTCGCGCAGCTCGTGGAGACGGCCGCCACGTTCCTCGTAGCCGACGAGCGAACCGTCGACGTACAGCCGGCCCGAGTTGATCTTTTCGAGGTGGTTGATGCAGCGCAGGAACGTTGACTTGCCCGACCCGGACGGTCCGAGAAGGCACATCACCTCGCGGGGCGCCACCTCGAGGGTTATCCCTTTCAGCACCTCGAGCAGGCCGTAACGCTTGTGCACGGCCTCGGCGCGGATCATCGGCTCGGCCATCTAGGACCCACCCAGCCCACTTGGAGAGAACGGGACGCGACGCAACGTCGTGAGGTTGCGCCGGATCCGCTGGATCGGCGTGGCCGGGAGCGCGTACGACGCGCCGCGGGCGAAATAGCGCTCGACGTAGTACTGCCCCATCGTCAGCACCGTGGTCATGAGCAGGTACCAGAAGCTCGCCATGATGAGAAGGGGAATCGTCTGGTAGGTCCGGGCGGCGATGTTCTCGGTCTGATAGAGCAGCTCGGGATAGGTGACGACTACGGCCAGCGAGGTGGTCTTCAACATCGAGATCGTCTCGTTGCCCGTGGGCGGGACAATGACGCGCATCGCCTGGGGGAGCACGATCCGGCGCATCAGCGGCGCCCTTCGCATGCCGAGCGACTGCGCCGCCTCGAACTGGCCGTGGTCGACCGAGATGATCCCGGCGCGGACGATCTCTGCGTAATAGGCACCTTCGTTGAGCCCGAGGCCCAACAGGGCCGCCACAAAGGGCGTGACAATGCTGTTGGCGCTCATGTGCACGAACTGCGGCCCAAAGGGTATGCCGAGACTGATGGTTGGCTGGAGGGCCGAGATCGCGTACCAGAAGAGGAGCTGCACGTAAACGGGGGTGCCCCGGAAGAACCAGATGTAGAGCCAGGCTCCACCGGAGAGAATCGGGTTGGGCGAGAGCCGCATCACCGCGAAGAGCACTCCGAGAACGACGCCGACCGCCATGGCCACGAAGGTGAGCTCGAGCGTCTTCTCGACTCCGCTCACGACCGGGCTTGAGAAGAAGTAGGACCCGACAACCCCCCAGCCGAAACGCGGATTCGTGATGACGTCGTGCACGAACATCGCCGCCAGCACGAGCATGATCGCCGTTGCGACCCACCGCCCTGGATGGCGCAGGGGCACCGCCCGGATCTCCTCCGGGCGGTGCCCCTCGACGCTGTCGATCGTCACCGGCTCACCGCCGCTCGGGAGCCGAGACTTGGTTCAAACGATCGCCGGCTTGGTGATGGCGCCGGCCTGCACTCCCCACTTGTCGAGGATCTTGGCGTAGATGCCGTCGTGGATGAGCACCTTGATCGCGGCAAGAGTCGCTACGTCGAGCTTCGAGGACTTCGCGAAGGCGAAGCCGTAAGGGGCTACCCCGAACGCCGGTCCATCCAGCTTGAACTGACCCTTAGCCTGCTCGACGATGTAGCCCGCGACCTGGGAGTCGGCGAAGCCGATCTGGGCGCGGCCGCTCGCGATGGCGAGGTTGGCCTCGTTCTGGGTCGCGAACGCCAGCACCGAGTCAGGCTTCCTGCTGGCCTTCTTGCACAGGCCGACTGCGGTGTTGGCGTCGGTCTGCTCGGTCGTGCCGGTCTCGACAGCCACGGTGTGCCCGCACAGGCTCATGAGTCCGTTGAGCTTCAGCGAGCTTGACTTGGGAACGTAGTAGCCCTCGCCGGCCTGGAAGTAGGTGACGAAGTTGACCTGCTTCTCACGTGCCGTCGTCACTGTGAACGACGAGTTGCCGATGTCGTACTTGCCCGCCTCCAAGCCGACGATGATCGTGTCGAAGGTCGCGTCGACATCAACCCACTTGACTCCCATGACGGCCCCGAGCGCGGCGCTGAAGTCGGCGTCCATGCCGACGATCGTCGTGCCGTTTGCCGCCACGAACTCGTCGGGCGGATAGGTGGCGTCCATCACCGAAGTGACTGAGCCTTTGGCCTTGATGCTGGCCGGCACCAGGGCCGCGACAGCCGGGTCCTTCGGCGGCGTCGGGATCGCGACGGTGGCATGGTGGGTGCTCGCCGGCGCGGCCAACGCCGGCCCGGTACCGGGGATCAACAGCGCGACACCGCTAAACGCCACGGCGGCGACGATCCAAGACCTCCGGCACTTTGGTGATGACTCGTGATTCCGCATCTGCACTACCTCCCCGCTCGGTTGCGTCGTCCCCCAAGCTCACGGAAAGCCCCGCGCAAGATTGCCCGAGGTTATAGCACTATGCCCGGCTGTCGCCATACGGGTAGCTGATGCCAATCAGGGGCGGCGGACTGCCACAAGGGCCGGCGAACGTGCTGCGGAGCCATAGTGGGAGTCGTAATGTTCCCGCGGACAGAGGGGGTATGGGATGCGTTGTCCAGCATGCGGGAGCGAGAACTCCGAGGCCAAGCGGTTCTGCGAGGACTGCGGCCACCCGTTGGCGCCCGTCTGCGCGGCCTGCGGCGCACAGCTCGGCCCCGGCAAGCGGTTCTGCGGCGAGTGCGGAACCCCGGTCGCAACTGCGGCCATGCCGGCTCGCCCTCCTGGCGAGAGAGCACAGGCCCTCCCGCCTCCTGAGAAGGTCACTCCCGCGCCCACCGAGCTCCGCCACGTGTCGGTGCTGTTCTGCGATCTGGTCGGCTTCACGACCTTTTCCGAGCAACGCGACGCCGAGGAAGTGCGGGAGTTCCTCTCGGGGTACTTCGAGCTGGCACGCGCCATAGTCGCCCGCTACGGGGGCGTCGTGGAGAAGTTCATCGGCGACGCCGTCATGGCCCTGTGGGGCGCCCCGGTCGCCAAGGAGGACGACGCCGAGCTCGCCGTACGGGCCGGGCTCGAGCTCGTCTCGGCCGTCGCAGCCTACGGGGCCGAGCGCGAGAACGCCGGGCTGCAAGCCCGTGTCGGGATCGTGACCGGTGGTGCCGCCACGACCGAGACGCCCGAGGAGGGGCTCGTCATCGGGGACCGGGTGAACACCGCGGCACGCATCCAGTCCGCTGCCCCACCGGGATGTTGTTACGTGGACGCCACGACCCGGGCGGCCTCCGCCGCCGCCATCGCCTACAGCGACGCCGGCGAGCACGACCTGAAGGGAAAGGCTGACCCCGTCCACCTCTACCACGCGACCCGGGTCGTGGCGGCCACGGCCGGCTCACAGCGCTCGGGCGTGCTCGAGGCACCTTTCACCGGTCGCGATCACGAGCTGCGCCTCGTGAAGGAGCTCTTCCATGCCTCGGCCGAGCGGCGCTCGGCACGGCTCGTGCTCGTGTCCGGTGTCGCCGGCGTCGGCAAGTCGCGCCTCGCCTGGGAGTTCTTCAAGTACATCGACGGCCTCGCCGACGGGGTGCTCTGGCACGCCGGCCGCTGCCTGTCCTATGGCGAGGGCGTCAGCTACTGGGCCCTTTCGGAGATGGTCCGCGCCCGCCTGCAGATCGGTGAGGAGGACCCGCTCGGGGTCGTGGCAGAACGGCTCACGTCCGGCCTCGAACGCTGGATCCCGGACGCGTCCGACCGCGAGTTCATCTATCCCCGCCTCGCCCAGCTGCTCGGGCTTTCGAGCGCGCAGTCCCTCGCACGCGAGGAGTTGTTCCTGGGCTGGCGACTGTTCTTCGAGCGCCTCGCCGAGCACCTGCCCGTGGTGATGGTCGTCGAGGACCTGCAGTGGGCCGACTCCGGCATGGTCGATTTCCTCGACCACCTCCTCGACTGGTCGGCCGACCATGCCATCTTCCTCCTCGTGCTGACGCGCCCGGAGGGAGCTGACCAAGCTGGGCTGGTCCTCAGCCGTCGCAACCTCACGACACTCTCGCTCGACCCCCTGTCGGACGAGGTGATCGGCCAGCTTCTCGACGGGCTCGTGGCGGATCTGCCCGGGGCGGGTCGCGCCCGTATCGTCGAGCGGGCCGAGGGGATCCCGCTCTACGCCGTCGAAACCGTGCGTAGCCTGCTCGACAGGGGCGTCCTCGAAAAAGGTGAGGACGACCTGCTGCACCTCGTCGGTGAGCTCGGTGAGCTCGAGATCCCGCCCGGCCTTACGGCCCTCATCGCCAGCCGGCTGGACGCGCTCTCACCTGCCGAGCGGCGTGTGGTCAAAGAGTGCGCCGTGCTCGGCGAGTCCTTTCCCCGCCAGGCAATCGAGGCGGTGAGCGACGCGGGCCCAGGCGAGCTCGACGAGATCCTGCCGTCACTCGTGCGCAAGGAAGTCCTCACCGTCCGGGCCGACAAGCTCTCGCCCGAACGCGGCCAGTACGCCTTCACGCAGTCACTGATCCGGTCGGTCGCCTACGACATGTTGACGAGAGGCGAGCGCAAAGCCCGCCACCTCACCACCGCGGTTCACATGCGTCACGTCTTCCCCGACGAAGGCGCCGAAGTGATCGAAGTGATCGCCGCCCACCTCCACGACGCCTACAATGCCGCCGGCGACGACCCCGACAGCGACGAGCTGCGGGCACGGGCAAAGGACGCCTACGTGCAGGCGGGTGACCGGGCCGAGGCTGTGGGAGCCCCGGGCGCGGCGGAAACCGCCTACCTGACGGCGGCGGAGCTCAGCTCCGAGGACGAGGAGCGGGCTCGGTTCGTCGAGAAGAGTGCCGAGATGGCCATGCGCATAGGGGCGGACGACCGGGCCCTGAACGGGTTTGAGAAGGCCGCCGCCTTGCACTTGCAGGCCGGTCGCATCGTGGACGCGGCTCGGGTGGCGGCGTGGATCGGGACGATGTTCGTCAGGACCGGCAGGTCCGAGCAGGCGGTCGTATGCCTCAGCGACGCGCTCTCGTCGCTCGACCCCGCCACTGCGCCCCCCGCAGTCGTCGCCCGCCTGGAGGATCGGTTGGGAAGGGCTCTCATGTTCACGGGTCGCAGCCACGAGTCCGCGGAACCGATCGAACGGGCGCTGACGCTCGCCCAGCACCACGAACTGGCGGAGACCTACGCCAGCGCCCTGCAGATGAAGGCGTACCTCTACAGCGGGGCCGGCCGTGTCGAGGAAGGCATCTTGAACCTGGAGGGGAGCCTCGAGACCGCCCGCGAACACGGGCTGGTGCAGGTCGAGTCGGCCGCTCAGAACCTGCTGACAGACCTGTGCATGATCTACGACCGCCCAGGCGCTGAAGAACATGCCCTTGCCGGCCTGGCACTTGCCCGGCGTCAGGGGGCGCGTGGCCGTGAGGCAGACATGGTGGGCAACCTCATGTACGTGCTGATGCTGGGCGGTCGCTGGGACGAGGCTGCGCGCCTCGCTGACGAACTGCTCGAAGCGACGGCCGGCGAGGCGACGATGAACACCTCGCTGCTCCGTTTCCGAAAGGCCTTCCTCGAGGCCCTGCGCGGTGAGCTCGCAAGCGCACGGCGCCTGTTCGCCTACTGCGAATCATGGAAGGACGCCGAGGACGTCCAGGCGTCGGCCATGTACTGGAGCGGCGCGGGCGCGCTCGCCCTTGCCGGTGGTGAGTACAGGACCGCTCTCGAAACCGCCACGCGGGCAATCGAAAGAGCGCTCACCGCCGGCCTCCCGCTGGCCCACGAGGTGGTACGCCTCAGCTTTCCTGATGCACTCGACGCGGCGATCGCCCTCGGCGATCTCGAAGCTGCGGACCGCCTCCTCGAGCTGTTCGCCAATCGCCCGCTTGGCGAGATACCCCAGTTCCTGAGGGCCCAGGTGACCCGCGCCAAGGCGCTTCTCGCCATCGCGAGGGGCCATGACGCCGGCATCGAGGACGACCTCATCGCTGCCGAGACGGCTTTCCGCGCTCTCGGATACCCGGTCTGGCTGGCGCGTGCACAGCTGGACCGGGCGGAATGGCTTGCCCGCCAGGGCAGGCTCGTCGAGTCGGCAGGCATCGCCGAACAAGCGGCGACCGGATTCGAAACTGTGGGTGCCATTCCGATGCTCGCCCGGGCGCGGGCACTGCTCGAGAGTCAGGCTGTCGGTTAAGTGCCGTGGAAAACAGCCGGAAGCCGCCACAACCGCCTGTGGGCAGTGCACGGCGCCCGTCGGCGCCCGGACAACCTTCGGGGTCAATCCCTCCGCCTGACGCGCCGATGAACATAGGGTGACATCCGCACGCCCGACCGCACGCAGTCGCACGGACGGGCAGGCAGCGGCACACCTGAGTCCTGGCGAAGCGTTGTGAGCGAGGCTGGCGAACACCTCGACGCGACCGAGGCTCTGCGCGAGAGCGAAGCCCGTCTGAACGCGCTCCTCTCCTCGCTAGACGATCTTGTGTTCGAGCTCGACGAGGACGGCACCTACCTCGAGATCTGGACCGCCAACGACACCCTCCTCGCAGTACCCCGGGACGCACTGCTCGGAAAGACCCACCGCGAGGCACTCGGCGATGAGATCGGTCTCAGTCTGGCCAGAGTCATCAGCCAGGTCCTCGAGACCGATCGCCCCCAGTTCTGGGAATACCGCCTCGAGGTCCCCGCGGGCGTGCGGTGGTTCCAGGGCAGGGTCGCACCGATCGCCGCGCCGGCAGGCACCCCGCGCAAGCTATGCCTCCTCGTAAGGGACATAACCGAGCAGAAGGCAGCTGAGCAGGCCCGCGACGAAGCCGAGGAGCAGCTCCGCCATCAAGCCCTCTACGACGGGCTCACCGGCCTGCCGAACCGCATGCTCTTTCACGAGCGGCTCAAGCACGCCCTGATAGAAGCGCGGCGCGACAACCAGAAGCTCGTGCTGTTGATGCTCGACCTCGACCGGTTCAAGGAGATCAACGACACCCTTGGCCACGCGGCAGGAGACGAGGTGCTGAGGGAGGTGGCCTGGCGGTTGTCGAGGGTGACAAGAGGGAGCGACTCGATAGCCAGGCTGGGCGGCGATGAGTTCTCCATTCTGCTCCGCAACGCCGCGGAGTGCGACGCCGCCGCGGTCGTCTCGCGGGTGTCGAGCTGCCTCGAAGAACCGATAATCGTGCAAGACCTGCCCCTTCGGGTCGACGCCAGCATCGGGCTCGCCGCCTTTCCGAGGGACGGGGGTGATGCGGACCTGCTGATACAGCACGCCGACGTCGCCATGTACGCCGCCAAGGCCGCGAACGGGGGCTTCGCGGTCTACGAGAGCTCGGCGGACCCGCACACCCCTGACCGTCTCGCTCTCATCGGGGAGCTGCGTGACGCACTGGAACGCGAGGAGCTCGTCCTCTACTACCAGCCACAGCTCACCCTCTCGACGGGCCGTGTCATGGCCGTCGAAGCCCTGATCCGCTGGCAACACCCCCAGCGAGGCCTAGTACCGCCGGACGAGTTCATCCCCCTCGTCCAAGAGACAGGCCTGATCAAACCGCTCACCCACTACGTGCTCGACAGAGCGCTGCGCCAGTGCCGGGCCTGGACCGAGTTCGGGCGGCCGATGAAAGTGGCCGTCAACCTGGCCATGCGCAACCTCATCGACGCCGATCTCCCCTCCGACGTCGCCGACCTGCTCGAGCTCAACGGCGTCTCGGCGGACAACCTCGTGCTCGAGATCACCGAGAGCGCCGTCATCTCCGACCCGCTCAGGACAGAGGCCGTCCTCGCACGCCTGGCCAAGATGGGCGTACGGCTCTCCGTCGACGATTTCGGAACGGGCTTCTCGTCTCTGACCTACCTGACGCGCCTACCTATAGACGAGATCAAGATCGACCGGTCGTTCGTGACGAACATGAACATCTCCGCGGACAAGGAGGTCATCGTGCGCTCCACGATCGACCTCGCGCGCAACCTCGGCAAGCAGGTTGTGGCGGAAGGCGTCGAGACAGCCATCGTCCTGCAGCGGCTGGAAGAGCTCGGCTGCCACCAGGTGCAGGGTTATTACGTGAGCAAACCGCTACCCGCCGAGAGGCTCGACACCTGGCTCACAGAGTCGGGAAAGTTATCCGAGGACGTGGCGGACGACTACCAGGACGCGTTCCGCCTCCTCTAGCGGTCCTCCCGTCCCGTCCCGGCTCGAGGGCCGTGAGCCCCGGCGGCGCACGACCGCACCGCGGCCGGGGCGGTGCCCCCGACCTGCAACAATCAGTGGTGTGCCACGGAGGTCGCCGGAAAGGCGCTCGCGCAGGGAGGACGCCCAGGGGAGCCCGGGCACGCGCCCGCGCCGGCGGACCGGCGGTTCGGGCGCCGGAGCGAACTGGCTCGCCGCCGCGGAACGTTCATTCGTCGAGGACCCGATGGGTACCGGTACTGCGCAGATCCACCGGGTCCAGCCCTACCAGGCCGACAAGACCTACATATGCCCGGGCTGCAACCAGGAGATCCGGCCGGGCACCGGCCACCTCGTGATAGTCCCGGTGTCCGACCCCGGCGGCAGGCGGCACTGGCATTCGCCCTGCTGGGAGCATCGAGCCCGACGCCACCCGACGGGGCGTTGACGGCCGGCCGCGACCGGAAGGCGGTCTCCCCGACGCCGGGCCCCGAGGCGGGACGCCCCCGACGGCATGCGTGCGCGGCCTCAGGCCTCGTCTTTCGGCAGTGCCTCCACGTTCACGTCTTTGTAGGTCACGACGTGCACCGATGAGACGAAGCGCGCCTGGCGGTACATGTCCCAGACCCACGCGTCGCCGAGCTCGACCTCGAAGTAAGTCGCACCGGACCCCGATCTCGGTGTGACCTGGACGCTGTTGGCCAGGTAGAAACGGCGCTCGGTCTCGACGACGTAGCGGAACATCGCGAACACGGCCCGGTACTCGCGGTAGAGCTCGAGCTCCACCTCGGCCTCGAACTGGTCGAGGTCCTCCTCGGCGCTCATGGTCGCTTGCCTAGCACGTCACGGGTCTCGCCGACGCGCGGGCCGAGACAGGGGGAGATTCCAGGGCGGGGACGACCAGGTCGCACAGCGTCTCAACGGACGTCGCGCTTCTCCTTGATCTTCGCCGCCTTGCCGGCACGATCGCGCAGGTAGTACAGCTTGGCGCGGCGGACGTCGCCCTCGGTCACCCGCTCAATCTTCGCGATGATCGGCGAGTGGACCGGAAAGGTGCGCTCGACACCGACGCCGAAGCTCACCTTGCGCACCGTGAACGTCTCGCGGATGCCCGAGCCCTGGCGGCGGATGGCAGCGCCCTGGAAGACCTGCACGCGCTCTCGGTTGCCTTCCACGACGCGGACGTGCACCTTCAAGATGTCCCCGGGACGGAAGTCGGGAATGTCGTCACGAAGGCTCTCGCGATCGACGAGATCAGTGGGGTTCATGACAGGTCACGCTCCTCGAGGCGATCGGACGGGTCGCCGGCAGTTTGCCGCTTACCGGATTGCGAGTCCGACCGTTCGGCTCGTCCCGTTCCGTAGGCACCTAGAGGATAGCCGTGCTCGCGCAACAGGCGCACCTCGTCGCTCGAAAGGCCGCCCCGGACTTCCAAGAGGTCCGGCCGCCGCTCCAGCGTGCACCACAGCGCCGCGGCGCGCCGCCACCGTTCGACGCGGCCGTGATCGCCCCCACGCAGGACCTCAGGGACCTCCCAGCCCCGGAACACCGCTGGGCGGGTGTACTGCGGGTACTCGAGGAGCCCGGTCGTGAAGCTCTCGTCGCCTGCCGAGGCTGCGTTGCCGAGCACACCGGGGACCAGACGGGCCGTTGCCTCGACCACGACCAGGGCCGCCAGCTCGCCGCCGGCGAGCACGAAATCACCGATGGAGATCTCACCGTCCACGAGATGGTCGGCGATCCGCTGGTCCACACCTTCATAGCGCCCGCAGAGCAGCGAGAAGGCCGCCGCCCCGGCACCGGCACTGGTCCGCCCCATCCCCGCCAGCTCGGCGGCAACCGACTGGTCGAAGCGCCGGCCCCCGGGCGCGAGCAGGTAAAGGGGTCGGGGAGGGTCGACGAGCTCGACCGCCCCGAAGACCGGCTCCGGAGCGAGCACCATGCCCGCGCCGCCGCCGAAAGGCGCATCGTCCACTGTGCGGTGTGGGTCGGTCGCGCCGGCGCGCAGATCGTGAACACGGAGATCGACGAGTTCGTCCCGCCGGGCCCGGCCCACGACGCTGGTCGCGCAGTAGGCGTCCACGACTTCGGGAAAGATCGTGAAGACGTCGATTCGTAGCGCCGGCCGACGACCCTCGCCGCCGGCGTCTGCAGTCACCGGCGCGCAAGCCGGCGAGTCGGCCTCGGTCACTCGAACAGCCCGGCCGGCACATCGACCACGAGGACGCCACCCTCACGACCTACCACGAACCTCAACGGCACGAGGTTACCGTCCTGCATCACGAGCAGGTCGCTCGCCGGGTTTGCCTGCACGGCGACCACGGTCCCGCGCCTGGTCCCGTCGACCTCGACGACCTCGCTCCCGACCAGGTCGTGCACGAACAGCACTTCCGGGTCCTCGACCGGGACCGCCGCTAGGAGGGCACCCCGGAGCTCGTCGGCGGCCTCGCGGGTGTGAACGCCCTCGAACTCGACCAGGTAGCGCCCTTGAAAAGGCCGGGAGCTGCGCACCTCGAGCGTCCGGGCCGCGAGCGGGGAAGACGGCCGGGCCGCCGGGTAGCACGTGAGCTGTGTCCCAGGGGCGAGCCGTTCGGTGCGGTTGGTGACGAGAGCGACCACGACCTCGCCCCTCAGCCCGTGCGGTCGCGCGATACGGCCCACCTCGAGGAGTGGCTGCGCGTTCCCGTCGCCCCCAGACCCGGGCACCATCTCTGCTCAGTCGACGATGTCGACCGACGCCTCCTGGCCGTCGCGGGCCGCAGCTGCACGCACAAGGGTACGCAGCGCCTGGGCGGTACGACCGCGTCGGCCGATGATCCGGCCCATGTCGCCTTGGGCGACACGGAGGGAAAGGCGGATGCCGTTTCGTGTCTCGCCCACGTCGACGGCAACGCCCTCCGGGTCGTCCACGATCGAGCGGGCGACGTGCTCGAGCACGGCGCGCGCGGTACCGCCCTCGACGCGGTTGGCCGCGTCCTCGTCGGCCGCCACGTCCTCCTCGGCGCCGATCAGGGCCGAGGCATGGGCGGGAGGCTCGTCGACGTCGTCAAACTCCTCACCTTCGTCGAACTCGTCCTCGTCCTCGGCGTCCTCGGCGTCCTCGGCGTCCTCAATATCCTCGAGGTCCTCATCGCGGTAGGCCCCGTCTGAGGTGTCGTCGCTGGCGGAGGAGTGGAAGGCGCTGAAGTCAGGCTCGGCGAAGGGGTTGTTCCCGGTGTCGGTCATCGCGTCACTCAGCTTTCGGCTTCAGCTTGTGAAGCAGCGGCGGCGGCTTTGGCGGCGGCCGACTTGCCGGCAGCCACCTTCTTGGCCGGCGCCTTCTTGGCGGGCGCCTTGGAGCGGCCCGGCCGGGCGTGGCGCTCAGAAGCCTGTTTGGGGGGACGGCTCGACTCGAACTGCTCCCAGGCTCCCGAAATCACGAGCAGCTTGCGCACCGTCTCGGTGGGTTGGGCACCTTTGGCCAGCCAGCCCAGGGCCTTGTCATTGTCGATCTCGATGGTGGACGGGTCCATGCGGGGCGCGTAAGTGCCGACGGCCTCTATGAATCGCCCGTCCCGGGGCGAACGGCTGTCGGCCACGACGACGCGGTAGGTGGGCTGCTTCTTCTTCCCCATACGCATGAGGCGGAGCTTGACGGTCACGGGGTTTCTTCTTTCTTTCGTGGTGGAGACGACTAGCGGCTCGGGCCGAGGCCCTTCGACGATGGGGTGACGCGACCGCCCTTGACTTTCTTGCGGGTGCCCTTGGGAGACTTGGACGGGTTACCGGGCCGGCCGCCACCCATGAGCTTGGCCATCGGCCCCATGCCCCGCATCATCTTCTGCATCTCTTTGAACTGCCGCAGGAGATTATTGACCTCGGTGGTGGATGTGCCACTTCCGTGCGCGATCCTGAGCCGACGCGAGCCGTCGAGCAGCGTCGGGTCGGCGCGCTCGAGCGGGGTCATCGAGCAGATGATCGCCTCGATCTTGCCGATGTCTCGGTCGTCGACCTTAGCGTCGCGCATCTCTTTCGGGACGCCCGGCATCATCGACAACAGGCCTGTGAGCGGGCCCATCTTCTTGAGCTGGCGGAGCTGATCGAGGAAGTCGTCGAGGGTGAACGTGCCCGACTGCAGCTTCTGCAGCGCCTGGCCCGTGACCTCCTCGTCGTACTCGCGCTCTGCCTTCTCGATGAGGCTGAGGACGTCGCCCATCCCGAGGATGCGGCTCGCCAGCCGGTCGGGGTGGAAGATCTCGAAATCGGCCACGCGCTCTCCGGTCGACAAGAACGCGATCGGCCGTCCCACGACCTTTTTCACCGAGAGGGCGGCCCCACCGCGCGCGTCACCGTCAACCTTGGTCAAGATGATGCCGTCGAGCTGGAGGGCCTGATGGAAGGCCTCGGCGGTCTGGACGGCGTCTTGACCCGTCATGGCGTCGACTACGAAAAACGTGTAGTCAGGGTGCGCCACCTCGGAGACCCGCTGTACCTCGTCCATGAGCTCGGTGTCGATGGCGAGGCGGCCTGCGGTGTCGATGATGACGACATCCCGGCCGAGGCGCTGTGCCTCGGCCAGCCCAGCCCGCGCGACCGAGACGGGATCGGTCGGCTCGGAGAAGACGCCGACGCCGATCTCGGCACCGAGCACACGCAGCTGCTCGACGGCCGCAGGGCGCTGCAGGTCGGCACCGATCAGGTAGGGATGGCGCCCCTGCTGGCGGAACCAACGGGCAAGCTTGGCGGAGGCGGTGGTCTTGCCGGAGCCTTGCAGGCCTGCGAGCAGCACGACGGTCGGGGGTTTCGACGCGTAGCTGATCTTCAGCGCCTCACCGCCCAAGGTGGCCGTGAGCTCCTCGTTGACCACCTTGATGACCTGCTGGGCCGGGGTCAGGTACTTGGCGAGCTCGGCCCCACTGCACCGCACGCGGATCGCCTCGATGAGCTCGCGGACGACGGCGAGGTTGACGTCGGCTTCGAGAAGCGCCACGCGGATTTCGCGGAGGACCTCGCCAACCTCGGCGTCGCCAAGTCGGCCGCGGCCGCGAAGGCGCGTGAAGATGGTCTCGAAACGATCGGTCAATGTGTCAAACATGAGTCAGCTCAGGTTAGTCGGGCCGGGGCCCCGGCACCGATGACGAGGACGGACGCCTTGGCGTCAGCCGAACAGCGCCGAGACGAACTCGGCCGGATCGAATGCCACGAGGTCCGCCGGGCCCTCTCCGACCCCGACGAGCTTGATCGGCAGCCCCAGCTCGGACCGGATCGCGAGCACCACGCCCCCTTTCGCCGTGCCGTCGAGCTTAGTGAGCACAATGCCTGTCACACCGACCGCCTCGGTGAACTGGCGCGCTTGAGCGACGCCGTTCTGGCCGGTGGTGGCGTCCAGCACGAGGAGCACCTCGGTCAGCTGGCCCGGGGGCCGGTCCGCCACTCGTCGTACCTTGCGCAGCTCGTCCATCAGGTTCACCTTGGTGTGAAGGCGCCCGGCGGTGTCGGCGAGGACCAGTCCCGCCCCACGGGAGGCGGCATGCTGGACGGCGTCGAAGATGACCGAGGAAGGATCTGCACCGTCGGAGCCCCTTACGATTCGGGCGCCGGCACGTTCGGCCCAGGACTCGAGCTGCTCGCCTGCAGCCGCCCGGAACGTGTCCCCGGCCGCGAGCACCACTGACCGCCCGGCTTGGGTCTCCCGCAGGGCGAGCTTGCCGATGGTCGTGGTCTTGCCGACCCCGTTCACACCGACGAAGAGCCACACGGTCGGCCCTTCTCCGTCGGCGTATGCGAGCGATGCCACGTCACCCTCGAACATCGAGGTGAGGTCTGCCTGGAGCGCCTGGAGCAGAACCGTCGGGTCGGCGGCGGGAAGGGCACCGGTGCGCAGGCGGTCCCGGAGATCGGCCAGGACCCGCGTCGTGGTCGGGACCCCGACGTCAGCGAGGATTAGCGCCTCCTCGAGCTCCTCGAAGGTCGCCTCGTCGATACCCGTGCGGCCTCGGACCTGGTCGAAGTACCCGGCCAACAGGCCCCGGGCGCGCCCGAGCCGGTCCCTGAGCACCGGCCGGACGGCCGGGGCCTCGGCGGCCGCAGGGGGTCCCGCTTCGGGTGCGGCCGCCGGCACCGGGTGCGGCTGCGGGGCGCGGGGTTGTGGAGGGCGCGCCTGTGCCAGCCGACCAAGGCGGCGGCGCGAGCGGGTGCCGATAACAAGCGCGCCGGAGGCGACCAGCAAGACGGCGACGACGATGAGGACGATCACCAGGGTCATGACGTGCGCAGACTACCGGGCGCCACGCAGCGCCCGGAAAGCGCCTTCTCAGCCCGGGCGGAGTGCCGGCGCCGGCGCTACTCGAGGGCCCCCGCGCGGTCCGACCGGCTCCCCATCCGCTCGCTCACCACCTTCGACGCCCCACCAGGCTGCATCGTCACGCCGTAGAGGACGTCGGCTGCCTCCATGGTCCTTTTCTGGTGGCTTACGACGATCAGCTGGGCGTCGGCACGGAACTCCTCGACGAGGTCCAAGAAACGATGGAGGTTGACGTCGTCCAGCGCCGCCTCGACCTCGTCCATGACATAGAACGGGGACGGCCGGCTGCGGAACACGGCGAAAAGGAAGGCGAGAGCCACGAGCGACCTCTCGCCCCCCGACAAGAGCGAGAGTCGCCGGACATTGCGACCAGCAGGCCGGGCCTCGATCTCGATCCCTGTCGACAAGAGGTCCTCGGGATCGACGAGGCTCAGGCGCCCCGTCCCTCCCGGGAACAACATCGTGAACAGGCTTTCGAAGTGCCGGGCGACGTCAGCGAAGGCCTGCGTGAAAACGCCCACTATCTCCTCGTCGACGGCACGGATCACCCGTCCCAGCTCACGCCGGGCGCTGCGGACGTCCTCAAGCTGCTCGGCGAGGAACCGGTCCCGCTCTTCGATTGCGGCGAGCTCCTCGAGCGCGAGGGGGTTGACCGGGCCCATCAACCGGAGCTCCCGGTCGAGCTCGCGCACCCTCGCCTGGGCCGGAATGCCTGGTGGCAGCTCCGGACAGGGCGCCGCGACGGCGTCGTCAGGCTCGCACTCGAGCTCGCGGCGCAACGCCTCCACGGCCGACTCCAGCCGGAGCCTCGCCTCGGCGCGTTCCAGCTCGACCCGCTGCAGGAGCTCGCGGGCGCCCATGAGATCGCGTTCGGCGGCGGCGCGTCCGTCTCGCAACTGGCGCAGGCGTTCGATGGTGCCCGCGACGGCGAGCTCCCGCTCCCCGCGTTCGCGGCGCAGGCGGTCGCGTACAGTCGTCAGCTCGACTTCCAGGCGTACGAGCTCTCCTGCGATCCTCGCGAGCGCCCGCTCGGCGGCTTCGAGCGATTCCCTGCGGGCGGCCGCGTCCGAACGAGCCGCGTCGAGGCCGACGAGGCGCCGCTCGACGTCCTCACGGCGCGCCGCCAGCAGTGTCATGCGTTCTTCGAGACCCGCGACGCGCACTTCGAGCTCCGCCTTCGAACTGGCGAGAGACCGGGCACGGTCGTCGAGCACCTTGCGGGCCCGCGCGGCCTGCTCCGCCACGGCGAGGGCCTGGAGCTCAGCCCCCTCCGCTGAGGCGAGCTCGGCCTCACACACGGCGAGCTCGGCCTCGGTCGCGCTGAGCAGCTCCGAGCCAGCCTCGTGGGCCGACGACACCTCACCCCGCTCGGCCTCGAGCTGCACGAGTCGCTCGGTCAGGCGCGCCCGGGCAACCTGCTGCTGTGTGCGCGCGGCGACGGCGTTGTCGAAACGCCTGGTGGCCTCCACGTTGGCGGCGCGGGCAACCGCGAGCGCCTCGCGAGCGGCCTGGGCCTCTTCCATCGCCGTGGCTGCGAGGCCGACAGCCCCCTCGGCCTCGCGCCGGACGGTCTCCAGCGCCGCACGTGTCGCTCCCGAGCGCGCAGCCCCGATCCGCCATCCCCGCGCCGAGAGACGGTCGCCCTCGAGTGTCACGATCGTGCTCCCGGGCAGCTCCTCGGCGAGCCCAAGCGCTTCGACGAGCCCGCCGCGGCACAAAAGGACACCTCCGAGAAGCTGATCGAGCACCGTTGCGACCGCCCGCTCATGGGAGCTGACCCGGTCCCGGAGCAGCTCGGCCCTGCCGCTAAGCCGTGTCGGCAACGGCGCCGGCGACGCCGGAGAAATCCCGCCGGCCGGCAGGACGCCGCCGTGGAGGCCGGAGTCGTGGAGCCGTCGCAGGGCGTCGCGCGCCGCGCTGATCCCGTCCACGACCACCGTGCCGAGGGCGTCCTCCACGGCCGCCTCGAAACCTCTCTCGCAACCCTCGTCGATGTCGACGACGTCCGCGAGCGTTCCCAGCACGCCCGGCAGGCCGGCGAGGCGCTCGACGCCTGCGCGCGCCCGGGTCTCGTCGAGTGCCGCCTGCAGCGCCTCTGCCCTGGCCTCGAGCACATGGGCGCGGTCCACCGTAACCCGTGCCCGCGCCTCGCTCGAACGTTCTCGGGCCTCGGCGGCCTCGGCCGCCGCCACGAGTCTCTCGTGATCGAGGCGGAGACGCTCGTCGACGACCTTGGATGCCTCCAACTCGGCCGTCACCTCGGCCAGGCGCAGTTCCTGGTCCTCCCGCACGCGATCAAAGCTGGCCAGACGCTCGGCGAGGCGCGCCAGTTCCTCCCGGGCGCCTGACAGCCGCGTGAGCACCGCATCGTGGCGGTGGCGGGCGCGGCGGGCATCGAGCCGCCCGGCCGAGCCGGGCGGTCCCTGCAACCGCGTCGCTGCGGGCGACTCCGCGCCGTCGCCAAAGACCGCGGCGGCCTCGAACTCGGCCTCATCCCTGCGCAGCTCGGCCTCGAGGTTCTCGAGCCGCTCGCGCTCGGGCACGAGCGCGCCGGCGGCTGCCTCGGCCGCGGACAGGTCCTCCGCGAGGCGGGAGGACTCGGCCTCCAAGGAGGCGATGACGTCCGCCTGCGTCACTGTCGCCAGCGCCCCGGCGACAGTGCGACGGCGCTCGGTGACCACCTTGGCCACACCGCGCTCGCGCTCGAGCAGGCGCTCGGCCCGGCCGAGCCGGTCCGAGCCGTCGAAGGCCTGCAACTCGGTGAGGGCGGACTCGGTGGAGGAGACGAGGTCGTCGAGACGCGCCAGCTCGCTGCGCTGCGCCGTCTCCTGGCCGGTGAGCTCGGCGTGGGAACGCTCGGCTCTGTCCAGGCGCTGCCGCAGCGAGCTCAGCTCGCGGCCCGCGAGGTGCAACCGGAGCGCCCGCAGCTCGGCGACGAGACCGTCGTGGCGACGCGCCGCCTCAGCCTGACGCTCGAGCGGCCGGAGCTGGCGGCGCACCTCTCGCTGGAGGTCCTGCAACCGGAGAAGGTTCTGCTCGCTCGCCTCGAGGCGGCGTTCGGCCCTCTCGCGGCGGCGGCGGAATTTGAGGATGCCTGCAGCCTCCTCGATCACCATGCGCCGATCCTCCGGGCGCGCCTGGAGCACGGAGTCGAGTTGCCCCTGGCTGACGATCACGTGCTGCTGGCGGCCGACGCCCGCGTCGGAGAGAAGCTCTTGTATGTCGAGCAGCCGGCACGGCGCCCCGTTGAGCGCATACTCGCTCTCGCCCGTGCGGAACAGCGTCCTTGTGATCGTGACCTCCGCCACTTCCACAGGCAGGCGTCTCGAGGCGTTGTCGATCGTCAAGGAGACCTCGGCCCGCCCGAGGGCGGGCCTGCGCGAGGTGCCGGCGAAGATGACGTCGTCCATCTTCGTAGAGCGGACGACCTTGGGACCCTGGGCGCCGAGGACCCAGGCGACGGCGTCGACGACATTGGACTTGCCGGAGCCGTTCGGGCCCACCACCACGGTGATGCCGGGCTCGAGCTCGATGGTCGTCGGGTCGGCGAACGACTTGAAACCCTTGAGAGTCAGAGTCTTTAGGAACACGTTGGAATCACGTTATCCGTGCGGGAGCAAGAGCCCGGGGATTGGCGGCACGCGCCGCTCGGGTGCGCTCCGGCTAGATCAGAGCTGGCAGCCTTCGCACAGGTACGCCGAGCGCGCCCCAATCTTGATCCGGACGACCTGGTTCCCACAGCGCCGGCACGGCTCGCCAGCCCTGTCGTAGACAGCGTGACGGTGCTGGTAGGAGCCCAAATCGCCCGCGAGGTCGCGATAGCGCTTGTCCCGCAACGACGACCCCCGCAGTGCCACCGCCTCACCCAGCACGGCGCGGGCGGCCTTGGCGAGCGAGGTGACCTCAAGGGCCGTCAGTGAGCCACCGGCGCGGTCCGGCCTGAGCTTTGCGCTAAAACAGATCTCGTCTGCGTAGATGCTCCCGATGCCGGCGACGATGCGCTGGTCGGTGAGCAGTGCCTTGAGCGGCGCGCGGCGGCCGGCCAGGCAAGCCGCCAGGTAGGAGGTCGGCAGCCCCTCGAGCAACGGGTCGCGCCCGATATGGCCAAGCTCGCAGGGCACGCCCCGGTCGTCGAGTTCGTCGGTGACGAACCATTCCCCGAAGGTCCTCGGATCGACGAAACGGAGCTCGGTCCCGTCACCGAGCCCCACGATCACGTGGGTGTGGGGGGCGATCGGCGGGCGCTTCGGACCACTCAGGTGAAGCAGCTGCCCGGTCATGCGGAGGTGGACGACCAGCACGGCGCCGTCGTCGAGGGACAAGAGGAGGAACTTGCCACGTCGACCGGCTTTCGTGAGCACGCGGCCGCTCAGGCGGGCCGTAAGCTCGCCCGGCGGCTGGCGCCGCACGGCCCGGCGCCCGAGCACCTCGACCCGGCGGATCCGGCGGCCGACGACCGTAGCCTCGAGCCCGCGGCGAACCGTCTCGACCTCGGGGAGCTCGGGCACCTAGGTGGCGGGGGCTTCGCCCCGACGGGACTCGATGACCTCGAGCGCGGCCGCGGCGGCCACACGCTCGGCGATCTTCTTGGAGGTGCCTGTGCCGCGACCGAGCACCTCCCCACCTACGGTGACCTCCGCCGAGAACACCTTGGCGTGATCCGGGCCCTTGTCGGACACCGTGTATGACGGAAAATCCAAGTTGAGCTGCGCCGCCAGCTCCTGCAGCCAGTTCTTCGGGTCACCCAAGCGGCCCTCGGCGATCGCCTCGATCGGGTCCTCCAAAAGGCCGACGACAAAGCGAGTCGCAGCCTTCAGTTCGAGGGAGAGATAGACGGCGGCGATTATCGCTTCCAGGCAGTCGGCGAGGATCGAGTCCTTTGTCCGGCCGCCCGAGGTCTCTTCTCCCTTGCCCAACAGGACCGCCTCGCCGACCCCGAGCTCGGCGGCGATCGGCGCCAACGCCTCTGTGCTCACGACCGAGGCGCGAAGCCTCGCCAGGTCCCCTTCGGAAAGATCGGGGAAGGCGCGATAGAGGTGGTCGGCGACGACGAGGCCCAGTACGGCGTCGCCGAGCAGCTCGAGACGCTCGTTGGAAGGCAGCCCACCCCACTCGGCGCAGTAGGACCGGTGGGAAAGCGCCTGGTGCAGCAGGTCTGTGTCGAGGGCGTACTCGCTGAGAGCCCGGCTCAGCTTCCCGCTCTCAGGCTGAGGCTCGGCCTTGGGATTGTTCAGGCAGCATCTACCTTCGCGCTCACATAGTCCACTGCGTCACGCACCGTGCGCAGGTCCTCGAGGTCCTCGTCGTCGATGCGGAAGCCCGGCAACCGGTCGCTCAGCTCCTCCTCGAGGGCTTCCACGAGCTCGATCAGCGCGAGCGAGTCCGCGTTGAGGTCGTCGGCGAATGAAGAGGACTCACCGATCTCGGACATGTCGATCTCGAGTATCTCGGCGAGCTGGGATCGGACGAGCTCGAGCACCTCGTTGCGGCTCATGATCCCACCGGTCGTCTCGGCCACCTGGGCTCCTTCGTCTTGCTTGGGGACAATGTTAAGGCCTGCCGGACGACGTCGCGCGCAGCGGGCCGTCGGTGAGATCTTGGACCCGAGCGACGGGCACCCACGCCGGGGGTGGTTCTCAGGTTCTTGCGACCGCCTCGCGCAACGATCCCACCATGTCGCCGGCCGCAGCCTCGTGGGCGACGCGCACGGCATTCAAGATGGCCCTCGCCGACGAGCTCCCGTGGCTTATGACACACACCCCGTCCACGCCCAGCAGCATCGCGCCACCCGTTTCCTCCGGGTCGAGGCGCGTGGCGTAGACGTGCAGCCCGGGGCCGAGCACGCCGCCCGCGGCACGAGTCTCGGGCGAGGTGGCGATCACGTGACCGAGAATGCCGAACAGGGCCCGCAGGGCCCCTTCGAGCGACTTGAGCGCCACATTGCCGGTGAAGCCGTCGGTCACGATCACATCGACGTTGCCGTCGAGCAGGTCGCGGCCCTCAACGTTGCCGACGAAGTCGACCCCCACCCCGGCCGCCAAGAGCGCGTGCGCCTCCTTGGCGAGCTGGTTGCCCTTCGTGGGCTCCTCTCCGATGGACAAAAGCGCGACCTTCGGGACGAGGACGCCGAACCGCCTTGTCATGAAGGCGGAGCCCATTTGCGCGAACTGGACGAGCCACTCGGCATGGCAGTCGGCGTTGGCACCGGCGTCGACGAGAACCGCCGGGCGCCCGCTGACCGCCGGGATCAGCGCGGCGATCGCGGGTCGGGCGACGCCCGGCAACCGGCCCATGCGCAACAGGGCGCTGGCCATGGCGGCCCCGGTGTTGCCGGCGCTCACCATGGCGGAGGCCCGGCCGTCACGCACCGCCTCCGCGGCGCGCACGAGGCTCGAGTCCTTCTTGGTCCGCACGCTCTGGGCGGGGTCGTCGTTCATCGCTATGACCTCTGAGGCCGCCAGCACTTCCAGCCCGCCCGTGTCACCGAGCGAACCATCGCTCGGGCCGACGAGCACGACGGGGATGCCCAGCTCGTCGGCGGCACGGCGGGCCCCGGCGACGATCTCACCCGGGGCACGGTCCCCGCCCATGGCGTCAACGGCAACCGGCAATGGGTCGGCAAGCGGCGACGCCGCACCCTCGTGTGTGGTCGGCGCCACGACGGTCAGTCGACCTCGACCGCCTGGCGACCTTTGTACCACCCGCAATGGGGGCAGACGACGTGCGGCAGCTTCGCACGGTTGCACTGGGGGCAGAGGCTGCGCGAGGGCGCCTCCAGCGTCCAGGCCGAGGCTTTGCGGCTTCGGCTCTTCGACTTCGAGGTTTTCTTCTTCGGGACAGCCATCGTCACTTTCTCCACTCGGGTATCACGTCGAGCGCACCGAGCCCGGTGAGGCCGGCCCACCGCGGGTCGGCCTTGTCCGTGCAGGTGCAGGTCTCGTAGTTGCGGTTCACGCCGCACTCGGGGCAGAGCCCGAGGCAATCGGGCCCACAGAGCGGCGCGAGCGGCAGCTCGAGGATACAGGCATCGTGGGCGAGGGGCTCAAGATCGAGCCAGTCGTCGGTCATGGCGTACTCGATCTCGGGGTCCGCCTGGCCGGTGTAGACCTCGCGGACCTGCGCGACGAGACGACCCGCCGCAGGCTCGAGGCAGCGCCCGCACTCTCCCTCCCAGGCGGCGGCAACGGTCCCGGTCACGACGACGCCACCGAGAACCGACTCCAGCACCACATCGAGATCAACGGCGGAACCCGGCTCCACCCGGGAGTTGCTGACATCGAGACCAGCAATCGGGCCGCTCACCGTCAGGTGGCGCCGCGTTCCGGGATGCCTGCGCAGGAGAGCCACCGGGACAACAAAGGGCCCGCCCCGCCCGGTCCTCGTCACTCCAGGTCCTGGTCGAAGAATCCCTCGCCGGAGAGCCAGGCCTCGTCGCCGAGCTCCCCCTGCGCCTCGTCACCGGGCTTGGGCGGGGGCGGGGGCACTGAGGCAAGCCGTTCCCGGCCGGCCCGGACCGTCTTCAGGGTCCGGTCGAGGACGATCTCGAAGCCGGCGAGCTTCTGGTCGACGTAGTCCTCGGCCTCGTGGCGCATCTGGCGGGCCTCGGCCTCGGCGTCCTCGATGATCCTCACCGCCCGGTGCTCGGCCTGGCGAACGATCTCTGTGCGTTGCACCATGCGCTCGGACTGGACCCTGCCGTCGCTGACGATGTCGGCCGCCTCCCGCCTGGCGGCGGCGAGCAGCTCCTCGTGGTCCTTGAGCATGCGCCGCGCCCGTCGCAGCTCCTCGGGGAGCTCGTCGCGGATCGCCTCGAGCAGGTCGAGCACCTCGTCGCGAGTGACGATCGCCGATGACGACAGTGGCATCGACTTCGCGGAGGTGATGATCTCGATGAGCTCCTCGACCAGGTCCTCCACACCGCCAGGTTCGGCAACCGGGGCGTTTCCAGCTCCAGGCTCGGTGGCTTCGGTGTCGTGGGTGTCGGTCACGGTCGCAGCTCCTTCAACCGGCGGGCGACAGCGGGCGGCACGAACTCGCTCACGTCACCCCCATAGCGAACAACTTCGCGGATGAGCCTCGAGGCGACGAACGAGTGCGCCGAGCTCGTCGGCAGGAACAGCGTCTCGATGCCCGAGAGGTGCTGGTTCATCTGGGCCATCTGCAGCTCGTTCTCGAAGTCGGACACGGCCCGGAGACCTTTGACGATCACGTTCGCCCCGACCTCGAGGGCGACCTCCACGACCAGGACCGACATCGACACGATCCGGACCGAGTCCAGATGGGCCAGGGACTCGGCGATCATCGCCTCGCGCTCGGACACGTCGAAGAGGGGCTCGCCCTTTTGTGGGTTCGAGACCACGGCCACCACAAGCTTCCCGAACAGCCTCGAGGCGCGCTCGGCGACCTCTAGGTGCCCGTTGTGGAACGGGTCGAACGAGCCGGGGAACAAGGCGACGGTCACACGGTGTCCTTCTCGGTGGCGCTCGGATCACGACGCCCGAGCTGACTGGCTTCGACCAGCGTGACGAGCGTACCGCCGTAGCGGTACTCCCGGCGGACCAGGAACCTCTCCCCGGGCGCGACCGGAGCGGACGACTCCAACACGGCGAGGTCCGCCGGCAGCAAGTCGAGCAGCGACGGCCAGTCGCGAAAAGAGTAGGGAGGGTCGACGAGGGCGAGGTCGTACCGCGTGCCGGCTTCGCGGGCCAGGAACTCGAAGACGTCGGCGCGCACGACGCGCACCTCTGGCGAGCCGGCGAATCCGGTCGATTCGAGATTCGCTCTTATGGCCGCCACGGCCCGCCGGTCGGACTCGACGAGACATACCGAGGAGGCCCCCCGCGAGAGGGCCTCGATGCCGAGGGCGCCCGAGCCCGCGTAGGCGTCGATCACACAGGCTCCTTCCACGGCGCCGCGACTGACGAGGATGTCGAAGATCGCCTCACGCACGCGGTCGCTCGTCGGCCTGAGTCCCGGCAGGTCGGGGGCACGCAGCCGCCGCTGCCTGGCCGTGCCTCCGATAACGCGCATCCCCACAACGCTAGAACGGCGGGGCCCTCCGGGTGCTCGGGAGTCACGACCGGTGCCCTGCGGTCGGCTCAGCCCTTCAGGACGAACTCCTCGGATTCCTCGGCCACGAACAGGTGGACCTCGTCTGCGAGCAGCGGGTGCGCTTCAAGGGCCGGGTCCTCGTCGATGATCGACTCGGCCACGTGCCGCGCCGCCCGGACCAAAGGCTTGTCCCGGCGGAGCGACGCCAGGCGCAGGTCGCTCCTCCCCTTCTGGCGGATCCCGAACACGGTGCCCTCGCCCCGCAGCTCGAGGTCGACCTCGGCCAGTTCGAACCCGTCGTTCAATCCCTCGAGAGCGTGCAAGCGCCTGGCCGCGCCGACGGTCACCTGTTCCGCCAGGAGATAGCACCAGGACTTGTCGCTCCCCCGCCCGACCCTGCCCCGCAGCTGATGGAGCTGGGCGATGCCGAAGCGGTCGGCGTCCTCTATCACCATCACGGTCGCGTTCGCCACGTCGACACCGACCTCGATGACCGTCGTGGCTACGAGCACATGCAGCTCGCCACGCCGGAAAGCCGCCATCGTGGCCTCCTTCTCCTTCGATGGGAGCTGACCGTGGAGCAGACCGACGGCCAACCCGGCCAGCTCGCCGTCACAAAGCCGTCCGTGCTCCTCCACGACGGACTTCGGCGGCTGTTTGGGCAGATCGTCGGGCCCGAGACCGAGGCCGGAAAGAGGGAGCGTCGGGATGCGGACGGTCCCGAGGCCACTCTCGGGCTCGGGCTCGTAGTCCTCGGGCTCGGTCACGTCCGCCAGCGCTTCCGGCTCCTCGTCCTCGGGCTGTCCGCCTCCCACGAGTGGGCATATGACATAGGCCTGATGGCCGGCGGCGACCTCCTTGCGCACCCGCTCCCATGCGGCGGAATACTCCTCGGGACCGTTCAGCCAGGCCGTGGCCACGGGAGTCCGCCCGACGGGCAGCTCGTCGAGGACGGTCTGGTCCAGATCGCCGTAGACGGTCATGGCCGCAGTCCGCGGTATCGGCGTCGCGGTCATCACGAGCACATCAGGGTGCCGGGAGCCCTGCTCGCCGTCGGCGGTCCCGACACGGCCTTCATCCCCGCCGGTGAGGGTCGCGGGGCCCTTCTCCCTGAGCGCCGCCCGCTGCTCGACCCCGAATCGGTGTTGCTCGTCTATCACCACCACGCCGAGGGAGCGGAAACGGACGTTGTCGGTCAGCAGCGCGTGCGTGCCCACCACGAGGTCCAGGCTCCCGGCCACGAGCTCGGCCTGGATCCTTGCCCGCTCGCCGCCGGTGGTCCGGTTGGTCAAGAGTGCGACCTCCAGTGGTCGCGCTCCCGCGATGCGGGTCGTGTCCTTGACCTCGAGTCCGGTCAGGAAACCACGGGCGGCGAGGTAGTGCTGCTCGGCAAGCACCTCGGTCGGGACCATCAGGGCTCCCTGGTGGCCGCCCTGCACGCCGTAGAGCAGGGTCGCAAGTGCCACGACCGTCTTGCCCGCGCCGACGTCGCCCTGCAGGAGGCGGTGCATCGGGTGAGCCGAGGCGAGATCGGCGGCGACCTCCCCGATCGCGCGGACCTGGGCTGCGGTGAGGGTGAAGGGCAGCTGGGCCAGGAACTCCTCGACGAGGCTCGCCCCGCCCGCAGGGGGCGTGACGACGTGAGCGATCCCGGGGGCCTGCGTGGCGGCGGCACGCTTTTTCATGACGAGGATGAGCTGGAGCCTCAACAGCTCGTCGAAAGCGAGGCGGCGGCGGGCGGCGTCCCTCTCCTCGAAGTCCTCGGGGGCGTGTATCGCCCGGAACGCCTCCGTACGCCCGACGAGGCCCAGCTCGTCGATGAACTGTGGGGGCAGCACCTCTGCGAGGCGGCCGGTGCGCTCGAGCGCCTCGGCCACGTACGAGGCGATCTCGGTGGAGCCGATCCTGGCCTTGCCCGACTGCGGGTACACGGGCACAAGGCGCCCCGTCTGGTCGCCGACGAGGTCCACGACGGGGTTGGTCATCTGGCGTGCACCCCTGTAGATCTCGGTGCGCCCGAAGACGACGACCTCCGATCCGGCCGCCAACTGGTGCGCGCGCCAGGGTTGGTTGAAAAAGACGAGCCCGAGGCGGCCCGTCCGGTCCTCGACGACGACCTGCACCATCGTCCTGCCCCGGTTCGTGCGGCGGACCGACACCCGGCGCACGGTCGCTGTGACCATCGCCTCCTCGTCCTCGGCGAGGGCACCGATCTCGGACTGGTGACGACGGTCGATGTAACGACGTGGGTAGTGCATCAGCAGGTCGAGCACGCTCTCTATGCCCATCGAGGAGAGGCCGGCTGCCTTGCGCGTCTTGACGCTGCGCAACTCGGCCACGCTCTTGTCCCCGAGAAACCGCAACGTGCGGCCTCCCGCCGCCCCGCTCACTCGACCGAGACGAAGTAGGGGTAGAGCGGCTGGCCCCCGTGGTGCAGCTCGAGGGCGATCCCGGGCCGGTTCTCGTGCAGCCACTCGGTTACCCGCCGGGTATCGGCCGCGGTCGCGCCCGAGCCCTCGATCAAGGTCACGATCTCACCGCCGTCATCGAGCAGCTTGGCGAGCAGGCCGCAGGTGGCCTCCGCCAGCGTCCCGGCAACCGACTCGATCCCGCCGCGCGACAGACCGATCCAGTCCCCGGCCTCGATGTGGCCCGCCATCGAGTCGCTCGCCCGAACGGCCCGCGTCACCTCGCCGGCGCGCACTCTGGCGGCGGCGGCGGCCATCACGCTTGCGTTCTCCGCGGCCGTCGCCTCGGGGTCGTACTCGAGCAGCGCGGCAAAGCCCTCCTGTATGCCGGCGGTATTGACGACGAACGCCGGTTTGGTCGAGATCTCGCACGCCTGCTCGGCCACGGGCACGATGTTCTTGTTGTTCGGGAGGATCACCACCTCGGCGCCCGGGACGGACTCGACAACCTCGAGGATCTGCGCGGTGGACGGGTTCATCGACTGGCCCCCGGCCACGATGTGATGGACCCCCAGCGAATAGAATATGCGGCGGATGCCGTCCCCCGTCGCGACGGCGACGACCGAGGTCACCGGCACGGGCTCCTCGGTGCTCGTGGCCTCGCCGTCGAGCTCGGCCGCGCGACGCACCCACGATTCCTCCTCGACCTGGTCTGCCAGATCGGTGACGCGTATGTCACGCGGACGCCCCACGTCGAGCGCGGCCTCGATCGCGGCCCCGATGTCGTCGGTGTGGATGTGGCAATTCCAAAGGCCGTCACCCCCGACGACGACGATGGAGTCGCCGATGCCCGCCCACACGCTCTTGAAGGCCGCGAGGGTGTCGTCGGGGGCGTCGAGGAAGTACATGACCTCGTACCGGGGGCCCAACGCACCCGCAGCCTCCCCGTTCGAGCCGGCCGCAGGACGCGACGCCGGGCCGCTGTGGCCGGAAAATCCTCCCGATCTGACGCCGGCCGGGCGTTGCGCAAGGCGATCGGCCGCGAAGCCTCCGGCGATCTTCGCGGCGACCTCGGGGGGCAGCGGCAGGGGACCGGTGATGGACCGCCCGTCGATCACGTGCAGGAAGGCGTCGTACAAGAGCACGAGCCCGGCCCCGCCCGCATCGACCACACCCGCCTGGGCGAGCACCGGCAACAACTCGGGCGTGCGCCAGAGCGAGGAGACGGCGGCTTGCCGCGCCGCCTCGAATACCTGCAGAAGGTCCCCCCCGCCCTGCTCGTCCACGTCGCGGGCGGCTTCGGCGGCGTCGGCGGCGACGGTGAGCATCGTGCCTTCGACCGGGCGCATGACGCCTGCGCGGGCGGCTGCGCTGCCCTCGGAGAGGGCGACCGCGGCCTCGTGCGCCCCGACCACCCGGCAGGGGGCGAACGTGCCCGAGATGCCGCGCAGGATCTGGCAGAGGATGACCCCGGAGTTGCCCCGCGCCCCCATCAGCGACCCGCTCGCGATGGCCCGGCAGGCGGCGCCCATGGCGTCCCCGTCGGCGGAAGACAGGTCCAGGCCGTCGATCGCCTTGACGACGCTTTCCACAGTTAGGGCCATGTTCGTGCCGGTGTCGCCGTCAGGGACCGGGTAGACGTTGAGCCGGTTCACCACACCGCGGTTGAGCTCGAGGCCCTCGGAGAAGGCGCGCATCACCATGGCGAGCTGCGCGGGCGTCAGTCCTGCAGCGAGATCGGCTTCAGCGCCCGGAACGCTCACCGGCCCACAGCGCGACCTGGCACCACCGGTGGTCGCGGATCGGTTTCGCACGGTGCCATTCCAATGGATGCTAACGTCAGGTCCCGTCCATCTGTAGGAACTCTCTCTCGAGGAACGCGTCGACGTGGCAGCCGTATGTGAGATCTGTGGGAAACACCCGGCCTTCGGGATGAACGTGTCCCACTCCCACCGGCGCACCAAGCGCCGTTGGGACCCGAACATCCAGCGTGTCCGCGCGCTCGTGAACGGGACGCCGACGCACCTGAACGTCTGCACCTCGTGCATCCGGGCCGGCAGGGTCGTAAAGCCGCCGCGGAGAATTTTCGCCGGGCACACGGCCACGACACCTAGCTGAGCTCAACGACTGGCGCGAGCCCGCGCTCAGGCCAGGCGGTGTTCGTACCCAGAGGCTTCCAGGTGCTCGTCCCCGATGATGCGCGCAGCCGGGTCCGCCACGCAGGCGCCGATACGGATCGGCCGTCGTAGCCCCATGGCCCCGAAGGCCCTCACGACCTCATCAGGGTAAGGGGCGGCAAAGACGAGCTCGTAGTCCTCGCCCCCGGCGAGCGCCTCCTCCCGGGTCGCCCCCTCGGCGATCGGACACACGTCCAGCAGGACCCCGACCCCCGAAGCGGTCGCCAGGCGATCGAGATCGATCCCCAGCCCGTCGGAGACGTCGATCATGGCGGTCGCCCCGCTCGCGGCGGCAGCCAGTCCCTCGGCCATGCGTGCGACGGGCCGGCGGTAGGCGGCAGTGAGGGCCTCCGGCGCCGGCTCGGGACCTGCCGGCTCGGTTCCTCCACGCCCTTTGCGCGAGCGCAGGATCCTGAGCCCCGCCGCCGAGCTGCCCAGGGGACCGGTGACGAACAGGGCGTCACCGGGGCGGGCGCCGGACCGGAGCACTGCCCCCCGGTCGCCGGTGCTGCCGGTGAGGGCAACCGAGACGACGAGGCGGGGGCCCGAGGACAGGTCCCCGCCCACGACAGCGCACTCGTAGGCCGCGGCCGCTTCGGCGAGCCCGCGGACCAGGCCCTCGATCATGTCCGCGCTTGCCCCTACGACCGTGACGAGCGCGTGCAGGGGCCTGCCGCCCATGGCCGCGATGTCGCTCACGTTGACGGCCAGCACCTTCCAGCCCACATCGGCCGCGTCGACAAGGTCGAGGTCGAAATGCACCCCCTCCACCACGGCGTCGGCTGCGAGCAGCAGGTGCCTGCCGGTGGGCGGGACGACCACGGCGGCGTCGTCACCGATCCAGGTCTCGCCTGCGGGCGGTCCCGGCAAGCCGCGCCGGATGGTTTCGATCGCGGCGAGTTCGCCGTCGTTGCCGGACACCACTGCGGACGCTACCTCCAAGACGGTTGAACGGGCACGGCAAGGTTTCCCGGGCGAATTGGGAGCAGAAAAGTGCGTTCGTCTACGATCGCTCAATGGCGAAGACCCGCAACCGCAAACTTCTGGACTGGGTCGCCGACGTCGCTGCGCTAACCCAGCCCGACCGGGTCGAGTGGTGCGATGGTTCGACCGAGGAGTACGACCGACTGTGCCGGCTGCTCGTCGAGCGGGGCACGTTCACCAAGCTCTCCGACGCGAAGCGCCCGAACAGCTACTGGGCGCGCTCTGACCCGGCCGACGTGGCCCGGGTCGAGAGCCGTACGTTCGTCTGCCCACGCGATCCAGCCGATGCGGGCCCTACGAACAACTGGATGGACCCCGCTGAGATGCGGGCCACCTTGACGGACCTGTTCCGGGGGGCGATGAGAGGCCGGACCATGTATGTCGTGCCCTTCTCCATGGGCCCGCTCGGTTCGTCGATCGCGCACGTCGGCGTCGAGATCACCGACTCGCCGTACGTGGTCGTGAACATGCGGATCATGACGAGGATGGGCGCGGCCGTGCTCGAGGTGATCGGCGACGACGGGGAGTTCGTAAAGTGCCTGCACTCGGTCGGGGTTCCCCTCGCGGCGGGACAGCGCGACGTCCCATGGCCCTGCCACCCTGAGCAGATCTACATCAGTCACTTCCCCGAGACGCGCGAGATCTGGTCGTTCGGTTCCGGCTACGGGGGCAACGCCCTGTTGGGCAAGAAGTGCTTCGCGCTGCGGATCGCGTCGGTGCTCGGGCGCGACGAGGGCTGGCTCGCCGAGCACATGCTGATCTTGAAACTGACCTCCCCCGCCGGTGAGGTCCGCTACGTGGCCGGGGCCTTCCCTTCGGCCTGCGGGAAGACGAATCTCGCCATGTTGGTCCCGACGATGCCTGGCTGGAAAGTCCAGACGGTCGGTGACGACATCTGCTGGATGAAGATCGGCCCGGACGGGATGCTCCGGGCGATCAATCCGGAGGCCGGTTTTTTCGGCGTGGCACCTGGCACGAACATGAGGACCAACCCGAATGCGGTGCTGACGCTGGCGGCCAACTGCATCTTCACGAACACGGCTCTCACCGACGACGGCGACATCTGGTGGGAGGGGCTCACCGATAATCCGCCCGCCCACCTGACCGACTGGAGAGGCAACGGATGGACGCCCGGTGTCGGAAGGCCCGCCGCCCATCCGAACTCGCGCTTCACGGCTCCCGCGAGCCAGGACCCTGCGATCGCCGAGGAATGGGAGGACCCCACGGGCGTGCCCATCTCGGCCATCTTGTTCGGCGGCAGGCGAGCGTCGGTTGTCCCGCTCGTGCACGAGGCTTTCGATTGGGCCCATGGCGTGTTCCTGGGCTCGATCATGGCCTCGGAGACAACCGCCGCGGCAACAGGGGCGGTCGGTGAGCTGAGGCGCGACCCGTTCGCCATGCTGCCGTTCTGCGGTTACAACATGGCCGACTACTGGGCGCAATGGCTGTCGTTCGAGGACCGGATGGACAAGGCGAACCTGCCCCGGGTCTTCTATGTCAACTGGTTCCGCAAGTCGCCTGACGGGCGTTTTCTGTGGCCCGGCTTCGGGGACAATTCCCGCGTGCTCGAGTGGGTCTTCGAGCGCTGCGCCGGCCGGGGCGGGGCAGTCGAGACGCCGATCGGCTACCTCCCGGCGCCCGGGGCGATCGACACCGAGGGCCTCGACATCAAGGACGAGGACATGACCGATCTGCTTCACGTCGACAGCGACGAGTGGCGGGCGGAGCTGCCCGGGATAGTGGAGTACTTCTCCCGCTTCGGCGACCGGTTACCGGCGGGCATCGCCGCGCAGGCCGAGGCGCTGCGCCGGCGCCTCGGCTAAGCGCCCGCTGCGTTCCCGCTACCAGACCCAGCGGGCGCTCGTGACCTTGTTGGGCGGCACCGCCACGATCAGCGCAGTCGAACCGTCCGGGGCGAGCACCACGTAGTCGCCAGTGGGAAGGCTCGGGAACACGGCCGCGTAGACACGGTCCTGCGGCCCCACCCGCTCGAGCACCCACACATGCGTGCGCTTGGAGGCGTCCGACACCGGGTGGATCTCGACCTCGAGGCCTTCGCACTCGGCGGAGGATGTCAAAACGAGCGCCCCGCGGTGCTCGCCGACGTCAATCATCACGGCGCGGCTCGGGCCGGGCGGCCGGCGTGCTTCCCCGGCCGGCCGAACCCCGCCCCCATGAGCGTGCGCAACGCCGCCGGACTCGGAGTGCACGTGTGGTACCGCCGACACGGCTCCCGCGCTGGCCCGCCCCATGGTCAGCCGGCGACCGGGAGGTTCTGCGCCGACGGGTTGTCAAAGCCGTCCCAGGGATCACCCAGGTACGGGAACGAGTCCAGGTACGTAAGACCGAAGGCGCTCAAGGAGGCGACGGTGGCCGGCTCCGACGCCGTGCCGCCCACGTCGTAGAGGGCCCCCGCGGCCGCGTCCGGCTTGAACGACTTGACGACGTCGCCCAGCAGTGCCCCGGCTACCGCCTTGAGCTCGACGCTCACGACGTCGTCGAACACGCGCCGCCCATTCGGGAAACCCGCGTTGTCACCGCCGACGACGCCGAGGATGGCGGCGCTCGCAGGCGCCGTCGGCTTGATGGCGACGTTGAGCCGGAGCATGTCCGCCTTGGTGGCTCCCGTGTTGTTCTGGAACCCCGCGATGAGCCCGGCCGGCACGCCGGTCAAAAGGACGGCGTCGAGGTCGGGGCGGGTGTTCGAAGAGTTCCCCGTGTAAGCGGCGAGATTCGGGAACGCTCCGGGGTACAACACGTTGAGCAGCGCCGCCAGGGTCGGGTGGTCGTAGTAACCCGAGAAGGCCGCGTCACCGGCCGGGGCCTGGGTGTTCCAGTAGTCCTTCATCCCCATCGGGATGATGACCTCGTTGATTAGCGGGTTGCCGAGGCGCGATATCTGGGTCCAAGGTCCGGCATGGGTGGCCTCCCTGCCGTAGATCAGGGTCTTCTGACGACTCGCGGTCGTCCAGACCCCGATGGTCGAGGCGGGAGAGGTGTAGACGCTCGGCCTCGATCCGTCACGGGTGAGGTCCCTGATCGGGACCTGGATCGCGATGGAGTGGACGTTCAGCCCGGCAAGGGTGTTGATGCCCGCCACTGCGGATCCCTTGAGCAGGAAGTCCGGCTGGAAAGGCCGGAGGTCACCGAGGTCGAAGATCGATCCGAGGTCCACGTAGAAGCCGTCGGCGCGCTGACCTGCGAAGACGTAGCCCCCCGCGCCGAGCGCGTGAACCGCCTCGGCGGTGAGCGGGGCGTAAGCGGGGATCGAGTTCTTGCCGACGTTGCACGGTGGACAGGCGAGGTCCTTGGCCAGAAGGTGCGTTCCCTTGTTGTCCACGCGGGTGACCGAATAGAACTGCTTGCGGTTCCAGGTCGTGTCACTCAGATGATTGATCTGGCCCGTGTTGTACAAGAACAGGTCGTGGGCGCCGGTGTTTGTGAGCACCGTGTTGAACCGGAACTGGTAGGTGATGTCGGCGAGGGCGTCGCCGTCGTTGTCGATGTGGACCTCGTAGAGCACGTCGTCGCCGAACTCGTAGAAGTTCGGGCCCCCGGCGGGCTGTTGGAGGGGCACGTAGTTCGCGATGATCGTGACCGTGCTCGGGTTGTCCGGGCTCACGAATGCGTAAAGGTCCGCGCTGTCCGCAACGGGGTCCTTTGAGATCTCGGGTGCTTCTCGGTGGGAAGACATCGTTTCTTACACCTCAATTCTTGTCTGGGATCGGGTTTCCGAGCTCGCCTTCAGGCGGTGCCCGGGGAGGATGCGCCTTTAGGCGGTGGTGTGCTCAACCGGCCGCGCGCAGCAGCCGCGCGACAAGAGCCGAGTCTCGGGTGACCACTTCGCGGGTCCCGACCATCAGGTGGACCTCACCGCTGCGCGGGTCGGGGATGTGTACGACGAGCGGACCGGTGGCGCCACGCCCTGTGGGCGCGGCGACACCGTCGCTGTGAACCGTCGCGGGCCTCGGTGACGCCAACGCCAGCTTGGGAAAGGCCGGAAGAGCAGCAAGGATGCCCGCTGCTGCGACTCCGGTCCCGCCTCGCTTGAGAAACGTCCGTCGGGTGATGGATTCCATCTGGTTGCCCCCCTTGTCAAAAGAGGCCCCCCACAGCAAGACGGCGGCTTGCACTTCGCCGACCGAGCGCTGCGGGCCCCGCCGGGATTGTCCCGGGTGCCTCAGGACATGACTACGGCACAGGGTGCGGCTGCGGATGACCCGCCTGTCGCAAAGGGCGGGTGCTGCGGCTCAGTTGAGCGGCGCGCCCGGCAGTTCAGGGCCAGTTGCGCGACTCTCGACCAGGTGGCTTTGGATCACCGCGCGGCGCATCGAAACATGGAACCCTGCCGCGACGGCACAAGTCACGCCGATGAGGACGTCGCCCGCCTGCAGCGAGAAGCCGACGCCAACGGCCAAGAGCGCGCACAGCACCCAGACCAGCTGCAGTTGCGTCTCGAAGCGGGCAAAGGCGCGCCCCAACAGTGCCGGGGGTACGTTCCGCTGGGCGATCGAGTCGAAGGAGGGCTTGGCGGCCGTGGTTGCGAAGCCGATCGCGAGCGTGAGCAGTGCCTGCGCCCACAGTGAACCCAGCACGGCGACGACGACGCCAACGACCGCGGACAGTACGAGCGAGTAGAGGATCAGCTGCTGCTCGGACAGATACCTGCGCAACACCGGCACGAGGAGCGATCCGAGCAGGGAACCTATGGCACTCGCCAGGAGCACGAAACCGAACCACCACGTCGAGGCGTGGAGATGACGCAGGGCAAAGGCAAGGAAAAAAGTGAGGAAACCGACCGAACCCCTGATCACCGACATCGCCGTGAGGGAGAGCAAGACCTCGGGGGCATAAAGAGGCAGTCCGAGCCGCTGGCGCTCGCGAGCGACGTTGATCCGCGCCTGGCGCTGCCGGTCGGTACCGGGAGGCCGCTCGTAGAGCGGGCGCCCCGCCCCCGCCGGCCGGCGCTCGTTGTCGGGAGCGGGCGGTCCCAGTATGGGCCGGCCGTCCGGTGCGGCCGCCGCGGGTTTTGTCAGGACGGTGTCGGCCGTCCTCGGGAGCCGGACCGCGGCCACGGCGCCGAGGAGGAAGACGACGCACGCCAGACGCAGCACCCAGGGTGCTCCGAGTTGCAGGACGCCCACCGCCACCGGAGAAGCCACGAAGCCTGCAAGGGTGGCGAGCACCGCAAGCTTGGCGTTCGCGCTCGCGAGGTCGTCCTCCGTCTCTGTCATCGACGGCACCAACGCCGCCTTGGCGACGAGGTACAGCTTCGAGAGCACGAGCACCCCGAACGCTTCGGGGAACAGGAGCAAGCCCTTGATGTCGCCGGCCATCAACAAGACCAGGATGGCGCTTCCCACCGACGCGACCGCCGTGGACGTGCGCCGGGCGTAGCGGCCCCTGTCGAGGAGCGGGCTCAGCGCCGGCGCGACGACGACGAACGGCGTGATCGTGAGCAGCAGGTAGAGCACGACCCTGCCCTTGGCGGCTTCAGGCGAGATCGTGAAGAAAAGTGTCCCCGCCAGCGAAATCGTCACCAGCGTCGTGCCCATGGAGAAGATGGTGTGGACCAACGCCAGCCTTCCGAAGGGCTCCGACTGGTCGAAGAGATCGTGCACAGCACTGCGCAGGAGCCGGGTGACGCGAGCCCAGCGCGAGGAGCTGTCCACATTGCCATGGTATGCGGCGGCCCAGCGCCCGAGACCCCGCTACGATGCGCCCACATCGAACGAGGAGGTCACCTAGTGGCAGTTCGTGCCTACGTGTTGATCCAGACAGAAGTTGGCAAGGCGGCGACGGTCGCCACGAAGGTGGCGGAGATCCCGGGGGTGGTGCAAGCAGAGGATGTGACCGGCCCCTACGACGTCATCATCCAGGCCGAAGCCGAGACAGTCGACGAACTGGGCAAGATCGTCGTCAGTCGGGTGCAGCTGATCGAGGGCATCACGCGCACGCTGACCTGCCCCGTGGTCAACCTCTGATCAGGCCGTAGTCAAACGACCGCTGACGCCCCGGCCGGGCTGTCCACCGGGTGACGAGCCCCCCTCCGCGCCCTCACAAGCCGCCGGGGAACATCTCGCCGAGGCCCAGCTCACCGAGGGCCGAGCCGGCTCCTAGCTCTCCCGCGGGCGCCCCTGCCTCCTCCCGGTAGGCTGCGTAACCGGTCCTTTCGAGCTCCTCGGCGAGCTCGGGGCCTCCGCTCGCGACGATCCTGCCCTGCGACAGCACGTGGACGCGTTGGGCGGGCAGCTCAGCGAGCAGACGGCGGTAGTGGGTGATGGCGATCACACCGAGGGGAGGATCGCCAACGTGGGTGGCGCGCTCGATACGCCTCGCCACTTGGCCGAGGGCGTCCACATCGAGGCCGGAGTCGAGCTCGTCGAGGACGGCGAAACGCGGCTGCAGGATCGCCAGCTGGAGCGTCTCGTTCCGTTTCGCCTCGCCACCGGACAGGTCGACGTTCAAAGGGCGCTCCAGTATCGCCGCAGGGATCCCGAGCTGGGCGGCCTCGTCGCAAAGGCGGTCGCGAAGTGGCCCCGCGCCAGCCTCTGTGATGCGGCCCGCGGCGAGCAGTGACTCGGTGAGCGCCGACGCGAGCGGCACCCCGGGCACCTCGATCGGGTACTGGAACGTCAGGAAAAGCCCTGCCTGCGCCCTCTCGAAAGGCGCCAGAGCCAGCAACTCGACGCCGTCGAGCGTCACGCTGCCGCGCGTGACCTCGTACCCGGGTCGACCCATCAGGACGTGAGCGAGGGTGCTCTTGCCCGAGCCGTTCGGGCCCATGACCGCGTGGATCTCCCCACTGCGGATCTCGAGGTCGATGCCGCGCAGGATCTGGCGGGAGTCGACCCCGGCATGAAGATCCGAGATCGTGAGCACGCTGGCAGTCAACTGAGCACCGCGAAGACCCAACCGGAGTCGACCTCGATCGGCACGACCCTGACCGACTGAGTGGCGGGCAGGCTCTGGGGCGAGCCGTCCAACAGAGAGAAGGCGCTCCCGTGCCGGAGGCACTCGATCTCGCACACCTCGGGGAAGACCTCGCCCTCCGAGAGCGGGTAGTCCTCATGGCTGCAGACGTCGACGAGCGCCCTGTAACCCGAGTCGCAGTGAACGAGCGCTATCGCCCCTCCCTCGATCTCGAACCGGCGGACCTGACCGACCTCCAGGTCGCCGGTCGCGCAAAGTCGGACCCGCACAGGCTCAGCTCCCACTTGTGACACCCTCCAGGCGTGCCGCGACAGCCGCGGCGAGATATGCGCGAACCCCCGGCACAGCGATGCGCGTCCAGAGGTCCTCGAAAAAGCCCAGGAGGATGAGGCGCTCGGCGACCGCGGGCGGGACACCCCTCGACTCGAGATAGAAGCGCTGCTCGCGGTCGATCTGACCGACGGCGGAGGCATGCGAGCACCGGACATCGTTCTCCTCGATGTCGAGATTCGGGACCGAGTCGGCGTGCGCGCCATCGCTGAGCACGAGATTCCGGTTCGTCTGGAATGCGTCGGCGCCCTTTGCGCCGTGACGCATCCTGATAAGCCCCGAGTACACCGAACGCGCCGTGCCCCCGACAGCGCCTTTGAAGACGAGGTTGCTCTTGGTGCGCGGCGCGGCATGCTCCTGCAGCGTGCGGAAATCGTGCGTCTGGGTCCCCGAACCGAGGTACGCGGCCAACAGCTCCGCATTCCCGCCCTGACCGGCCAGGACCGACTCGGTGCGGAAGCGGGCGTACTCGCCGCCGAGCGAGGCCGTGAAGGTGCGGATCGTGGCGTCCCGACCTGCGCGGACCCGCTGATGGGCGAACTGCCAGGCACCGCCGCCGAGCTCTTGGATGGCGTTGTAGGACAAAACGGCCCCGTCCCCGACGGCGATGTCGACGATCGGGACAACCAGCAGCAAGCCGTCGCCGGAGACGAGGAGCTCGATCACCGTCGCCTCGGCCGCCTCCCCGATTTCGACGAGAGTACGCGCGAAAACAGCCTCACCCGTCCCGGTCGCCGTGCGCGAACCGAGCAGGTGCACGATGACTATCGGGTGGTCGATGCGGGCCCGTGCCGGGACCGACACAATCACCGCATCGCGAAGAAAAGCGTCCGCCAGGTGGTCGAACACGTCCGGCTCGTGCTCTTCGTAGCCGGAGGTCGTGTTCAGGTCCGTCACCTGGTCGAGCGCCTGTGAACGCCTGGGATCGTCGAGGACGCTGCCGAGAACGGTCCCGGTCTCGCAGGCCTGCGCCGACAGCTCGAATGAGACGAGGACGCCGTCGACGACCAGCGCGAGACCGGAGCGCTCGCCGACGTGCTCCAAGAGGGCGGCGGACTGTGGCCAGGCGTCAGCTTGGAGCGCCGGAGCCAGCCCCGCCGCGGCGGCGCTCCCGCTCGGCACGAACCGGCCCAGGTCGAGCTCGGAGATGCGGGAGTAGCGCCACATGTCTTCGTCGACCACCGGCGGCGGGCTGGCGGCGAACTCTTCCAGCGCCGCCGACCGCCGCTCGGCCAGCCACTGCGGGCCGCCGAGACTCCCCGCGGCCTCAGCGGTGAACGAAGGGGGTAATTGCATTCTGATCAGGGCAGGAGGTTAGCGGACGGCTGTCATCGGGCGGGCGGGGTGCCCTTGCGACGGAACCAGCCGCGGGGACTGAAGCCGCCGCCGACCCCTGAGCGCCGCTCCTGCTTTCGCTCCCGCTTGCGTGCTTCCGCGACTGCGTCGGGCGCCGCGGCGGCGACGATCTCTTCAGCGTTCTCCAGCAGGTCGGCGGCATCCGCGGCAGGCACGTCAGGCGGTTCCTGCTCGACGGGCGGTTCGACGAGCTTGCCGTGGGTCCACCCGGCATCTGCGAGGCGCCGCTCGTAGACAGGGCAGTTGTCCGGGCAGCGCCACGGCGCGTCCGGCGCCATGTCGAGCACGCAGAATCTCGCGACCTCACCACTCGCGTAGGTCCGGCTCTGATAGTGGCGACAGTCCTCCCGCATCGGCATCGGCGTGGACGTTAACGCGCGACGGCGCTCGAAACGACGACAGGCACCCGCTACACGCCGCCCCGAGAGCTCAGCCGACCGAGCCGTCCATCTGGAGCTCGATCAGCCGGCTCCACTCGACCGCGTACTCCATCGGCAGCGTCCGGGTGATCGGCTCGATGAAGCCGTTCACGATCATCCCCATCGCCTGGGTCTCGCTCAGGCCGCGGCTCATGAGGTAGAAGAGCTGGTCGTCCCCGATCTTGGAGACGGTCGCCTCGTGACCGATCTCGGCGTCACGCTCACAGACCTCCATGTACGGCTTGGTCTCGGAGACAGAGTCCTCGTCCAGGATGAGCGCGTCGCAGCGGACGAACGACTTCGCCCGCCTGGCGCCCTCGTCGACATGCACCTTGCCCCGGTAGGTGGCATGACCGCCGTCTTTCGAGATGGACTTCGAGATGATCGTGGAACTGGTCTCGGGCGCGCAGTGGAACATCTTCGCCCCGGTGTCGAGGATCTGGCGCGCCCCCGCATAGGCCACTGAGAGGACCTCGCCCGACGCCTTCGGCCCCATCAGGTAAACCGACGGGTACTTCATCGTCAGTCGCGAGCCGATGTTGCCGTCGATCCACTCGACGTGCGCCTCGGCTTCGGCGCGGGCCCGCTTGGTGACAAGGTTGTAAACGTTGGTCGACCAGTTCTGGATCGTGGTGTAGGTGATCCGGCTGCCGGGCAACGCCACGAGCTCGACGACCGCCGAGTGGAGCGAGTCCGACGAGTAGACAGGCGCCGAGCAGCCTTCGACGTAGTGCACCTGGGCACCCTCGTCCGCAATTATCAGGGTCCGCTCGAACTGGCCCATGTTCTCCGCGTTGATCCTGAAGTACGCCTGGAGGGGCATGTCCACCGTCACGCCGGGCGGCACGTAGATGAACGAACCGCCCGACCAGACGGCCGAGTTGAGGGCGGCGAACTTGTTGTCGCCCGGCGGGATGATCTTCCCGAACCACTTGCGGACGATCTCGGGGTGCTCGCGGACAGCGGTGTCCATGTCGGTGAAAAGCACACCGAGGCGTGCCAGGTCCTCACGATTGCGGTGATAGACGACCTCGGACTCGTACTGAGCTGTCACACCGGCCAGGTACTTGCGCTCAGCTTGAGGGATGCCCAGCTTGTCCCAGGTGTTCTTCACCGACTCCGGCAGCTGGTCCCAGTCGTTGACTTGCGCGTCCGTGGGCTTTATGTAGTAGTAGATGTCGTCAAAGTCCAGATCAGGCATCTTTTCGGCGAACCAGCGCACCATCGGCTTGCGCTCGAAGCGCCGCAACGAGGACAGCCTGAAGTCGAGCATCCAGTCCGGCTCGCCTTTCATGGCGGACATCTCCCGGACGATCTCTTCCGACAGTCCCTTGCGCGGCTTGAAGACGTAGTCCTCGACGTCACTCCAGCCGAGCTGGTACTTGCCGAGATCGAGCTCCGTAATGGCCATCAAGCGTTCCTCTCCCGGGAGTTTCTCCTACGCACATAGTAACAACTCGGGAGCGGCCCGCCCACCCGTGGTGGCTTGCGGGTTGACGCCGCCGGCTGTCCGGCTCTCGCGTCAGCCCGAGATCGGCGTCAGCTCGACGTTGTAGGGCTGGGAGATGCTCCGGGGAAGCTCCGCCACCAGCCCGTTCACGGTCAGGCCGATGTACTCGGGGGCGCCGAGCGTCATTACCAGCGCGCCCGATCCCTGGTAGGTCGCCGACTGGCCCGCGCTCAGGGTCTCGGCGAAAAGCCACGGGCCTGCGCTCGAGTGCTCGATCCCGACCCAGCACTTGCCGCCGCTCGCCTGGAAGGCCAACGTGTAGCTTCCCGACGGCACCGGGAACGCGATGTTGGAAGAAGACACCGAAGTGGGCTGCAACGTCGTCTGCAACGTCGTGGCCGTGGTCGAGGTGGTGGTCTGACCTCCGCCTCCGTGACGGACCGTCGTGGTCGTGACCGTCGGGTGGCGCCCTCCGCCGCCGCTCAAGGAGACCGCGGCGCCGACGACGGCAGCGACTGCCACAGCTGCCGCGGCACCGGTCGCGGCACGGCGCACCATGATCTGGTGGTGCCGATCGGCGGACGACCGGTAAGCCTCCCCGCGGGCGCGCGCATCGGCGGCCGTCCCCGTGCGCGTGCGGGCGAGGGGGGGACGGGAACGGGCTCCTGCGGCCGGGGGTGCGCCGGTTTCCTCGTCCGCACCCGCCTCCTGGCCCGCCGGCGGCACAGCGCCCGCCCGGCCCGGAGCCGAGAACCGAAGCTTGGGCTCACCTGCCGGCGGCAGCCGCGAGGAGGCCAACTGTCCCTGGCCGGACGTGCGGACATCTCCGCGGGCGGAGGAGGCCTCCCCTCCGGAGCCGTCCGTGCGCCTGCCGACATGGGGCCGACCGGTCTCCTCGTGGGGAAGGATGCGGAACCCCGTCGACTCGGTGCGCTTGGAAACCTCCCCCAACACTCCGAGAGCGCGCTCGTAGGTCTCGACCGACTTCGTGGCCGACCTGCCCGAGGCGACCCGGGCCCAGACGATGGCGGCCACGACGAGCACCACGAGGACGACGATGACGAGTGCGATCACGCTGCTCAACTCCACGGCTGGTTGCGCACGCCCCCATTCAAGCCCAATGCCGAGGTCACGGCATCGCGCCCCGCCGGGAAAGACGCGCTCAGGTCCTCAAGCCGTAACGCGGGCGGAGGTGGTCCGGGATCTCGCAACGAAGCGGGTTGGACCGGTCGCGAGCGGACACGACAGGGTCGGTCACACCGAAGTCCGCCTTGATCTCGGGGTCGTCCCAGGCCACGCCGAGCTCGTCCGCGGGGTTGTAATAGGAGTCCACGAGGTAGGTGAGCGTCAGATCCGTGATGGCCGCGAAGCCGTGGCCGACGCCCGGGGGGATGAACAACCCGCGATCATCGTGCTCGCCGATCTCGAGGATCTCGGTGGCGCCGTCCGTCGGCGAGCCGACCCGCAGGTCATGCAGGACGACACGAGCACGACCGCGCGTCACATACCAGTAGTCGGACTGGTGGAAGTGGTAGTGGACGCCGACGACGGCGCCCTGTAGACGGTCAGAGCGGTTGCCTTGCACCATCTCGCGGCCGAGGGGGAACCAGTTCCTTCTGTATGTCTCGATGAACCGGCCGCGGCTGTCACCGTAGATGTCCGGAATCACGATCATGACGTCCGCTATCGCCGTGGACGCTTCCAATCTCGGCAACGGTCGCCCTCCTTCACTCGACTCTGAGGACCTGAGATGCGGCTTCCGGCAGGCTAGTTCCGCCCACCCACAAGACCAAGAAGCGATGCCCGAACTGGCCGGAGCCCTCCCGGGTCCCGACCCTCGCCCCCGTCCGGTGGCCCTCCCGAGCGCTCATTGCGCAGGCAGCTCTCTCGGGGGCCGCGTGGAAAAGGCGAGCTGCCAGTCGTTCTCGCTCTCCCCGTCAATCGTGAGACGCCAGGTGAACCTGGTGTTGTCCGGGAGCGGGAGAGGGCTGAAGTTGACCGCGACCGCCACGTCGATAGGGCTGCCCTCCGGCACTCCTTCGGGCCGCCCGACCTCGAAGTCGCCCCTCACCTCGATCGGCTGAGGGCCGTCGGCGCCCTCGACTATGACCGGACGCCCGTCCTCGTCCATCAAAAAGAGCTCCCAGTGGTGAGGCCGTGTCGCCTCGTGCCACCCCACGTCCACTTTGATGGCGATCGCAGAAGGCATCGGTTCCGGCCCAATCAGGCTCCAGCCTCCGCCCAGGATGAAGAGCTTCCCGTCCGCCACCTGCGCCGCGTCGCACAGCATCATCGTCACTCGCACGCAGCCACGGTAGTCCGGCACGGGGCCGGCTGATCAGCGAAGTTTGAGTACCGTCGTCTCCATGAGCGAGCTCGGCTTGCGAAACGACCTCTACCGCCGGCCCCTCGCGACCGCTCTGGAACGCCTGGGCATCGAGGCCGGCTGGCGGTGCGTGGACGTCGGTGCCGGCGCGGGGGACGTCTCGGTCGCCTTCGCTGAGCTCGTCGGGCGCAACGGCCGCGTCTATGCCGTTGACAGCGATCCCCGCGCCCGGGACGAGGTCGCCGCTGTGGCGGCAGCCGCCGGAGAGGCGCAGGTGATCGCCATCACCCAGGCCGGCGAGGACCTGGCGTTGCCGGAGAAGGTCGACCTTGCCTACTGTCGCTTCTTGTTGATGCATGTCATCGAGCCGCTTGTCGTCCTGCGGCGAATGGCCGCCTCGCTGCGCATTGGGGGATTCCTCCTGGCCCAGGAGCCCGTCACCTCGGCGGGACGCATCGACGGCGGGCCGATGTCGATGCCCGGGGCGCGGCACCCCGATGTGGGGGCCCTTCTCCCGGCGATGGTGCGCGAGGTCGGACTCGAGCTCGTCGACGCCTGGGCCGAGGCCCCCGCGGGGGCCGGGCCGGGGCCGGTGGCGACCTATCTCGAGGAGCTCACCGAGGTGGAACCGGGGGAAGCTTCCATCGTGTTACCGCCGCTCGTCACCGTGATCGGCCGGCGCGCGGCGACTGAGGCCTCCCGGTCCCGTCACTGACCCGCTCTCGGTGCCCGGAGCCCGCCCGGCGAACTCCGGGCGCCGGCTCAGCCGACGAAGGAGTGGATCTGGCTGACGAGCCTCTCTTCGATCTCGAGGTTCCAGGCAGTCTCGGCGACGTCGACGAGGAGGAACAGGTCCGAGAGCAGCAGCGTCTCGAGGGCCACAGTCGCGAGGTGCTGAAGCCACTTGCCTATGCCGATGCGAACCAGGCAGTCGTCAGCCGAGCCGGAGAGCGTGATCGTGAGGGCGCGGTCTGCGTCGATCACCGCCGCCAGGTACCCGCCCTTCTTCGCCTGGATCACCGTCCCGTGGTCACTGGTGAGGGAGCTCTGCACTGTGAATCCGTCTGACTTGAGGTACTCCTCGACCTTGGACTGAAGGTCGGCCAGGTCGACGTTCTTGCCCTGGAACTGCAGGACTTTCTCACCTATCACTTGGGCTCCTTAAGGCTCGAGACCGGCTCGGCTGCGCGCTCCCGGTTGGAGCGCAGCGAGCACGCTAGCGGCGCCAGCCGCACCTGGAACGTCGCCTTGGCCGGAGTCACTTCAAAAAGCGCGACAAGCGGCGGTCCGCTAGAACCCGGCCTTTGGTCTGGCAGCGCTTGCAGTAGACGACCTCGTGCGACTCGTAGGAGACCCGGCGGAGAGGCTCACCACAGCCCGGGCAGGGTTGGCCAGCCCGATTGTGGACCGCGAAGCCGGTGCCGAGCTTGGGCTCCGAAAGGCCTCCCGTTCGCTTGCGCTCTGAGGCGGTCGCTTCGGCGAAGACCGAGCGGATCTCGCCGACAAGGCGCGCCCTGTCAGCGGGGCTCAGTGACTTGAGCGAGGAGAAGGGTGACAACTTGGCACGGTTCAGGGCGTCGTCCGCGTAGCCGCGGCCGATACCGGCCACGAAGCTCTGGTCCCGCAACAAGGTGTGAAGATGACGAGTGTCCCGGCTCGTCGTCAACAGGTCCTCGAACGCCTGATCCTGCGGCTCGGGGCCGAGACCCTCCAGCGGTCCTTCGGCACCGGCCGCCAGCACCCACCAGCCCGCCTTGCGCTCGTGGCCGTGCTCACGGACGAGAAGGCCCGTCCCGTTCCCGAGGACGAAGCGCACGACCCCACCTCTGGGCCTGGTTTGTTTGGGCGGCACTTCAATGTCCAGACGACCCGCCTGCGACAGGTGGATCAGGATGCGGCGACCCGACGACAGCGCCAAAACGAGATACTTGCCCCGCCGTCCCACTCCTTTAAGGTTCTCGCCCTCGATGCCCTGGTCGGGCGGTAGGACAGTCTTCAACCCAGAGAAGCCCAGATGCTCGACCTTCTCGATGACCGCGCCCTTGACGGCGGCGTCGAGACGTTCGGCGAGTGCCTGCATCTGGGGCAGCTCAGGCATGGCCTGCGATCCGGGGCGACATGTCGGACAACCCGGGGCCCGCCTTAGGCCCGGGCCTTGCCCGGACGGCGCAGGCCCGCGCGCTCGCCCCGCGAGACGAACTTGAGCGCCATCTTGCGGCTGGCCTCGTCGATCATCTCGGCGCCGAACATCACAGCGCCCTTGCGTTCGTGGCCGGTCGCCTGGCTGTAGGCATCCAGGACAGCCCATGCCCGGTCGAACTGCTCTTGCGTCGGTGAGAACGCTTCGTTCAGTATCGGGACCTGGTCCGGGTGTACGGCCCACTTCCCGTCATAGCCGAGGGTGCGCGCCCGGTTGCAGTAGTCGCGGAGCAGCTCCGGATCACGGATCTTGAGGAACGGGCCGTCGATGACCTGGATCCCGTTCGCCCGCCCGGCCGTCAAGATCCTGGCGTAGACGTAGTGGAAGTGATCGCCCGGGTACTGGTCGATCTGCACGCCGCCGGTCAACACGGGCATCTCGAGCGAAGCGGCGAAGTCCGCCGGGCCGAAGACGACCGCCTCGAGCCTTGGCGAGGCTGCACAGATCTCCTCCACGTTGATAAGGCCCCGCGCTGTCTCGATCTGGGCCTCGATGCCGACGTGACCGGCCGGAAGCCCGCTGTTGAGCTCGACCTGGGAGAGGAGAAGATCGAGTGCGACGACTTCGGCGGCCGTGTTCACCTTGGGCAGCATCACCTCGTCGAGCCGCTCGCCCGCTTGGGTAACGACCTCGATCACATCTCCGTAGGTCCAAGGGCTGGCCCACCCGTTCACCCGGACGCAGAGGACGCGATCATCCCAGCCGGGGGTGCGGATCGCGTCGACCACCTTTGCCCTGGCCGACTCCTTGTCGGCCGGCACCACGGAGTCCTCCAGGTCGAAAAGGGTCATGTCGGCCTCTACGGCCGGCGCCTTCCCGAGAAAACGCAGGTTGGATCCCGGCACGGACAGGCACGACCGTCGGGGCAAATTGCGGGAACGTTCTGACACGACACCGATGGTAGGACGGCGCTGCGGCCACGGGCCGCGGTGTTGACATCGCTCCCGTGCTTATCGCGCAGGCGCAGTCTCGTCGATCAGATCCCGCGGGGTGAGCTGCTCGGTGACGAGGCGGGCGAAGCGGGTAGCGTCGCCTCCGACAAAAGCCCGGCAAAGTGGCAGGCCCTCCACATAGCAGGAGATGTAAGACCTCCAGATCGGGTGGAGAAGGAATTCGACCGCCTTTTGCGCCCTCGCTCTCGATGTCAGCTCGAAGCGGGCCACCTCTTCGATGACAACGTCGGGATCGGCCCCGTCCTCCCACAGGCGAAAGGCCGCATTCGCACGCACGCCGCCGAGTGCCTCCCGCGCCCTTCGCATGGCAGCGACCACTTCCGGGTCGTAGGAGATCCCGAGCGGTCTCAGGTGCTCAGCCACAACCGCGTCGGGCGATGGGCCCGTCACGACCTCGAGGCCAAGGTCGGCCAGCCCTTCGGAGAGCAGGTTGTGGGGCGTCCCGATGACGACGATCGACTCCTCCAAGCACCGGTTGCGGCGGAGAAGACCCACCTCCTTGCGCACGTGTTCGGTGTGGTGGCCCGGATAAGCCTCATGTGCCACAAGGGGGCCGAGAGACGTCGAGAACACCGGGAGGTCGGTGTTTATCGCCACCCTCGAGCGCAACCCCCCCTGGTAGTAGTTGAAACCACTCCACGGCTTGTTGGAGACGAACTCGAACTCGACGCGCTCGCCCTCGGGCAGGCCGAACATGAGCCGGGTCCTGTCGCGCAGGTCCTCGGCGAGCGAGTTGATCGCCGTTCGCAGCCGGCCCATGGGCACCGTGCGCGCCTCACGCCAGGACACGTAGCGGTCGAGCAGCGGTCCCTCGCCCGGCACGACCTCGTCGAGGCGACGGTGCGCCGCCTCGAACTGCTCCTGTTCGAATCTCCGCGGGCGAACGCCGTAACAGGCTTCGACCTCGTCGGCGTAGGCGATCGGCTCGCCCGCCAGCTTGCGCGCAGTGGTGAGCAAGCCGATCACCTGGGCGCGGAGATAGTGGCGCCTCGACGCGTCCCTTCCCGAGTCCGGGACAGTCTCGAGCTGGCGATGGCCGGGGGCCGCGCCATCGTCCGTATCGCCGAGCGGCTCGCCTGCGTCGATGGCCGCAAGAATTGACCGTGCCTCGGCCACGACACGCTCAGGCGCCATCACCGGCGACGCACCAACGCGGGCTGCGATCTCTTCCGGCCCGTAGTAAGAGTCCACGAGCCCGGGCACGTGGCGGTCCATTGCCAAGCCGAGTGCCAGATAGCGTTCGACGACTCCTGGCCTCATAGACGACTCAACCGATACGGGACCGAAGAAACTCAGTCGAGCGGCGCCAAGCCAGCGCCGCCGACTCGGCGTCATACACCTCAGGGCGCGTGTCGTTGAAGAAGGCGTGGTCCGCTTGCGGATAGATGTGAATGTCCACATCGTCATTGCCCGCTTGCCTCAGCGTGCGCACAAGTGCCCTCGCCGCCTCGGGGCTCGCCGATTCGTCCTTCCCCGCGAAATGGCCGAGAACAGCGCCAGTTAGGGCTGAATAGTCAGGCTGCGCGCCCTGCCAAGGCACCACACCGTAGAAGGGCACCACAGCCTTCACCTTGTCCGGGCGCTGAGATGCCAGCATCAGAGCCAGGCCCCCGCCCATGCAGAACCCGACGACTCCGACTCCGCTGCCGCTCGACCGGGAGGCGACCTCGTCCACGGCGCCACCCATGTCCCGGGCGGCGCGGTCCAACTCGAGCGTCATCATCAGCTTCGCGGCCTCGTCGGGCTCGGTGACCTTCGCCCCGTGGTAGAGATCGGGCGCCAGCGCCACGAAGCCCTCGGCCGCGAAACGGTCGCACACGTCCTTTATGTGGTCGACCAGTCCCCACCACTCCTGAATCACGACGACCCCCGGCCCGCTCTCACCGTCGGGCAACGCGAGGTACCCGACGTCGGTCGAACCGTTGCTCGCAAACTCGATCACCGATCCCATACAAGTGAAGCTACTCCTGCGGCAAAGCCAATTCAGCCATTCGTTCAAGCGCGCGAGGATTGGGCGTCATGCCCACGGTCCGGCTCCCGGGATCGCTGCGCGTCCTTCTCGGGGCAAGCTTCGTGTCCTCAGTCGGGGGAGGTCTGACCCTTCCGTTTCTCGTCATCTATCTGCACCAGGTCCGGCACATTCCTCTCGGGATCTCGGGCCTTCTCATCGGCGCAGTGGCGGTGCTGGCGCTTCCCGTGAGTCCCCTGGCCGGTGCCCTCGTCGACCGGGTCGGCGCCAGGAAAGTGGTCCTCGTGACCATGGTCGTGCAGGGCCTCGGCATCGCCGCCCTCGCGACCGTGCACAGCGTCGGGACCGCAGTACCGGCCCTGTTCGTCTACGGGCTCGGGCAGGGTGCCGGGTGGCCGACCTGGAACGCCCTCCTCGGGGTCATGGCGGGTGACGACAAGGTCAGCCGCCTGGCGTTCGCGCGCAACTTCCAGCTGTTGAACCTCGGTCTCGGCATCGGGGCGATCGTCGGCGGGCTTGTCGTCCACGTCCCGGAGCCGGGGACCTTTGTCGCGGTCTATCTCATCAACGGGACTTTCGCTCTCTCAGTCGCGCCGGTGCTGGCGCTCTTGCCCAAGAGCGCGTTCGCCTCGACGCACCCTGCCGGTCCTTCGCCATCAACCGGAGACGGTGCCTCCACGACCAGCGTGAGCCGCCAGGCCGAGCGTGGCTACCGGGCGGTGCTCGGCGACGGTCTGTTCCGCCGGTACCTGGTCACGATGACCATCCTCATGCTCGCCGGCTACGGTGCTTTGAACACGGGCTTCGTGGGTTTCGCCACGTCCGTGGCCAAAGCGGGCCCCGGCACGATCGCGGCTGCGTACGCAGCCAACACCATGTTCATCGTGCTGGCGCAGCCATTGGCGTTGCGGATCGTCAGCCGGACAAGGCGCACAACGGCCATCAAGATAGTTGCGGCCGCTTTCGGTGCCTGCTGGGTCGTACTCGCCTGCGCCGGCCTGGCACCGGGGTCCAGCACCTCCCGGGCGCTTGTCATCGCCTGCCTGGTCGTGTTCGCCGCAGGGGAGGTGTTCCTGAGCCCGGTCAGCGGCCCGCTCGTTAACGACCTGGCGCCGCCGGCTCTTCGCGGGCGCTACTTCGCCGCTTCTGCCATGTGCGTCACCGTGGCCAGCGTCGTGAGCCCTGCGCTTTCCGGAGCAGCGATCGGTGCCGGTCTCGGGATCTTCCTGCTCGGCTTCTTCGTCGCCTGTTGCGCCGCCTCCGCCGTCGGCGCCCAGTGGTTGCGCCGGGCACTCACGCCATCGCAGGACAATGCACGCCTAAGCCGGGCGCCCGTCGCCGGGGAGGCGGCCGCCCGGGCAGAAAACTCCTGAGGATCCGATCACCTCGCGCGCACGCACAGCTCCGATGCCGGCGGGCACATGTCCCTGGCCAAGGCCTGGACGGGGGCCTCGAGACCGGCCGGGCCGGCCACCAGATCGAAACGGGCGCCTTCAATCAGCCCGACACCGTCGCCGGCGCGCCTCAGGACCTCTTCGAGCAACTGGTCGGGAAGCACGCGGCCGAGAGCTGCAACGCCCCAGAGAGGGACACGGGCGCCTTGGGCGGCTTCGGCGAGAGGAAGGACTGCGGCGGCGACGAGCACTCCTCGAGATCCGGCCGCGAGCGCCTCGACGATCACTGCTGTCGCGCCTTGGACAGCTTGCTGTGCCTCACCGAACTCGAAACCCTCGGCCTTCGCTGCCGCCGTCGCAAACCGGCGGACCTGTCCGCGCAGCGCGGACGGCGACCCGAGGACACGGACCACGGCCACCGGCCGATGCGAAAACGCCTCCGCCACGGTCTCGGCTGGACACCCGACCACGATCGGCGCCTCGCCACCGAGACGATCACCCAGCCCGGCCGCGAGCAGCTCGGCGGTGGGATCGGAGGCGAGCTCGGCAACCGCACGCCTGGCAGCCTGTTCCGGATCAGGGGCGGCCAGCACGGTCGCGGCCAGCCACCAAAGCGGGCCGACGGTGACGTGAGACTCGACGAGCCGCCGGCAGGCGGTCACGACTGCGGCCGGCTCGTCGGCCAGGAGATCGGAGATCGCCCAGGCCGCCTCGACCGCGAGCGTGGTTGGAGCCTCGTCAGTGTCCCGGGCGATCCACCGGAGGCGCTCGATGGGGTGCATCGCGACGCACGCTACCGGCGGGGTGGTAGGAAACCTCCCTCGTCAAGCCAGCTCTCAGCCGGCCGCGCTCAGCCGACCACCCCGCCCTTGGTCATGGCAAGCACGTCAAGGGCTCGGTCCACCTCCTCTTCGCTGAGCAGCCCCATCTCCAACACGACGCTTCGCAGGTCCTTTCCTCCCGCCAGGGCGGCCTTCACGACCTTGGCCGCCTGCTCGTAGCCGATGTAGGGATTGAGCGCCGTGGCGAGCGACGGGGAGGAGAGCGCGTAGGAGCGGCACCGCTCCTCGTCGGCGACGATCCCGGCCACGCACTTGTCAGCCAGGGCAACGCTCACCGAGGAGAGCAGACGGATGGACTCGAGAAGGTTGCTCCCGATCACGGGCATCATCACGTTCAGCTCGAAGTTCCCCGCCGAGCCCCCGAAAGCCACCGCGGCGTCATTGCCGACCACCTGCGCCACCACCTGGCAGACAGCCTCAGGGACCACCGGGTTGACCTTCCCGGGCATGATCGACGAGCCCGGCTGGAGATCCGGCAGGTGAATCTCGCCCAGGCCGCAGCGCGGGCCCGAGGACATCCATCGAAGGTCGTTCGAGAGCTTGTAGAGCGACACCGCGATCGTCCGTAGCGCACCGGAGGCTTCGACGAGGGCGTCCCGGGAGCCCTGGGCCTCGAAGTGGTCGCGGGCCTCCGTGAGTGGCAATCCGGTCGCGTCCGCGAGCCGCGCGATCACCCTGGCCGCAAAGCCTGCCTTGGCATTCAGCCCGGTTCCGACGGCCGTGCCGCCGAGCGGCAGCTCTGCCACGCGACCCAGCACAGACTCCAGGCGTTCCACGCCGTACTCGACCGCCGCTGCAAACCCGCCGAACTCCTGGCCGAGTGTCACGGGCGTCGCGTCCATGAGGTGGGTGCGCCCGGACTTCACAACCCCGGCGAACTCCTCCTGTTTCGTGCGCAGGCTCGAGGCCAGCCGACGAAGGGCCGGGATAAGGTCGCTCACGATCCCTTCGGCCGCGGCCAGGTGGATAGCCGAGGGAAACACGTCATTGGTTGACTGCGAGGCGTTGGGCTCGTCGTTCGGGCGCACCTCCCGCCCGAGACGCTCTCCTGCAAGACTCACCAACACCTCGTTCATGTTCATGTTGGTGGAGGTCCCCGACCCCGTTTGGAACACGTCGATCGGGAATTGGTCAAAATGGCGCCCCGCTGCCACTTCTTCGGCCGCCTCGGCAATCGCCGCCGCCACGTCAGCACCGATGGTGCCCATTTCGGCGTTCACGGTCGCCGCCGCGCCCTTGATCATCGCCAGAGCCACGAGGAGCGCGGGCTCCACGGTCTGGCCCGAGATCGGGAAGTTCTCGACGGCGCGCTGTGTCTGTGCTCCCCAACGCGCTCCCTGCGGCACCCGGATCTCGCCCATTGAATCGTGCTCGATGCGATACCCTAAAGCGGCATCGCCGGCACCCTTTGCATCTCCCATAGCAGTCATATCGTCAACGTAGTTGTCAGGACGACAGCCGTAACAATTCAGACAGAGCTATCGTAATGACGCTGTAACGTCCATTTTCCGGACGAAAAGTGCTCCGCCCCAGGTGGGGCGCTGCGTGCTTGCAAGCCTTTGCACACCGGGTTAGGTTGCTGGCACTGTGAGACCTGCTACTGGGCGCCTCATCGCTGAGGCTGCAAAAGGCTTGGTCGTCGCGCCGGGTGCGCCGGGACGGCGCAGGCGACGCGCTGCTTCGCTCCTCATTTCCGCGATGTTGCTTGCTGGTGTCGGCACGCCTCTAGTTCTTGCGGGCGCGCCCGCAGGTGCCGACCAAGTTGCCACGCTGCAAGAGCGAGCTCAGTACATCGCCGCCGAGATCCAGGCGGCCAACGTCAAGCTGACCATCCTCGACGAGAGCTACCTCCAAGCCAAGGCCCGCGTCGCGTCGCTCGCACAACAAGTCGCCGCCGCGACAAAGGCGATTGGAAGCGCCGAACAGGCACTCGCCGGGGACCAGTCGCACCTGCGCGAGGTCGCGATCGAGGCCTACGTGACAGGTGGTGAGTCACAGAGCTTGTCCGTGGTGTTCAACGGGACCCAACAGACCGCCGGCATGCAGCAGGCCTACATCCAAGCGGCGTCGGGCAATCTGGACGAGTCCGAGACGACAGTCGAGATCAACCAGCGCGCGCTGACGATCGACCGGACCGCTCTCGACAACTCCGAGCGACTCGCAAGGGACAATGAGACGTCGATCACTACCGACCTGGCGCAAGCACAGGCACTCACCGCTCAGCTGAACACCGAGGAAGCCAATGTGAAGGGCCAGCTCGCAGCTGCCGTGGCAGCCGCTGAGCGGGCCAAGGCCGCCGCCTATGCCGCGCAGTTGGCAGCCGCGGCGCGGGCGGCCGAAGCCAGCGCCCAACAGCAGCAACAGACGGTCACGCCACCGCCCCCGGTTACGCCATCCTCGCCCTCGCTGCCACCGGTGGCCGGTGACACCGCAGGTCAGATCGCCGTCAACGCCGCCCAGAGCCAGCGCGGGGTCCCTTACGTGTGGGGAGGTGCCACACCGGGCGCGGGCTTCGACTGCTCAGGGCTGACCATGTGGGCTTGGAGCCAAGCCGGTGTCTCCCTGGCTCACGGGGCGACTGAGCAGTACTACGAGACGGAGCACGTCTCGATGGCTGACCTCCAGCCGGGTGACCTCATCTTCTACGGTGACGCCTACCTGCTCTACCACGTGGTCATGTACATCGTCGACGGCATGGTCGTGCAGGCCGAGGAGACGGGTACGAACGTGATGGACACGCCGATTCCACCTGGCGCCTACGGCGCCGGCCGGCCCTGACCGTTTCGGCGCCCGGAAGACTCACTTCCGGCTGAACAGCCACCTCCCAGCTGCGGTCCCGCCTACGCTTCAGACGTGCGCGCTGTCATCGTCGAGGCGGGAGCATTAGCCGTAGGGCTTCGACCCGACCCTGTCCCGGGCACCGGCGAGCTGCTGGTCAGGGTCGAGGCTGCCGGCCTGAACAGGGCCGACCTGATGCAGCGGGACGGCCTGTACCCGGCTCCGCCGGGTTGGCCGGCCGACATCCCGGGCCTCGAGCTGGCGGGCCTTGTGACGGCAGTCGGTGCCGGTGTCGAACGTTTCGTGGTCAACGACCGGGTCATGGCGGTCGTCGGGGGCGGAGCGCAGGCCGAGTTCGTGACCGTTCACGAGCGGACCGCGTTGCCGGTGCCCGACGAGGTCACCTCTCTTCAGGCGGCCGGCTTCCCGGAGGCGTTCACGGTCGCGCATGACGCCCTGTTCACCCGGTGCGAGCTCCGGCCGGGAGAACGGGTCCTCGTGAACGGCGCCGCGGGCGGCGTGGGCGTCGCAGGGGTGCAGCTAGCTGTGGCGGCGGGCGCCACCGCCGTGGCGAGCGTGCGCGCCCCACAGCTGCGCGACGGCGTCCAGGCTCTCGGCGCGACCGCGGTCGACCCGGCCGACGCCGCGGCGCACGGCCCCTATGACGTGATCCTGGAGCCGGTCGGGGCGCCGAATCTGCGAACCGACCTCGACTCGCTGGCCACCGGGGGCCGCATCGCGATCATCGGAGTCGGAGCAGGTGCGCGCGGTGAGATCGACCTCCTCCAGCTCATGAGCCGTCGCGGGAGCGTGCACGGCTCGACGTTGCGGGCTCGTCCGCTCGAGGAGAAGGCCCTGGCCGCGCGCCTGGTAGAGCACCAGGTCCTGCCGCTTTTTTCCGCAGGGCGTGTTCGCGTCCTTGTCGAGGCGGTGTTCGGGCTCGAAGAGGTGGCCGCCGCCTACGAGAGGTTCGCTATGGGAGCCAAGCTCGGCAAGATCGTCCTCGACCTCGGCGCGTGAGCACGGCTGCCTGCCGGTGGGCGGCGGCGCGCTGACGATGGCGCCGTGAGCTGGACGTGATTCGCCGCCCTCGTCTCCTCTCAGCTTCAATCCCGGTAGCACCGGTCACAGTTCCACCTGCCGGAATATTTCATCAGTAGAAATGTTCCAGTGAAGGTGACATTGCAGAGCTCAACCGGAGGTCGCTCCTCATGATGTCCATAGAGCTAACGGCGCCGTCCCCGTCCCTCTCGGGCAACCTCGCAGCCGAGGGGCTCTCGCCCCGCGAACTGCTGGTCGAGAGGTACTGCGAGCTCCAGCCGCAGATGCAGAGGCGGTTCAGCGCTCTCCTGCACCGGGAGCTGCGTGACGAGCTGCATGCGGTCACCGGCCATCAGCTCAGCGTGCTGACGTACTTAAGGGGCCAATCGGTGACGATGCGGGAGCTCGCGAAAGAGCTCGACGTGGGAGAAAGCGCAGCTACGGCCGTCGTCGACCGCCTCGTTCGCCAGGGGCTCGTGGTCCGCTGTGACGATCCTTCGGACCGAAGGGTCGTCCGCTTGGCGCTCAGCGACACAGGTGAGTCGCTGGTGACCAAGCTGCACGCGAGTGCCTGCAAGAAGACCGCCGGACTCCTCATATCGCTGTCGGACGACCAGCTAGCCCAGTTGGTCGCAACGATGGAGATGCTCGACGCGGCCGCCGGCAGGCATGAGGCAATGACGGGCTGTGAGGCCCCCAAGCACGAGAACGCCCAGGAGGAAACTGCAATATGACGACTGACACTGCCCTCGGCGCCGGATCCAAGGACGTCCACGCAGTGGCAACCCAAAACGGCGCCGCGCCCGGTGAGGCGACGGCGAGCTACGACCGCCCCGGCGGGGTCATGAGCCACCGCCAGATCCTCGTGGTCTTCTCGGGACTGATGCTCGGGATGCTTTTGGCCGCGCTCGACCAGTCCATCGTGAGCACGGCGCTACCGACCATCGTCGGTGACTTCCACTCGCTCAACCGGCTCACTTGGGTCGTTACGGCCTACCTCCTCACCTCGACGGTGAGCGCACCTCTCTACGGGAAGATCTCCGACCTCTACGGCCGCAAGCGCATCTTCCAGTTCGCCATCGTCATATTCCTCGCCGGCTCGGTCCTTGCCGGCCTCAGCCAGAACATGGACCAGCTCATCGCCTTCAGAGCCGTGCAAGGACTTGGCGCCGGCGGCCTGATCGTGCTGGCGATGGCCATCGTCGGCGATGTCGTGTCCCCTGCTGAACGTGGCCGCTACCAGGGATACTTCGGCGCGGTTTTCGGCATAGCAAGTATCGCCGGCCCACTTGTCGGGGGCTTCCTCGTCGATCACGCCTCCTGGCGCTGGATCTTCTACGTAAACCTCCCCATCGGTGCGATCGCACTCGTCGTCACGAGCATCGTGCTGAGAGACCGCGCTGTGCGCACGCGGCACAAGATCGACTACCTGGGCTCTGTGCTCCTGCTCGTCGGAGTGTCCGCCCTGCTGTTGGTCACGACCCTCGGAGGATCCCCGCAGGGTTACGCCTGGCTCTCACCGCAGATCATCGGCATGATCGCGATCGGCGTCATCTTCGTAGCCGGGTTCCTCGTCCGCGAGCACTATGCGTCTGAGCCGATCGTCCCGCTCAGGCTGTTCCGCAAACGAGTGTTCTCGGTGGCCAACGCCGCCGGCTTCATCGTCGGCGTCGCCATGTTCGGCGCGATCATCTATCTCCCCGTCTACCTCCAGGTCGTGCGAGGAGTGTCGCCGACCACCTCCGGTCTCATGTTGCTGCCCATCATGGCCGGCCTGTTCGCGGCCTCGATCGGGAGCGGCCAGATCATCGCCCGCGTCGGGCGCTACAAGATCTTCCCCATCGTCGGCACCGCTCTTATGACCATCGGCATGGGGTTGTTCTCCACACTGACGATTCACACCTCCTTCTTGCTGACCTCCGCTTTCATGTTGGTGACCGGGTTCGGGCTGGGCCTTGTCATGCAGGTGCTGATCCTCGCCGTCCAGAACGGGGTCGACTACAAGGACCTCGGGACGGCGACATCGCTGGCTGCCTTCTTCCGGTCGATGGGCGGCGCTTTTGGTACGGCGCTTTTGGGCGCGGTCCTCAACGACCGGCTCGTCGGTAACTTGACCAGGGCACTTCCTCTCGCGGCGCGCCCCCACGTGCCGGAGATAGCCCGCGAGATCGTCGGCAGCCCTGCCCAGCTGAAGCTGCTGCCCCCGAGCATCCACGCGGCGGCCACCATCGCCTACGTGCACACGATCGACACGGTCTTCCTCATCGCGACGCCGGTGGTCGCCGTCGCCTTCCTCCTGTCGCTCGCACTGCCGGAGATCCGCTTGCGCAGGACCGTGCACACCACCGTGAACGAACATGACCCTTCGTCCACAGCGACCGAGACCGGCGAGACGACCGTGCTTGCGGGCGGGCCGGCGCCGTCGTTCGAGTAGTCGTGCAACCTTCAGCCCCGGGCCAGGGCGGGCCGTGGGCGCGGCTCCGGGACACTCCCGGCGGGTCGCAGCTCATCTTGAGAGCCTTCCTGGGCGTGACGTTCACCTACGCCGGCTTGCAGAAGCTGACGAACCGTTTCTTCTTCCAAGCCGCTAATCCCGGGTCGATCCAGGCGCAGTTGCACGCCTCGATCGCCACCAGCCCGATCGGCCCCCTCATCAGGCTGTCGGCGCACGTCCCGGTGCTCGTGGGCCTCCTGATCGCTCTCGGCGAGCTGGCGGTCGGTCTCGGCACCCTGTTCGGGCTGTTCGGGCGGATCGCCGCCGCGGGCGGCATGGCGCTGTCGCTCCTTTTCTTCCTTTCCGTCAGCTTCCACACCTCCCCCTACTTCTACGGTTCGGACATCGTCTTCTTCTTTGCGTGGACCCCGCTAGTGGTCGCGGGCAGCGGGGCTTGGTCGCTCGATGCGGCACTCGAGGCACGCCACGCCGCAGAACGAGCTGCGGCCGCCGTCAGGCCCGCCCGCGCGGCGGACATCGACCGACGTGCGGCTGCTCGCAAGCTGGCCTCCGCCATCACGCTTGCGAGCTTCGCCGCGGTCGCAGCCGGCATCGCGGCGGCGCTCGGGAGGATGTTCGGCGGCGCATCGACACATGCGTCCGGCGCGCCCCAGCTGCCGCCACCCAGCACCGGGTCATCGGGCGCACGATCCGCTAGCGGCGGGGCCGCGGGCACGCCCATCGGGCTCGCCAGCGACGTGCCCCTCGGCGGCGCCCGGGAGTTCACCGACCCCGCCCAGCAGATCCCGGCCTACGTGGTCCGGCCTTCCCCCGACGCCTATGTGGCCTTCAGCGCCGTGTGCACCCACATGGGCTGCACTGTGGGATTCTTCCAACCCGCGCTCCAGTTCCGATGCCCCTGTCACGGCTCGATCTTCTCCGCCGCCACAGGGGACGTGATCCAGGGTCCGGCTGCGTCACCGCTGCCCGCCATCCCCATCGAGAAGTCGATGGACGGCACTCTCCTCGTCGGTGGATAGAGCTTCTCGCGCAACTGGCAGAGCCACTGACGATCCAATGGCACCAACTTTGAGTAGGATGCTTCCCGTGTTCAATTTGTCACCCGGATGTCACAGATGGTGACCCCCGCGACACGAGCCACGCCAAAAGCGCGCTCAAGTCGCTCGACCGGCACCACAACCTCGCCCGCTCGGGCCTCGACGGCCCGCCCGACCCAGGTACCGGCGGCCCGCGCGCCATCGCGGGCGCGCCCGAGTCCGCTCAACTCCCCCCGGCGAGCGTCCCCGCCGCCAGCTTCGCCACCCGCGCACCAGCCCGCCCGGACCGCAGGCGACCAGGAAGCGGACGGACGCCGATTGCGGGCGGCTCGAAACTACGAGGCGGTCGTGGGTGCCGTGCTCGACATCGTGCGGGAGTGCCCGCCCAACGCCATATACCTTCCGAGCGCCGCTGAGGTCGCCGCCCGTGCCCGGGTCTCGGAAAGGACCGTGTTCCGCCACTTCGCCGACCTCGATGCGCTGTTCGTGGCGGCCGCCTCGAGAATCCGGCCGGTGCAACTGATCTACCTCGACCCGCGACCAGATGCTCCCCGCGTGGACGACCGCATCGAAGAGCTCGTAGCTCTGCGGGCGAAGCTTTACGAGAGGATCGGCCCCGTAAGGAGGGTGGCGATCTATCTGAGCCAGACGCACCCGCTCGTGGTCGAACAGCTCGCCGAGGCGTACGCGACGGCCCGGGCGCAGGTCGCGGACGTGTTCGCGCCTGAGTTGTCGCGCCTTGACGCGCGGCGTCGATCGCTCATGATCGACGCCCTCGACCTTGCCGCGAGCTGGGCCTCGTGGGATGCCCTGAGGACCATTCAGGGCTGCTCGGTTCCCCGCACGCGGAAGATCGTCGCCGAGGTCCTGACCGACCTGCTCGCGACGGTGCCAAGGGCCAAGCGCCGCTAGCGCGGGCGCACCGGGCCCGACGGAGGGCTCGGCCAAGACTTATCGGTCGCGGGTATCTTCGAGCAGCGTGATCGGTTGTCGTACCCGAGTCCATCGAGCTGGAGATGACCAGATATGTCAATGCCCTATCGCCGTCTTGGCCGATCCGGCCTCAAGGTGAGCCTGCTGTCGTTCGGCTCGTGGGTCAGCTTCGCCAACCAATTGGACGACGACCTCGCCGTGCGCTGTCTCGCCGCCGCACGCGAGGCAGGGGTCAACTTCTTCGACAACGCCGAGAGCTACGCCGGGGGCCAGTCGGAGGCGATCATGGGCCGGGCCTTTAAGACCCTCGGTTGGGAACGCCACGAGTACGTCGTCTCGAGCAAGTTCTTCTGGGGCATCCACGACGTCCCGAACATGACCTACACGTTGAACCGCAAGTACCTGATGCAGGCCGTGGACGCATCTCTCGAGCGGTTCGGGCTCGACTTCTTGGACCTCATCTTCTGCCACCGCGCCGACCCGGAGACACCGATCGAAGAGACGGTGAGGGCGATGTCCGACATCATCAGCTCCGGCAAGGCCCTCTACTGGGGCACTTCGGAGTGGGCAGCGGACGAGATCGTCGCCGCCATCGAGATCGCCGAGCGTCACCACCTGTACAAGCCCGTGGTGGAGCAAACTGAGTACAACCTGCTCCACCGCAGGCGTGTCGAGAAGGAGTACGCCCGCCTCCTCGAGGACTACGGGATTGGCCTCACGACATTCAGTCCCCTCGCCACCGGCCTGCTCACGGGCAAGTACCTCGAGGGGATCCCGGAGGATTCCCGCGGCGCGCTTGCGGGCTTCGAATGGCTCCGCCCGAACTTCGAAGACGGCCACAAGAAGGACAGGGTGAGGGCACTGAAGGCGATTGCGGATGACCTCGGCTGCCCGCTCGCACAGCTGGCCATCGCCTGGTGCGCCTGCAACCCCAAGGTTTCAACGGTCATCATGGGCGCGAGCCGCGTCGGCCAGCTGCAGGAGAACCTGCTGTCCCTCGAGGTGCTCGAACGGCTCGACGACGAGGTGATGCGGCGGATCAACGAGGTGGCAGGCCTCGAGTAAGCCGCTTGCGACGGGTCGGCCCGCCGCTCAAGCCGACCGCATGGCGCGGCGCAAAAGTGGCGGTTCGGGCATCGTCGCCGCAACGCGGACGCGAGCGTCGAGCGCCACGACACCTCCGGAGCTCGCCACAACCGGGTTCAGGCTCATCTCGACCACCTCCGGCAGGTCCTCCGCCAGGCGGCCAACGCGGGAAAGCACCCCGGACAGCGCCTCCAGATCGACCGGGGCCGAACCGCGGTAGCCGGTCAAAAGCGGCGACGAACGGAGCCCTCTCACGAGGTCACGGGCGTCCTCTATGGTCATGGGCACGAGCGACCAGATGCGGTCTGCGAACAGCTCGGCCTCCTTGCCGCCGAGCCCGAACATCACGAGCGGCCCGAACGACGGGTCCTCCACGACGCCGACGACGGTCTCGACTCCGTCTGGAGCCATCGGCTGCACGATGAGCGGCACGCCGGACCCGAACCTCGCCAACAAGACCTCGGCGGCGCCGGCGAGCTCCTCTCCCGAGGCCAGGTTCAGCCGGACACCGCCCACGTCGCTCTTGTGCACGAGCTCGGGCGCGTCGAGCTTGAGGGCGACCGGGTAGCCCAGCTTCGTCCCGGCCTGCACGGCCTCGATCGCGCTCGACGCCCGCAGGCTCGGGAGGATCGGTATCCCGTAGGCCTGGAGCAGGGCGAAAGCCGCGACCGTGTCGAGCCAAACCGAGTTCGTCAAGACCGCAACCGGCTCACTGGCCGGCGCAGGCCCTGTGCCGGGCCCGGTCGGGGGCATCGCGGCCAAGGCCTGCTCCGCGATGCGGCGCGCGAGCGCCGGATCCAGGTCGTCGAAGTCCGCAACGGTGCCTTCCGGCCGAGCCACCCACTGGCCGTAGTCTGCGACCCGGGCGACCGCCCGTGCCGCAGACTCGGGATACGCGAACCAGGGGACGCAGCGGGGGCCGGCACGCAACTCGCGCAGCGTCTCCTCGGTCGCGATGAAGTTCGCCAGCACCGGCTTGCTCGTCCTGGCGCCGGCTTTGGACACCGCCTCGGCAATGTCGGCCGCGCCGAGGAGCACCGCCGGGATGAAGGTCACTATCACCACGTCTATGTCGTCGTCCGCGAGGACGATCTCGAGCACCGCCCCGTACTCATCGGCGGTGGCCGAGGCCGCCAGCTCGACAGGGTTGCCTATCACAGCACCGTGAGACACGACCCCGAGGAGCCGGCTCTGGGTCGCGGGCGCGAGCTCAGGAACCTCGAGGCCATGGCTCTCACACGCGTCCGCACCAAGAACCGCACAACCTCCGGCATTGCCTACGATCCCGACTCGTCGGCCGGCGGGAAGGGGCTGGTTCGCCAAGACGTCGGCGACGTCCAAGAGCTCCTCCAACGTCCGGACCCGGATCACCCCGGCCTGGCGGAAAAGGGCGTCGGTTGCCTCGTCGGGCACCGCGCCCGCGCTCGGGGCATGAACGCCCCGCAGACCGGCCGGGGTACGGGCGCTCTTCACCGCGACGATGGGAGTCTTGTGCGCGACGCGTCTCGCGATGCGGCTGAACTTGCGGGGATTGCCGAACGATTCCAGGTAGAGCAGGATCACGTCCGTCTCCGGGTCTCCCTCCCAGAACCGCAACAGGTCGTTGCCGCTGACGTCGGCCTTGTTGCCGAGTGACGCGAAGCTCGATATTCCGAGCCCGCGGCCGGCGAGCTCGCCCAGAAGGGCGATCCCGAGGCCGCCCGACTGGGCGGACAAGGCGATCCGGCCCGGCGGTGGCGGCCGCTCTGCGAAGGTGGCGTTCATCTGCACCTGCGGACCGTTGTTGATGACGCCCATCGAGTCTGGGCCTACGAGCCTCATGCCGAAACTCCGGGCGAGCTCGACCAGGTCACGATCTGTGCCCGTCCCGGCAGCTTCGTGACCTTCTTCGCCGGCAGGCACGATGACCAGGCCGCGAACCCCTTTCCCGCCGCATGCGCGGACAGCCCCGGCCTGAAGGTGCGCCGGCACCGTGAGCATCGCCAGATCGATTTCGCCCGGCACATCGGACACACTCGGGTACGACCGGAGCCCGGCGACCGCGTCGGCACGCGGATTGACCGGGTAGACGACGCCCGTGAACTCGCCGGCGAGGAGATTGGCGACGATGTCGTGGCCCGCCGAGCCCGGCTCGCGGCTCGCCCCGATGACGGCGATAGACCTCGGCCGGAGAATGTGCTCGATTGAGCGCACCGCCGCAGTCCATTCGCGTCCTTCGACCCGCTCTATGTACCCCGGCTGGGCCGCGAGCTCCAAAGTCACCCTTATGACCCCGGAATCGAGAAGGGCCTGCTCGTCGAAGCCCGCCGAACGAAAGACCGCGAGCATGCGATGGTTGTCCGGTAGGACATCGGCCACGAACCGCCCGATCCCGCGTGCCACCGCGGCCGAGGCGAGATGCTCGAGCATCACGGTGCCGAGACCCCGACCCTGGTGGTCGTCCCGGACGACGAATGCGACCTCGGCCTCACCGACAACCTGGGGCACGGGCCCGTCGGTCGTGCCCGCCACCGAGCCAGGGAGGCCACCCTCACCCTGCGCCGGGAGACGGTCATAGCGGGCCACCGCGACGAGCTCGCGATCCACGAAAGCGACGAGAGCTAACCGGTCCTGATAGTCAACCGTTACGAGGTGCCTGATCTCCTCGTCGCTGATCTCCTTACGCGGAGCGAAGAAACGGAAGTAAACCGTTTCCCTCGAAAGCCTCGCCCCGAACAAGCGCAGCAGCGGGCCGTCGACGGGCCGAACGGCACGCAGCCGGGCCGAGCGCCCGTCCGACAGCAGCACGTCACACTCGAGCTCGCCCGGATAGGTCCCCGCCACGACAGGCCTGTCACCAGTGCTCGCCCCTTCCGGTCCGGAAACCACTTGTGCGGTCAGCGCCCCTTTGGAACCCGCCGAGCACCCACTGCCTGGACGCTCAGCCTGCGAGCGCCTGCACGCTGGCGATGGGAAGGGCACCGGTCGGGGCGGTCAGGTGCAGGACCTCGCCCCAGTCGCTGAAGCTCGCCGAGATCACGTGGGCGGCGCTCCCGCTCTCCTGCGTGACTCCCTCGACCGCTATCGGCAGAGCCGCTCCCGTCGTCCTCACATACATGGTCAGTGCCAGGCTGGCGGACTTGGTGTTCTCTGTCGCCTTGACCGCGACAGCCGGGTGTCCGAGCTTGGTGGACGTCCTGCCCCTGGTGAGCGTGCCGGTCAGCTGGACGAGCTGAGCGGCGGCGGACTTGACCGCCAAGGATCCGGCGAGACCGGAAAAGCTCGAGCTCGTGGAGGGGACCGAGATCCACTTCCCGGCAACTTCGCCCGCCACCTTCGTGCTCATCCCTGTGAGGCCCTCCAGGCCGGAGGCGTCGCCCTCGAAGTAGGCCGTGCCACCCGCCAGCATGACGGTGACCTTCCCGACCTTGCTTCCCTGGTGGATCGTGATGTGCTGCTCGCCTGCGGCGCCAGCCACGTCGGCCACGACGCTCACCCCGCTGCTCCCCGAGGTCGCCGATTCCTCGAAACGGAACGAGCTCTGGCGCTTGGTGGCGGCCACCGCAGCCGCGATTATCTGCGCACCCGACTTCGTCTGGATGCCGTTGGAGGCCCCGGACCCCCCTGCCGAGCTGCCGCAGCCGGCCGCGAACGCTATCGCGGCAGTCGATATGACGAAGAGGGGGCGCAAACGCATGACTCGACGCTACCAGTGTGTGTCACAGCTACTCGTTGTGGTGTTTCGCCGGCTCGACCGTTGCCGGGGTGCTGGTCTCGGACTCGGTCAGCCGACCTCGGCAACGCAGCGGTTCACACAGCTGCCGATTCCCTCGATCGCCGTGGTGAGCACTTGGCCGGGCCGGAGGAACACCTGCGGGTCGCGCCCGGCTCCGACCCCCGCAGGGGTCCCGGTCGAGATGAGGTCGCCCGGGCACAAGGTGGCGAACTGGCTGATGTAGCTCACGACCTCGGCCGGTCCGAACAGGAGGTCGGACGTACGGCCACGCTGCATCAAGACACCGTCGACCTCACAGCGCACCTCGAGATCGGCGGCATCGCCGATCTCATCGCCGGTGACGAGCACCGGACCGACCGGAGTCGAGGCGTCGAAGGCCTTGCCCTGCAAGAACTGCGTCGTCCTTCCCTGCCAGTCACGCATGGAGACGTCGTTGACGACCGTGAAACCCGCGATCGCCTCCCGTGCCTCCTCGATCGTCGCGCGCCGGACCTGACGGCCGATCACGACGCCCAGCTCCACCTCCCAGTCGACGGCGTTGCTCACCGACGGCAGGACGAGATCGTCATATGCCCCGATGAGACCGGATGCGAACTTGGCGAACAGCGTCGGATAGTCGGGCAGTGCCCTTGACATCTCGAGTATGTGGGCCCGGTAGTTCAGCCCGACGCAGAAGATCTTCTCCGGGTGCGGCACGAGCGGTGCAAATGACGCCTCGGCGACGACAGTCTCCCCGGTCGTCTCGCGAGCCCGGATGGCATCGATGCGGGACCCCGGGTCCGTCGAGGAGAGCAGGGTGCCGACATCGCTCGCCTCGAGCACAAGGAGACGATCGCCCTCGAGCCGGGCGGCGCGGGTGCCGCCTGCGGTCCGGACGGTGGCGAGCCTCATGTCTCAGCTCCTTACGCGATCTGACAACGGACGCCTGTGAGCCTAGGGCACTGCCGGCACCCTGCCCGCCTTCGAGAGCACACCGACGAACCTCCCGTGCCGGTGCTAGCCCCGACGCAGGTGCTCCACGACAAGCTGCGGTTCGGTCTTGGTCACCTGCTCCATCGCGACACCGCAACTCGGTGACGGCACCTCCCGGCCGACACGCACGTCTGCCTTCCAGACCGTCTGCTCCCCGCCGGGGCCCTCGACGACAAGCTCGGTCCGGCCTGCACCGAGCTCCACGCCCCGCCTCGTCATGTCGAACAGCGGCCATCCGAGCTCATAGAGAACGGCGCGCTCGAGCGCCTGTACCGCCGGCGAGGCCAGGCCCCCGCAGCCCCGGTAACGCGGCAGCAGGTCGTCCATCGGCCCACTTCGCCGCAGGATCCTGGAAAGCGCGGCCTTGTCGCAGAACGCCCATGAGGTGCCTTGCGGTAGCACCAGCGCCGTCGGCGCGAAACGGTGCCCGCCCGTGTGGCTCGTCCTCCACAGCCTCACGTCGTCCCCGAACTGGAAACGATCCGCCAACAGCTCCTGGGCGAGCGTTGTACCGAGCGATCCGCAGCAGCGGTCGCGCCTGCCGTGGGTACAGACGAGAAGATCGGTGGTTCCGTCTGTGATCAGCGGCTCGTCGAGGACCGCCAGCGCCGCCGCGACTACTTCGTCACCTCCGACTGCAAGCTCGGCCCGCGCGAAGCATGAGCCTCCGTCGTCCGGCCACCGGTAGGCGATCACATGGCGCGCCCCGCCCTCCTGGGAAGGCACCAGGCCCTGCAGGCGCATCCCGGCACTCCGGGCCATTTCCACAACCGGTGCTAGGGCGGGGTCGTCCCCCAAGTCACGCGGCCAGGGCAGCGGCCATTCGACGAGCAGATAGCCCCGATGACAGCCGGCCGTGCCGATCGGATCGATACGGTGATCCCGAGCCCAGACGGCGCAGGCCGGACCGGGCCCGGAGCCAGCCGCGCTCTGCTGCCCCATGCCAGCGGTCATGGGCGGGACGCTACCCGCGCCCGGACCGCGCCACGGCACACCATCGGCGAAGGTCTCGCACCTCCGGAACTCTCGACCCGGTGCTCAGCTGATGGATTCCTGGCCGTAGCAGTCTTCCACCGCATCCGCGATGCGGAACCTCGAGGAGTCGAGCTCCACCCTCGCCATGAGCGGGCAGGGCGTGTAGAAGCCCTGGGCGATACCCGAGGGACCGGGCCGTAGGTCAACACCGACAACTTCTGCGTAGCGGACGGCGCCGTCTTTCCGGCGAGGTTGCGCCGAGCGACGCCGGGGCGAGCACCTAGCCGGCGGGGCGGAGAGAATCGACAACTCACCCCAAAGGCTCAAAACGCCTGCCAGGCCGGCCAGGGGCTCTCGTGCCCGCCGAGCCTAAACTGAGGAGGACAGGTCTCTTGGAGGAGCGGCAATGGATCAAACGACCTCGGGTTGGTGCACGGGCCCGACCGCGATCTGGCAGACGCCGCTGACCTTGAGGCACGAGAGTCGGAGCGCGTGAGCACCGACGGGCCGTGGGCGACCGATAAAACGCTGAGCCAGGACCTCCTGGGACCCGACGCAGCAGATCTCGCCGCCGCCGCCATGGCGATGGCGTGCCGGCTCGCCTCGGGTGCCACGCTGTTCTGCGCGGCGCCCTCCTGGCCTTGGCACGCCCGCCATGTCGCCTCGGAGCTCGCCCCGCCGGCGGAAGACCGCAGGCCACCCATTCGTGCCAACACCGTGCCGGATGGTCCGTTGTGGGAGAGCCTGAGGCCACTCGCGCACGGTGGCGACATACTGCTCGCCGTCTCGGGATCCGCCGAGGCTGCCCTGACGGGCATCAGACAACGGACCGAGGCGTGGGGTCTCCTCACCGTATGGATAGGAGTCGGCCCCAGGCCGGAGCCGGGCTCGGCCGATTACGTCCTGTGGAGCGACGATGACGGGACGGCCGCCTCGTACGGGGGTCGGCTGGCGCATGTCATCCACCTCCTGTGTGAGTTGACCCTGAGCTGCCTCGAGCATCCTCGCGTCGGCGCGTCGGCGCCCGCCGCGTGCACGGACGAGGTCTGCATCACTTGCTCGGACGAGGGTCGCCTAGGCGAGGTCGTGAAGATCTGGACGGACGGACGCGCCGAGGTCCGCACCGCGGACGGTCCCGAAGAAGTGGACACGACCCTGATCGAAACTGCCCGTCCAGGTGACCTCGTGCTCATCCACGCCGGCCTGGCGCTGGCGCTCGTCGGCGGATCGCCCAGATGAGCCCGGAGAACACCGGTTCTTCCCAAAGACCGGTCGAGCGCGGCGAGGAGGCAAGGTGAGCATGGGGGGCGCGGACCGGGGCAACTCAGAGGGCCTGGGCAACTCAAAGGCCCCGGCATCGCCACCCCCGTCAGTGGGTGAGGATCCGAGCGGCGCTGAAGCCGCCGTGCTCGAGCGCATCGAGGCCTTCAGGCGGCGACGGCCCCGGTTCCGGGACGACTTCGTCACCTTGGCGCACGGCGCCGGCGGCAAGGCATCGGCTGCTTTGATCGACGCTGTGTTCCGGGACGCTTTCGGGGGTCTCGAGAGACCGCCTTTGACCGATGCCGCCCTCCTCACGCTGGACCACGGTGAGATGCTGGCCTTCAGCACCGATTCGTTCGTCGTGAAGCCGCTGCGTTTCCCCGGCGGATCGATCGGTCACCTTGCTGTCCACGGGACGGTCAACGACCTCGCCGTGATGGGAGCGCGGCCCCGCTGGCTCTCGGCGGCCTTCGTCATCGAGGAGGGGTTTGCGATAAGCGAGCTTCGCCGGGTCGTGGCCGACATGTCACAGGCCGCCGCGGCCTGCGGCGTGACGATCGTGACCGGGGACACGAAGGTCGTCGGCCGAGGCGCCGCCGACGGGCTGTATGTGACCACGGCCGGCATCGGCGTGGTCCCTCCGGGACGGCGCGTCGGAGCTGATCTCGTCACGCACGGCGATCGCGTTCTCATCTCCGGCACGATTGCCGATCACGGGATGGCGGTCATGCTGGCGAGAGGCGACTTGGCCCTCGAGGCAGAGCTCAGGTCCGACACCGCCCCGCTGAACGAACTCGTCGAGGTGTTGTTCGCCGCTGCTCCATCGACCCGCTGGATGCGGGACCCGACCCGGGGCGGTGTCGGGACCGTGTGCAACGAGCTTGCCCACGACACCGGCCTTGCCGTAGTGCTGGACGAATCTGCGCTCCCGATCGATCCCGCCGTCGGCGGGGCCTGTGACCTGCTCGGGATCGATCCCCTTTACGTCGCCAACGAGGGCAAGCTGCTCGCGGTCGTCGCAGCCAAGGAGGCCGACGCGGCCGTCGAGGCGTTGCGCAGCCACCCGCTCGGCGCCGACGCCGCGGTGATCGGCGACATCCGCGCCGAGCCTCAGGGCATTGTCGTGCTGCGCACATCGTTCGGGGGAACCCGGATCGTCGACATGCTGGTCGGTGACCCGTTGCCGCGGATCTGCTAGCACCCCGTGAGCGAGACACCTCGGCCCACCGAGCGCCGGCGCGTGAGGGTCACCGGGACGGTGCAAGGCGTCGGCTTTCGGCCTTTCGTGTTCCGCCACGCCGTGTCCCTCGGACTCGTCGGCTTTGTGCTGAACGACTCCTCGGGTGTGCTGATCGAGGTCGAGGGCAGGAAAGCAGCTCTGGCGGACCTCTGCAGGCTCCTGGAGGAAGAGCCGCCCCCGCTCGCCAGGGTCACCTCGGTCGAGTGGGCCACGCTGCCCGCTGACGGGAGCTTCGCAGACTTCCGCATAGTCGGGTCCAGCGCGGATCGGATCCCCAACGTGGCCGTCAGCGTCGACAGCGCCACGTGCGACGACTGCCTGTCCGAGGTGGACGACCCTCAGGACCGCCGGCACGGTTACCCCTTCACCAACTGCACAAACTGCGGGCCGCGCTACACGATCGTGCTCTCGGTCCCCTATGACCGGCTCGCCACGACCATGGCCGGTTTCAAGATGTGCGCCGAGTGCCAAGGCGAGTACGACGACCCGGCGAACAGGAGATTCCACGCGCAGCCGAACGCCTGTGCCAACTGCGGCCCGGAGATCTCCTTCTACGACCCGGGCGGCCGTCTTCTCGCCCAAGCCGGCGCCGCGCTCGACGCATTGGCCGAGACGCTCTGCGCGGGACGGATCGCCGCTGTGAAGGGCATCGGGGGCTATCACCTGGCCTGCGACGCCACCAGTCACGAAGCGGTGGCGGAACTACGACGCCGCAAGACAAGAGACGACAAGCCGTTCGCCCTCATGGTGGCGAACCTCGAGGTGGCGAGGTCGTTGTGCGTGCTCGATCCCGACGCCGAGTCCGCCCTCTGCTCGCTCGCGCGCCCCATCGTGCTTGCCCGCAGAAGACCGGGTGCCGCGGTCGCCGAGGACGTGGCACGGGGAATGCCCGAGCTGGGGTTGATGCTCCCTTACACGCCCTTGCACCATTTGCTCATGGCCAAGGTGGCTCGACCGCTCGTACTGAGCAGCGGCAACCAATCCGACGACCCGATCGCCCAAAGCGACGAGGACGCCTTCGCCCGCCTCGGGCCGATGGTCGACGGCGTGCTGGCCCACGACCGCCGCATTCACATCCGCTGCGACGATTCAGTCCTACGGGCGACCGGTCGCCGTCTGCAAATGGTGCGGCGGTCCCGCGGCTATGTGCCGCAGTCCCTGCCTCTGCCGGGCGAGGCGGCCCGCCAGGTACTCGCCGTGGGTGCAGAGCTCAAGAGCACCGTCTCGGTAGCCAAGGAGTCCATCGTCGTGTGCAGCCAGCACATCGGAGACCTGGAGCACCTCGCCACGTATCAGGCCTTCCTGCAAGCGACTGTCCACCTGTGCCGGTTGTTCGGGATCGAACCGGAAGTCGTCGCCCATGATCTGCACCCCGAGTACCTCTCCACCAAGTACGCCCTCGACCTTGATCTCGAGCCGTGGCCCGTTCAGCACCACCACGCCCACATCGCCTCGTGCCTGGCCGAGCACGGGCATACCGGCACGGTGCTCGGGATCGCTTTCGACGGCCTCGGCTACGGCACGGACGGGACGATGTGGGGCGGCGAGTTCCTCATCGCCGACTTCCACGGCTTCGAACGGGTCGCACACCTGCTGGCTGTCCCTATGCCAGGTGGTGCGGCCGCCGTTCGCGAACCGTGGCGAATGGCCCTCGCCTGGACAGCGCAAGCGGCAGGCCCGGACGCGGCCGCCCGGCTCGGCGCCGGGCTCGATCCCCGCTGGGACCAGGTCCTGCCTCTTCTCGTCGGTGACGGAGCTCGGCGCCAGTCAATCGTCACCACCAGTGTCGGCCGGCTCTTCGACGCCGTCGCGGCGCTCTTGGGCCTGCGCGCACGGGTCACCTACGAGGGCCAGGCCGCCATCGAGCTCGAAGCCCTCGCCCGCTCGGTGTCCCGGGAGTCGGCTCAGGCGTACCCGAGCGAGATCGCCGAGGCGGCCAGCCCCCACGACGTCGACGTGCTCGATCCGTCACCTTTGGTCGCCGCCGTGCTGACAGAGCTGGACCGGGGAACTGACCGCGCCGTGATCGCCGCCGGGTTCCACGAAGGTCTCGGGCGCGCCACCGCCGCTTTGGCGGCCCGCCTCGCCCGCAGGCACGACCTCGACACAATCGCCCTGAGTGGGGGCGTGTTCCAGAACGTGCGTTTCAGCGACATCGTCGAGGACGCCCTTGTCGCCGAAGGGCTCACGGTTCTCACTCACGAGTCGTTGCCACCCAACGACGGCGGCATAAGCGTCGGGCAGGCGGCGATCGCCGCCCTCGGCAGGCGCCACTAACGGGGGCCCATGGTGACGGCGACCTGCCTGTGAAGGCGGCCGAAGTTGTAGTAGGCCGCACACGCCCCCTCTGAGGAGACCATACAGGTGCCGATGGGAGTCTCAGGAGTGCACGCCGTGCCGAACACCTTGCATTCCCACGGTTTGATGGCACCTTTCAGCACCTCGCCACACTGGCAGGCCTTCGGGTCCGGGACACGCACGCCCGGCACGTCGAAGAGAAGTTCCGCGTCCCAGGTGGCGAACTGCGGGCGCAGCTTGAGAGCGCTCTCGGGGATGAAGCCCAGGCCGCGCCATTCAAAGCGCGGCCGGACCTCGAAGACCTCGTTCATGATCGCAAGCGCCCGCGGGTTGCCGGCCTCGCTCACACAGCGCGTGTACTGGTTCTCCACACAACAGCGGCCCTCGCTGAACTGACTCAGAAGCATCGCTATCGCCTCGAGGATGTCGAGCGGCTCGAAACCGGCCGTGACGAAGGGCTTGCCGTACTCGTCCGCCACGAACCGGTACACGAGCTGGCCGACCACAGTCGACACGTGACCGGGCCCGATGAACCCGTCGAGGCGGAGGTCGGGGGACTCGAGGATGGCCCTGAGAGGGGGCACGATCGTCACGTGGTTCGAGAAGACGCTGAAGTTCATGACCGCGTCCTTCCTCGCCTTCAGCACAGTTGCCGCTGTCGAAGGAGCCGTGGTCTCAAAACCCACGGCGAAGAACACGACGGGCCGCTCGGGGTTCTCGACGGCGATCCGCAGGGCATCGAGCGGCGAGTAGACGATCCGGATGTCGGCTCCGCGCGCCTTGGCGGCGAGGAGGCTGCCCTTCGAGCCGGGCACGCGCATCATGTCGCCGAAGGAAGTGAAGATGACCCCGGGCGCCTCCGCCACCGTGACGGCGTCGTCGATGCGGCCCATTGGGATCACGCACACAGGGCACCCCGGGCCGTGCACCAGCTCGACCGACGTCGGCAAAAGGTGCTCGAGCCCGTGACGGTAGATCGTGTGCGTGTGGCCGCCACATACCTCCATGAACTTGTAGTGCCCATCTCCGGCGAGCTCGGTGATACGCGAGACGAGGGCGCGCGCCGCCGCGGGGTCCCGGTACTCATCGACGAATCGCATGACATTCCTCCCTTGCCTTAACGCGAAGCCCCGGAATGTCTGAAGCCGTAACTGTCGTGTCCGCACCCGCCCCCATCGCCGCTACGAGATCTGCGATTCGACGACCGCTTGAACCTCGTCGGCGTAGGCCTGACCCATCAGCTGAAGGCTCGCGAGAGCTCGTTGCGCCTCGTCCTCGTCGATCTTCGCCATCGCAAAACCGACATGGATGAGAACCCAGTCGCCCGGCACCAGGTCCTCGTCCAGCAGTTCGATATTGATGTTGCGCCGCACGCCGGCGACGTCAACTTTCGCCAAGTGGGCCCTCGAGTCGAGAAGCTCGACAACCTCACCGGGGATCCCGAGACACATCGCTTCCTCCTCCAAAACCCGACACTCGACGAGCTCGAGGATCAGATCGTCCCACCCCTTCTGTACGAGACTACCGGGCCGGCGGTGGCGGAAAGCCGCGTGGCGCACCCGCCGCCGTGACCCCGCAGCGGCGTCGTGAACACGACAGGATCACGCACCGGGACCGCCCGGACACTATCCGTCAACATTCCAGTTGCGGTGCGGGTACGATCTGAGCACATGATCGCCTGAGTGACGCGTTGGGGGCAGCGTGAGCTTTGACCGTGAAGTTCGAACCGGGCGGGCCGTAGGTGCGGGCCGGCGGCCAACCGGGCCCGTCGTCAGCCTCGTGATCATCGTCGGTGCTGCCCTGCTCCTCACCTCAGCGGCCATCCATCTTCACCTTTGGGCCGATGGCTACAGGAACAAAGCAACCATCGGACCGCTGTTCTTCGCCCAGGGTTGCGTCGGCATCCTGCTCTCGGTGCTGATCGCGCTCATCAGGCGGGTCTTCGTCGCTGTGCTCGGGGCCCTTTTCGACGCCGGGACCATCGCTGCCCTGCTCGTGTCGGTCCATATGGGGCTGTTCGGCTACCACACTGAAATGAGCGCTCCCTTCGCGAAGGCCTCGGTCGTCATCGAAGCGGCCTCGGCCGTCGTGCTCCTCGTGGGCGGAGGCGCTTCGGTGTGGGTCGAAAGGGCCCATATCCGGCGCTGGCGGTCGCTCAAGACACCGGCGACCTGAGCCTTTCAGGTATTGCCGCTTATCCGCTGCGGCGTCACGAACACGGCCGTGCGACCTTCAGCTTTCATCACCCGGTCGAACTCGTCCCAATCCTGATGAGTGCCACCGGCGGCGGCGTAGACACGCCGGAGCAGCCTTGCGAGCTGAGCAGCACCGAAGTCCTCGAGCCGGTCCTCCGGCCCCACGAGCCGGACCGGGCCTTCCACGGCGATCCAGTCCGCGCCATGGCGGAACACGGCCGCTGCCCGGCCGCTTTCGCGCATGTGCTGAAGTTTGCGGGCGCCCCCGGCCGCGACAAAACCGACGCAGGCCTCCTCGGTGTTGGGGAACGCAAGGACGCCGGCTCTCACGACAGAGGCGTGGATCGTCCCGTCGGACCGGGTCGTGGTAACTACGGCCCGGGAGTCTTTCCCGGCGAGGCTCCGGACGTGGTCTAGGTCGTTGGGCATCGCTCCTCCTCTATCGCTTCGTGCATGATGCCCCAGCGTGGGGGCCGGTGTCGGCCTGTTCGTGCCCCGGGCCAGCCGCGGCAGTTCGTGTCTTCAGAACGCGCTCGTGACGAACCGCTAACGTCCCGCCACATGACGGGCACGTGGTCAGCCCCACTGGTCGAGCGGACCGAGCCGGATCGCGTCGCCGGCGAGCGTGAGTCTCTCGAGCAGTGGTTGGACTTCCATCGCGCGACGCTCCTGATGAAATGCGCCGGCCTCAGCTCTGACCAGCTGAAGGCACGGGCCGTCCCGCCCTCGGGACTGTCGTTGCTCGGACTGGTCCGTCACATGGTCGAGGTCGAGCGTTGGTGGTTCCGCATGCACGCCGGCAACGAGCAGATCGGCTTCGAGTACTGCACCGGCGAAACCGACAGCTCCGACTTCGACGATCTCGAGGAGGCCGACGCGGCAGGCGACCTCGAGACCTTTCGACGCGAGGTCGACTCCGCACGCGCCGCTATGCGCGACAAGGGTCTCGACGACATCGTGCCGAGCCGCGGCCATCACCCTGAGCAGGTGCGCAACATACGGTGGATCTACCTCCACATGATCGAGGAGTACGCGCGGCACAACGGGCACGCCGACTTGATCCGCGAATGCATAGACGGCGCGGTCGGAGACTGACGGGTCATGGTGTTCACAGCCTGTAGGAAGTCAACCGAGGGTGGGTCGGGAATGTCTCGCAAGTCACTGTTGGGAGGCGCCGGTCTGTCCGCTCTGGCCGCCTCAGGCGTCATGACGTTGCTGACGATGGCTTGGCCGGTCGTGCTGCCAGCGTCGGCAGGTACCGCCCGTGCACAGGCCGCCAAGGGCCTCGTCGGGGTGATCGTGGAGCCCTCCAAGCTCGGCCTCACGACGGGGATGACGCCCGTGTACGACTTCGTGCTGTCAGCGAAGAAGTCGGTCGACATGACCATGTACGAGCTTGTCGACCCGGCGATGGTGAGCGATCTCATCTCCGACGAGAAGCGCCACGTGAACGTGCGCGTGATCCTCGACACCAACCGCGAGGCGAGTCGCAACGGGACCGCCTTCCGGGCCCTCGCCGCTGGCGGCGTCAGGGTTGTTTGGGCCGACACCACTTACGAGGCGACGCATCAAAAGACGATCACGGTCGACGATTCCGAGTCGCTCATACTGTCGGCAAACCTCACCGCCGAGTACTACGCGACGACCCGTGACTTCGGCGTCTTCGACACCGATCCCAGGGATGTCGCGGCCATCGAGGCCGTCTTCGACGCGGACCTCGCCCACGAGCCCATCACGCCGTCGGACGGTTCCGACCTCGTCTGGAGCCCGGGCTCTCAGGCCCAGATGCTCGCTGTGATCGACGGTGCCCACCACAGCTTGTCGATCGAGAACGAGGAGATGGGAGACTCGACGATCACCGACGCCATCGTGGCAGCTGCAAGGCGCGGGGTGGATGTCGAGGTCACCATGACGCGGGACAGCTCCTACGACGCCGACTGGAGCGCGATCGTCAAGGCCGGTGGTCACGTGCACCTCTACAACGAGGGCTACTCGGACCTGTACATCCATGCGAAGACAACCATCGCCAATGCCGGCTTTCCCGATCAGAAGATCTACGTCGGGAGCATCAACTTCTCTCGCGCCTCGATGGACGACAACCGCGAGCTCGGTGTCATCACGACTGACGCGAAGATCATCGACGACATCAATGTGGTGGTGACGGGGGATTATTCCAACTGCACCGCTGCCACGGACTGCAGCAACTACGACTGACCGCGCGACGACCCTTATGGGTGGCCGCCCGGTCGAAGCCATGGGAGCGACATGAGGACACCGGAAAGGCGGCAAGGTTCCCTCCGGCGCTCGAGCCCAGGAGGTGGAGCCGACCGACGGGATCGCCGCCATGACTGGGCGCGCTTCATGGCCTTTGCCTCCGCCCGTGACCCTGCGCCAAGGCGGGAAAGGTCGATTGGGGTACCGGCCGAGCAGGGTGGCACGGTCGTCGACGCTCTGATCGCCAACGGCCGGCGGATCCCCGACCGCCCGGCGATGCGACACTGCCCGGCCGAGCGCCCCAACGAGGCGGAGTGGAAAGCAATCACCTGGGCCGAGTACGTGCTGGCGGCCCGCCAGATCGCCGCCGGCCTCGCCGAGCTCGGAGTTGGCCGCGGCGGCCGGGTCGCGATCCTGTCGGCCAACCGGGTGGAGTGGCATCTGGCGGACCTTGGGACCCTTCTAGATGGGGCCGTGACGGTGCCCGTTTACCCGACGAGCTCACCGGCTCAGGTCGCCTACATACTCGGGCACGCCGATGTCGAAGTGTGCTTCGTGGACACCCGCGCTCAGCTTGGCAAGCTCATCGGGATTCGCGACCAGCTGCCCTCGCTCAAGCGGGCGATCGTCGCTGACGGCGCCCGGCGGGCGGGTGACTCCTTCGTCGTCAGCTTTGACTCCCTCCGGGGCGCCGGCGCGGACCGACTGGGGCGTGATCCCGGCTCTCTCGACACGCTCTCGCGTCGCGTCCGGCCCGAGGACCTCGCGACGATCGTGTACACGAGCGGCACAAGTGGTCCTCCGCGAGGGGCGATGCTCACCCACGCGAACATCATGTGGGTGCTGCGTAACGTCACGCCCGCCTATGACATCGGCGAGAGCGACCGGCTGCTTTCGTTCCTGCCGCTCAGCCACATAGCCGAGCGCATGATGAGCGACTTCCTGCCCATAGCCGTGGGCGGCGAGACCTGGTTCGCCCGCAACATCGCCACCGTCGCCGAGGACTTGCCGGCATGTCGGCCAACGGTGTTCCTGGCGGTGCCGCGGATCTGGGAGAAGCTCCGTGAAACAGTGGAGGGCCGCGTGCGGGCCCAAACGCCACCGGTTCGCGCTCTCGTGCAGCGCTACATCGACCTCGGCCTGCACATGGTCGCCTGCGAGCAGCAAGGCGCCGCCGTCAACCGATCCGCGCTCGCCCTTTATCGAGCCCTGGACCTGACTGTGGGGGAGACCCTGCGCCAGACGCTCGGCCTCGACAGGACACGCGTCCTGATCACCACCGCGGCACCTGCTCATCCCGAGCTCATCGGCTGGTTCCACGCCGTCGGGCTGCCTGTGCTCCAGCTCTACGGCCAGACGGAGGGTTGCGGCCCGACGGCCGCCAACCGAACCGCTCGCGAACGGATAGGCACCGTGGGCACCGCTCTTCCCGGAACGAGTGTCAGGATCGCCGACGATGACGAGATTCTCGTGAGAGGCGGCAACGTGTGCCTGGGCTACCTGAACGACCCGGAAGCGACGGCCGAGCTGATCGACTCCGACGGCTGGATGCACACCGGCGACACAGGGGCTTTCGGCACCGACGGATGCTTGTCGATTCTCGGCCGGAAGAAGGACATCATCATCACGGCGGCAGGCGAGAACATTGCGCCCGAGCCGATAGAGGTCGACCTCACGCACTACCCGCTCATCTCCGAGGCGGTCGTGGTCGGAGAGGGACAGAGGTACCTTGGCGCCCTTGTCACCCTCGACCCCGACGCGCTCGGGCGCTGGGCGCGACTACATGACAAGCTCGGTGATCTCGAAGCTCTCGCCGCCGACCCCGACCTGCTCGCCGAGATCCAAGCGTCCATCGATCAGGTGAACGCCAAGCGGTCCCGTGCGGAGGCAATCCGCAAGTTCCGCGTCCTCGCCCACGTGCTCACAGCCGAGGACGGGGAGCTGACCCCGACGATGAAGGTCAAGCGAAGCATCGTGTACGAGCACCGTGCGGACGTGATCGCCGAGCTCTATTCCGGCGGGTGAACATCGCCCCGCCGGCCTGGTGACTATCGTCTCGCTCGATGCCGAACCACAAAACGCCATCAACGCGCGGCCGTGCGCGGTCCGGGCGTCTCGTGGTACTCCTCGTCGCCACCGCTCTGCTCCTCGCACTGGTGGCGCGCGCAACCGGGCCGGCCGCCGCGGCCCAGCCGACCGCCAGGCTCGGCGAAGCCCTACTCGCGCGTTCTGACGCGCCCAGGTCGGTGCAGACGCCACGAGACCTGCAAGACGTCGCCGCGCCGATCCCTTTCGGGGCGGCGCAGTATTTCGGCACGCTCGGAGTTAAGGACTCGAGTTCCGGCATGGCCGCCATGGCCGCCAGCCAGAACGGAGGCGGCTACCTGCTCGTGACCGGCGGCGGCGGCGTGTTCGGTTTCGGTGACGCCAGGTTCCACGGCAGTGTCGCCGCCCGGCACAAAGCTCATGTGGTCGCGATCGCCGAGACCGGCAACGGAGGCGGCTATTTCCTGGCGTGCGCGAACGGCCAAGTCTTCAGCTTCGGTGACGCCAGGTTCCACGGCTCCCCCGGCGGCCAGCTCAGCACGCCGATCGTAGCCATGGCGGCCACCGACGGTGGCCGCGGCTATTGGCTCGCGGCCGCGGGCGGGCGCGTCTTCGCATACGGAGATGCCCGGGTCTACGGTTCGGCGACCCCTGAGCTCCACGGTGATCACGTCGTGGCCATGGCAGCCACTCCCGACGCCAAGGGCTACTGGTTGGTCGCATCGCGCGGGCGCGTCTTCGGTTACGGCGACGCCCACCTCTACGGCTCAGCAACCGGTGAGCTCGGCGACGACCACATCGTGGCCATGGCGGCCACGCCCGACGCCAAGGGCTACTGGTTGGTCGCGTCGCGCGGGCGTGTCTTCCACTACGGCGACGCCCGCTCCTACGGCTCGGCAACCGGTGAGCTCGGCGACGACCGCATCGTGGCCATGGCGGCCACACCCGACGGAAGTGGTTACTGGCTGCTGGCGTCGGTACCGCCGCCCGTGGGGCTGCCGGTGCCTGGTCCGGGCTTCCTCGCCGGCCACGTCACGGCGATCGGCGACTCGGTGATGCTCGACGCCGAACCCGCTCTCGAGGCGGACATCCCCGGCATAGACGTCCAAGCGGCCGTCAGCCGCCAATGGGACGCGGGCATCGCTCTCGCCCAACAGCTCAAGTCCGAGGACCGCCTCGGGGCGATCGTCGTGATCGACCTGGGCACCAACGGCCCCGTGAGCGCGCAGCAGTTCAACGAGATGATGAGTGTGCTCTCCGGGGCCTCCCGTGTCGTGTTCGTCACCGTGCATCTCCCGCCGAATTACTCGTGGGTGAACTCGGTGAACATCACCTTGGCGCAGGGTGTCCAGAGGTACCCGCGGGCCCGGCTCGCCGACTTCAACAAGCTGGCCGACGAGAACCCGCAATGGTTCTACTCAGACGGCGTTCACATGCCGATCGGCGGAGTGGGTGCCCAAGCGATGGCGAGACTCATCAAGTCCTATATCTGAGCATCAGAGCGCCATAGAACGAGCCAGTAGACAAGGTGCGCGACCGGCCCTGGGATCGGGCAACTTTGGGCGTGGCGACGGTGCTCGGCCGCCCGGGACACGTCTGTAAGCCAGCCGCACGGCCAACAGGGCCACCTGGTTGGGTTCCTGAGGAGGACCCACCGAAGCCGAGCCGGTCATGACCGACACAGAGCGGGCCAGACCACCCTGCCGGGTGCCGCGCTGCCGCTTCGGCTTCACGGTCCGTCGTCTGACGGCGACGGGGGAACCCGACCCGTACGAAAGACGATGTGGCGCGACCACAGGGCCATCCGACAAAGGCGCCACCCGATCATGGCGGCTCCGAGGAAGCACGTCGCCACAATGACGAAGGCCACTGCCGTCCCCTGGCCGGAGATCACCCTCAGAGTCATCCCGAGCGCTACGGTCGAGACCGAGACCACCAGGCCCCAAAGGGCGGACGCCCCATCGCTCCGGCGCCCGAACACTACGAGCCAGCCGGCGGCGAGGCCCGAGAGGAAGGGCCACGTGGTCGACGCGAGTCCGGCGACGCTGATCCCATGGGAGTGGACGGCCCGACCGATCCCCACGAAAACAAGAACGACTACTACGTCTGCCGCCACTGCTGCGGCGCGCATTCGGCGAGAAGCCAAGCCGGCCGCCCGATTAGCTGCCCGCCTCAGGGCAGCTCAGTGCGAGAAGCCTCGGGCGACGCGGGATTGGCTCTCGTGACCTTGCGATCGGCGAATTCTTCGAACTGACACTTAGGGCATCTCCTGAGCGCCGAGCGGATCGCCAGCTGCTCGTTTGTCTCCGATGTCAGCTGGGAGCCCTCTGCTGCGAGAGCGAGGGCGCCTTCGGCACGAGCGGGCAGTTGCGCGACTGCCCCTACCCCCCGGCCCCTGGCACGACGTGCGCGGCGGCGGGAGAAGCGCGCCTGCTCGCTTGTCAGCAACCAGGCAGTGCCGCACGCGTTGCAGCACCTCTCGACGAGCCGGTCTCTCGCGAACACGAGGTCCACCGTACCGGTCAGGACAAGATGTTCGGTGCGCCGCCTCCGGTCGTGCCGTGTCAGGGAAGATTCGGTTTCTCCCGCAATGGCGTTCACCCGGGCCGTGAGGCGCCTCGACTCCTATGATCGGCCGGTGGAGTGCGCGGACTATGACGTCGTGGTGGTCGGCAGCGGTTTCGGGGGAAGCACCGCCGCGCTGCGCCTGACAGAGAAGGGCTACCGTGTCGCGGTCCTGGAGGCAGGCCGCCGTTTCGACGAGACGACGCTCCCGAAGACCTCGTGGCGACTGCGCTCGTTCTTCTGGGCACCCAAGCTCGGGCTTGTCGGCATACAGAAGATGTCGCTCCTGAGAAATGTGATGGTGCTCTCGGGCGCGGGTGTGGGTGGAGGATCCCTCGTCTACGGCAACACCCTCTACGAGCCCTTCCCATCCTTTTTCACCGATGCCCGCTGGAGCCACATCACCGACTGGCGCGCGGAACTGACACCGTTCTTCGACCAGGCAAAACGCATGCTCGGCGTCGTTGCGAACCCGACCATGACGGCGGCAGACGAGGTGATGCGTGCCGTCGCCGAGGAAATGGGGGTGGCCGAGACATTCGGTCCCACGCCGGTGGGTGTGTTCTTCGGCGAGCCCGGGCTCGAGGTCGACGACCCCTACTTCGGTGGCGTCGGTCCTGCGCGCAGCGGCTGCACCGAGTGTGGCGAATGCATGACAGGCTGTCGCCACGGCGCCAAGAACACGCTGCTCAAGAACTACCTCTTCCTCGCCGAACGGGGGGGTGCCGAGGTGCACCCCCTCACGACTGTCACCGGCATCCGGCCACGGGCCGACGGTCGCTACGAAGTCACGACCGAACGCACCGGTGCCTGGATAGCCAGGCACCGGAGAACCTTCATCGCTGCGGACGTCGTGCTGGCGGCGGGAACGATGGGCACCCAGAAGCTGCTGCACTCCATGCGCGACATCGGGAACCTCCCCAACCTCTCCCCGAGGCTCGGCGAGCTCACGCGCTCGAACTCAGAAGCCATCATCGGGGCGCGAACATTTCGGCGCGCGGCCGACTTCTCCAAAGGCGTCGCCATCACGTCATCGTTCTACCCCGACCGCCAGACTCACATCGAGCCGGTTCGCTACGGGCACGGCAGCAACGCCATGGGGCTGTTGACAACGGCGCTCGCCGACGGCGACGGCCCGTCGCGCCTTTTGACATGGGCGGGCGAGGTGCTGCGCCGTCCCACGATGATGGCGCGCAACTTGAGCATGCACAGGTGGTCTGAGCAGACCATCGCGACACTGGTCATGCAGACCCGCGAGAACTCGATCACCTGTTACACGAAACCAGGACTCTTCGGCCGACGGCTCACGTCCAAACAGGGCCACGGAGAACCGAACCCGACCTGGATCCCGATCGGCCACGACGCGGTTCGCCGCATAGCAAAGCGCATCGGCGGATTCCCGGCAGGCGGATGGAACGATGTCTTCAACATCCCGATGACAGCCCACCTCCTCGGCGGCGCTGTGATCGGCGACTCGCCGGAGTCCGGGGTGATCGATCCGTATCACCGCGTCTACGGCCATGCCGGCCTCCACGTCGTTGACGGCGCCTCCGTCTCAGCCAATCTCGGGGTCAACCCGTCGCTGACGATCACCGCCCAAGCCGAGCGGGCGATGGCGCTTTGGCCGAACAAGGGGGAACCGGACCAGCGGGCCCGACTCGGTGAACCGTACCGGCGAATCGACCCGGTGGCGCCTCGCAGTCCCGTCGTCCCCGCCGGGGCCCCGGGCGCACTGCGCTTGAGGGCGGCACCGCCGAGCTCGTGAAACAGGGCCACCGCGACAAGTCGGGTTCCGTGCCGGATGGCAAGACGGTGGCGTCAGATTCGTGGGAAGGGGGCGATCCTCAAGGTGTGGCCCCAGACGAGGACGTGGTACCGGCCGACCTCATAAACATGAGCCGGCGGTCCCCACGTCCTCGCCGCGGCGATCATGTAGCGGCCAGCGTGTCTCGAAGTGCCGTAGACGAGGAACTGGAAGCGTTCGCCGGCGTACCAACCGGCAGACGACTGCGACATCATGCGCTGCAGACCGTGCGCGCCGATGGTCACGGGCCTGACCGTGACTGCGCCCCTGCTCTCGACCGTGGTGATCGCGGCAGACCAGTACCCACCGATCCCATTTCTGAGGCCGTGGGCAAGGAGCCAGGTTGCCAGAGAACTGGCGGGCTGTGTCGGCTGGGGACGAGACAACGCGTAGCCGAGTCCCGCTCCGAAACTCAACGACACGGCTAATCCTCCGATCGCGAGTGCCCGCGTGGCCCGCCCCTCCGGGACCTTCGACCAAGCCCGGGCGACGATGCGACCGGTCAGGACGCTGGCCAGCACTATCGGCACAACGAGGAAGTGGACGCCGACCGCGTTGGCTCCCGCGAGAATCACGAAAGTCGCCGACGATCCGAGCATTGCCAGAAGGAGCATGTCGTCAAGGCGCCAAGGCTCGGTCCCGCTCGGCGCGGCTGCGTTCGGTGAAGGCCGGCGGATGACACCGGCCACGAGGCTCACAAGGGCAGCCGACAAGCACGTCAGCATGCACACTGCGCCGACAGCGTGCACTTCGAGCAGTGCAATGGGGACGCTTCCGGTGGCACGGGGGCCGTTCGTCCAACCGACGAGATGGGCCCCGTAGGTGAACAGGTGCCCGACGTTGGCGAGCATTTGGCGCAGGTCGGCGAGCCGGAGGGACTTCCCGGGTTTGAACTTGCCGAGCGCGTCGGCGAGTCGGAGCGCGATCTCGCCGATCCCGCCACTCGCGACGGCGGCCACGACCTGCGCCAAGCCGCTTCGCCAGCTTCGCTCGCGCAGCATCGCCACGATGCCGGCAACGAGCAGCGGCGCTACCGCGAAGGCGACGATCATCAGGTCGCCCAGCATCCCGAAAGCGAGCAGGGCCACCGCAGCAGCCCAGCGCCAGCCGAAACGAGCCCGGCGCAGCGCTGCGAACGCCACGAGCCCGTAGAGAGCCGTAGCGACATGGAAACCTTTTCCGACGAACCAGTAATCCATGGCCGGAGTGGCAAAGGCGAGCAGAGCCACAACGGCGACAGCCCCGGCAAAGCTCGTCGCGCCACGCCGGCCCTCGACTGCGAGCAGAACGCCGACGCATATGGTGGCTGCGGCCACGACGGCGGGCTCTGCGTTGAGGATCCCCGGCCTGAGGCCGCCGGCGAACCGGACCGCAAGAGCGTAGAGGAGGGCGTCGCTGGTCCAGTAACTGCCAGGCGCCAGGATCCAGCCGTGAAGCAGGAGGTGGCCATGGCTCATGGCCTGGCCCACGAGCATTGTGGTTGCCTTGTCCGAGTCTGCTGCACCGGTGTGGACCGACGTGGCGTAGAGGAGCGCGACAAGCCCGGCGAAGCCAGCGGCTATGGCCGTGGGGACCGAGGCAAGTCGAAGCCGGGATCGCCTTGCCGATCCGGCTCGTGATTCAGGAGTCGCGCTTTCGGCGTCGACAGCTGTCACAGGCTAGGCCCGTGACCTCGCCTGGGCAGCCTCGCGGCAGGCGATCTCGGCCTTCTCGAGAGCCGGGGCAAGCGATTCGCCTGCGTCCGCACACACCAGATCGGGTCGCCGCTTGGGTCGTACTAGTGGCCAGAGCGCCCACGCCACCAGCGCGGCGAGAGCGGCCAGAGCGAGCCATGTCCCGATCACCAGCCGCTTGGGCATGTACCAGAGGTGGACGACATACCGCCCTGCAGGCACCGGCGCCTTCATCATGACGCCCTCATACTGCGACAGGCGCAGTGGGCGGCCGTCGATGGTGGCGTGCCACCCGGGATAGTCGGTCACACGCATGACGAGCCGGCTCGGCGTCGAGGCGTCGACAGCAAAGGTCCAGCTGCTCGATACGGGATGCTTCACGAAAGACACCCGCCCCGAGGCGCCCGGGCCGACGTCGGCGATCAAGGAGAACCGCGCCGCGCCGGGAACCGCGTACAGGCGCTCGCCCGCGAACGAGGCGACATATCGCGTGTTCGGCGGCGGTGCCAGAGAAACGCGCGTCGGCTGCAGGATCCACGCGATCCCGTACCTACGAGCGAGCGCAGCGGAGTCTATGTCGGGTTCGACGAGGGGCGGCCCCCCCGTGCGCAAAAAGTATGCCTGCGGAAGCACAGGGTCGTAGGCGGCGAACTCCGCAAGCCCGTAACCGAGGTTGGCTTCCGGGTAGAAACCGGCGTGCGCCATCTTGCGCGACTGCGTCGGCGTTCCGGTGTCCACGCCGACAAGGCCTGATCCCACGACCGCCTTCAGCCGCGCGATCGCCGGAGTGACGGGGAAGAAGCTCTCGCTGTAGGAGTTGATCCCCACACCGGAGAAGACGAGAAAGGCAGCCTCCGCACCAAACAGCAGCGCCGCGGCCATCACGGCCGCAACTCGGGCGCGCCGACGACGCACCCGAGTTCGCGCGAGGACGAACAGGAGACCGGCCAGGACGCATGCAGCCACAAGCCCGGTCGGCCACCACATGCTGTCGAGCTTGAGCTGATGCTTCCACGCCGGGAGGTTGTTCTCGACTGCTCCGCGCCAGAGAAAGTCGACGAATATGGCGACAAGTGCCGTCAGGCCCCAGTACAAGGTGAGCATGCGGCGCTCGCCGCGGGCGCGGATGAGAGTCTCGAGCCCCAAAGCGGACAGCACGCCAACAGGCAGGCCGATGACCGTGCGCATCCGCTTGATCGCCACGCCACGGAGACTCGAGTGGCTCACGAGGTTCGACACGACGTGGAACCACGTCGTCTGGTAAGAGATCAACATGGTGACCACGACCATGGCGGCGAGAGCGATGACCGTCGGGTGGCGCCACCAACGCAGCACGGCGGCCCCGGCCAGGACTAGCGCGGTCACCCCAACGTAAACGACCGTTTCGTAATAGTCGCCGCGCGTGTAGAACAAAGTGCTTCCCTTGATCGGAAGCCCGTAGTAGCCGGGAGCGACGAGCAGGCTGAGAGAGCTCGCATCAACGCCCCGCACGCCCCCCGAGCCTGCCGCACGGTGACTGCCCTTCACAATCTGAAGTCCCGGGAACCACAGTGGCGAGGAAAGTACCGCTCCCGCGACAATCCCCACAGCGACGCGAATAACGCCGGAGGGTGAGAGCCCGCGCCTTGCCACAAGTGCCAGGACCGCCAGCACGACGAAGAAGGCCAGGAGCGCCGCGGCGACGAAGAAATACGCCTCGGGAAACCCGGCGAACACGCAAAAGGCGACCGACAGCGCCAAGAGGATCACATAAGAGCGTTTCCCCTTCCAACGGTAGGCGAGGATCGCAAGCGCCATGATCCAACCGAGCCAGGCCACGACCCCTGACAGCGGCCAAGCAAGCCAAGCAGAGAGCGCGCCTGACAACATGAAGACAATCCCGCCGAACGCCGATGCAAAAGGTCGCAGGCCGAGCACGCGACAAAGGGCGTAGGCACCGGTCCCCGCAATGAGGAGCTTCATGGCCACGACGACGAGGAACGCGAACCGGAGCGGGAAAAGATAGCTGACAAGATCGGGCAGGCTCAAAACGGCCGACTGGAAGTTGAGGAACTGGTTCAGCCCGAGCAGGCTCAGGTCGTTCCAAAGCGGGAACTGAAGATGGTGGATCGCAGTCCAGTCGAAGGTGTTGAAAGGCACCATCTCCGAGACAGAATCCCCGTTCAGCCAGTTGTGCGGTATGCCGGGGTACGCGCTTTTGCCGAGCGAGGTGAAGCCGACGACCGAGTCGAAGGCACCGAAGCTCCAACCGTCCTTGACTGCCGGCGACAGGTAGGCGAGAACGAAGCCGATGATGGCGGAAAGACCGAACACGTCGCCGCGGCGTTGTGCCCACCAGCCCCCGATTCGTATGCGGGATCGCCCGTGAGAGCCTCTCACCGGATCGACTCCGGTTTGCGCCTGACTGTCAGAAATAATGGGTCGGCTGTGAGTCCTGTGCATCGGAACACCGACGGTTCAGCGGGTCCGCAACTTGTCCGCCATTCCGGCACACGCAGCTGGTCGAACTCGGCGCGTGCGAAGGCAGCGCTCGAGCGAAGCGGCTGCCCGACCCTGAGGCGCTCCCGCGACGACGGGAGTTCTCCGGGCACGGCCGTCATGCACATCGTTCAAGCAAAAAGGGGGGCGCCGTGGGGCTCACCTTGCCCACTGAGACCATGGACCTCTCGCCGATCATGGCCGTGGTTCGGCGCGGCAGGGACAAGGCCGAAGCGTACGCAGACACCCTGCTCGCAGCAAGGAGCAGTCGGGCACGGCCCACAGTGTTGCAGCTTCACCTCGAGTCGGGCGCGCGATACCGTCCTCCGGCCTCGCGTCATCAGGACCGGGTCGCGCTGCCCCACGAAAGTGCCTGCGAGCTGTGTGCATTGGGGCCGCCGTCGCTGTTGTCGCCGATCAACCATCGAACTGACATCCGATCGGGACCAGAATGCGTGCGCGCCTTTCCTAGTGTCGTACTCCCTGCGTCTGCCTAATTTTAGCTCGTTCCGACAAGAGCTCTCGAATCAGCTCCGAAGGACCTGGCTGTGGGTGCAAACGGGCTTGGGCACCGTCGAGTGTCGAGCATTCCTCCCACGGACGCCACCTTGGGCAAGGTTGAGCTCCACGGTGCCGACCGGGGTGGCTCAGCGTGCGCCAGCCACAAAAAAGGAGGGATCGCCCTACCGAAACTCACGCCCACGTGGTATGAACAACGAAAATTGGCGCTGTTGAAACCATCGACCAGGTGGTGCGCGCGGACAAGGGGGGGACAATGAGGTTGGGAAAGCTTCGTCGCGGGTTTCTGATGGCAGCCGTAGCCACCATGATGACGGCTGTGCCGTGCGTCGCGTCAAGTGCCTCAACACGAAGCTCGCACTCCGCGGGCAGTTCGCTCAAGCTGAACGGACCGACATCGAACAAGCTGGGCAAGCCCTTCGAATACACGATCTCGGGCACCGCGGTCGGCCCCGCTAACTATGTGGTCGCTTGGGAGCAATTTTACCCGCAGGGAGGTTGCGCGAGTACCTACGCGGCGGAGAGCACGCGCGTCTACCTGCCTAACACCTACGGACTGACGCTGTTCGAGAACCGGAGCGTCTCCCAGAACTACTCGATGGTTGAGCACTTCGGCGCGGACCACGTCGGCAAGCACGGTGTCTGCGCCTACCTGATCGACCTCGCGACAGGTAACACCTACGCCTACGCCGGTCAGTTCTGGACGAACCACAAGTGAGAGGGTCGCCCGGACGCGTGAGATGTCGATCCTCAGGCGCAAGGCGACCGCGTTGGCAAGGCTCCCCTGGCGCCGCATCTAGCGTCGCCCCGATGCCCGTTCCAGCGGGGTCCTCGTGTAACCCGTCAAAGCGCACGTCGCCGAATCCGGCGCGCTGTGCAGACCCCTGAACGTTCCTTCTGCACGTCATTCTGGCGCGCCAGCAACAGGTGGTATCGGCCACTTGTCTTCTGGCGCGGCTCTCACTCCGTGCGCAGCATCAACGCCGTCTGGGTCCTCCCGGCCACTCTCCCTGGGAAGAAGGCGACGAGGTTCGCGAGGACAAGCGCGCCAAGCACAACGAAAAGGATGGACATGAGTGGCACCGTAGGATCGGGAACGGCATAGATCTCCTGGGCGAAGAGAATCCAAAGCCAGCGCCCGAGCACGACCCCGACGGGCGCGCCAACGATCGTCCCGATGACGGCGACAAGCGATGCTTGCCAGGCGACGGTGGCTGCGAGCTGTCGTCTCGTGAAGCCGAGCGTCTTCAGCAACGCCAGGTCTCTCCTTCGACGACGGACCGAGGCAACGAGAGTGAGGCCAAGAGCGACGACAGCCCCGACTGCGAGCCCAGACACAAGAATCGTGGGCGTCGCGCCCATGGAGCGGTAATTGACAATCTCGGCCGGATGCTGGACCGGCAATACCACGATCGTCCCACCACCCTGGCCATTCGGAACCGCCGCGAGGGCCTTGGTCCCAACCTCAGCGATCCGCTGCAGCGAAGCCAGGCCAGCCACCGGGCTCACTCCGTCTCGCAACCGCACGACCACCATGGTCGGGCCATTCAAGGTCGGATACGGACTTGTCGTGGCTCGCAGCATCGCGGTCGGTTGGATACCGTTCGCGACCAGTGCTCCTGTGCCCATCGAAGGGTGCAGGCTCTCCGACTCTCCGATAGCGGGCATGGTTGCTGTTCCCACGATGACAAGCGATGTCGGTGGAATGTAGAACGGTGAGTCCTTCGGAGACCCGTACGACACGACCACGCGATCGCCGACGCGCCTATGCAACTGCGCGAGCGTGGCCGAACCGACCACAATCTGGTCGTTGGCTTCAAGCGCGTGTCCGGTAAGGATCGGCGGAGTCACTTTGGCATGCACACTCCCGGCCAGTATCGGCACGGTTTGGCCGTCGATCTGCGCGCTCCCAAAGTTGAAACCAGTCCACGCTGCAACGTACGGGGAATGGTCTAGGAGTCCTAGAGCCTGTGGCGGTACGTTTCCTCCCGATGTCTGTTCGAAGGCATAGCTCCAGTTCCACCCATACAGTGCTGGGTGGGACACGAGGGTTTGAAGACTGCTCCCGAAGGTGAGCGTTGCGACCACCATGAGCACCGCGAGAGCTGTGCCGAACAATGCAGAGCGGACCGGCACCGCGGTTCGACCGCGTCCTGGGTCAACGGCAAAACCGAGGCCGACAATCGCTGGAGCCGCGAGCCCAGAAGACACAGCAGCACGCACGATTGTTGATCCCGATCCTCCCATCCGCCTTCGTTGGCGCGTGATGCGACCAGACACTCTCCAACAGGCCAGCGCCACAGCAAGCACGCCGAGACCGACAATCAGCACTGCGACCCCAACGCTGAGCACGTCCCAGTCGAAGGCGATACCAGGCGACGGATCAACCTCGCGCAGCGCTCCGATCGGCGCTATCGGCGAGAGCGCGACAGCCACACTCGCGGCAAGAAGTGAACCGACGATCACTGCGCCGAGCACGCCGATCAGTCCGTCGGTCATCGCCATCGTTGGAGTGGCCCCAAGTGCACGCAACACGTCAAGGTCGTCGTCGGCTCGCAGTTGACGCCCGATCGCCTGGCCCGCGATGAGCAGCGCGGCAAGGGCTGCGATGGCTCCGAACACCCCGAGGGCAATCGTCTCTGGTTTGATCGCCCGCTGCACCTCTGCTTCGACGACCGACGGGACGTAGAGGTTGTACTGCCAACCACGCGGAATGAGACCGATGATTTCCCCCTCGACAGCGGCTAAGTCGTTTCTCCGGTGCTCCAGCTGGAGGCCATACACAACGAACGGCCAGAAGCTCGAACTTGCGATTAGAGATCGTGTCAGCCTCGGTGTGAAGAGCGCCTGGGAGACGAAGTGGTCAACATCATCATGGACAACCGCGTGATTGTTGAACACGACAATCCCGACGAGTTTGGCAGCGAACCGGAGGTGCGCTCTGATTGAAGAATTACCTGTTGCCGCTTGCGCAAGCGTGAAGGCACCGAAGGGGATCGTCTCGTTGAGATGCCACCCCGCCAGCCGTGCCGTTTCTGAGTCGGTGACGAACTCGTTCTCCCGCGCCGGGTTGGCCATCCGCCCCTCAACGACAGTGACGCGGTCTTGTTTAAAGAACAGCCCATTTGCACTTCCGATCGCTTGTATGGAATCGGAGACAAAGGCAGACGAGCTATCGATGGTTCCATTCGGTCGGACCGGCTCGACGAGGAGTTCGACATAATTCGCGACGTGCTCGACATAGGGAAGGTGACCCAGCTGTGTCTTCAGGCCAGCGACACCAGAGGAGGCCGCGCCCTGGGAGACGAACGCGACATCGAGGTCGGACGGGTTGGTGCTGGCCAAGTACGCGGGATACGAGGACTGTGTGCGGCGGGCACCTGCAACCGAGCCCATGGCGAGTCCGCCGACCGACCCGATCAGAAGGACAAGGCATAGGTAGCCACCCCAACGGTGACCGAGAGCAGCGCGGAAGCGGTACCAAACGACCCGCATGACCTGTGCACTCACGGCATCGTTGGCCTCCTGGCACGGCCGCTGTATGCCGCGATTAGCAGTTTGGGCGACCTCGAGATTGCGTCCAAGGTGGTCAGCCCATCGGTCACGGTCGTGCTAGCACCACCCCGGTTTGGCCTACGAAGTCAGAACGGCTGGACAGCTGGCGCTGATCCGCCGACACTCGGAACTACAGGCCTATAGGTCTGGGGAAGTTCGGGAGCAGTTCACCCAAGGAGTGCCAGTCAATGGCCACTTGCGCACGGAACATCGCCCCGAATGTCGACCCAACCGAAAAGAGCTGAGACGACCGAACGACGTTCCTGCCTGAAGGAGCGCCTCTTGTCATGTCATCCTTCAGCCAACCCACACGAGGCGACGCAGTGGAAAACTAGGACTCATGTTGAAGATAGGCACTGTCGTCCTCAACGTTTCAGATGGTCGCAGAGCAGCGGAGTTCTGGAGTAAGGCGCTCGGCTATGCGGTTCGGGGCGGAAGCATCCCCGAGAACGAGTCCGTGGTGCTCGTGGCCAGCGGGAACTACGCGCCAGGGATGACTCTGGATGAGGATGACCGGATGCACCTGGACCTCCACGTCGACAGCGGGGAGGAGCTTGTCGCGCAAGTAGAACGCCTCATTGACCTCGGTGCACAGAGGGTCGAGTGGCACTACCCGGACGACGCGAGTTTTGTGGTGCTTGCCGACACGGAGGGCAACCTCTTCTGCGTTGTGGATGGCGGCATCTAGGGCGAGCCACTCCCCCGTTCAGTCGCCGAGAGGGCCTCAGGTCCTAACACCGCACACTCGTGTTACCAACTCTCCTTCTGCCGCAGCCACCGCGACCCGGTGCACACACCTTGCGACCTCGGCGGTTTACAAAGTACGGCCGATCTCTCATGATGCTCCCAAGGCAGAGAGGAGACAGCCGATGGAGGGGTCGTCAGTCGAGGCGTTCCGTCTGGCGTCCCGCTTCTTGGTCCAGGCGGTCCAGGCGGTGCCAGAATCCAAATGGCATTCGACAGGTCTTGGCAACTGGGACATGCGCGAACTTGTCGCGCATGCGAACCGGGCGCACACCACGATCGAGGACTACCTGTTCCGACCGCGATCGCCCGAGCCGCCGGACAGTGGTTATTTCAGCGAGGCCGCTGTCGCCGAACGCGGACGAGAAGCTGTCGCGGCGCTTGGAGAAAGTCCCGCGGTGACCGTCGCCGCGAAGTCCGACGAGGTCATCGCTCTGGTCGAAATGACCTCCCCTGACGCCACGATCGGGAGTCCCGCGGGAACGATGACGCTCAGCGCGTACCTTCCGTCCCGGACTGCGGAACTCACAATCCACGGTTTGGACATCGTGCATGCGCTGGAAGTTGAGCTCCCTGCCCCATCTCCAGCACTGCAGGAAAGTCTCGCAGCGGTTACCAGATTGAGCGTGGCCAAAGGAAAGGGTGAGCTCGTACTCTTGGCCCTTGCCGGTAGACGTGAGCTGCCCCCGCACTTTTCGGTCTACTGAAAGCCATTGCGAAGCTTGCGGAGCCCTTCTCGCGCCCCGAACTCCGGTACCGAGTTCCCGGTCACCGGCAGCCTGCAAGCCTGGGGGCGTCCTTCCGACTCCATTGACGACCAGTGGCGTTGGCAAGGCTCCTCGCGCCGCACCGACCCATCCCCAAGGTGGAGCCGATCCAACCAGTCGAAACGCATAACCCTCTTGGGCGCGCCTTCGTCCCGCCGCCGATCGTCGTTTCTGGAACCCCGAGCCGACGGTAGGCGCAGTCTGCCAGGATCTTCGTCGATGTTCTGGGGCATCAGGCATCGGTCGTCTTCTTAGAGCCGCACGTGTCGACCGTGTAATCCATAATCCGTAATCAGACCCAGCCAGCGACGGGACCGACCGGCAGTTCTGCGGCAGTGTGAGCCCTGTGAATCCGGCGTTCAGCTCCGCGCGTATGTCTCCGCGGCCTTGCTATCGAACTCGTAGGCCACGAGCGGTTCCGAGCCGATAACCCACGCGTCATGGCCCGGCTCGATCACGTACGCGTCGCCTGGGCCGACCTGGACTTCCGTGCCGTCATCATGGCGGACCCGCAACTGCCCGGACGCCACCGTCCCCACATGACGCGTCTGACAACTCTCGGTACCCGCGACAGGCTTGATGCACTCCGACCAGCGCCAGCCCGGCTGCAACGTCATCCGCGCCGCTTTCACCGAACCAAGGTCGACAACCTGCACAACCGTCTTATCGGGAGTTCGACGCTCATCAGGTGTTTCGAAATTCTTCTTGGCGATCCCAGCCATGTCCCCCTCCACCCCTGCTGTCCGACTGTGAAATACCTGGACAGAATCACTTACCACCCGCTCGACACGAACGCAAGGGCACGGACCTACGAGCAGATGCCAGCACTGGTGCAACCGACTAACCGGCGACTCGAGGCGAGCACAGATTCCCCGATCTGGAACGCGATCGGCAGCGTCCAGCTCATCCCCGGTGGGAACGCGGATAGGGCTCAAGCCGGCTGCAACACTGAGCAGATGGGATCGAGCCATGCCCGTCGACGCAAGCCCGTTCACCACATTCGCGACGGTCCGGGGGGAACATTGCCTTACGGTGACCCGCCGAGAGAAATCGGAGCTCCGCTCCCAAGGGGACGGAGGGGAATGGCCCGATCAATCGCTTGGGAGGCTCACGAGGATGAGCTCATGAGATATCACCGTTACCCAACAAAGAGTCGTCTTCGCCGTCTGTTGGATCGGCTGAGACGTTCGCGTTGAACCGGCACTCGAGTCTCAGTGGGCCCAGTGACCTGAAGCCGCGTTAGTGCACTCTGGCATTCGCCGGTGTTTCGGCCACCTGGGGGCGATCTGCATACCACAGATGGAATGGCAGACCTTAAGGTTGCGCCGATGAGTCTGTTCCCCGAGATCGAGCCCTACGAGCACGGCTTGCTCGACGTCGGCGACGGCCACCGTCTCTACTGGGAGACCGCCGGAAAGCCGGCCGGCAGGGCGGTGGTCGTGCTGCACGGTGGCCCGGGTTCCGGATGTACAGGGCAATCGCGACTTTTCGATCCCCACACCTACCGGATCGTCTTGGTCGACCAACGGGGTGCTGGTCGAAGCAGGCCTCGCGTTGACGCCACCAGCGACCTGTCGACCAACACCACCCAGCACCTCCTCGGCGATCTCGAACGACTACGAGAACACCTGGCTATAGAACGTTGGCTTGTCTGGGGCGCCTCCTGGGGCGTGACTCTCGGGCTCGCCTATGCCGAGCGTCATCCCGAGCGGGTTAGCGCCATGGTCCTTGTCTCGGTAACGATGACGCGACCCGCGGACATCCACTGGCTCTACCACGAGGTGGGTCGGTACTTTCCAGAACAGTGGCAACGCTTCCGGGCCGGTCTCCCCGACGCCGAGCCCAATAGCGACCTCGTCGCGGGCTACTACCACCTCCTGAACGAACAGCCTGACGTCGCCATCCGGGAGAAGGCGGCCAAGTCGTGGTGCGACTGGGAGGACTCGGTGGTCTCCCTCGAGGAAGGATGGACGCCCAGCCGGCGCTACGCGGATCCGGCCTTCCGAATCACCTTCGCCCGGCTTGTCACTCACTACTTTCATCATCGAGCATGGCTGGAGGATGGTCAGATCCTGCGCGAGGCCCACCGCCTCGCCGGCATCCCAGGTGTCCTCATCCACGGGCGACTTGATCTCGGCGGGCCTGTGGACACGCCGTGGCAACTGGCCCAAGCTTGGCCTGAGGCCGAACTTCACCTCGTCGGCACGGGTCACCAGGGGGGGGCCGAAATGACAGCCCGCATTATCGAAGCAACGAATCGTTTCGCCAGTAGCGATTGATACGCGCGGGCCAGTGCGGCTCATCCCCGGCCGCCAAGTTCCGGGTGCCGTCAGGCCGCGTTGGCCAGCATTCGTGTTGCCGGTGTCGCACCGCAGGGCCCGATGTGGGCCAACGAGGGGTGAAGCGCAGATCACTGGCGCGGGCGCGGTCGCCGCTCGCGCAGTCTGGGCCTTCTGTGCCTTCCGGAGTCGGCGGCGGGAGATGCTTACGGCATGGAGGTCCCAGTAGAGTGGCTGCTGGACCAAGCGGTCCGGTAACGCATTGTTGGGGGGTGTGATGGCCGAGTTTCCCGCGCTTACTCATGTTGCCGTGACGGTCACCGATCTTGATCGGAGCCGACGCTGGTATCAGCGGTTGTTCGGCGTGGATCCGGTTCTCGACGAGGACACCGGCCCGTTCCACCACGTCGTGTGGCTGCTCGGTGGCACGTTATTCGGCATCCACCAACATGGCCGCCCGTCGGGTGCGGAGTCCTTCGATGAGCTACGGCCTGGGCTTGACCACGTCGCGTTCGGGTGCACGAATCGGGCCGAGCTAGTGCAGTGGGAAACGCAGCTGAACTCACTTGGCATCGCGCACGGCGGTGTGGTCGACGCGCCCTATGGTTCGGGCTTGTCGTTCAGGGACCCAGACAACATCGCCTTGGAGTTCTTCGCACCGCCCGGATAGCTCCATCTCGGTACAAAGGCCAGGCAAAGCCATCGCGCGATCCGCGCCGGGTGAGGCGGCGGAAGGACCCTACGACAAGGGGCTCAACCGGACTGTCGACGCGTCTCGACCGAGCGGCACGTCGGGCGACGACGCGGGCATTGCTTGCAGCCCAGGCGGCGTGATGGGCGTGCTTGCAGGCCTACAACTGAGCGAGTCCGACCCCCGACATGGGTTTCGCCGGCTGCGGAATACGAAGTGGCGCGAGGTTCGCTCGATTCCGAACCGTCGGCTCTAACCTGACGGCGTGAGGGGTGAGGGGGCTGGTGATGCGGTTCGAATAGCGGAACCTGCGGAGTTCGACGTCCTGCGGGAGATCGAAAAGACGGCAGACGGTCTTTTCTCCGAGGTCGGCATTGGGCCATTCGGAGTCTCGGACGAGGAAGACCACCTAGCTCAGGCCGCCGTCGTGCTGGTCTCGGGGACGCCACCGGTTGGCTTCGCTTGCGTCGAGATTGTCGACGGTCTCGCCCATATCTGGCAGCTCTCGGTACTCCCGTCGAAAGGTCGACAGGGCCTCGGGCGTGCCTTGGTCAAATGCGTCTGCGATTGGGCGCAGCAGAATGGTCTCCCAGCGGTGACCTTGACCACCTTCCGAGACGTGCCATGGAACGCGCCTTTCTACGCACGGCTCGGCTTTCACGTCATCGAAACTCTGTCGCCGGGTCTTCAGGCCCTCCGCGATCACGAGCGAGATATCGGTGATGACGCTTTGGGACCTCGAGTCGCGATGCGTCTCGACCTGCGATAGAGCGCAGCCCGCTGTGTAGGACTTGTTGCACCCAGCCTCCGACCCGTCAGGTCGGTCTACCTGCGCAGAAAGGAGCCTCCTGCAGCGTCGCCTGGTAAGCACAGAACGGGTCGGGTCGGGTCGGCGTCTCCAGGACGACGGCCAGGTTCCCCCGGTGACCGGTACGATCACGAAGCTCAACCCGACCGGCCATGGCCTGTAGCTCGGGTCGCGTACTTCCGGCCCTAGACCGCAACGGGAGACATGTCAGCTTTGAGGCCTTCCAAGGGGAACGCTTCCTTCACGCCGTCGCGTTCCACCCGCTACCGGCACTGCTCGTCACCCTTTTGAGTGCTGCGGTTTCAGTTGATGATTGTCGCCCGTGCTGCGCGGTTCGCCTGCATCGTCGCAAAGCCAAGCCAGCCAAGCAGCCAAGCAGTGCCGACTCGGGACAAGACAGTCCGCGCTCTCGGACCGGGGCGAAATACGGCGAGGACGACCGCGGCGAGAACAGGACCGCAGCCCGCGATTGTCATCGCCGAGGCAGCGGCCTCGTGCCCGGCGTCCCAGGCTTCATCGCTGCGCATGGTCGACGGCAGGCGGATGCCCGCAAATATGTTCCTCGGCAGGCGCCCCGTCGCCGCCATGCGTCCGAGCACGATGACAATCCCGCCGCTCAATCCCAAACTGATCGCCTTGGACGCGCGGGCCACCCCACAGAGGTGCTGATCGCTCGAAGCACCAGAATCGTCGTACTGACTGCTGAGCCCACTTTGCCGTTGCACTGCTTCTCGTTTGATCATGGTGACCTCCGTCACCCCGATAATGCCACCGAACAGCCTGAACTGATTGACGCGAAGCTCGGGAAGCTTTCTTCGGTCGCTCCGGATGCGCGTCGGTCGACGAGGGGATCGTGATGAGGCGAACGTCGCAGTTGAGAGTCGGCACCGACTGACGCCGTGGTGGCGACGGGGAAGCCCCGCCCCGGAGCAGAGACCTGTGTTCCAACAGTCGTCACGTGGACGTGCCCTCTCACAGCTGTCAGGCTCCCACCGGGGCCCGGCCTCGGATGGGTTCACCCCGACCGCCCGGATGGCTGCCTCGGCACGCTCGATGGCGGTCCCAGCCCGGCTGCGACGTCGGCTGACGGAGGGATGCCCGGCGTGCATACGAGCGCTACAACCGTGAGAACCGCCATTGCCGCGAACAGCCCCGGCCACCACGCCCCCACATTCGTAATTGACGATTTGCCGGCGATAAGGCTTGTGTTGACGATGAGCGCCGTCCCGTCGCAAAGGCTCCACCCGGCGAAGGCGCCACAGGCGAGCACCATACCGGCGGGGCCGCTCAGGCGGCTCCAGGACGGGCGGTCCCGGAGCCGGTGGGCACGCCCGCTGCCTGTCGCAAGCACTGGCCCTAGGACCAGCGAGAGAGCGCCAACGAGCGCGAGCTGACTGATAGCCAGCGCCACTATGGCGGTGGCCGCCTCGCCCGAATTGTTGAAGCCCAGGGGCGCCGTCGCCACCGCATGCCCCGTGAGGAGGTGGGCCAAAACGATCTCGCCTGCCGTCCCCAGGCACGCAATCACCACGACGAGTCGCCGGCGGCGAGGCGGCCACACACGACCGACTAGCGACCCGAAGGCGAGAAGAACTCCGACGACACCGAGGGCGATCCAGACGTAGAAGCTCGAGCGAGAAGGGAACCGATAGCCGGCAGGGGCGCTGTGCTCCCAGACCTGGGCCGTTGCCGCCGCCTCGAGCCACATGGCCGCGAGAACGACGAACAGAAACTGGGCGGCCTCATTGGTCCCCGGCCACTGGCGGACTCGCCACAAGACCGATGGCTCAAGAGTGGAATCGGGTACGTCGGATCGATTCCCCATAGCCCTCCTCGGCGAACACAGCGCCGACTGGTCCATCGTTGGCAGGGTCCAGACCGGCAGTGACAGTGCTCCCCGCTCTTTGCGACGCCATGGCCTTCCCGCCACGGACATGCCCGTCGGCTCGGCCAGCGAGGTTTCCACGGATCGGTCAAGTCCAAACTGAGACGTACCAACAGTCCACGTGGGCATCGACTGCTCGCTCGGCTGTCACGACCTGCTCCGACGCCAACGGATGACGCTTATATAGGACCCCGTCGCATCATTCCCCTCGCAATGAGTACAGGATGGTCCTGGCGACCATACCGTTCCCGGCCAGGCCGATGGAGACGAAGACGGGCTTGTCACGCCCGGGCACGTTCAACCTCAGGACGAGAATGGAGTACGCAGGTGAGGTTGCCGGGCATGATGTCAGACCGTGGAGGACGAGGCAATGAGCCGAGAGGGAGAGCGTCACCGTCGGCTCGGTACGCAACCCCGAGTCGACCTGGACCGCGTTCTCCGGTTGTTGCGGAGTCGGGAACATGCGAGGGCAAAAGGCAATCAGCCGTGGACGGGTGTCGGTGCTCAACGTCAGCGTCGTGCCTGCAAGCGCCACGCCCTGTTCCCGGCAGATGGCTCCCAGGCCAGGGGTCACATCGGTCCTCGTGATGGGCCAGTTAGCAGGAGCGGAGAACCGCAACCCGGCGAAGCTCACGTAACGCCATGACGACGGGACCGACGGTACAGACCCCTGTGCGAGCACGACCGCGCGCGGTGACCAGGTCAGCGTGTGCAGGACTCGCTGGCCAAGTGGCCCGTCTACGGTGACTTCAACGCCGAGCGACGGAACCAGGTAACTGCTCTGCGGTCCGGTGGGGTAGGGGTACACGAAGATGCCGTTGATGGTCTCCGGGCGACCGAGGACGGTGCTGTTTGGAGACGTTGGCGGTCCGAACCTGACCGTGGTGCCCGGACCGGGAGCGATCTCCAAAGGACACGCGAAGACACCAGGGGGTGGATTGACGAATACCTCTCCTGCCGGCGACCCAGTAGGGCACGGCGGCGAGTCGTAGAGCACCCACCAGGTCGGCAGCACGGACACCTGGGCGTTGCCGAAATCGACCGGTACCCACCCGGCCGGTGTGGCCGAAAGGTCAACCACCGGGAGCGCCTTGGCCGTGGTCGGCACCGTTGCTGCAGCGAAGGTCTGGGGGCTGGCGAACACCGTGAGCGCTACGGCGATGACCATCATCGCGAGCGCATGCAATTTCTTCATTTTCGTCATGCTCCCATGAAGCCCCGACGGGTCAGGTTCGCGTACGACGGCTACGCCGCCCTCAAGGCGGCGCGATGGCAGACAAAAGGGCCGGACGTGAACCTTCTGACGAACTCACCGTCCGGCGCATTGGTCGGGAACACCGATGACCAGCTTCACGGTGTGTCGCACGGGACCCTGGCAGAGACGACAACCGCTACGTTCCGACGGCCGCAGAGTCGGGACGCGCCAGGCTCGCTGGCGGCAGGACCGACTAGGCACCGGCCTCGACGCTCAAGCGACCAGGATGACCATGGGTGCCGCCATCGCTCGAACGGGCGCGGTTGCCGGGTGGGTCTTCCATACATGTCCCACGGCGTGGTCACCCTCGTCTCGTGAAAAGTTCGCATCGGGGAACGTCTAGGGAGGTGATGAGCTGGCACCGACGCGGGTCGTGCGTCAGAAACAGTCGCCGCAGGCCCTCACCGCGGTCTCCCGCGACGGGGCGGGAGGCGCGACTTCAATCGAGATAACCATGGCCGCCCCAAGGCAGTGGACACCCCCATGTGGCTTCGCGGGCATACAGCCTGCTGCCAGCAACCTGCTGCGGCTCAAGGTGTCGACGATGCGGCGTGCCAGGGGGCCACTGGCGGTGACCTCGACGCCCAATGACGGCACGTAGTAGTCGCCGTTCGGGCCGAGGTAGACCGACACGCCGTTGAGGATGGCGGGCTTTTCGCCGGCATGGGCCGAAGGAAGCTGGCGCATGGGAAGAAGACACACCTCTGTGGTCCCGAAACCACGATGTCCAACGCAGACGCCACCGGAGGCGACTGATGAAGCGTCAAGCGATAACGGAACACTGTTTCCAGGCCGTAGGGGGGTGGCTGTGACTGTCTCGAACGACGGAGGAAACGACACCTGCGCATCGCGGTAGGCGACCGGGACCCATCTGACCGGCGTCATACTCGGACTGGCCGCTCCGCCAAGCCCAAAGGCGTTCGTCGCCAGGAACGTCGCCACCACGACAACTACGAGAGCCGCACTACCAGACAAGACCGCCATAGAACGACCCCGATGCAACGAGCGGACCCGCTCGGCTAGGGCTGACCCTGCCAGTTCCAGCGCGAGGCGCGGCCGTGTAGTCTCTCCCGCTGCAAGAAGTTCGGCGGAGAGGTCCCCCACCTCTCCGCTGTAGCGCTCCCGCCAAGCCTTTGGGTAGAACGTCACCAGCGAGCGAAACAACCAACCGTTCATGACGTCGCTCCTGCGACTCTGCCCAGTCCGAACTCGGCGATGCGCGCGGACTCGATCAGACGCTCCCTCACAGCTTGCAGTCCAGAAGCGGTGATGCGATAGGGGTGGCGACGGTCCTCTGCAGGCAGAGCTTCCACGAGCCCCGCCTCTTCGAGCTTGGCGAGGCAGCCGTATAACGTCCCGGGACCGAGCTTCACGCCTGCAAAGCCTTCGATGTCCTTGATGAGGCCATAGCCGTGCTTTGGACCACCGGCCAAGCTGGTGAGAACAAGGACGCTGCGGTCCGAGGACCCGCGAATGCCTTCCGCCGTCATGTGGTCCACCTTCCCCTAGGACACTCCAATCATGATATATCGCATAGTGGACTATGGCAAGGCGTGACGCTGACGGAAGCGACCAACGGCTGTTGACGCCGGACTGCGTCGGCGTATAGTCACAGTGTGAGTAGTACCAATCCGAAGGTGGAAATCGACCCCGACAGCCCAGTGCCCTTGCACGAACAGGTCGCTGCCGCCATCCGCAGGGCCATCGCGGACGGCGAGGCGAAACCGGGTGAGCGGCTGCCTCCAGCTCGGGACCTGGCCGCCGTACTGGGCGTGAACTCGAACACGGTCTTCCGGTCGCTGCACACCCTCCGGGACGAGGGCCTCTTGGAGTTCTCCCGAGGTCGCGGGGTGTCGGTCACCGGTATCGCTCCCCAGCGCAGCGCCGTGGTGGACAAGGCGCGGGAACTGGTCAAGCTGGCCCGCAAGTTCGGTTATCGCCCTGACGAGTTGGTACGGATAATCGAGCAGGTGTCGTAGCGGTGATGAAGGTGATCGAGGACCGGCAGGCTGCAAGGGACCGAGAAGATGCGGAGGCGCTGGAGACTGCGGCGCTTATCAAAGAGGCCCGGCAGCGCCAGCACAGACGCTGGTTGGTCATCGGCATGGTGGTGCTTGTTGTGCTGGTTGCGTCCGCCATCCGGGCGGCATCCGGTGGTCGGTCAGCGACGAAACCGCCGTCGTCGTCGAAGCCAGTACCAGTCAAGACCGCAAGCGCGGCTGGCTCGGCCGGTAATCGCCATGCCGATCCTTTGCAACTGGTAGGCATTTGGCGGGTAATCGCCACCGGCACGCTCCCAGCACCCATAGTCTCGGTAAGCAGTCTCGGACTACTCGTCTGGACCTCTTGTGGATCAATGTTCGGCACCTGGAACGCGGACCAACAGGGGCTGTTCGTGGGCCTTCTCGGCGGTGGCCCGCCGTCCTGCCTGCTCGGTCCGCGCTCGAGAGCGAACTTGAACCCCAAGTGGCTCACTGCCATGGGTTACGCACGAACGGGCCACGACGAGTTGCTGCTCGGAGCGAACGGTACCGTTCTGGCCAGACTCGTCCCGACGACGGTGCCCAGAGCACTCGCAAAGGGATTGCTACCCGCATACCTGCGCCCGGTGGTGACGCCCGCGCTACGAGAAGCCCTGCTTCGTGTCAACCGCCCGCTTCCTTCGGGGCTAGCCCCAGCACTGGCAAGACAAGTCGTGGGTCGTTGGGTCCCGGCTAATCCCGTATTAGCCCACCGGCCCCAGGCACCATACCTCTCGTTCAGTCCGAATGGGAACTGGTCCGGCTCCGACGGGTGCAACGGACTAGGTGGAAGGTGGAGCATCGGTCCGGGCGGGATACTTGCCGTGGTTTCGGGGGGGCAAACGCTCGTCGGTTGCCACAACGTCAACCTAGGCGAGTCGCTGTCTGAAGCTACCCGAGCGGCCTTCCAGGGGCGCACGCTCGTCTTGGTAAGCGCTGCCGGTAAGGTGACAAGCCGATTGCGGCGGGAATGACAGATGAAGGTCCTCGACCCGGCGCAACATCAAACGCAAGCGTTCGAGCTGCCAGACGCTGAGGCGCTCATCAAAGAGGCACGCCGCCGACAGCGCAAATGCCGTCTGCTCGTGAGCATCGTCGTGCTCATGACCATGATCTTGAGCGGCATCACCTACACCGTCAGCCGCCCCAGTGCCCGAGCACGCCATACCGGCACCTCCTCCCCGTCCAAAACGGTCTCTGTGGCCCAGTCCGCCTCGTACGTCGCGCCCGAGGCCCCGACCACGCTCGTCGTCGCGCCGAATGGCGACCTGCTCGTCGTCGACAGCGGAAGGGACCAGATTCTGCGTTATCTGGCTTCTGGCAAGTTCCAGGTGTTGGCCGGTGACGGCAAGCGCGGGTTCTCGGGGGACGGTGGCCCGGCCGTACGCGCAAGAATCAGCGTCCACGGCAACTCCGGCATTGCAGTCGCACGCGATGGGACGGTGTACTTCTCCGATAGCGGCAACGGCCGTGTGCGCGAGGTGCTTCCCGACGGTTTCATCAGGACCATCGTCGGCGGTGGCACTCGGGCAATCGAGCAGGGTGCAATGCCTGCGCTGAGCGTCTCGCTCAATAAGCCATCCACCGAGACACTGGCGGGCCTTGCCATCGGTCGAAACGGTGAGCTTTACATCGCAGCCAATGCCGTCTACCGCCTCGGTCCCGACGGGATTCTCCACTGGGTCGTCGGGAAGAGTCTGCCCATGGCGAACTACTGCTGGGACTGCAATCCTGGGAATCAGAATGACTTCCTCAACTCCGAGCGACTGGCTTTCGACGGGAAGGGTGACCTGCTCGTCGCAGGCGGGCCAGGCTGGGGTCTCTACGAAATGACAAGAAGCGGGAACCTCCGGTTCGTGAGCGTCTTCCGTGGAGATGGCTTCTGGGGTTCGTTGGCCGAGGCGGCGGACGGAACGGTCGTGCTCTCTGTACGGAACGGCGTCTCCCGCTTACTGTCTTCGGGGGCGTGGGAGCCGATAGGCCCACCAACAATGGCGGGCTTCTCACCACTCGACGCGGCCCTCGGAAAGGGCGACATCTTCATCGGCGGGACCGGTCTTGCGGTCGCGGAGAACGGCGACATCTACGTCGACACCAACCCTGGGAACACCTTTACCAGTGTGAGCGCCATTCTCGAACTGCGCCCGAACGGAACGGTGGTCGAGCTCTGGAAGTCCTGAGGCAGCTCGCCCCCGTGTCCGACGCGCGCCCTCCCCGCGGCCTCCTCGACACCTCGCTCGTTGTGGAACGAACTGGCCGCCGGACCCCACGCCACTTCTGACGCCGAGGAGCGCGCGGCGACAAGATCGACTTCAGCGTGCCGAAGCGGCTTTCCATTCCCTCTCTTTCGATGATGAAGCGGTTCGCGCGTACGCGCGGATCTACACAACCGTCGTGGCCAAGGGGCGCGAGGCCCGCCGTTCTCGTGCCGTGGACCTCCTGATCGCGGCAACGGCGTGCACTCCTGAGTTGCCTCTTTACACACCGAACCCCGATGACTTTCAGGGTCTCGAGATACTCGTCAACGTCATCACCGTGTAGATCGCACGGGCCGACACCCAGCAGGCCGCTCTCTGGCAGCTCCAGCAGGATCCGAACTCGTAGATGCAGTCCCGGCCCTGCATCAGGGCGAGCTCGCTCTCGTGGTGGCACGATGGCAGTGATGGACTCATCGGTCGATGACCCCTGGCGGGCTACCGTCTGCCTTCACCTTCAGATCCGCGTCGCGACAGAGCGTCAGGCCGAGTTCCTCTCATTTCTCCGGGATGCAATTCCCTTCTACGAAGCTCCCGGCGGTATTCGCGTCCATCTCTTGTCGAAGGACGCGGAGCCAGAACGCTTTATTGAGAGAATCGAGTACATCGACGAGCGCACCTACCGACAAGACGATGAGCGTACGCGGTCCGACCCCACCATGGCGCGATTCCTTGCGCGCTGGCGGTCCTTGCTCGCTGAGCCTCCAGTTGTGGAGGTCTATCGCGAAGTCCCTCGAGCACCATGACGGCGTCATCCCGGGTCTCAGACGGTCATCGCAGCGCCAGGTGCTTCCTCCATCGGTAGCTCAGGGGCACCCAGGAAGACGTCAGCGATCTCTCGTGTGAACACTCCATACTCGACTTGCTTGGACCCCACATCGAGTGTGACCTGACAATTCAGTCGCCAGCCCTGCAGGCCATTGTCGTTCAGGTTCTTCGCAAGCGCATCGGCGGGATGCGGTGCGCCATACTGCAGCAACCACTTCCACTGAACGAGCTTGTACTCCCACTTCGGCATGGCATCCGTCCTTTCGACTCGCTTGTCTGTATGGCCCACCGCTCGCAGTCAAGGAATCGTACGAGATGAGGTTGACTGCCTCGTGACGACGGGGCAGTTTGTCGGACCAACAGACGCCGACGGCCGGACCGAACGGCCCCCCGCAATCCTCGCTCCGTCCTGACCCGACCGTCGGGCCTGAGGGGAACCCCACCCGGCCCAGGGCGTCCGCTAGGTCTGTCGGCGAACGAAGCGAGCCATACCCGTCGACTTAATCGAACACCCGAAGCCGACCTGTGGCAAGTGAAATCTGTTCGCCAACGGTGTCGTACTCGTGTTGTTACCACCGCGTTCGTCGAGTCGGTTGCCTGGGGATCAGCGAGCGAGCTCTCTCTCGCCCCATCTGGATGAAGTCACGACCGGGATCACGGTCGTGAAGAGGACCGGCCCGCGTCCTGAAACGGCAAAGGTCCAGGGACCGTGCGAGTCGCGGGACTGGCGGATCGCGTTCGCCGGGTCGCTACCGTTCTTGCCGTGGAGACGCGAACAGGCGAAGACGGGCAGGAATCCGCCAACCTTGCTGAGCTTGGAGTCCGCGGTAGGTGCGGCTTGGTAGCAGCCCGTGCATACGACGGGGCTTGCAGCGGACTGCAAGAGTCTGGCGCCAAGGGCCTGGGTCGGGGTCGTGGACGCGCGGAGGCCCCGTGGTGCCGCGACCGGTGTCCGAGAACGCGTCGCTGCCAACGACGAGGCTCACGCCGCGCAGACGGAATGCCTCTAACGCCTCCGCCAGCAGGTGCGAGAGGCTGGCGAAAGTCTCGTTCTTGACCTGGCCGTCCTCCCGGAAGGTCCGGCACAAGAGGTGGCTCTCGCGGAGCCGGTCCTTGTGGGTGCGACGAGTAGGGCCCTCGGCGAGACGACCTCTTGCCCACGCGATAGTGCGGAAGGCACTGGGCTCGTCGCGCGGGACGCGAGGCGGCTTGCTCGCAGAGTGTATTAATATGATGGACACAGTCATATTTAGGGGGGCGGATGGCGCCGAAGACCGGTGACCGTCGCATGAGTGCCCGACAAGGGGAGGTAGCCATGAAAAGTCCTGAACCGCGCCGGTTCTCCCGGCGTGAGGTTCTCAAGTACGGCTTGGGGGGAGCAGCGGGACTCGTCCCGCTCGTCGCTAGTGGCCTGCCTGCGTCGGCGACGTCGAGGTTGCGCGCCGCGGCATCGGCGCGCCCGTCAGTGAGCCCACGCCGGAGTGCCACGGTCAAAAAGGGCGGGACGCTCAAGTTCGCCCGTAGCGTCGCCCCGACGACGCTCGACCCCGCCAACACAATCATTGCCGGTGACATCTACACCCTCGACAAGATCATCGAGCCGCTGTACGTGACAAGCCCCACCGGCGATCTCACGCCGTGGCTGGCCACCGGGTACACCCTAAGCGCCGACCTCAAGACCTATACCTTTAAGCTGCGCCAGGGGGTCAAGTTCTCCGACGGCAAGCCGCTCGTAGCCGACGACGTCGTGTTCTCGATCAATCGCGCCCGCCTCGACTCGGCCGGGCCGCTCAGCTTCCTTGACTACGCGATCACCTCCATTGAGGCGTCCGGCACCGACAAGGTCGTGATGCACCTATCCTCGCCCTGGGCGCCGTTCATTTCGGACATCTCAGTGTTCGCCAACGGCATCATCCCGGCGCACTTCGGCGGGAAAAGCGAATCGGACTACCTCGCCGCCCCCATCGGCACGGGGCCGTTCACGATCAGCTCTTTCACCCCCGACGCGCCGTCGCTCACCTTGCAGGCCAACCCCCACTATTGGCAGCCAGGCAAGCCGTACCTGGACGCGGTCGACTTCGTCTATGTCGACAACGACACCCAGAGGGTGCTCCAACTGCAAGGTGGCGAGGTCGACATAATCGACCTCGTCCCCCCGTCGAGCGTGGCCTCACTCAAGGCGAACTCCCGCGTTCGGGTCGATGAGTTCCCCGCCTGGCAGGTCGACCTGCTCGTGATGAACGAGAAGCTGCCGCACTTCGCCGACCAGCATGTGCGCCGGGCCATCACCTACGCCATCGACCGGCCGGCGCTCGTCGCCGCGTCGAGCTTCGGCACGGCCAAGCCCGGCGGGTCGTTCTTCCCGCCGAGTCTGCAGTACTACTCCGCCAGCACGCCCGTCCTTACCTACAGCCTGGCCAACGCCAAGGCCGAGCTCGCCAAGTCCGGCTTCCCGAAGGGCTTTTCGACCAAGCTGCTCATCGACGGCGGCGTAGAGAAGTGGGTCACGTTCGCCGCCATCATCAAGAGCCAGTTGGCGGCGATCAACATCGACGTCACCGTCACCCCGCTCGCCCACTCGGCCTTCGAGTCGACGTTCCAGAAGTACGACTACGACATGTTCATCGACTACGCGATCAACGACATCAGCGACCCGGACGAGATGGCGTCCTTCGAGCTCAACTACAAAAACGGTGGCTCGGAGTCATACTGGTCAAGCTTCAACGACCCGGCGGTGACGGCGCTCGTCAACCAGGCAGAGGGCGAATTCGACCCCGCCAAGCGGGCAGCTCTCTATGCCAAGATCCAGGAGATGGTTGCCGAGGAGGCCCCCTTCGTACCGCTCGACTACCCTCCGTACATCTTTGCCGCCTCCACGTCGGTAAACGGCTTCGCGGCTAACCCGGGCGGCGCCTACCGCCTGGAGAACGTCTGGTTAACCTGACGCGATGCTGCGTTACACCGTCCGACGCCTGACGTCGGCGGCGCTCGTCGTCCTCGGTGTGGCCGTGGCGACGTTCCTTATCATGCACCTCGAGCCGGGGGATCCGGCGCGTGCGGTCCTCGGGCTGCACGCGTCGCCCCGCGCCATCGCGACGCTCGACGCCGAGTGGGGCCTGAACAACTCCATCCTGGTGCAGCTGTGGCACTTTCTTGATCAGCTTGCCCACGGCAATCTCGGCAGGTCGTACATCGAAGGGGTTTCGGCCACCTCGCTGATCGGCGCCCGCATCTGGGTCACGGCGGCACTCGTCGGGATGGCCGCGCTGTTCGCCGTGTTGATCACCATTCCCGTTGCCGCGCTCGCGGCCGCGCACAAGGACGGCGTCGAAGACCACGCCGTGCGCACATTGACCTCGGTCGGGCTCGGGATGCCGGCGTTCTGGTTCGGCATCGTGCTGATCGAGATCTTCGCTCTGCACCTGCACGTCTTCCCGGTCGGAGGCCTGACCGGCGGCTTCTTCGGCGACCTCGAGTCGCTCGTTCTGCCCGCGCTGACGGCGTCCTTCGGCATCATCCCGTTGCTAGTGCGCAGCTTGCGCGTTGGGATGGTCGAGGTGCTCGACGCCGACTTCATCGCCGCTGCCCGGGCCAAGGGGCTCGGCGGCCTTCGTGTGCTGTTCTTTCACGCCGCACGCAATGCCCTAGTGCCGACGGTCGCCCTGCTCGGCCTGAACATCGCCTACCTCATCGGCACGACGGTGATCGTCGAGCAGGTCTTCGCACTCGACGGCCTCGGATCGCTGCTGCTCAACTCGATCCTCAACAACGACTTCCCGATGGTGCAGGCGATCACGCTTGTCTTCGGGACGAGCGTGGTCTTCGTCAATCTCGTCGCCGACCTTGTCGTCGCACGGCTCGACCCGCGTATCGTGCTGCGGTGAGCACGGCCGTGCAACCCCGCAGCGACGGGGCCGTCGTGAACGACCCTTCATCTAGCGGGTTCGGGTTTCTACGCCGTGCCAGGCGCAGCCCAAGCTTTGTCGCCGGGACGATCCTCGTCTCGTTGATCGTGCTCTCGGCGGTCCTCGCCCCTTGGATCAGCCCCTACCGGCCGGACCAGCAGAGCCTGTACCACATCCTGAGCGGGTTCAGCTCGGCCCACCTGCTCGGTACCGACGAGCTCGGCCGCGACGAGTTGTCGCGGCTGCTGTGGGCGGGGCGCACGGACCTGCGCGTCGGCGTGCTTGCAGTGCTCTTCCCGAGCGTGTTCGGCACCCTCATGGGGACGATAAGTGGCTACTACGGTGGCTGGGTCGACTCGATCGTGATGCGTCTTGTCGACGTGCTGATCGCTTTCCCCTTCTACGTACTCGTGATCGGCCTGATCTTCATCGTCGGCACTGGCACGACGGGAATCTACGTCGCCTTCGCCGTGGTCGACTGGGTCGTCTACGCCCGGACAATCCGCGCCGCGACGCTCATCGTGCGCGAGTCCGACTACGTGGCCGCGGCCAAGGTTGGCGGGCTGCCGGACTCGAAGATCCTCTGGCGCCACATCCTGCCGAACACCGTCGCTCAGTCCGTGGTCTACGTGATGAGCGACATCGTCCTCGTCATCGTCGCCATCGTCACCCTCGGCTACCTTGGTCTCGGCGTGCAGCCGCCGATCCCAGACTGGGGATCGATGATCGCCGAGGGACAACAATTCATCACGACGCACTGGGCGCTGGCAACATTGCCCGGCGTGGCGGTGGTGATCACCGGGCTCGGTCTCTCCCTGCTCGGCGACGGGCTCGCCGACATCCTCCGCCCGCAATGAGCCGTCCTGTTACGGCTCCCATCGCGCCCGGCCCGCGCCGTACCGGCACTGTGCGCGACGGCGAAGCGGGTGAGGGTGCGCTCGTTGTGTCGGAACTGTCGATCAGCGTCGAGCGTGACGGGCGACGCTTCATGGTTGTGGACAAGGTGAGCTTCGAGGTCGCCAGCGGTGGATCGTTCGGCATCGTCGGCGAGTCGGGCTCGGGCAAGAGCCTGACGTTGCGGGCGGTGATGGGGTTGCTGCCGCCGAGAGTGCGCGTCGAGTCGGGACGCGCGGAGCTCGGTGGCGTCGCGCTACCGTTCAGCGGCCGCTACGTCCACCGCTCCCGGCGCCGTCGGGTCTCGATGATCTTCCAGGACCCGCTAAGCGCCCTCGACCCGGTGCACACCGTCGGCTCGCAGGTCGCCGAGGTGCCGCGCCGTGTCCTTGGTCAGTCCCGCCGGGCAAGTCGCGAGCGTGCCATCGAACTGATGACCCTCGTCGGCCTACCCGAGCCCGAGCGCCGCGCAGAGGCCTATCCGCACCAGCTGTCGGGAGGGATGCGTCAGCGCGTGCTGATCGCCATGGCGCTCGCCTCCGAACCGGCCGTGTTGCTATGTGACGAGCCGACGACGGCGATCGACGTCACCGTGCAGGCCCAGGTTCTGGAGCTCCTTGACGACTTGCGGCAGCGCCTCGGACTGACCGTCGTCTTCGTCAGCCACGACCTCGCCGTCGTGCGCCAGGTATGCGAGCTGGCCGCCGTCATGTACACGGGCCGCCTGCTCGAGGCCGGCGCGACCACTGAACTCCTCGACGCCCCGGCACACCCGTACACCGCGGCCCTGCTCGATGCGGTTGTCGATCTGGACGATCAACTCCGCACACCTCGCCCGATACCCGGCAGCCTTCCCGACCCGGCCGATCTGCCACCGGGCTGTCCGTTCCTCCCGCGCTGTGCCGTCGGTAGCGATGACTGCAGGGGCGCCCCTGTCGAGTTGCGCCCGCTCGCAGACCTACTCGGCGAGCGGGGCGAGGATGGCGCGAGCGGTGCGGCCGTCATGTCGTTTCCTCCCGGTCGGCCGCGAGACCCGGAAGTCCCCACGCCACGCATTGCCTGGGGTCGTCGTGTCACCGCTTGCATCCATCCCGAGCGGCTGGCTTCGTCCCGAGGGGGGCCATGAGCGAGCTCGTCGCGGGAACGCCAGTGCCAACGCCGCAGACCGGGGCGTCACGTGGCGAGGTTGTATTTGATGCCGAGCAGCTTCGCGTCTCGTTCCCGACGAACCACGGTGGCCGGCTGGTCGCCGTCGACGACGTCTCCCTGTCGGTAAGGGCTGCGAGCATGCTCGGCGTGGTCGGCGAGTCCGGCTCGGGCAAGACGACCGTCGCCCGCTGCCTCGTCGGCCTGCAGACGCCCGATTCCGGGACCATCACCCTGTGTGGCTCAGTGGTGCACGGCCGGCGCACGCCCGAGCAGCGACGGGCTGTGCAGCTCGTGTTCCAGGATCCGTACGCCTCGCTCAATCCGCGCCTTCGGATCGGGACCGTGTTGCGCGAGCTGTTAGCGACGCACCGACTTGCCCGCGGCGAGGCGGCGGAAGCGCGGTGCCGGGAGCTGATGGCTCTCGTCGGGCTGCCCGCCGACGCGCTCGCCAGCTACCCCTCCGCGTTCTCGGGGGGGCAGAGACAGCGGATCGCTATCGCCCGGGCGCTTGCTGTCGAGCCGTCGGTCCTTGTCGCCGACGAACCGATCTCCGCCCTCGACGTCTCGGTGCAGGCGACGATCCTCGCCCTCTTCGCCGACCTGCGCGACCGGCTCGGGATCGGGGTCGTGATGATCTCGCACAACCTCGCCGCCGTACGTCACGTCTGCGACCAGGTTGCTGTGATGTACCTCGGTAAGGTCGTCGAGCAGGGGACCCGTGATGAGGTCTTCGGCGATCCGCGTCATCCCTACACCGCCGCCCTACTCGCCGCCGCCCCGCGTGTGCGGCCCGGGTCGGCCCGGGTGACGGCCAGGCTCGTCGGCGAGCCACCGAGCCCGACTGCCCGGCCGAGCGGCTGCTCGTTCCACCCGCGCTGTCCCCGCGCCGAGGCTCGTTGCGCCGAGGAACCGCCAGAGCTGCTGGCGGTCTCCCCGGCAAGCGCACACGTCGCCGCCTGTCACTTCCGAGACGAGCGGCGGTGAGGCGATGGGGTGCTCAAACCCAGCCCTGCTCGCGCGACACTCGCTGGTAGGCTACTAATACGTATGTTACATCAGTGTATGCTACGTCAATGCCTACGAGTGAGTTCTTCGGTCGGGAGCGAGAACTAGCCGCGCTTGACGCCGAACTCCGAAATGTGAGCGCATCTGGTGCGGGACGCCTGATAGCCGTTCGCGGGCGCCGTCAGGTCGGCAAGTCACGACTGGTCGAGCACTTCGCTGAGCGAAGTGGCGTCGCGTACGGCGTCGTTGCCGGCATGAAGGGTACGCCTGTAGACGTGCAGATGCGCCGGGCCGCCGAGACGCTCCGCTCCTCGACGCGCCCGCTGCCTGCCATCGAGGCCGGCTTGGCTCTCCCGTCTGGGAACTGGTATGACCTGGTCTCCCGGCTGCAGTTCGCGCTGGATGAAGATCCCGCGATCCTCGTGATCGACGAGTTCCCCTGGGCAAATGATGCGAGCCCTGGTCTCGACGGGCTCCTCCAGTCGCTGTGGGACCTCACGTTCGTCAGACGACCGGTCCTTATCCTTCTTATCGGCTCCGACGAGGCGATGATGGATCGACTGTTCGCGCACGACCGTCCGCTATTCGGTCGCCTCGACAGCAATCTCGTCGTCGAGCCGTTCAACCCGGAGGAAACGTCGCAAGCTCTCGGAGGGTCGCGCCCCGCGTCCGGGGTCTTCGACACACAGCTCGTCACGGGAGGTTTCCCCGAGCTCGTCGCGCACGCGCGCAAGTTCATATCCGTCGGGGCCCTCGTCGAGGACGCTCTTTCTCGTCCCCACACACTGCTCGCGGACGTTGCCCAGATCAACCTTGCCGGCGAGCTCGCGGACGGTGCCAACGCGCGCCTTGTTCTCGAGGCGATCGGAGCCGACGAGATTGGCGTAGTCAACTTCTCACGCATCGCCTCGGACCTTGGAGGTGGGATCGCAGCAAAGACTGCGGTGAGCCGGGCAACTGACATCCTCACCGACACCAAGCGCATCCTCGCTGTCGACATCCCTGCCGGGGACAAGGGCAACCGGCTCAAGCGTTACCGAGTAGCCGATCCGTACCTGCGCTTCTGGTTTCGCTTTGTCGAACCCCAGCTCCGCAATATTGAGGTCGGTCGCTCGGATCTGGCGCTCGCGGCCTTCTCAAACGGCTGGAGCACTTGGAGAGGCAAGGCTATTGAGCCGATCGTCCGTGACGGCCTGCTGCGTCTCGCCCCACACCTTGACACGCCGTTTGATTCAATCGAATCGGTCGGTGGCTGGTGGGACCGGCGCGGTCAACACGAGTACGACATCGTCGGGTCTGCACGGGGCAACACTCCCGTGGCAATCGGCTCAATCAAGTGGGGGGACAAGGCGACGTTCGGCGCGATGGACCTCGCCGAACTTGCAGAAGGGCGTGCGGTGATACCGAAAGCAGCTGCGGCTCGCCTACTCACTATCGCGCCGGCCGGCGTCACCTCAGGTGTGGGAGCCGACCTTGTCCTCGATGCGGCGGACCTGCTCACCGCCTGGCAGTTGTGAGTTGGGGGTATAGGCCAAGCTGGCAGCCCCAACGGGACTCGAACCCGTGTCTCCACCTTGAGGGAGTGACTGAATTGCCGCTGAGAGCTGATGACCTGGGTTTTCAGCGCACTCTCATGCCATTCTGCGATTGCTGCGGGGACCTGCGGCGGAAAGTCGGTTGGCGAAATGTTGGCGGACAGGCCTCAAGCAGTGGTATCGGAAGGACCATTCCCGAAACGAACTCCTCCGTAGCACGCGGTGCTACACTGACAACGTGGCAAGAGAGATCTCCCAGCGAGAACTGCGCAACGAGAGCGGTGAGATCATGCGTCGCCTCGACAAAGGTGAGACGTTTGTTGTGACGCGGAACGGAACCCCGGTCGGAGAGCTCGCGCCCTTGAGGGGGCATCAATTTGTGACCGCCGAGACGGCGCGCGCCCTGTTTCACGGTGCACCTGCGGTCGACCTGGCCAAGCTTCGTGCCGATCTTGATGAAGTCGCTTCGCGGAGCGCTCGCCCCCGTGCCTGACGCGCGCCCTCCCCGCGGCCTCCTCGACACCTCGGTCGTCGTGGAACTCGAGCAGATTGAAGTGACCTCACTCCCAGTCGAAGTTGCCATCAGCGCCATCACAATGGCCGAGCTGGCTGCCGGAACCCACGCCACTTCCGACGCCGAGGAGAGAGCGCGGCGACAAGATCGGCTTCAGCGTGCCGAAGCGGCTTTCCACCCCCTCCCGTTCGATGGAGAGGCGGCCCGCGCGTACGGGCGAATCTACGCGGCAGTCGTCGCGAAAGGGCGCAAGGCCCGCGGTGCTCGTGCCGTAGACCTTTTGATCGCGGCGACAGCGTGCGCCGCCGAATTACCTCTGTACACACGGAACCCCGATGACTTTCGCGGTCTCGAGAAACTCGTCGAGGTCGTCACCGTGTAGATCTCGCGGGCGAAAACACCCAATGGGGTCAAGCGCACCTGGCAGCCCCAACGGGATTCGAACCCGTGTCTCCACCTTGAGAGAGTGACTGGATCACCGCTGAGAGGCGCTGAGCTGGGCTTCTGCTGCACTCCAGCGCCCAACCTCGGCGCCTGCGGGCTCCCGCGACGCAAAGTCGGTTGGCGGAATGTTGGCGAGCGACACAAGAGCCGGCTGTTCCCCCGGAGCCATCTACGCCAGGCCTTCGTAAGACGGGAGGGTCCGTCGCGCGGGACTCGGCAAGCCGACCCCAGTCAGCACCTAGAATTGTGAGCATGGGTGCGCAACGGGCCACTGCAACAGAGCCGAAGGCTCCGAGCTTGACCATGTTGCGCTCGCACAAATCCGACATCCTTCGGGTGGCGAAAGCCCACGGCGCATCGAATGTCCGGGTATTCGGATCGGTTGCCAGAGGGACGGCAACACCTACGAGTGACGTGGACCTGCTGGTCGACTTCCAATCTGGACGCACACTCGTCGACCATGTGCGCCTCTGGCGAGAGCTCGAGGCACTGCTTGGCACCGGCGTGGACGTCATTAGCGCTGGAGGTCTGACCGAGCGCGACGACGACATCAGAGCTGACGCGCTAGCGCTGTGAGCCAAGCGAACGATCGTCGCGGCATCGACAAGACCGTCGCTGACCTGCTCGACGCGGCCGCCGCAGCAGCCGAGATCGTGGCTCGCGGTCGGGATGCTTGGAATGACGATCGACTCCTGAGGCTCGCCGGCGAAGCCGTCATCAGTCGGATCGGGGACGCCGCCAGCAAGTTGCCCGACAACGTTCGAGCGTCGATGCCAAGCGTTCCCTGGGAGGAGATCCGGGCTAATCGCGTCCTCGTCGCCCACATCTATCACCGCATCGACTACGGGATCCTCTGGGAGACACTGAGACGGGACGTGCCGAGACTGGCCACTGAATTGGGGAATTGGCAGCAACAAGAACGCTCCCCCGGCCAAGATCGGGAGCAATCCGTCGAGCGGGATTCGGTGCCGGACATCGGCTTTTGAGCTTGCCGTGAGTCCCCGAACCACATCGGATGACAGTTCATGGCATGGCAGCCCCAACGGGATTCGAACCCGTGTCTCCACCTTGAGAG
>JBKQHU010000068.1:0-10673 GCA_052148655.1 Acidimicrobiales bacterium
GGCCCGAGTAGTCGACACGCTTGCCGAGCAAGTTCTGACGGAAACGTCCCTGCTTGCCCTTCAACATGTCGGACAGGCTCTTGAGGGGGCGGTTGCCCGGACCGGTGACGGGCCGGCACGCCGTCCGTTGTCGAACAGCGCGTCCACTGCCTCTTGCAGCATGCGCTTTTCGTTGTTGATGATGATCTCGGGCGCGCCGAGGTCCAAGAGGCGCTTCAGGCGATTGTTGCGGTTGATGACCCGGCGGTAGAGGTCGTTGAGGTCCGAAGTCGCGAAGCGTCCGCCGTCCAACTGGACCATCGGCCTCAGGTCCGGCGGGATCACCGGCACGGCATCGAGGATCATCGCCCGGGGGTCGTTGACCCGCCGGCCGGACTCGTCGCGGCGGTTGAACGCGGAGACGATCTTCAGGCGCTTGATGGCCTTCTGCTTGCGCTGGGCCGACAACGGCCGCCGGCCGTCTGTGGGCTCGATGTTCTCGCGGAGCTTGAGCTCTTCCTCGTCGAGGTCGAGGCGGTCGATCAGCCGGGCGATCGCCTCGGCTCCCATCCCGCCCTCGAAGTAATCGCCGTACCGGCTGTGGAGCTCGCGCCACAGGAGCTCGTCCTCGATGATCTTGCGCCCGTGAAGACCTGATATCTCGTCGAAGGCACGACGCGCCAGCGAGATGTCATCGTTCGCCCGCTCGCGGACGCCAGTGATCTCCTTCTCGGCAGCCTTCTGGCGGGCGCGGATCTCCGAGTCCTTGGCACCCGAGCTCTCGAGCTCTGCGAGCTCGCGCTCGAGATCAGCCAGGCGTCGCTCGGCCTCGAGGTCGCGGGCCCGCTCGATCTCGCCGATCTCGGCGTTGAGCTCGGCCTCCAGATTCGGCAGATCTGCGTGACGACGCTCCTCGTCCACGTGGGTGACAAGGTACGCGGCGAAGTAGATGACCTTCTCGAGCTGCTTCGCCTTGAGCTCCTCACGGGCCTCGGTGCCCATGAGCAGGTAAGCAAGCCAGGATCTGGTGCCACGGAGGTACCAGATGTGCACGACCGAGGCGGCGAGCTCGATGTGGCCCATCCGCTCGCGGCGCACCTTCGAGCGGGTGACCTCTACGCCACAGCGCTCGCAGATTATGCCCCGGAAGCGCACCCGCTTGTACTTGCCGCAGTAGCACTCCCAGTCCTTAGTCGGACCGAAGATCTTCTCGCAGAACAGCCCGTCCTTCTCCGGGCGCAGCGTCCTGTAGTTGATCGTCTCGGGCTTGCGGACCTCTCCGTGCGACCAGGTCCGAATGTCGTCTGCAGTTGCCAGCCCGATCCTGAGCTGGTCGAAATCGTTGACGTCGAGCACCTAGAAACTCCTCTCCGCGGCGCGGCGTGCGTCCTCCTCGTCGGAGCCTCGCTCGGGACGGCTGATGTCGATCCCGAGCTCCTCTGCGGTCCGGTAAACGTCCTCGTCCAACTCGCGCATCTCGATCTCCTCGCCTGTCGTCGAGAGCACCTCGACGTCCAAGCAGAGCGATTGCATCTCCTTGATCAGGACCTTGAAGCTCTCCGGGATGCCCGGCTCGGGAATGTTCTCGCCCTTTACGATGGCCTCGTACACCTTCACACGGCCGAGCACGTCGTCGGACTTGATGGTGAGCAGCTCCTGCAAGGCGTACGCCGCCCCGTAGGCCTCGAGCGCCCAGACCTCCATCTCGCCGAAGCGCTGCCCGCCGAACTGAGCCTTGCCGCCGAGGGGCTGCTGGGTGATCATCGAGTAGGGGCCGGTCGACCGGGCGTGGATCTTGTCGTCGACGAGGTGGGCGAGCTTCAAGATGTAGACGTAGCCCACGCACACGGTGTTGTCGTAGGCCTCGCCGGTGCGCCCGTTGTAGAGGGTGACCTTGCCGTCCGTGCCGATCATCTTGGTGGCGCCGTCAACGGAGTCCGGGAGCAGGTTCTCGAACAGCTCCTGGATGGTCGGGTGCCGGCCGGCCTCCTCCTTCTCGTCCCAGTGCGCACCGTCGAAGACCGGCGTCGAGACCCAGACGGCCGGGTCCGTGCTCGGCCGGGTCTTGGTCTCGGTGCCACGCACGATGTGGTCCGAGAGCACCCGCTTGTCGGCACCGTGCCAGCCCCAACGCGACGCATAGCCGATGTGCGCCTCCAGCACCTGGCCGACGTTCATCCGGCTCGGGACACCGAGCGGGTTCAAGATGATGTCCACCGGCGTGCCGTCGGCGAGGTGCGGCATGTCCGCGATCGGAAGGATCTTGGAGATGACGCCCTTGTTGCCGTGGCGGCCGGCGAGCTTGTCGCCCTCGGAGATCTTGCGCTTTTGGGCCACATAGACCCGCACGAGCTGGTTCACCCCCGGGGGCAGCTCGTGGGAGTCGTCGCGCGAGAACACCCGCACGTCGATGACCTTGCCGGACTCACCGTGGGGAACCTTGAGGCTCGTGTCGCGTACGTCACGGGCCTTCTCGCCGAAGATGGCCCTCAGCAGCCTCTCCTCGGGAGTGAGCTCGGTCTCGCCCTTGGGGGTGACCTTGCCGACGAGAATGTCGCCGGCGTCCACCTCGGCCCCGATGCGGATGATGCCGCGCTCGTCGAGGTCGGCCAGGATGTCGTCGGAGAGGTTCGGGATGTCGCGGGTGATCTCCTCGGCACCCAGCTTGGTGTCGCGGGCATCGACCTCGTGCTCCTCGATGTGGATCGAGGTCAGGACGTCGTCACGGACCAACCGCTCCGACAAGATGATGGCGTCCTCGTAGTTGTAGCCCTCCCACGGCATGAAGGCGACGAGAAGGTTCTTTCCGAGCGCCAGCTCACCGTTGTGGGTCGAAGGGCCGTCCGCCAGCACGTCGCCGAGGCGTACCTCCTGGCCCTCTGAGACGACCGGCTTCTGGTTGACGCAGGTGTTCTGGTTGGAGCGCTGGAACTTCGCGATCGGGTAGATCTTCCGGCCAAGCTCCTGACGTGCCCTGTCCTTCTCGCCTGGCTTGTACTCGACGGTGACGTAGTCACCGGCGACTTCGAGAACCTTGCCGGAGCCCTCGGCCAGGACGACCTCGCCGGCGTCGCGCGCCGCCCGGGCCTCGACACCAGTACCGATGTACGGCGCCTCGGGCACGAGCAGGGGAACCGCCTGCTTTTGCATGTTGGCGCCCATGAGGGCGCGGTTGGCGTCGTCGTGCTCGACGAAGGGGATGAGAGCGGTCGACACCGAGAGGATCTGCTTGGGAGAGACGTCCATAAGGTCGACTTCGGACGGTGGGACGTAGTCGACCTCGCTGGCGGTGCCGTAGGAAGTGGACGTCGCGCCCACGCGCACGCCGGCACCTTGCGGGCCGCGGCGTACGAGGACACGGTCTCCCACGAAGTGCCCCGTGGCGTCGAGCGCAGCCGACGCCTGGGCGATGACGTACTCCTCTTCCTCGTCGGCGGCGTAGTAGACGATCTCGTCGGTGACCCTGCTGTCGACCACCTTGCGGTAAGGCGTCTCTATGAAACCGTGGTCGTTGACGCGGGCGTAGCTGGCGAGGTGGCCGATGAGGCCGATGTTCGGGCCCTCGGGGGTCTCGATCGGGCACATGCGGCCGTAGTGGGACGTGTGGACGTCTCGCACCTCGAAGCCGGCGCGCTCGCGCGACAGGCCGCCTGGGCCGAGCGCCGACAGACGCCGTTTGTGCGCGAGTCCCGAGAGCGGATTGTGCTGGTCCATGAACTGCGACAGCTGGCTGGTACCGAAGAACTCCTTGATGGCGGCCACGACCGGGCGGATGTTGATCAGGGTCTGAGGGGTGATCGCCTCGACGTCCTGGGTCGTCATGCGCTCGCGCACGACACGCTCCATGCGCGACAGCCCGATGCGGACCTGGTTCTGGATCAGCTCGCCGACTGAGCGGATGCGCCGGTTGGCGAAGTGGTCCTGGTCGTCGAGGCGGTAGCCGGCCTCACCGTTGGCCAGGTGCAACATGTACGTCGATGCCGCCAGCACCTCGCTCGGGCTGAGCACGCCGGAGTGCTCGTCGGGGCGCTCGAGCGGGATGTCCAAGAGCTGGGAGATGCGCTCGATCTCCGGGCCGAGCTTGCGGTTCAGCTTGTAGCGGCCGACCCGGGTGAGATCGTAGCGACGCGGGTTGAAAAAGGCGTTCTCGAAGTAGACGCGGGCGGCGTCGAGGGAGAGGGGCTCGCCGGGACGCGCACGCTTGTAGATCTCCAGCAACGCCTCGTCGCGGGTGGGGATGAGCTCGCGCTCGCGCTCCCACTGTGCCTCGAGGAAGTCGAAATGGCGCACGAAGCGGCTCAGGAACGCCTCGTCTTCGTAACCGAGGGCGCGCAGCACCACGAACAGCGACAGTCGCCGCTTACGGGCCACCCGCGCTCCGGCGCTCACGTCGCGGTTCGGCTTCGCCTCGACATCGAACTCGATCCACTCACCCCGGTAGGGGTGGATCGTCCCAGTGACGATCGTCTTCTGGTCCCGGCCGGGTTGGAAGATCACACCAGGGGAACGGACGAGCTGGCTCACCACGACACGCTCGGTGCCGTTGATGATGAAGGTCCCGCGGCTCGTCATCATGGGAAAGTCCCCCATGAAGACGGTCTGTTCCTTGATCTCGCCGGTCGAGCGGTTCATGAACGACGCCCGGACGAATATCGGCGCGGCGTAGGTGATGTCCTTCGCCTTGCACTCGTCGATCGAGAACTTGGGCGGTGGCCGGAGATCGGGGTCGGTCGGGTCGAAGTCCAGCTTCAGGCTCAACTGGTCGGTGAAGTCCGCGATGGGGCTGATGTCGCCGAATGTCTCGGCCAGCCCCTTCTCGAGGAACCACTCGAAAGAGTCGCGCTGCACTGCGATGAGGTCTGGAAGCGGCAGGACCTCGTCGATGTTGGCAAACGAATAACGCTCCGGAGTGCGGGGACGTAAGGGCAAGGGTCTACTCCTCGCGAATGCTGATTGACCGGAAAGGAATGAGCGGTGCGTGGGCGCGCGTCAAGGAACTTGAAATGGAGCAGTCACTCGACAGGAGGGCACGGCAACCGTTCATGTTACACGCGCGGGGACGCGAGAACAAGCGGCACGCACTTGTCGCCGCGCGAAGGGTACGGGAACCGTGCCCCAAGGTCAAGATGTCTTTTGGCACTTTCGCCCGACAGCGCCATTGGCCCAGCCTGGGCGCGTTCGCCCAGATGGGGCACTACTTGAGCTCTACTGCGGCGCCAGCCTCCTCGAGCTGGGCTTTTGCCTTCTCGGCGTCCTCCTTCGACACCTTCTCGAGGACGGCCTTCGGAGCGCTGTCGACGAGGTCCTTTGCCTCCTTGAGCCCCAGGCTGGTGAGGGCGCGCACCTCTTTGATCACCTGGATCTTCTTCTCACCTGCTGCGAGCAGGATGACGTCGAACTCGTCCTGCTCCTCTTCGACCGGCGCCGCCTCGGCGCCAGCGCCCGCGGCGACTGCCGCCACCGCCACCGGGGCCGCAGCCGTAACGCCGAACTTCTCCTCGAAGGCCTTCAACAGCTCGCTCAGCTCGAGCACGGTCATGCCCGCTATGCCGTCGAGGATCTCTTCCTTGGTTGCCATGTTTCCTCCTGTTGTGCGAATGGTTGTCTGTAGTACTTGAAAAGTCGGGTTCGGAACGACCGCGGGCTAGCCCTCGGTGGCCTCAGCGGCACCACTCGCCTCGGTCGTGTCGCTCGCCTCGGGCGTGTCGCTCGCCTCGGTCGTGTCGCTCGCCTCGGGGGGGTCGCTCACCTCAGTCGCGTCGCTCACCTCGGGCGTGTCGCTCACCTCGGGCGCGTCGCTCGCCTCAGTCGCGTCGCTCACCTCGGCGTTGTCGGCCGCCTCAGTAACCTCGGTCGCCTCGGCTTTCTCGCCGGACACGCCTGCCTCGGTTGCCTCGGCGACGTCAGTCGGTTCCACACTGGCGGTTTCGGCGGTCACAGGCTCGGCCGCATCGGTGGGCTCGGCCGTCTCGGCCGCAGCGGCGATGACCACCACGCCGCCGCGCTCGTCGATCAAGGCTGACAGCCCATAGGCAAAGCTTCTCGGAAGCGCTTGCAGCAATCCTGCGAACTGCCTCATCGGGGCGGCGATCGCGCCGGCGAGCTGTGCAAGCAACGCATCGCGCGACGGGAGCTCGGCCAGAGCGCCAGCCCCATTTGCGTCGATCAGCTTGGTGCCTAGAAGCCCGCCCTTCACAATCAGCTGGGGGTGCACCCGGCCGAAGTCTCGAAGCACCTTCGCGACCGCCCCCACATCGTCACGGACGAAGACGATCGCCGTCGGCCCGTTCAGGTACTCATTGAGAGCCGCCTGATCGGTGTCCGCCGTCGCACGCCGTACGAGGGTGTTCTTGAAGATCTTGTAATCCGCGCCCGCGCTTCGCAGCTGGCGGCGCAGGGTCGCGAGGTCCCCCACCTTGAGACCGCGGTACTCGGTGAGAATGGCCGCGCTCGCGCTGCCGAGATGCTCGCGCACCTCTTCCACGACGGCGACCTTCTCAGGTCTCGGACCTGCCATGAGCGCTCCTTTGATCACATGCCCCGGGCCGACCCCGGGGATATGGCTCCGGAGGGTTGACGGCGCGCGGGACGTGGGAAGCGCTTGGCACTTCGCCTCGTCGGGCGGGTCGGAAACCCTTTCAGCGCCTTTCGGCGCACCGGAGTTCTACGGCGATTTATTCAGTTGGCAGGCAAGCGTAGCCGACCTCGGCGATGGCTTGTTCAGCCGGGGCGTTCCCCCTTGTCAGGCCGACGCCGCCAGCACCTCGTCGACGACGCGCGCCCTGACGGGATCGATCTTCACGCCCGGGCCCATCGTCGAGGACAAGGTGACGGATCGCAGGTAACGACCCTTGGCTGCCGCGGGCTTGGCACGGATGAGCTCGTCGATGGCCGCCCGGTAGTTCTCGAGCAGCTGGGCGCGCTCGAAGGACGCCTTGCCGATCGGGACGTGCACGTTGCCGACCCGGTCGGTCCTGTACTCCACCCGCCCTGCCTTGTACTCCCCGACCGCCTTGGCGATATCGGTGGTCACGGTCCCGGTCTTGGGGTTGGGCATCAGGCCGCGGGGCCCGAGCACACGCCCGAGCCTTCCGACCTGGGCCATCAGGTCCGGCGTGGCGATGGCGACGTCGAAGGCGAGAAAGCCCTCTTTCTCGATGCGGAGCACGAGGTCGTCCGCCCCCACGATGTCTGCGCCTGCGGCACGTGCCTCGGCTGCCAGCTCACCGGCCGCGAAGACTGCGACGCGGACGAGTCGCCCGGTGCCCGCCGGCAACGAGAGTGAGCCGCGGACGATCTGGTCGGCTCGACGTGGATCGACGCCGAGACGCGTTGCCAGTTCGATGGTCTCGTCGAACCTGGCCTTCGCCAGGCTCTTGACCAGTTCGATTGCCTCGACGGGGGTGTAGAGGCGATCGCGGTCGTAGCCCTTTACCGCCTCGGCGTACCGCTTTCCCCTGTTCACTTGCAGAGCTCCCTTCGATGTGGCGCGCCGGACGACTGCGCGACGATCGTCACTTGCTGACCGCGATGCCCATGGAGCGGGCCGTGCCCGCGATCTGTTGCTTGGCAGCCTCGAGATCGTTGGCGTTGAGGTCCGGCATCTTCTTGGCGGCAATTTCCGCGACCTGGTCGTCGTTGATCGAGCCGACGGACTCGCGCCCGGCGAGCTTGCTCCCCTTCTCGAGACCGGCCGCCTCCCGGATGAGGAACGTCGTCGGCGGCGTCTTCAGGACGAAGGTGAACGAGCGATCCTCGTAGATGGTCACCTCGACAGGCACGATCGTGCCCCGCTGGCTCTCGGTGGCGGCGTTGTACTGCTTGCAGAACTCCATCGTCTGCACACCGTGCGGGCCGAGGGCCGTCCCGACCGGGGGCGCCGGCGTGGCGGCACCCGCGGGCAGCTGGATCTTTACGATGGCGGCGACGCGGCGACGTGCCATGAAGTTTCTTCCTCTTTCTTTAGCTGCCAGGCGCTAGAGCTTGGCGACCTGACTGAATTCGAGCTCGACCGGAGTCTCGCGACCGAAGATGTTAACGAGCACCTTGAGTTTCAGCTGATCCTCGTTTATCTCAGCGATCTGGCCTGAGAAGTCGGCGAACGGACCTTCCTTCACCCGAACCGTGTCTCCGACCTGGTGCTCGAGGCGGGGCTTGGAGCGGTGCTTCTGGCCCTCGGTCCCCTCCGGTCGCACCTGGAGGATCGCCTCGACCTCGGCTCGCGGCAAAGGCGTCGGCTTGGTGCCCGGGCCGACGAAGCCCGTGACACCAGGTGTCTGACGGATGACCGACCAGGAGTCGTCGTCGAGGTCGCAACGGCACAGCAGGTAGCCCGGGAAGACCTTGCGCTGCACGAAGACGCGCTTGCCGCCCTTTATCTCGGCGACTTCCTCCATCGGGATCACGACCTCGAAGATCCGGTCTTCCATGTTCATCGACGAGATCCGGCTCTCGAGATTCGACTTCACCTTGTTCTCGTAGCCGGCGTAGGTGTGCACGACGTACCAGCGGCCCGGCCGGTCGTAAGGGCTGGGCTCGCGTGCGGCGATCTCGTCCTCGTCGCCTTGCGAGGGCAGCTCGTACTCGAGCGCTTCGTAGCCGCTAGGGCGCGAAGCGGCCTCGACCGGCTCCTCGGGCACCGACGCGTCCTCGAGGGAGGAGGCGTCCTCGCCGTTCAGTTCTGGGTGGGTCGTGCTCACGTTGTCATCTCCGGGATGGTCTTCGTGCTCACGAGCCGAAGAGGAAGAGCACGCCTTTGGCGAACCCGTAGTCGAGGCCGAAGACGAGGCTGACCATGAACACGAGGGTCACGAACACGACGACGGTGTACTTCACGACCTCCTGGCGGTTCGGCCAGGCGACCTTGGCGAGCTCGTTGCGGACCTCACGGCAGAACTCGACGAACCTCTCGGGGAGGCCGGGCCGATCGGGAGCCGCCGGCCGCCGTTGCGTGCTCGGGGGTGGACGGCGCCCGGGCGCGGGCGCGCCTTCCTCGTCAATCTGGCCCTGTCTCTGCAGGAGACGCTTCGTTTGTCGGTTCACGCAACAATCCTCGGCTCGAAAGAGCGGTGAGCAGGGCAGGAGGGACTCGAACCCCCAACCGCCGGTTTTGGAGACCGGTGCTCTACCAATTGAGCTACTGCCCTCCGGCCGGGGTCGTGGCCCGCCCATGACTGAGCACCGAGTCACCCCGGGTCGGCTTCACGATAGCACCACGGGCCCGAGCCTCCGCAGGCGGCCCCGGTGCACGATGGTCGCTGCGATGATCGCCGCCGCGGGGGCGGCGAAAGCACCGACGTAAGCGAGCCGCCGCCCGTTGAGCACAGAGCGGATCACGCGACGCTGAGCCGCCGCCTCCAGCGAGCCGAGCACGTCGGTCACCGCTCCTGGCGGCGGTTCGACCCTGTAGGACCGCAGCTGGTTCAGCAGGCGCAGCAATTTGCGGTACCTGGCGAGCTCGCACTGGCAACGAAGGCAGGATCCGACGTGTCGGACCACGGCCTCGTCCGCCGGAGAGACCCCGTCGAGGATCGACGGCAGAGCGAAAGCGACCTCGGCGCAAGAGACGCTGGCACACCCCTGGCCGTCCCGGGCGGAGCGGCCACCGGTGAACATTGCCCGGGAAGCCCTGAGGGCTGAACCGCCCGCGGACAGGGCCTGTTCAAACCGCGGCTGCATGCCTCGCTGCCTCTTCAGTCTCGAGCTCGGCCACGATGGCGCCCTCGGCTCCGTAGCCGACCTCAGCGCCGACGACGGCACCGGTCGCCTCCCCGGCGAACGGGAGTGTCCGCGGATGGCGCCTCTTGCGGCTCAGGCCGCCCGCCGCGCCCGCCGGGGCGAACAGCTGCTCGCGAAGGCGGCGACGGGCGCGGTGCAGGCGCACCTTGGCCGCCGTCTGGCTGATGCCGAGCTCACGGGCGATCTCCTCGTGCGCGAGGTCGTACACGTCCCTCAGCACAACCACCATCCGCATGTGGTCGGGAAGGTCCGCCAGTGCCTCGACGAGACGCTCGCGGTCGTCGGCCGTCCCGGCCGCGGTCTCCGGATCGCGCTCGGAACGCGTCTCTGCAACCTCGATGTCCTCGTCGAGCTCGACATGCGAGCTGCGCCGGCGCTTTGTGATGAGAGTGGCCGAACAGTTCACCGTGATGCGGTGCAGCCACGTCCCGAACCCGGAGTCACCACGGAACTTCCCGAGCTTGCGGAAGGCGCGCAAGTAGGTCTCCTGCAGCACGTCACGCGCGTCGTGCTCGTTGCCGACGAGTCTCAGTGCCAGGGCGTAGCAGTCGCTCGACGTGGCGCGCACGAGGTGCTCGAAGGCCGCCCTGTCCCCATGCTTGGCTTGCTCGACGAGGTGGGCGAGGTCGTCGGCCTCGCGGGTCAGCGCGTCTCCTTGTGCATCGTGTGCTGACGATCGAACTGGCAGTACTTCTTCATCTCGATCCGCTCGCGGTCGTTCTGCTTGTTCTTCATGGTGATGTAGTTCCGTCGCTTGCACACCTCGCAGGCGAGGGTCACCTTGACTCGCTTCTCGTTCTTGGCCACGTTCTGACTCCTCTGCTCCACTCCCGGTAGCGGCGGCCGGACTCGAACCGGCGACCCCACGATTATGAGCCGTGTGCTCTTACCAACTGAGCTACGCCGCCGCGGAGCCCCCTGTCGGAATCGAACCGACGACACCAGCCTTACCATGG
>JBKQHU010000069.1:0-73645 GCA_052148655.1 Acidimicrobiales bacterium
GTGGCAGGGGCTTCGCCCCTGCCACTTTGCATCCTGGACCACTTCCGGCGCCGCTTAACTATCTCTACTCACCTCTCGACGCCGGTACTACCTGTCCCCCCTCGCCAGGAGCTAAGGCCGACGGCCCGGCCTCGCTGGGCATAGCGACCGGACTACAGCCCCCTCCTTCTTCGATGGCAACAGGACGGTACGCGCTCTTATTCCGCCTTCGCTTCCCGGGCGCGTACACGGCCGCCGCAGAGCGGGCGCGGCGCCTTCAACTCAGTGGTCTGCGCCGAGGTGCCCACCGGCCCGATATCGTGGCGGGGCCGTCGGCACCGAGGAGAGGCCGTACTGTCCCTCCTCGCCGACGGCCTACACTTTGATCGATGTAGTCGCCCGCGGGGGGTTCGACATGGGAAAGGTTCCAGGGTCTCTAGTCGCAGTCGTAGCTCTGGCCGCCTTCGCTGTCCCAACGCTGAACAGTGCTGCAGGCACGACCACAGTCCCAACCCGCCACCTCCCTGCAAAGGGGGGCACCGTCAACTGGCCGGTGGACGTCCACGGCGCCCAGACCTGCTCGTGGTCTTCGTCGCCCGCCGTCGCCGGATTCGCGGAGACCCTGAAATGCGGGTCCGGCCGAGTCGAACGGTCCTTCCGCTTCGGGGCGAACCCGTTGACGAAATCCAGGAACTACGTCCTCAGCCTGACAGTGCGCGGCGGTAGTGCGACCGTCTACCACTTGAAGGTGGTCGAGGCCGCAGCGCCAGCACCCTCGACGACCACGACCACGGACCCCTCCACGACGACCAGCACGACGGTCCCCCCGACAACAACGATCACTACTTCGACGACCACGACCACCACGACGGCGCCTGTTCCTGTGGGGTCACCCGGTTACGCCTCGCCGAACTGGTCCGGGTACGTGCTCACCGGTGGAAGCGGGGGGTACCAAGCGATAGGTGGTGGGTGGACGGTTCCAACGCTCAACTGCGGATTGGTCCCCAACGGCCTCACAACCGACTGGGTGGGAGTTAACGGCTTCGGCAGTGAGAACCCGGGCCTTTTCCAGGACGGGACGACGTCCTACTGCGTCAACGGACAGGAGGGCGGCTATACCTGGTGGACCGACGCGGCCGAGCTGTACAAGAGCCAGATCCTCTTTTCGGTCTCCCCCGGCGACGTCATCTACGCCGAGGTGAACCAGAGCTCATCGTCGGGATTGTGGACCTACAGCATCGAGGACGTCACGATCGACCTGACGTCCACTTCCGCGGAGTCCTTCAATGGTGCGGGCACGTCTGCAGAGTGGATAGCTGAGGATCCCGGCATCCCGGGCACGACCGCGCTCTACCCCCTCGCAGACTTCGGGTCGGTCACCTTCACCCAGCTCGGTCTCACGGTTCCATCGGGTTCGTGGACGGCGCCGCCGTATTCGGATGCAATCGAGATGGTAGGGACGAACGGAGCGATCGAAGCCTCACCGAGCCCCGTCTACGGCGTCGCCGCGGCGGCGGACTTCACCGTCACCTATCAACCGCCACCCGCGATGGCGTCATCGGCTCGCGTTGGCGCGTCCAGGAACACGCAGTCGACGTTCGCGGCGGTCGTGCCATGGCCCGCTTTGAGCCGGCAGCACTCGTAACGGCGCGAGCGGATCCCGGCCACCGGCAGGGCTCGCCCGCGGACCATCCTCGTCGGGCTGGCCGGGTTTGAGCCGGCCGCGACTGCCACTGAGGGCCGGACGGACTCTTACCTCAGCTCAGGCTTTGCCTGCGGCATGGCGAGGTGCTCGGACTCCGCTGGGGCGATGTATACCTCGGAAAGCCGTGTGCATGAATCGTTCCCCTGTACCAGTAGGAGAGCGACGTTGCAGCGGTCCTGATATGTCCCCCGCCCCAACCGGGGACGCTCGCTTACAGCAGGCTGGGTGTCGTCAGCCGAGGTTATGGGCGCACGTATGCCCGTCGTTGTCGCTGTTGGTACCGTCGGGGCAGTTGGTGTCTGCCCACATCACGCCGTCCAGGACAGCGCCGGTCACGTGGGCCCCGACCAGGTCGGCGTAGTACAAGCTGGCGCCCTTCAAGATGGCGCCACCCAGGTGGGCCCCGTTCAAGTGGGCCCCGTTCAGGTGGGCACCGGTCAGGTTGGCGTCGCCCAGGTAGGCGTCGCCGAAGGAGGCGTCGCCCAGCTCGGCCCCGGTCAGGTTGGCACCGGTCAGGTTGGCGCCGTCCAGGTTTGCGCCGGTCAGGTCTGCACCGTCCAGGTTGGCGCCCTCCAGGTTGGCGCCGTCCAGGTTGGCGCCGGTCAGGTTGGCGCCGGACACGAAGGCGTCCTTCAGGTGGGCAGCGATCAGCCAGGCGTCGCTCAGGTGGGCACCGGTCAGGTCGGCGCCGTCCAGGTTGGCGCCGGGCAGGTTGGCGCCGTCCAGGTTGCAATCAGCTAGGTCAATCCCTGGGTAGGCGGTCGCCGAACAGTCATGCGTGAGCCTGTTGGTGCCCTTCGTAGCCTTGCAGGCGTGGCTGACTGTTCCGTTGGTGCCGGTGATCTCAACTTGTCCGTTGCGGCAGTTGGCGTTAACGACCGGCAAGGTTGTCACTGCGGCACCAGTGCCGTTGGCCGCGCTGGTGCCAGCCGGTCCTTGCGGTGTGATCGGGCTTGTACCAGTCGGCGGCCATGTACCGCCAGCCTTCGGGCCGTACAGCACGTTGGCGGCGGTGTCGAGGTAGAACTCGCCATTGCTGCCGATGCTCGCCGTCGGGTCGCCGGTACCGCTCAGGACGGTGTTGCGGTTCGCTCCCGCGGGTCCCCTCTGGCTCCAGCTGATAGTGCGGTCCTTGCCGAGACACTCGGGCACGCCAGTCGAGTTGACGTGGTAGAGCAGGCCTCCCCCAGTGCTCAGGCACGCGTAGTAGGTGGTCGTTGGTGTGGTGGAAGTGGCGGTGGCGATGCCGGTAGCGACTAGTGCGCCACCAACAAGTGCGAGCGCGACTGCAACAACTACGCGACTTCTCCCGCGTCTCCTCATGGCGTATCTCTCTCCGTTGTGCTCCTCGCCAGCACGGCTGCGCCTGATAGGTCGCCCGGTCAGTCTGCACAGCTGCGGATGTCACGCTACGCCTTCCGCCACCTGTTGACCAGGGGATTTCTCTGGCAGCGACGGCGAGATGCTCGTAGTGCCAAATGCAGCTGCAGAGTGACCGCGTTGCGCCGGTCCTCAGCCAAGTCGTACATGCCGTGTCGGCTGCGACAGAGGGGGCTTCTTCTGGTGCGGCGCCGCGATGCGCAAGTCTCAGCTACGCGTCGGTCCCCGCTCCGTGGAAGGATGTGCAGCGTGAGGCTTCGGGTCCTCGTGCTAGTGACATTGATGCTGACCCTTGCAGCCTGCGCTAGCTCCCAGACGAGCGGTCCACCTAGGACGACGGTGCCGTCCACGACGACGACCGCGCCGCTCAACGGCGACGTCATCTCGACCACCGCCGTCGATCTCTCCGCCACACCGACGGACTGGGTGCCGGTCGCCGACGGAGATGTGCAGATATCCGTTCCGACAACCTGGCGGGTCCTCTACCACTCGAGCTGCCCAATTGGTTCGCCGCCGGGGGAGGTACTCGTCAATCCAAAGTTCGTCGTCTGCCCCAGCGAGGGGCCTGGTGGTGTTCAAGGTCCGAAGAACGTGGTTTGGATGAACCTGCTCGCCGGGTTAGGCAGTGTCTACAACCATCGGATCATCGTCAACGGGTTCTCGGTTGACGACGACCTCCCCACCTACTTCGTCCCGTCGCTTTCCCTTCAAGTCACCTTGAGCGGGCCGCTTGCTCAACGAGTTCTTCGTACGCTGTCCCGCTCGCCCCGTACGGTCGCCTTGGCCTCAGGTCCAGCACCGCCAGTCCCGTCGTCATGGCGCCCGGTCACCTTCGCCGGGTTGCGCTTCTCGGTCCCCTCGCGGTGGCGCATCTACAGGACGACGAGGTCGGTCGGCCTCGGAGGCACCTGTGGCACCACCGGCGTAGCACTGGCCGGAGGAGTAGTCACCTTGACCACGGACGCCGCTCGCGGCCCTTCTGATTGCCGCGTCCCCGTTGGTCTCCCGTATCCCTTCGAGCCTGCAAACGGCATCCAGCTCGATTCCGGCCTTAGCACTTTGACCTTAGCTACGTCCTACTCATGCGGTCGCTTTCACGACCTGACTGAGTGCTTTGCCAACTCACCGGATTACTCGATCCTTGTCGTCAAGGTCGCGGTGCCGGGGCACTCGAAGCCCGTATACGTGTCCATCGGGCTGGCCGGCAATGGCATGACGGCGAGGTCGATCTTGTACAGCGTGCGGCAGATGGCATGAAGAGAACCCTCACATCGGCCGTCGTCGTCCCTGCGAGCTAGGTCGAGCAAAGGATCATCGCGCCGGTCCGCAATCGTTCGTGACCTGTCAGCAATTTTGGCCAAATGTTCAGCGGCGGGCTTGACCGCCGGGGCGTCGACGGGCCCGTTTTGGATGATCCTGCGCCAGAAATGGGCGCCCGAGGGTCCTGCCAGGTGCCCGGACGCCGCCGGTTCGATTGCAAAACGGGAGCTGGACACAAACCGCCGGAGTTTGATCAGCGTCCTGGCTCTCCGCGATTTAGCGTCAGGAGTATATCGTCAAAGGAAACGACAAATGAATTGTTGGCCGGTGCCTTGACCGCGGAGAGAGCCAGGTAAAAGCTCCCCCTGTGACCAGGGACTACGGATCAGGGGGCCGCCCCTGCCGGTGTTCCCGAGTGCACCGGTCGTGCTCCCTCACAGGGAACGTTCTGGCGTCTCCCACAGCCTCGTTGACGAGGCAACGGATCGCCTCGGTACACCGGCACCAAGTGACACGGTCGTTCTCTCATGCAACGGCAGCTCACATGTCAGGATCCCAGAGACCCCAAGGTGTTTCGGCCTGGGAGGACGCCAGGTCGGGTCCCGTCCTCCCAGGTCTCAAAAAGGGCCCTCCGCCTTGGCAGCAAACAGGAACCCAACGGGTTCTCCGACAAAGGCAACGTTTTGATCCGCGGGCCTTATGTGGTCGCCTGGACTGCGGGGAGCGAGTGGCGAACCCGATGCCCTAGTCATGTGCCTCAACTACCGACTAGGAGAAACAATGAAGCGATTTAGGAACACGAAGATGGCGGTCATCGTAATCGCCGTGGCCCTTTCCACCGGTCTTGGAGGCGCTGCGTTCGCGAGCACCGGTATCCGCGCGGGCAACGCCTACGTCGGATCGGCTCCTGCTATAACCACCGCTCAGCTGAACTCCAACGGCCGGATCGTCTACGACAGCCTCAACAGCCCCGTGCCTCCCGACACGTGGGGTCTGTCGTTCGGAGGCACCAACACCGCAGAGTTCGGGAACGAGATCACTCCGGCGTCGCCAGCGTCCACGCTCAGCAGCGTCGTTGTAGCGCTGGACTCCCAGGCGTGCGAGAACAGCACCGGGACGAACGCGACCGGCGACCCCTTGGGCTGTTTCACAAACCCGGGCGCCACATTCCCGCTGTCGATCACGATGTACCTGTACAACGCCGCATCGCCCGTCGGTGCCCCGATCGCTAGCGACACCCAGAGTTTCAACGTCCCGTACCGCCCGAGTGCAGCGTCGATCGCCGACCCCGGGGCGTGCAGTTCAGGTAACAACTGGTCTGGGTCTCCAAACGACGGCACCCAGTGGTACGACAGCTCTGACGGCAATTGCTACTACGGCATCACCTACGACGCCGTGTTCAACAACTGGAGTGGCGTAGTGCTCCCGAGCAGCGTTGTCTACGGCATCACGTACAACGCAACATCAGGCCCCGGAAGCTCGCTCAACGTCGAGCTGTCGGACGAGTCGACGGACGTCACGGTCGGGTCAGACACCAACCCGGGCAACGTGTTCGTGGCTGTCGGCCCTGGCTCGAATGATGCCGGTGGCCCAACGGGCGAAGTCACCTGCTCGACATCTGTGGGTGCCACCTTGGCACAGGTCAGCACCGCATCGGGAAGCAGCGGCAATTGCGGCGCAAGTGCTCCGGAAGCAAACGGGGCGGTTACCGACATCCCAGCGGTGGAGTTCATCACCGCGTCCCCGCTCTACGACAGCCTCAACAGCCCCGCGCCCCCCGACACGTGGGGTCTGTCGTTCGGAGGCACCAACACCGCAGAGTTCGGGAACGAGATCACCCCGGTGTCGACGGCGTCGCCACTCAGCAGTGTCGTTGTGACGCTGGACTCCCAGGCATGTGAGAACAGCACCGGGACGAACGCGAACGGCGACCCCTTGGGCTGTGTCACAAACCCTGGAGCCATATTCCCGCTGTCGATCACTATGTACCTGTACAACGCCGCCTCGCCCGTGGGTGCCCCGATCGCTAGCGACACCCAGAGTTTCAACATCCCGTACCGACCCAGCGCTGACGCAAGCAAATGCGCTACAGGTAACAACTGGTCTGGGTATCCAAACGACGGAACCCAGTGGTACGACAGCTCTGCGGCCAACTGCTACTACGGCATCACTTACGACGCGGTGTTCAACAACTGGGGTGGCCTGGTGCTCCCGAGCAACGTTGTCTACGGCATCAAGTACAACGCAACATCGGGCCCGGGAAGCTCGCTCAACGTCGAGCTGTCGGATGAGTCGACGGACGTCACGGCCGGGTCAGACACGCACCCGGGCAACGTGTTCGTGGCTGTCGGCCCTGGCTCGAATGATGCCGGTGGCCCAACGGGCGAAGTCACCTGCTCGACATCTGTGGGTGCCACCTTCGCACAGGTCAGCACCGCATCGGGAAACAGCGGCAATTGCGGCGCAAGTGCTCCTGAAGGAAACGGGACGGTCGCCAACATCCCAGCTGTGGAGTTCAACACCCTCGCCCCGTTCGACTTGGCCGGTGCTGGCAACGTCGTGACGACCCCAGTCATGGACGCCATCGCCGCGATAGCCACGCCCGGGCACCAGGGGACCACCAACCTGTTCGACGCGTTCGGCCCGACCGGGTCGGCGACCGTGAACACGACCGACCCGAACACGCCAAGCGGCGTCAACTGCGCAGCTCAGACCCGGCCGACCAGCGAAAGTGCGGCTCTCGAGGCGCTGGCGGGGACGTTGTCCGGCACGACGGCGGGCTGCTTGCAGTTCGTAACATCTTCTCGCGGACCGGCCTCCGGTGACCCGAGCGGGCTCACGTGGATCCCGTTCGCACAGGACATCGTCGACTTCGCGGTGACGAACACGAGCGCCATCCCCCGCACGCTCAGCCTGGCCGAGTTGCAGGCCTACTACACCTGCCAGTCGGGGGTGGTCGGCACGCAGGGCGCGGCCGGCAACCCGGGATACAACGGTTACGCCCGCAACCCGGTGCTCCCGCAGTCCGGGTCCGACACCCGCTCGTTCTGGGAGTCTTTGATGGGCATAACTGACAGCGCCATCGGTGGTGCCGCCTTCGGTTCGGGCGCGCTCGGCTGCATCATCAACGGCGTCAACCCGACCAACCCCTCCCAACTCTGGCCAGAAAACAACGGAGCGCTGATCGACGACTACGAGCTCGAGCCGTTCTCCGCCGCCCAGTACGAGATCCAGGCCGACGACCTCGTCACGGACCTCCGTGGTCGAGCCATCCTCGGCGACATTGAGAACCCCGACGGCAGCGTCTGGGAGCCGCAGGTCGTGAACGGCCCCGGTTCGCTGACCGGCGTAGCTATCGCCGGTGGGTTCGAGCGCGAGCTCTACAACGTGGTACCCACAGCCGACACCACCGGCTACGGTCCGCTGAACGAGGAGATCCAGCAGGTCTTTGTCGGCCCAAACTCGGACATGTGCTCGCTGACCGCGTTCGGCGGCGAGATCCGGGCGACGATCCTGCAGTACCACCTCCTGCCAGACCCGAGCTGTGGGAGCACCAACGTGCTCAGGAGCATCGCCTACTACACAGTGACACCGGCCAGCGGCACGTGGACTCGCTCCACTACCCCGTTCACCTCGGATACACCAGACCTCCAGTCTGTTAGCGGCAGCGGCGCAGTGACCCTGACCATCACAAGCACTTCCGCTTATGCGGACAACGGCTTTTACATGGTGTTGGGCACGCTCGGAAGCCTGAACGGCTATGCCGTCCAAGGCACAGGCAGCCCCTTTGGGGACAACCTGTACTTCGGGTACGGCACCGCGGCTAGCGGTGACTTCTTCAACTGGAAGGGCGATGGGACGTTTGCCACTGCCGGCAACACTGAATACGGCTTTGGCCCAACAAGCCTGGGCGGGAACGTTGTGGTGAACGGCTCTTCGTCGTTCTTCATGAACAATGCCGGTACCTGCACCTCTGGCGGCACCTACGACTACACCTTGACGCAGCTCAAGGCTGGAGCCTGTGGCCTGACTCCCAGCACGCCCGTTGCCCTGTGGGTCGGAGACACGCTCGGCAGCGGCGGCTCGGCGAGCACGACGATCACATCGGTGAGCGCCTACTAGATAAGCGCAGCGCGTGTGAGCGGCGGGTGGACTTGCTGCACTCACTCAGTTAAACCACGTCGGTTGGCCGGGTCGTGGGCATTGATCCCGCGGCCCGGCAGCCGGCCGACAGCTGACGGTGCGGCTTCTCATCCCACACCACCTCCCCGCACCGCTTCCACCCCCGTAGAGCCCTTTAGAGCCGGTGCCGGTGACGAGGTCTGTCGCTCCCCCGTGACCGGACCTTCATACCCATCCATCGGGACGGCGGGTCGATGGTGGCCAAGCAGCAGGGCGTTCTGAGCCCGTTCCGCAAAGGCCGCTCCTAGTCAGGTTTGCGGCGGGGCGTGAACTCCTGTTGCGGGTGAATCGCCTCGCCACGGGCGAGCATCACAACGAATTGCTCGATGCGGCGCCGTCGCGTGACAGCCTGCTTCGCCGTCGTCACCCGGTAGAGGATCGCATACCGGTTGGACGCGTTCAGCTTGTCGAACATGGCGCTCGCCACAGGATCGCCAACAAGCGCCGCGGCCAGATCAGCGGGAATCTCGATCGTCGCTTGACCCTCGTAAGCGGTGTGCCACGTGCCATCGGCCTTGGCTCTCGACACTGCTGCGAGCCCGGACGGTCGCATGCGACCTTCCTCGACGAGCTTGGTGGCGATGGCAACATTGCGCTTCGACCAGGCGCTCCCCGGCCTTCGAGGTGTGAACTTCCGGCGATAGGTTCCGCCGTCACCGGCGCCGAGCTGCCCGTCGATCCATCCGTGGCACAGCGCCTCGGCCAGTGCATCGCCGTAGGTCAAAGAGGTGGGTTCAGTCGTTCCCTTCCTGGCCAACGTCAGCCAAATACCGTCGCGCTGCCCCTCATGGTCCTCGAGCCAGCGTCCCCACGCCGCAACGTCCGGCACGGTGAGTACGGGAATGTCAACGGCCATCCCTGGCAGTCTGGCACCTCGTTGAAACCGTCGGAGCATCCCTCGATGCCGGCTGGGGGCGGCGACGATCGCCGCCGGCGAAACGTGCTGCATCGCGTTCCGATCGATCGACCTGTGGCATCCGAGACTTGGCGGTCCTGACTTCAGCGGCCGCCCAGATCGACGGCCGCGGGCGCGGTTTAGGCGAGCAGCGCCGACAGCCGAGTCTTGCTATTCGGTCGCGGGCATCCCAGGTCAGCGACGGAACCGAGCCGCAGTTCGGGCGTTACGCGTCGTGATCCGAACGCAGCACACAGAACTCGTTTCCTTCGGGGTCGGCGAGAACGATCCACGACGCCTCGCCTTGCCCCACATCTACTCGGTTGGCACCCAGCGAGATCAGCCGAGCGACCTCGCCGTCGCGATCATCGGGCCGGAGATCCAGGTGTAGGCGGTTCTTTCCGGATTTGTCCTCCGGGACGAGAGCGAACAAGAGACCCGGAAAGTGATCCGGCGCGGATCGAATCTCGAACTCATAGGGGTCATCGTTCACCACGACCCAACCGAGCGCGTGCGCCCACCAATTGCCCAATGAGACCGGGTCGCGAGCGTCAACAGTCACCTGCTCCCACTTCAGCACCCGCTCATAATGCCTGGAATACGGTCGGCGGCGTCCAGCCGATCCCCGATGGGCGCGGAACGTCAGAGATGTGTCCGTGCGGCCCGACGCTGCCACAGTGGTCGCCGGGCGATGACTGAGAGGTCGGGACAGATGCGGTTCGTGTCGTGCGCGGCGTACTCGTCTGGCATGCCGGTCACCCTTGTCGCCGAGGCCTGGCGTATCGAACGCGTGTTCGTTACCGTTGGGGCGTGGCCGACCTGTCCCCAGAGGAAGCTGAAGTCCTGCGCCGGTCGATCGCCATGCTCCCGACGCAGGCGCCGAGCGGCCTAAGCCGTGAGCGGGCGCTCGCGATCCTCGGTCAGCTCGTACGGGCGCTAAGGGAGTTGAGGCGGCGCGAAAGTCCTGGTCGCAGGTCGCCGTACAGGCGTTGAAATGACCGGCAAGGGGAGTGGTGCCGCCACTCGAAGTCCGCCCCGAGGATCTCTCTGTACGGCGATCGCGGCATCTTGGCATCACTTGCCTGACCTCCGCACCCGTGCGGGCCTCACGAGCCAGATCCCTAGCGCCGGTCCCGCGTCAACGATGATGCACACCGCGCGCACGCAGTGCTCAACTGCTCAGGCGATCTGCTTTCCCGCATTCGGCCCTACCGATTGATCGTAGATGGCCTCAACACTGATCTTCACGACGTACGTCGGTGCAGGCAGCGCCGCAGAAATCTGCTTCAACTCTTCCGCAGTCTGCTCAAAGAGCTCGCCGCTCGACAGCAGTTCGGCGGTTCCCTTGATCTGATAGCCGACGCGCGTGGCCGCGTCGATCACTGTCACCGCTACTTTCCGGTTCTGCTCCAGGTTCCGCCGCGTCTTGATGGAGTACAGATCGGCGAAGACAATGTGCTGATCGTCGAGCACCCGCACCGAGCCCTTCGGCGTGGTATTGGGGGTACCGTCGCTGGCGGCAGTCGCCACCCAGGCCAGCTTACCGGGGAGAAAATCCTGGACTTGCTTCGGAATGGTTACCACGCGTTTCGTCCTCGTCTCTTAGACCCTCGTGACGTCGGATCATAATCGCTCTACCACCAACCGCCCGGACCAGCCTCGAACTAGCGTTCGTAGTGTAAGGAGGTGCAATCTGGGGTAGGGAGACCGGCTCAGCACCGTGGCCCCAGCGAGGGTCAGAATGCTCACCCTACTCAGCGCTTCTCGGTGGCGTGCCGATCGAGGTCGTCTCGGATCGGCTCGGGCACTCCTCGAGCCGGATCACCCTCGAGACGTACACGGCGTCGGTGCCTCTCTCGACGCTCAAGCAGCCGAGCTTGCCGCTGGGCTTTGCGTGTCCCGTGACCAGTCGGTGACCAGCGGTCGGGACTGAGCCTCGCTAGCGTCGGCCTTTATAAGCTCTGACCTGCGCATTCTTGGTCGGGCTGGCCGGATTTGAACCGGCGACCTCTTGACCCCCAGTTCTGCCCAGGGCATTTTTCCCTCCGACACCGGTAATGACAATTCGTTACCAATAGCGCCCTCAACCAGGGACTTCACGGGAACGGACACGACCGTCGACGACCATCCGCTACCTCCATTTTCCGGCTTTAGCGGAGCTATGGTTCTCACGGCGGTTCTCACGGACGCACCTTCCGAAGCCGTGTGATGTGGTTACAACTCTCGTGAGAAGTCAGTCTAGCTCACTAGACTTGATGTAGTCTAGTAATGTAGACTTAGCCCTGTGAAACGGACGACCCTGATCAAGCGGATCTCCGGTGCAGCGAAGGCCAACGGCATTACATGGACTCAGGTAGCAAGCAAGGGCAATCACGAGAAGTGGAGACTCGGCACGTCAGTGCAAGTATCCATTCCTCGCCACAGCGAGATCAACGAGATCACGGTGCAAGCAATCTTGAGATCCACCGAGTCCGAGTTGGGTGAGGGGTGGTGGAGGTGAAGACGTACACGGTAACTACAGAACGATCGGGCAATTGGTGGGCATTCTCAGTTCCGGAGATCCCCGGTGCCCATGGACAAGCCAGGCGACTCGAACAGGTCAGAGACGAAGCGCGAGACGTCATCTCGATGATGCTCGACGCCGAGCCCGACTCATTCGACGTTTCGCTGTCCGTAAGACTCGATCCTCGGATCGAGCACGCGCTCGACGAAGCGAAGGCCGCCCGCCAGGAGTTTGATACTTACCAGCGAGTCGCCCAGGAAAAGTTGCGGCTCGCCGCCGAACAGATCAAAGAAGTCGGTGGACTTAGCATTCGCGACATCGGCAGCTTGCTCGACGTTTCCTTCCAGCGCATCTCTCAGATCCTCAGCGACAAGCGGAAGGCCTCCTAGCGGGAGCATTCGGTCTGACAACCCGAGTGAAGACACCACTGCCTTCTGATGTGGGACGCCGACCGCGCGGAACTGAACGTCAGATCGGTCGCCCGTGGTTGACGTATTGCGTACGCCGAGCACCGTCGAGCCACGTAGCGATCTCGGCCGGGTCGAATCTGATGAACCACCCGACCTTCAGGTAGGGCACCCGTCGTTCGGCGACTAGCCGGCGGATGTGGCGGATGCTCACCCCGAGCCGCTCGGCGAGCTGGTCGATCGTGAAGAGTTGCGGCAGAGCGTCGTTATTGGTCATCGGTCTCCTTGAGCGTCATGGTGTTGGATGCGAACGAGACCGGCGTCGACAGGGTGTCAGACGGTGACGAGCCTCTACTTAAGAGGCACTGGCGGTTCCAGGCTATCTGCGCGCATCCCGCCGAGACCCTCGCTGACCACGAAAAAGCGGCCGTATCAAGTCGGTCACTCTAACTCAATGACATTCACCGTCCTTCACCATCAATGGCCTCTATCTGCCAAGCGCCGACCCATGGACATCCTCGCCCATTCCTCCCCTGTTGCCACTCACTCCAACTGCTCTACCCATTCCATCTTGCCACTTCACCCGCTCCGTCCCTCCATCCCACCGATGTTCCCATTCACCATCACTTACCTTCACCAACTTCTATTTACTTAGCATCAAACAACCTATTTGCTTCACCTCCAAGAGCAACACGTTTGCAACTGTTCAGTTGGCAGGGAGGTAGTGCGCGTGGCGTGGATGCGGATGATGGGCGTCGACTCTGTCGAGTACCACGAGCACACCGTGGCCGGCCGCGGCGACGACCCGGTCGCTGCCTCCGGCGAGTACTACTCCTCGCTGGGCGAGACCCCGATGTCCTGGGGAGGCTCAGGATGCGGCCTGCTCGGCCTGGCCGGTGAGGTGGACATCGCTGACTACAGGGCCGTCTTCGGCATCGGTGGTGCGCATGACCCTCGTACGGGCAGGCGTCTCGTCGGCTGTCTGCGTCCCGGTCTTGAGCTCGTCATCTTGCCGCATAAATCTGTCGCCGAGCTGGGAGTGATCGGACGCGCAGACGACATGCACGAGATCGTCGACGCCGAGCGCGACGCCACCCTCGAGCACCTGGACCGCCTCGTCACGGAACGCGGTGGCAGGCGGGGGCGCGCTCGAGACCTCTGGGAGCGCTCCGGGAGGCTCACGGGCCCAGAGCTCGTAGCTCCCGGAGGGCACGCCTACCGGGCCGGGGACAAGGTCATCACCCTTGCCCCCGGACAAAAGGGCACCTGGGTCACCTCACAAGCTGCGAGGGTCACCGCCGTCGACCCGGAAGCTCAGACCCTCACCGCCGTCACTTCCGACGGCCGTCAGCTTCTGATGGGACCCGACGAGATCAGCGCTGACGGTCTCGCCCATGGCTACGCCATCACTGCTCACCGCGCCCAGGGGACGACAGTCGAAGTCGCCCACGTCCTCGACGACGGCGGCGGCCGAGAGCTCGCCTATGTGGCCATGAGCCGAGCCCGGAACGCGAGCCACGTCTACAGATTGACGTACCGAATACCGGCCAAGGTCCCCGAGCTGGGCACGCCGATCGACGGGGCGGTGCTCGGCTCCACGAGCCTAAGGGCGCGACAGAAGGTGCAGATGGAGGCGCCAAGCGGTGCTTGCTCAGTCAGCTGCGGGAGAAGACTTCGATCTCTGCCGCTCCCGTATTTCCACCGGTCGACTGGACGACCTCGAAGCGAAGGAATCGGCCCGTGAACGACACCGGCACTAGGTGCGGATCGAGGCGGTTACCGGCGGGGAAAGGCCCGTACCGTTTGCGACCGTCGACGACTACTGCGAACGTTCGCGTGATCGCCGAGCCGTCCGACATTTCGCGTGTGATGAAGGAGATGCCGGTGATCTTGCGTTGTCGTCCGAGGTCGATCTCGATGAAGGCCCTATCACCGTCGTCGGCTGAGGCCCACTCGGTCGAGAGGTTGCCGTCGACCGCGTTTGCCGCTCCGTAGGAGTTGCTCCACTGCGAGCTGACGGCGACGATCTTCGCGCCGATGGCGATGTCTTGTCCCGGGGCGCCGCTTTGGCGCGGCGTCATGAAGGTGGTCAACTCTGGGGTCTGAAAAACGCGACCTTGGGCGTCGGTGGCGGTAAGCAGGAAGCGGTAGGTCGTGCCGGGGGTCAGACCGCCGACGAGAACGGTGTGCCGGGAGATCGCGGTGCCGCCCATGTTGGGATCGTCTGCGATCGATCCCAAGGCTGCCGTTCTGCCGTAGGCGACGGCGCAGACAGTCGGCGGGTTGGTCTCGACCTGCACGATAGCCGATCTGCCGTCGGCGGCGATCTGCAGGTGAATCTTCCCGACTTCGATCAGGCGGAAGTCACGGACGCTCGTCGTGTTCTTGGTTACGCCGGTGCCACCGCACGCAGTGAGCCCGAGACAGAGTGCGATGACCGCGACTAGAGCGCGGGCGGTCGGCTGCCTCACGGCGCGCGGCCCTGTCGCCATGCCGTAGCCGGGACCAGAACCAGCGTCCCGCCTGCCCGTTGCATCGCCGCCGAGTCTTGGCACATCGATGTAGCCTTTGGCACCTTGCCTCCTGGACCTTGATCCATGGGCCGCCCTGGGCGACGTTAGGACACAGGATACGGCGGCTACGAAGCTGGTCCGGGCCGTACCGCCAGCGCACCTGTGCGGCTCCGCCATTGCGGGCGTTGCGCATTCGCTTGACTTTCCAGCGAATCATGTCTGCGCAGAAGAACCGTTATCAAGCGATTCTTCTTTCGGTTCGGGAGGTCTCAAGAAGGAGCAGACGGGTAGGGATCGCAATGCCGAGGGAGCCGCCCGCCCGCTCTCCACTCGGTCAAAGGGAAGCTCGGGATGACCCCAGATGCCTACTCAGCTTCGGCGTCCTTCTTGATGGCTGCAAGCGTCGCTGGGATGCCCTTCTGAGCAAGTTCGAGCCGGTTTGCAATCTGTGCCTGAGCGTCGGCACCGAAGCGTTCCTCGAACATCGCTAAGCCACCGGGTAGGAACTCCCACGACTCGGTCAGCTCCGTCCCGCCCTCGACGGGCGTGAAAACATATCCCCACCGCGTCCAGGTGCCATTGACGATGAATGCGAACTCTCGACCTCGGTCGGCGGCGACGACCTCCGATCGCGTCTCCCAAGTTCTCTCGGGTAGCTCATTTCGTCCAGTGAACCAGGCCCCCACCTCGGGGCCGGCCCCCTTGTCCCACCAACACGCCTTGCAGACCGGGCTCCACCTCCCCATTCGAGTGACATCGGACACAAGGTCGTAGAGGTCCTCTGGAGAGCGAGCAATGACGATCGCCTCCGAATGCTTGAGAGGGGTCATCTCCCCAGTCTGCCTATCTTTGCGACTGGTTTCCAGGACGCTGACCATCGATATGCACCGATGCCGATCGGGCAACGATTGTAAGCACGGAGGAGCCTGGGCCGGCCAGCCCGTTCGGTAAATCAACGCCCGAGGCGTGCATAACGACGCCCCCATACGACACTCCGCGCCAGTACGACGGAGATGTGTCCGTCTAGCTGGCGCTGAGTGCTACCGGGCCGCTCCCGCCACGAACGCGGCGACGATGTAGGCGGCGTGCCTATCCAAAGACACCCGCGCCCGGTCGTACCGCATCGTCGTTCGCGGGTCGGCGTGCGACGCCGCTTCCTGCACATCGCGTAGCGGCACCCCCGCGTCGAGCGCGGCGGTGATGAACGCGTGTCGGAGTGTGTGCGGACCCACGGACTTGGTGAGCCCTGCGCGTCGCGCGACGCGTCGGACTATCCGCCCGGCGCCGTGGCGGTCGAGTCGGTTGCCGTCGACCCCGAGGAAGATCGGGCCCTCGCACCGCTCGCCATCTGCAAGGTCGACGGCACGTGCCGTGCGTGGGGCGAGCGGGATGGTCACGACCTTGCCGCCCTTACGCACGATGGTAAGAGCTCGATGTCCGCGTTCGAGGCCAAGCGCCTCGAGCCCGGTGACGTGCGACTCGTAGTCGAGGCGAGGCCGGCGGACATGGACCGCAGGTGAGTGTTCGAGAAGCTCCTCCTCGACGGCATAGAGGTAGAAGCCAGCGACGGTGCAAAGCCTTCGGGCAACCGTCGCGCGAGCCCGGCCGCGCTCCTCGAGGTCACGGCCGAAGCACTCGATGTCCGCGCGCCTCACCTCGAAGAGGTGGACGTTGTGTTCCTCGCACCAAGCGGCGAACTGACGAAGGTCGAGGGCGTAGGCCTCCCTCGTGAGTCCGTTGTAGCCAGCAAGATAGCCACCGAGCGCGAGCCGCTCGGCATCACTGAACATAGGGTCTGAAGCGACGATGGCAGTTGACAGCATCGTGGTAGTCATGGCGCGCCTCCAGGTCGAGCCGAGACTCGGGGCTGGGCCGACCGGGCCCCAGCGATGATGAGAGGCTCACCGTAGATCGACGTACTCCGGCCTACTTGACTAACCGACGGCTGAACCACGAGCGCCCTGCCGATTCCGCGCCAGCCGGCCACCGACCTGAGACGTCATTCTGTGCGCCGCGATGAGAGGCGCAAGAGTCGAGGCCGTCAAGCGCGCTGCACACTCCTGCCGAGCCAAGAGCAGCATCTCTTGACCGGGAACCGGCGATGCCGCATAATGCTCTAGGTATCTAGATCAATAGAGGAATATGGTGATCGAGTTCAACTTGGAAGCACGGTCGGGCCTTCCCCCATCCCACCAGATCGTGCGCCAAGTTCAGGGCGCCCTCCGGCTCGGCGTGCTCCAGGTGGGCGACCAACTCCCGACCGTAAAGGAGGTTGTCGAGCGCCTGGCGATCAACCCCAACACAGTGCTCAAGGCGTACAAGGAGCTCGAGCACTCCGGACTCGTCGCCCCGAGACCTGGGATCGGTACGTTCGTCACCGCCACCTTGAGCGACGGATCACTCCCCGCACATGGTCCGCTTCGTCAGGAGCTGTTCCGGTGGCTGACCAAGGCTCGGCGGGCTGGCCTCGACGACGAGAGCATCGAGGCGCTGTTCCAGGACACGTTTCGGGCCTCCGCTCAAAAGGGCGTAGCGTGACCGCCGCCATCGAGACCTCGGGGCTCACCAAGCGTTACGGCCGGCGTACGGCGCTCTCGGAGTGCACGTTGTCGATTCCCGCCGGCAAGGTGGTCGGACTGGTCGGACCCAATGGCGCGGGCAAGACGACGCTTTTGCACCTCGCGGTCGGACTCCTCGAGCCGAGTGCCGGCCGGATCGAGGTGCTCGGACACCGTCCCGCCGTAGATGCCGAGCAACTCGCTCGAGTCGGTTTCGTCGCCCAGAACACGCCTCTCTACGCCAACATGTCGGTCGGCGACCACTTGGACCTCGGGGCATGGCTCAACCCAAGCTGGGACGAGTCGTTGGCCCGACAGCGCATAGAGCACCTAGAGCTCGACGTGGCGCAGAGAGCGGGCACCCTCTCGGGCGGCCAACGGGCGCAACTCGCCCTCACCTTGGCGATTGCCAAGCGCCCTGAGCTCCTCATACTCGACGAGCCGGTCGCCAGCCTCGACCCCCTCGCAAGGCGGCAGTTCTTGCAAGCGCTCATGGGGACCGTGACCGAGCACGGCGTGAGCGTCGTGCTCTCGTCGCACCTCGTCGCCGATCTCGAACGCGTCTGTGACTACCTCGTAATCCTGGTCGCATCGCGCGTGCAGGTCGCCGGCGACATCAACGACCTGCTTTCCATCCGCCATCGCTTGACCGGTCCCCGGCGCGACGGTCTGCGACCGCCCTCGGACTGGGAAGTCCTCGCCGAGTCCGCGACCGAGAGGCAGTCCACTTCGTCCGTCGGAAGAGCAGGCCAGCGGTTGCGGCGAGGGCAAAGGCAAACAGGGCGTAGCCAAAGGGAACGATCCCGAAGACACCAAAGTTGGCCGGTGAGAACCTGTTCTCGTTCAGGACGTTGATCGGGTTTGCCCACCAGGCCGCCATGAGGCTGAGCCCGCCGGCGAGGGCGCTCACTGCCCCGCCGACGAGGGCGAACTTCACGACGAGCCATCGAGACCGGCTGACGCTCTGGGTCCAGGCGAGGCGGAAGGTTCCCGTCTCGAGCTCTCTGGCAACGAGGGGCGCCGAAGAAGACGCCGAGCAGCGCCGGGGTGATAACAGCAAGCACATAGACGGCGTCCTTCAGCGCGCCGTACGTGCTCGCCGCGTCGCTGGGCTCGGTGTCGTAGACGTGCACGAGGTGCGGTCCGGTGATTGCCAACACGATCGCCACGACGACAAGCGCCGCCGCGGCGATAGCGGCTTCGACGCGGAACTGGCGCCAAGCGAGGCGGATCATGAGGGAACTCCGACGAGAGACTGCCGATGGTCGCGGTCGTTGCTCGCGGCCCTGCCCATGTAGGCGAGGACGAGGTCCTCGAGGCCTAGTTCGTCGATGGTCCATGCCGGATCGAGTACGGGGCTCTCGTGACGAACGACGAGACTGCCGGCGATGGCCACGACGATCGTCGGTTATGTGGGCGCGCGATTGGCGGCGACCTATTGGGTCCGTCCACATTTCGAGGCACCGCTCCATCTCGCCTTGTCATTGAACAAGGTGAGCGCGTACGGGTTCTCTCGGACGCCCTCGGGCAACCTCACAATGACTGCCATCCCGCCAAACATGTCGAACGCCTGGCCGCTTTCGGCGTCGATCGTCGACACTGCGGGCCATGCCCCAACATCGCAGTACCTCGGCCACGCCTGCCCAACACTGCTGACGGGCCAAGGAGACGGAGGCCTTCAAGGGTGCGTCGCTCACCTCGCCGCCAGGTTCCACGAGGTCGTGATCTACCAGCCGGCCGGCCGCTACTGGCCCTTCCAGATCTACGAGACGGCTTTGTTCGCGCGCTGGCACTCGGCGCCTTGAGCGTGTGGTGGGTGCGCCGGCGACTCGTCTGATCAACCACTGGAACGCGGTGACCGAACAGCGGATACACGTTTGTCACTTAGCACTGCACTTGCCTCTCCCGCTGCCGCGGTTGCAAGGCCGAAGCGCCGGTCAGAGTCGCTCAGAACGGGCTCGCAGAACGTCACGGCCACGAGGCAGGTGCCGCGTCATATCGAGGCCTCTTTGTTGTCAAGAGGCTCTTTTGGCAATTCGTGTTGGCGTCTTCGACCTCTGAGAGCGAACGGTGGTAGCTGCCGGTCGTAAAGTTGTCCCGGGCTCGGGAGTGGCTTTGCCAAAGAGCCGGCCTTCAGGGTGTGAGTCGGTCACGCAGGCTATGGAGTCGTTCCCTGTTTGCCCTCCCGGGCCCATGACCGACCCTTGAGCGTGCTGCGCATCGATCTGGAGTTGGCGGAAGAGGGCATCGCTGATACGCCGTTTCAGCGCACGGAGCGCTTCCTTTCCGGTCTTGCCCTCAGCGACCTTGCGGTCGTAATAGGCGCGCCCCTCGCTGCGAAGGTTGCGGGTCTGGGTGACCGCCGCCATGTGGATGGCGTGATTGAGGCGTCGGTTACCGCGACGAGAGAGCCGGTAGATCTTGCGTGGCCCAGACGACACTTCGATCGGCGCGGTGCCGTTGTAAGCAGCGAAGCGATCCGAAGAGACAAACCTCGTCGCGTATCCGCGACGAGTGATCTGCTCCCGCCTACCGCTGAGCGCGTCCTTACCGAAGGAGACTTTGAAGTACCACTGACCTCGGCTATCGGCGTACACACCTTCTGGTCTTGCTGGCATCGCACCTCCGTGAGAAACCCTGAGAAACTTTTGTTCTCACGAGTTCTCACGGGGGTGTATCGCTGCCTTGTAGCCGAAGCCGCCACCCCGTCTACCAGGAGTTTTATGGTCGGGCTGGCCGGATTTGAACCGGCGACCTCTTGACCCCCAGTCAAGCGCGCTAACCAAGCTGCGCCACAGCCCGTACATCGCTCGTAGTCTAGTTGGTCCTGGTCTTGAGTGTGAAAAATAGCTGATTAACAGGGAACCTCTACTTTGTCAACGCCTCTCCAATCTAGCTAGGAAGCCAGGGGGTGCTGATAACGATTCTCATCTGCTAGAACGTCCCGACAGACTTAGAACGTCTGTAAGAACGTCCAAAGCCGTAGACTGGCAACCATGGCAACAACGAAGAAGACCCGTGGAGCACGTGGCGACGGGCGCATCTACAAGCGAACGACCGGGGTTCACGCCGAGACTTGGTACCGCGAAATCTACGTGACCGACCCGGACACCGGTGTCCGTAAACGCAAGTCCTTCAGTGGCAAGACCAAGACGGCGGCGGTGAACGCCGCAAAGGCTTGGCAGAAGGAGAACGGGGGTGTGCAACGGAATGCCACGCCCCTGACCGTGACTACAGCCGTCGACAACTTCCTGGACCACTTCGCGACGACTGTGGAAAGTGGCAAGCGACGCACAAACACGCTGGTGACGTACAGATTCGCGGCCAGGCACGTCAGCGCAGACCCCGTCGGCAGCAAGCTGGTTGCGGAATTGAAGGCCGAAGATGTCAACGACATGGCCCTACGCATGTCCAAGGGCTGGGGGATGAAGCACAAGTTGTCGACCTCGTACATCCACCAGATTCGTTCGCTGCTCTCACAAGCCCTGAGGGCTGCCGGTTGCAGGGTCGTCGCCGACTCAGACCCCGTCTCTGCACGAGGCAAGGCCCCTAACCAAATGACCGAAGCTGAGATGCGAGCCATCCTCAACACAGCAAAGGCTCGTTCGCCGCAAGACTATGCCCTAATCGCCGTGCTCAACATGGGCTTGCGCCGTGGCGAGGTCCTTGGTTTGCGCTGGTCAGACATCCATTTCGACGCTGAGTTGCTAGACGTACGCGAACAGTACTTGCGACAGGGAGGGCGACCGGTGCTCGGACCACTCAAAACTGACGAGTCTCAAGACACCCTGCCTATGCCAGCTCACACCGTGGAGGCTCTGCGAAGTCTGCGGGTCACCCGGCCCGATTCGGGACCGAGCGACTTTGTATTCCTCTCCGAAGCCGGAACGCCCATCGACCCGTCCAACATGTACCACCGGGTCAAGGCCATCGGCAAAGAGGCTGGAGTGGACCACGCCGTGTATCCCCATGCCTTTCGCCATGAGATGGTCACGACCCTCCAGCGAAACGGTGTCGATGTCGCCCGTGCTCAGAGGATGGCACGTCATGCTGACCCAAGAACCACTCTGGCTATCTATACGCACCTGCAGGCTGAAGACCTTCGCGGCGCTGCCAAGGTACTGGACAGGTCCGACGCCACCGGCTGAGGCCCCTTTTTTCATACGGCTGGTCACGGTGGCAACACGGACGTGACGCCCCTGTACCACGCCTGCGCTCCCCCACTACCCCAGTCCGCAGCTCGTGGACTTCGGCATGTCGGTGGCCACCTGTACCGTGACGAGGACGCTCGAAGCCCCATCCCCGAACCTTCCTATCCGCGTCGTCGTACCATGCCTTCATGTGGCCCCCCAGCTTCAAGTCGTGTTACGACCTCGCCCCTGCGGAGTGGCTACGTCCCCGGCTCCTGCCCTGGGGAAGCGGTAGCGGCACACCGGTCACCAGCATCGTGCCGGTGGGCTTCGACGCCTACGTTCGTGTCTTTCACCCCGTCAGTGCCCCGGCCCCGGCCGAGTTCGTCACCTGGCAAGAGGTCGCTGATTGGAGCGGGGGCACATTCCATCCCCTGGCCCAGTTCGAGAAGATGTCGAGACCGGTAAGGCCCAATCCGGGACCCCCGCCTTTCGTCGAGCCTCCCTTGACCGGAACCCTCATCCCCGTCCTCTGCGACGTGCTCGTCCGACGATTGACACGGTTGACTCGTACTCCCTCTACCTGTTACTTCGCCTTGTGGGAGGGCTGGGGTCAACTGTCCGGTAGCCAGACCAGGTTTGTAGGGGCCACTGTCGACGACCCGATACGTGACGCCGAGGAATACACGGTTGCAGCTTGGCGACGCCAGGTGACGCGCCTGCCCCGATTGGAACACCTTCACCGCCGGTACGTGCTTGGTCATGGGTCGATTGGCGCTGTTTGCGACCTGTACCGCCAGCCTCTTGGCTCCGGCCCCTGGCCAACGCTCGGGTTGACGCCGCAAATCTGGTGGCCGGAGGACAGGGCCTGGGTGGTCGGCAGCGAAATCGATTTCGACAGCACCATCGTCGCGACTACGAACGCGGGGGCCGAAGTGCTGCTCAACTGCAAGGGGCTGGAGGCGCTGTTGGTCCCCAGTGACGGGCGACTAGACCTCGACGGGGACGTGGCCAACGGACAGGCTTAACTGATGACTGTGGACGAGGCTGAGCGCAAGCGCCGATTGCGCATCGCCAGGGTGGTGGGACCCCTCATCCTCGTGACCGAGTTTGCCCTCTGCACAGGCGCGGGCATCGGCGTCGGCGAAGCTGAAGCGAGCGTCGGCTGGGGCATCGTGGCGTTTGGTGCCGTGGGTCTCGTGTGTCTTTGTGTCGGAATCACCATGATGCTGGTTTCCGCGGGCGGGAACTCTCTTCGAACGTGGTTGAGGACCTTGCGACGACGATCGTCCGACTAGTCCAGAGCCTGTCCAATTGGCGGACTTTGACCCTCGTCATGCACGAACCGATCGGCCCCGAGCCAGCTCCACCGAGACCTGTCACAGCTCATGGTCGTCGTCGGGATTCTCGTCCTGGGCCATGCGAGCGCTCATGAGCTTGTCCGGGTCCTCGCCGATCTGGACCATGGCGTCGCACCACATGGCCATGACTGCAGCCTGCTGCTCGTCCTCGGTCATGTCGAAGTAGCCCGCAGGCATGCGCAAGAAGAATCGTGGCGATTGTTCAACCATGGTCACCTCCTCATCGCCTGGCGTTGCCACCGTGCTCATGAGCCGGTTGGCTGGGGGTCAGTGAGCCAGGTCTCTACCCCCATCTGGATGAAGTCATGGCCACGATATCGGCAGGCGGGCAGGTCCTGTCACATGAGCCCATCGACAAGATACCCGTCCCCTGGAATCCCGCCGGGCGCGTCGCCTAAGCGCCGATATCCCGGTTGCCGTGGAAGTTGTGCCGCCTCCCTTCCAACGGCCCTTGTGGGTCGGCGGGGATCGTTCTCACGAGCCCCCGGAAGCAGGACCGCGGACATTGGCTAACGCTGAGCGCAGCGCCGTCGTAGCCTGAGCTGTGGCGTCTGGCGGTGACGCCAAGGGAGGTTGAAGGGCTATGCCGCAAGGACACCTGGCTGTCGGCAAACCTGACGAGGAAGGCAACTTCCCAGTCGTCCATCGCCGGATCGACGGGGTACTGCGACCCCTCGGGTGCATTAGGTACCTCGAAGACCTGGAGAAGCTCAAAGAGGACGCGGGCGTCGTGGAGGTTCGCTTTGAAGAAGGGCCGCCGCCCTCCGGGCCTCAGCCGTGAGCGCGCAGCGTGACGGGTTAGGGATTCTGTTGGGCGCAGTCCTGTTGTTGCTGGCTGGATGTAGCTCAACCTCGTCAGGTGGCAGGACCCTGACCATCATCACTTCAACACAGCCACCATTTGCTCAGGTGTTCTCTGTCCTGTCTGGCTCGATGCTGCCGACCTTGCAGATCGGCGATCATGTCGTCGTGGTCAAGTCCGGCGTGGTCCACCTGGGCGACATCATCGTCTTCAAACGACCCCCTGCCGACATCGACACTGCCGACAAGTACCTCATCAAGCGGGTCATCGGCTTGCCTGGTGAGACAATCTCTTCTCGGGGCAACACGGTGCTCATTGATGGGAAGCTGCTGAAAGAGCCTTGGCTGCGGCCCCTGACCGGGGTCTGTGCCGAAACCGCCGAGAACATCCCCTCTACCGAGATTCCTCCGGCGCACTACTACGTGCTAGGCGACTGCCGGGGAGACTCCGCTGACAGCCGAGTTTGGGGAACACTGGCGGCTTCCCTCGTCCTGGGGAAGGTGATCGCCATCATCCGACCCTGACCCTGTACAGATCAACGTGCTGACCATCACCAGGGCGTCGGACAACAACTGGACCCTGAACTACCAAAAGGTGTGCTCCGACACGTTCGAGGAAATCGACTCCTGGGCTGGCCAGATCGGACCGCCGTGGAGCTGTGGGTTCTGCACGCCGGGCTCATGACGCTGGCCATCTAGGAATGGGCAGGAACACGAAGATAGGCGTGCGACGGCCTTGGCGTGCTGCTCCCACGCGACCGAACGACAGCACCCTTCAGGCCCCGCTGCCATGGACAGTACGATCCTCCCTACTCGTCTTCTGTGGTCCTCTTATAGGGTGCCCACTGTCAACAGAACCTTCGCGTAGGATGCGGTCGAGCCTGCAAGACCGAACAACGGCGGCAGCGGGTCCGCTAGGCATTCGTTAGGGAAAGAGGGCCGATCATGACAACATTCCTGCGGCACCGTGCACGTCTCGTCGCAGCCTTCGCGCTCGCGCTCGCGGTATTATCCAGCGTTCCAGGATCGGCGTCGGCAGTTGGCCGTGGACCCATGGTCAATCAAACGGTCACCTATGGAATCGTGTCTGCAATGACGAGCGTCTCCTGTTGGTCGTCGTCCGAGTGCGTCGCTGTCGGATGGTACGCACGGATCAAGACTATTAGTGAAGGGAACACCGGCACCAGCAGCTCCGGTCCAGGACAAGGACTGGTATATCGCACCACCGACGGCGGGGCTTCCTGGAAGCGCGTGGATCTACGCGTTGCGGTCGGGGAACTCGACTCCGTGAGTTGTCCTTCTGCATCGCTTTGTGTTGCAGTCGGACTAGATTCCAACGGTGAGCCATTCGGCCGAGCCGCTATATCGAAGGACGCCGGGAGGCATTGGACCGTCACCAAAATGACTATCCCCGGCACCGTCTACTTTGCAGCGACGGCAGTCGGCTGCCCATCATCGTCGATTTGCTTCACGGGTAGCGGTGCCAGCGGGTTGGCCAAGAGCACCGACGGTGGCCGGACTTGGAAGCTCCAGATCGCCAATATTGGGGCTGTAGACCAGATTGACTGCTCTACAGTCAACATCTGCGAGGTCGCGACGGTTGGCTTCATGTTAAGGACTACCAATGGCGGCGCGAACTGGACTAGGCAGTTATCCGCGAGGATCATCTACTTGGGCGTCTCCTGTCCGACTGCGTCCACCTGTGGAGTTGTGACAGACCACGGTTTCTTCCTGAGGACTAGAGACGGCGGTAAGAAGTGGACGCGTCATTCCGTTGGCCTGCAACAAGCGACGATTGTAAGCTGCGTGTCAACGTCCACATGCGAGGTTGGGGGATTCACCCAGGAGTCGATTTGGGCGGCATTCAAGACCACCGACGAGGGGAGCACATGGACTCCTGACAACCTACCCACTGAATGGAGCATAGGCGGCTTGCTCGGCATACAATGCTACGGCGACGGCACCTGTATGATGACAGGTGAATACCCTGCCAGCAATGCCGGGATATTCACGACCACTGACGGCATCGACTGGACCAGTCGGCCGGTAGCGTACCCCGGCCAATGACCGAGCCGACGTGCAACTGTCCAGTCGCTCCCGATGCCCCTTCCTCTTGACCTTCTTTCCCCGGCCTCGTCGCTGAGTTTCTCGATTCTCAGCGTGGTGCTCCAGGAGCTTCGCGCTTCGGCCAGCACGCGACGGAGTGTTGCACCAGCGTGTGAGGAAGTCCATCGGGTCGTGAGGACCTGGGGTTAAAGCCTGGATAGATTTGAACCGCCAGACGGGGCAGCCTGGGCATCCCCTACGACGGCCACCGACGATTCGCATGTTCAGCCCGGGGGGGTAGCTACCACGCGGACCCCGATGGCGATGACCGCCAGCAGGCGATGACGAACATCGCGATCAGCGCCAGCAAGACCAGATCAAGCTGATTTGGAGCCGACGATTGCGGGGCGCGCCGGGACCCGAGGGCAGAAGGTGAGATGATGACCACGGTGCGCAAAATGAGCGTGACCGCGATGATGGTCCTGGCGTTGACGGTCGCCGCGTGTACGAGTTCGACGGCACGTTCGGCAACGCCAGGAAGCTCCACCACGCAGACCACCACGACTACCACGACCACCACGACCACAATCTTCGTTCCCCCGACTACGATTCCCGTTTCTACGACGACGGCCCCGCCCACTCCGACACCGTGCCCTATCGGTGTTATTGATGGCGCTTTCTCTTCAATAGACACGGCCTTCGGCAACGAAAATGGGTTTTGGCCATCACAAGCACAAGAGCAAGCATTCGCCAGCCAGACATGTGCCCAGGATGGTTACAGCTCAGCCGATGTTGCTGGCGCAGCCGCTACGTGGATACCGTCAGCGGCTCCGACAACGACAACGGAGCAGCCCTATGTCACCTGCGCCGAGTGGCTAGAGGCTGGTGCCCCAGCGGGGCTAGAGCCAGCGGCATGTTACGGATGACCGCCCGCGTCAGAGAACACGGACGCCGAAGCCTGCCGGACGAAACCCACTTGGGTGTGAGTCAGCGCATACCTATTGCAGTTGCGCCTTTAGGTTGCGGGCTGCCCACCATCGCCACCACCGTCACGATCACCAGGCGCGCTGACTGGGGGATGGGCCTTGTAGGCGGTGATGACGGCCCGGTACTCGTCGTCCGTTAACAGGCGCGCAGCCGAGCCGAGCATCTCCTGGACGGTGTTCTCCAAGGCATGCGGGCCTGCGTACATCTGCCAAATCCCGAATCGAGGACATGACTGGTAGTCGAAGTCGGCCAGGAACGCACAGAGGGTCTCGAAGGTGATGTGCCCGTCTGTGTAGGCGAGGATGTGCTCGGTTAGTTCGCCCATGTCGAGCAGCTAGACGCTCTGGAGCGCCCGAGCCACCGTTTGTGGGTGCCATCGCGCTCCCCGTTTGGTCCTGTGGCCCTCGTCGGCGAGCACCGTGGCGATTCCCCGGAGAGACTCCCCGCAGTTCCGCAGCTCTACCATGCGCGCCAGGGCCGCAGACTCAGCGTCGTCGACAACGAGCTGGCCTCGTTCGGCACGCCACCCGAGTGGCGGGGACCCATACGCGAACCCCCCTTTTTCGGCCTTACGACGACGGCCAGCTCGAAGACGCAGGCCAATCATGGCTCGCTCGTACTCGAAGATGGCCCCGAGCACTTGCCGGATGAGGCGACGAGAAGGATCATCGGGATCATCAGTCAGGTACCCGGCCTCGGCTGTCGAGGTCGTGAACACGTCGCCGCCTTGCCTCCGGACTTCGGCCAGAAGCTGTTCCTGGAGCACTAGATCACGAGCGAGCCTGTCGAGCCGAGCCACGCAAATGCCGCCAACAAACCCGTTCCCGACCATCGCCAGCGCCTCGGCAAGCCCAGGCCGGTCATCAAGCTCCTTGGTTCCACTCACGCCTTGGTCGGCTACCACGGCGACGATCTTGTGGCGATGTGCCCGTGCCCACGATCGGATCGCTTGTTCTTGAACTTCGAGACCAAGCCCTTCCTCGGCTTGCTGACTGGTGCTGACACGGACGTAGGCGATGACCTTCACAGCCCCGACGTTAACAGCGCGTCACATCTATGTCAATAAATCTGACAGTCCTGGTCAGGGGTTCAGCTACACTCGTCGACCTTCCGGTACGACCCAGAGATCCAACCGGTCATCCGGTGGGGGTTCGCGTCGGAGGGCCGACGGTCAAGGATCTCCGACTGGTAACGCTGCATAAGCGGTGAGTGACACCGGACGCCGATCATCGAGCCATGGACCGCAAGGATGGATTCAGCGAGACAAGCCAGAACCTCTGGCGTTCGGCGCTGAGATCCTCAGGCCGTTGCAGCTTGATACTCGGGGGTCGCTCCGGGGAGCACAACTCCGAAGTGCCGGGGTTCCGGGACCCCTTGGCTACCCACTTCCTCAGAGTGGAGTTGGCCGAGTACTTCGAAGCCGATGAGCGCCAGGGCGAGTCCAACCGTATGCAGAACGTTGAGAGCGATGGACGACATCCAGTCGTCAATCGGAGAACGCCAGGCCAGGGAGGCGGGACCTCCATCGGGATCGAAGGGGAAGCCACCTATGCGCTCGTCTGTCCAGACTAGAGCGCCTAGCGGCAGGCCAAAGTCGAGCCAGTCAGGCCCGTTGTCCCCACGCACCGTCGTTACTGCGCATACCACTTGGTGGCCGCTTGGCACTCGTACGGCTCCTAGTAACTGGTGCTGCTCCAGCGACGCGGTCGTGAGTGGGGCGTCTACGAGCCGATACGGATCACGGTTGACAAGCGCCTTGCAGCCCTGGATTGCCGCAAGATTCCACAGCATTGTCAGCGCCTGCCCGAGGCGTTCATCATCACGCTGGCCGAGTTCTATCGCCAGTTCGTACCATCCCCCTGCCCAGTTATTCGGTTCCTCCAAATCACCGGGATCCTCCAGACCCATGTCAACAGAATGTCCGATCCGAGCGCTCGCCGCCAGCATGGCGGTCAGGTGTATCAACGGTTCGCACGCATCGTGGCGACATACCGCGGGTGCGTGCCCTGTAACACAGCACCTGCAAGCTCGACCGGCACGTCAAGAGGACTCATCCTGTTCGTGCGTCAGGGCCTCCATCGTGATCGCGATGCAGTCGTCGCAGGCGAAGACGCCGGTGGTCAGTTCGTGCAACGGCCGGTCGGTTGTGCCACAGCCGGAACAGTAGGGAGCTTCGTCGGGCACAAGACCCAAGGTTCGCGCAGTGGCTCAGGCGGGTGGTTGATCCGTTCGGACAGAGCCTTCGTTGCCTTCATGCCTGCCATCCCCGGCGCGCTGTCATGCTTCTCCGGGTTGGCACGTCCCCCTGGACCTATCGTGGCAGGTGATGGCGAACGAGGTCGTAGTTCTGGGTGCAGGGTTCTCAGCCGCGATTGGTCAGTACATGCCACTTACCGACCAGTTGGGCACCGACGCGATTGAGTCGGCTGGGCTAGTCAGTGACCCCAATGTCCCTCGGGGACCCTTCACCAAGGACTTCAGCTTCGAGGCTTGGCTATCGCTCCTGGCCGACGAACAACCACATCTCTCGGATGCCCAGAACGCCACCAACATGGCTATTTTCGCCAAGATGCGCGAGGCAATCGTCTCGGTCCTAGCGTCCGCGGAGCAGGCCGTTGTCCACTACGACGCGCCGGACTGGTTGTACAAGCTCTTGAGCGCCTGGCACTATCTCCGCAGCACGGTGGTCAGCCTCAACTACGACACCCTTGTGGAGATCGGAGTTCATAGCCACCGGCTTTGGGGCGAGGGCACAGACTCACGCGTCACGGTCCGAGACGTGCTCCGCGACCTGCCTCCTCTGCCATACACCGGTACCGGTCGCTGGGGTGGTCCCCTAGCCCCAACATTTCGCCTGCTGAAGCTGCACGGATCGCTTGATTGGTGGTGGGTGCCTTCCGATTGGACGGGGGCCACGCTCGCCAGAGTAGACACGACAAGCGTTTTCGGTGATCCACAGTCCATGAGCGACGAGACGAGACGGCTAGTCCTTCCGGGGCGGGAGCCGTTCATCGTCCCACCATCGGCGACAAAGTCCGGCTATTACCGCAATCCCCTGACGCGGGAGCTTTGGCGCACCGCCTTCGAGAAACTCCACGCCGCGGAGCGCATCTCTCTTGTGGGCTACTCTCTGCCGCCAGCCGACCTGGTGATGTCCGGGATGCTGGTCTCGGCCGTCCGGGGACGGGATGTCCCGATTGAGGTGGTCAACCCCTGCCCCGATGGACCCCACGACCGGTTGCTCGGTTTAGGAGCCAATCCAGAGCATCTGACCTGTATCGACGGAGCAGATTGCGTAGCGAAGTTCGCCGATGCCCAGTGCGAACGGGCAGCCCGTCGTCTCACCGACGAGCTTCGCGCCAGTCACCTGGACGACTTCGGAGATGCCAGTCTGCTGTTCGCACGGGACAATCCGCGGCTAGGTCGCCGCATCACGGGTCTCGGAACACCTGACGCCGACGGCGTGCTCGAAGTCTTCTTGGACCAGGGAGCGTCGGGCGGCGACCCCACTAGTCCTCGCTTCGACAAGGCCGGTCAGCCGACGGGTGAGGTCTTTCCAACGCTTCGGGATTTGGTAGACGCCCTCGGGACCGCGACCCGGATTGTCATACCCGACGCGAACGGAGGCGTCACGACGCTAATCGGAGCATGGCGCGAGTACACGACGACGGGAGCCAACACTAAATGGGTCGCCTTCGCCCCGGCGGGGAAGCCGCGAGAAAGCTGACCATCGCTTCAAGGATGTCGTCGGAGGTTGCGGGATTCCTTCCAACGGCAACCTCCAGCGCCACGACCGCGCCCTCCAACCGATATCGCATGGCCGTGGACGCGGTCATCTCACCGTTGTCCACCATGGCGATGAGGCCCCGGAGCCGGTCGGCCAGTTCGGCAATTTCCCCACGGGTGAGAGGGTGCTCGGCCATGCCTCCATAGTGGTCCATGACCAGCGCCCGCGTGTGGAAGGTCAACGGCGTCTGGCAGTCGTCGTACGGTATGCAGTAATGATCCTGAGTCGCACCGGCCGGGTGAACATGATCCGGGAGGTGGCGCGTGCCTTGAAAGACCTACCCACCTGGCCGGAAACCGATCTAGTGCTGAGCCAGTTCGGGTTCGACACTTATAGGGATCACGACGCTGGGTATCTGTTCGAGGCCCTGCGCGAAGGGGCTGATGACGACATCGTTGAGTTGCACCAGCACCTTTTCCCCGACGCCCACATCCCCGACGCTGCGCCTGCGGTCTCTGACACCATGTGGCAGGCCGGTCAACTCCGTCTGTTCATAAGCCACATCTCGGCCGACAAGCTGATTATTTCGGAACTCAAGCAACGCCTTGCCCACTGGCACATCGACGCCTTCGTCGCCCACGAGGACATTGAACCGACCAGAGAGTGGCTCGGTGAAATCGAGGTAGCCCTTAGGACTTGTCATGCGCTGCTGGCGTACCTGACCCCCGACTTCCACGCGAGCAACTACACAGATCATGAGGTCGGCTTCTGCGTTAGTCGCCGAGTGCTCATCGTCCCTGTGAAGATCGGCGTAGACCCCTACGGCTTCATCTCCCGCTACCAGGCACTCCGGGGACAGGATGTCCCACTTCCGAGACTCGCAGCTCAAATCGCCGGTGTGCTCGCTGCTCACCCGGACACATCGCGACTGATGGCTGAGTCCTTAGTCGCGACACTCGAAACATCCGGGTCATTCGAAGGTACGCGCAACGTCATGGCCGTGATCGAGACGGTTACCGACTGGACGGCCCAACAGCTCCAACGCATGGAACAGGCAGCCGAAGCCAATCGCCAGGTGCGCGAAGCAACCATGCCGCGGCCTGGCACGAGGGAATACGTAGCGGTGCCGGAGCGCATTCAGGAACTCATGGGCCAGTACAGCCGGTGACGCCTACGGCTGTTGTCTCAGATCGATGTGCCTTACCACGGGCGTGTTCTCGCCCGGCCCCGAAACGCCCTTTTCCACAGCGGTGTCCCCAGGCTCAGGTGGCGGTGGTTTCAACTGGCTTTCGCGACGGGCTGCTTGGAGCATCGCAGCCACATGCAACGGCGTCCATAACCCGCCTGTAGCGCTATAGACAAGGCCATGATATCTGTCAACATGGTTGCCTCGACCTTCCATGTATTGGACTTCCTCGTCCGTGAACTTTGGTTGCCCATGTTGGTGCTCATCCCAGTTGCCATGGTGGTGAGTGCCTATCCCATCACCTGCCGCCGCGGCCTTTGCTATCTCGTTGGGCGACGGCTCACCGTTCATGCTCGTACCGAACATGTATGTCAGAAACAACCTCCTATGCCTTGATTTTACTAGGGTCTAGGCGAACGCGGCGATACGTGCCAGAGCGCACTCCGAGCTTGACGAAGTCCCGATCGTGTTCGCTGTCCTTCCACCGGTCGAAGGCATTCCGGTCTGCCGCGTACTGCCGGACAGTGCCAGGTTCAAAAGTGTCTGCGTGACGATGCTCGAACAACCACGGCACACAGCCACTCCGGTCGACCTCATTACTGAGCACGAGCATCGCGTCCGTGATGCAGAACCTGCGAAGTGGGATTGGAACCATGTAACCGAGAAGACGGATCGTCTCCGAAGTCACGAACAGCGGGATCGGGCATTCGTCGAGGCAGACCCACTCCGGGTGGACCACACCAAACGGCGCCAGCGCGTCAAGCTGCTCGCAGACGGCCAGGTCCCAGTCCTGCACCCTCGGCAGGGTGCCTTCGCCCAGGAACCCGATGAATTCGTGCCTGTGCTCACCTTCGCGGGCAAACCAGGTGGCCAGCCGGTTGAGCCTTGTCCCGAGTGGATCAGGCCCCATCATCGCCGTGCCGTACTCGAATGGCTCGCCGTCGGTGCCTTCGAGTACCTGGTCGTCGGGCCAACCGTCAGCGATGGAGAGGCAAGCCAACAGCTCGGCGCGTCCCCCGACCGTGGAAGCAAAGGCACTGGTCAGCTCCCGGATGCGATCTGGAGTGGTCGGGGCAATGACGAGGAGGTCCTTAGGCTCATCCCGGCACGGGAGCAGCAAAGGCTCTCCCCGATCGGACAGGTGGATTTCGTACTCACATTGTCTTGCCAGAAACCTCCAAACAGTGTCGTGGTTTGAGATAGGTCGCATAGTTGCAGGTAGTTCGTCACGCCATTTTGGCCATCCACCCGAACTGCGCAACGAGCCGGTCGACGTGCGCTGCATTCTGAAGGTAGTCATCGGTGCCCTGCACCAAGGCCAGCGCCCTTCCCATCAGTTCCTCAGCCCGTGGGTCCTCCCACAAGAATCTGTGTGCGCCGTCGACAAGGGTGATCGTGCCATTGACATCGCGGATGATGTCAGGCGGGAGTTCGTCTTCCGGGAGCAATCGGTGGAGAGCCAGGCACGCGACTTCGAACGCGCAGCGGACGATATGGGGTTTGTAGGTCCCCAGGTATGAGTACTCGTTGGTCTTCTTGGGCGTTAAACGGATGTCCCACCCGTCCGATGCGCGAGGGGTCCCCACGTCCCCGCAGTCCAGGATTATCCTCAGGTAATTGCGGGCCTGCTCGCTCGTGATCCAGATCCCGTCATGAGGGGGACCTGGAGGTCTGCCGCCCCGAGGACCGGTGACCGGTGCCTTGGACAGGTCCATGTCCGAGAAGGCTATGAACTGTTCTGTCAGGGGAACCCCGAGGTAGTTAGCGTTCTTGGCCCTGGCACGATCGCTGATTGCCTTGCGGATGGCCTCGTGGTCGCCGTGCCAGGCAGGCACAGCCGTGACCCAGGCGGGTTTCCGGGAGTTTTCCCAATCTATCTCTTCTTGAGTATAGGTATTAGGAAAACTGTCGAAAACCCCCCGGATGGTGAACTTGAAGTATGGGGCTGCTGGTCCATCGTCTATCTGCTGCATGATCCGGTCTGCACGCCGTTTCGCGCAGGCCCGGCAGCGGGACCACTCGCAACGGCTGGGTATGTCGAACGTGCCCCCTGCATGCCGTGCTAGTACCACCCACAGGTGGCCACAGGTGTCAGCTCCGGCTGGCGAAAACACCCAGGGACTTGGACCCTTCGGCAGCGGTGGCAGTCCGGGAGGCACTGGCCAACTGGTCCTTGCGATGGTCGTTGTCATGGCATCCAGGCTGGGTTCAGTCAGCTTCCAAGGGTCCTCAGCACCGGCTCGCCAGCCGTCTCGGATGGTCCGTCCGACCTCACGACTACCCTCGTCCGACACCAAACCGCAGCCCTGGGCAGCCTGATAGAGCCGGTTCTGCATCTCTCTCTGGTCGTCAACGTAGAGCGCATACCTGCCAAGGGCGGCTGCACAACGGAACAGTTGGTCATGGCGAGTACCGGCCGGGGCCTTGACAAGGACGTACAGCTCGCGGTCAACGGCGGCATCGACGTACTGGACGATCGACTCGACCTCGCGGTCCCGGTTGCCTTGTGCATCGACCAACCGGATCGGGCTTGCCTTGGCGATGGCTTCGAGGAAGATGCCCGGTGTGAAGACGAGGTTGCTTTGCCGCAGGTCCGGTCCCTCTTCTGGCAACTCGTACGTCGAACCATCGGGATGGACCGAGTACGGCAACATGACGTAGGACCCCGCCCCCGCCTTGACATCGAAAAAGGCAGGTCGACCGTCGAGCACGATCGGCACCTTCGTGCGAGACCGAACGGTCTTCTGGCAGTAGGTGTGGAAGTGCGCGCCACGTGCAGTTACCACCATGGGCGCGTCCGGTAGGAACTGCCTGAACAGGTCGACGTAGGTATGGTCGTCCACGTCGATGACCACCCTGCCTTCATCACAGGCAGCCGCAATGTTCCCGGCCGGGTTCTCCGCAGCCCGTTCCTCGTTCAAGGCGATAGACCGGGATGCTTCCTTCACACCGCGAGAGCCGGGCCTCGGAGTCTTGGAACCGGGGACAAGGTCGAAGATCGCCAGGCCCTCCCCAACGAAATCAAGCCAGTGGTCCGCGAAGGGCTGCGGTCTCGAAAGCGTCAACACGGCGACGACACCACCTCGTCGTGACCACCGCCGCCATCATCCACAGCGCCGGTTCCCTTGACGCCATGCCCCTCTCGCGGGAGTCGCTCACGGGAAAGCCAAGCATCAAGATCAGCCCTTTGTATGCCGATCAGCCGCGGTCCAAGTCTGTAGGCTGGGAGCCATCCTCGTTTAATCCAAAGCCGAATCGTCTGGGGCGAACAAGGAGCAATGGCTGCTGCCTCATTAATCCGTAGCCACTCGCTTACCTGCTGGTTTTTGTGGTTCTTAGTTATAAGCCTCCATAGGTCATATTGGTTACTACCGCAAGGATAGCATCGCTGATCTGGCGGTGGTTATTTCCTTGTCAATAGGGGTAACTCCCGGCGCGTGGCAGACTTCAACGATGGTGATAATCGCTCTGAGGGTGGCGCTCTCCACCTCCGTCGTGCTCGGTTGCCCATCCGCTGATCCGGTCCACCGGCGAGACCCTTAACAGCTATGGCGCAAACTGTCACCCACGGCAGGCGTAGCCGCCCCGGCTCGAAGCGCGCTTGGCCTCAGGCCCTGCCCAAGGCACGACCGGGATATCGGTGTCCTCGGCGTAGTGATCCCGGCGCTGGACCACGACCACGAGACCTCTGCCGTACTGCCCGGTAGCCCGCAGAGGGGCACGACTATGGACGCGACGGCAGGCAACAGACCGGCGCGCTGACCGGAGCGCCGAGCCAATGGACGCGCTCGACGATTGAAGGAAGCCGCTAAGGTGCCGATGGGTCGTCGACAGTCTCGCCGGAGCGAGGTTGGTAACGGCTCCACCCTGAAACTGGGGTGCCACGGGTGTGAGCAGAAGCTCGGATGCAGCAGGTGCTCTGAAAGGAACCCCGTGGACCACCTTATTTGCGTGCCCCCGCGGGGGTACTTGAAGAAAGGGGTCCACTTATGGGACCTTCAGATTGCACTCACGATGTATCAACCGCGTCGGCCGCAGATGCCAACACGGGTCAGGTCCCGGTGGCCACAACCGCGAACGGGACCAAGACGCGCTCGGTAACCAGGGAGCCGTTCGAGTGGCCCCCCTTCTCCGAGCTTCCTGCCGCAATGCGCCGCGAAAAGGCGATTCACGAAGCTGGGCACGCCGTCGTGGGCCTCGTTCTGGGGTTTCGGCCAACAATTGAGATAAACGACAACGACAAGGACTTTTGGGCGCATACGTTCCTGAAGGCTTGGTTACCGAAGCCATTGGATAGCGCTATGACCTATATCGCCGGTCACGTAGCTGAGTGGATTGACTCAGACGAGGGAGGTGAGCTACTCGACTATCTTGAGTCGGCCGAGGTAAATGAGACTTCTTGGCCAAGCACGCAGGCTTGCGACTTCGAAGGCGCCTGGACGAATCTCGCCCAGTCTTGCGGGCTTTCCACGAACAAAGACAGGCAGTTGTCGAATCGGGAGTTGACCAAGCTGCAAGCGGCCTGGGTTCGGCTGGCCGGTGATACGCAGCGGCTACTTGAGGAACACTGGCTTCTGGTGGAACTGGTCGCCGAGGAACTGCTCGCGACGGGCAAGGTCAGCTCGGAACGGATTGACGAACTAGCCGCGAACCTCGCCGGATAGCTCGGGCAGCGTGTGAGCCTCGTCCTCGGGCCATGCCCTCTTACCACCGAGGCGCGCATGGCCCGAGGTCCGGCTCCGGTTCGTAGGCGATCGGGATGAGCGCGACGCGGACCAAAATGCCGATGCCGCCACGAACAGCGTCGACCCTGTCAGGCCGGATGGTGACACCCAGGGGTCCGCACACACGTTGGGCCGGTGACCGTGAGAGCGCGCCCCACCTAATCGTTTGTCGGCACGTTCGGCGAGGGACTTGAGTTATTTCACTTTAGGTGCTTATCTACACGCGCAGGGCGTTTGAGGTCCTATTGTTCCGGCGCGAATTCCCCGGCAGTGGGCATTGACAGGAAGTCTGTGACTTCGTCACGTCCTCGCTGATTAACACGATGGTGCCAAGATCGGCTTGCCCCAACTTTCCTGGTGGCAGGCCCCACCGGAATATCATCGTGCCTCTTTTCGAGGTAGTCCCAGCCGGAACCATCACCAGGATGTTGGTGACCACGACCGTGGAGCGCGAAGACGGAGCCTCGGATCACACACGGCAGGCAACTGCGCGATGACGCAACGAACACGCGTTCGATACCCGGTAGTACGGACGCTCCAGTGACTTCCCTGGGAATAGAACGTCCGTCAGAACGTCCAGTCGAATGAACCGCAGGTCAGGGGCACAAAACCACTTTCCCCCCAGTCAAGCGCGCTAACCAAGCTGCGCCACAGCCCGTGACCCTCAATCCGCTTCTCACCGCCCGCAAAGGCGACAGTCGCACAGATGAATCGATTCCTATCAAGACCGACTGCTGTCCCAGGCCCTAACAGCGGCCCGGCGCCGGAAGCCTAGTCCCCGATGATGAAACCGGCGACGACGGCAGGTGGGCGGCTTGGCCTTTTCCGCCAGCCAGGGTCGAGCCGTCCCCGGCCGCACCGGTCAAGCTGTCAGTCGTCCATCGTCCAGCGAGGCGTCAAGTACCGTGGCAAGAACCCGGCTGGCTTAGTGCCTATTAGCAGGTAGACGGCGTACGACACATCGCGGGCCAGGCGGGCTTTGCTCTTGCCCAAGCCAATGGTGGCCGCGTTGCAGAACTGGTTGGCCAGGCCTCCTGTCCTGTTCTTGGACCAGTATGTCTTGTAGCACTGCTGCAAGTTCGCTGCGCCCCGGCTTGCATCGGAATCCCAACGGGCGGCGAACAACATCCACCAGACCTGGCTCGGGTCCACTGTGCCGCCCAGCCAACCACTGGTGTCGTAGTCGACCATTGAGCTCCCGTTCCAGCCCCAGCCATCAAAGATGGACGTGCTCGCGTCCGAGCCGCGTGGACCAATGAGCCCGTTCAGGAGGTGATCCTCCTTGAAGATCATTTGTCTGGTCTTGTCGAGTCGTACCAGGTTGTAATACGCCTCCTCCGGCGACCGTGTCGGGTGGGCCAGGAAGTCCAGCAAGTACTCCTCCACACCAGTGGCAAAGGTTGCCGCGACGTCCTGGCTGAAGGCGAAATAGGCCCTGGCCCTGATCTGGCCCCGTAACAGGGGTTTCAGGTCGGTTTCGCACGCACTTATGAATACGAGGCTGCTCGACCAGTTGACATGCCTCTCGGCCGTCAGCCAGGCCCAAAAGCCAGGTGTGATGACAACTTTCCACTGGCAGACGGTGGACAGCTGGAAGATCTTGAAGGAACAGTTCGACTGGCCCAACAGGTACGCGGGCGTGCCGTCTGGTAGTTCGTAGCTCGCCAACGTCCCGAGACCCTCAGCGGTCAGCTGCTTTGCGTACTGCGCATAGGCCACCTCCATGCTCTCGTCGCTCACGGTGACCGTGTTGCCCACCAGGAGCTGCCCCAACGTGTTGCCGTGGGTCGAAAAGATGACCACTCCTGGCGATGACTCGAGCGCGCCGGCGATGCGTTCGATGCTCGCTTGCGTCCCGTCCAGCTCAGTGACCTCGTAGTCCCGTTTCTTCAACGTGCTGACCATGTTGGCCAACGCGCCCGGTTGCTCGAGGCTGGGCTCGGGGTCGATTATCACCGCCGTGCGGTGGGAAGGGTCGAACTTGGAGTCGGGATGTTTCTCCGGGTCGAGGTAAACCCGTGGATCGCCAGCCAGGGCGCTCGTCCCAAGGCGCGCGCCGGCGGCGCGGGCACCGCTCGAGTAGAGCATCACGAGCGACGGTGGCGCATCGCGGTAGTGGATCAGGACGTCGTCGCCGGCGTTTTGGACACTCGTAATGCAGTTGTCGCCGTCCTCGGTGCATTTGCCCAGGGGTGGTCTCGCGTCCGGTATCTTGCCGCTCGCCGACCTCTGCAACATTGCCGGTGGCGGGTTGGCCGGAACGCTCAGCCATGCCTCGCCATAGGCGGAGGCGCTCTGGGCGGCCTGTGCGGGCGTCAGGCTGAGGTTGCTGGCGTTTATGGACGCGTTGTGCACGGCCTGGATGCCCGGCCCGAGGTCGAGCGCCTCGCGATCCCAAAGCGATGTGCCCTTCCCGGACGAGAACACCTTGAAGGGCATCGTCGCCTGGCTCCCGGTGAGGTTCAGGGGGAACGTGGCGTCGACCATGAAGTCCGAACTCGAGATGTGGAGAGAAAGCTGACCGGCGCCATAGGCGTAGGTCCCTTCCTCCCCCAATGCCTCGGTGGCATCGGCCAGGTACAAGAACGCCTCTCCGCCCGACGCGAAAAGGAGATCCACCTCTGCCCCTTTGTTCGGGTGGCCGCCGCCCGAGTCGTCCACCAGCCGGTACGCCACCCGGATGAGGGAACTGTCTCCCGGCTGATCCGCGCGTTCTTGGGCAGCACGGCTTCTCGCCTTCGCGGACCCGGTCACGCGCGGTCTTGCCTCGGGCGCTTGCGTCCTCGCGGCCCGCTGGGCAGCCACAGCCGGCGCTACCCCTGTCTGGCCGGGCCCGATGGCCCCACAAGTCCCGATCACCACGGCCAGAGCCGCGAGGGCTGAGTAGCGAGGCCTAGACCCAAGCGGGCCGAATGATCTGGGCGAAGCCATAACCCCTCCTTGCGGGCCGCTTCGTAGGCGGAGAGGTAAGCCCGACTTCCCGGGCCTCAACCCCTTCAATGCGCCGTGCCCGCTATCGGCCGGGAGGCCTCACCGCGTCCCTCCTGGCATGAGCGACAGGCGCGAGCTCACGCTTGCCCGTCCAGGCAACTATTGACAGGCCCGCAGTCACCTGCTCATGTCGAGAGCCGAAGGGCTTCCGCTCAGGAGGCACTCTCGCTTGGCTCGGCGCTCGGCCGCGTATTCGCCTCGGCGCTTTTCGCAGGCGCCGCGCCCAGAGAGGCGCTGGTCTGGAACCGACCCGGGTCCGCCGGGATCATGTTCTTCAGCCCGTTCAAAAGGCCCCCGAGCTCCATGGGCACGACCAGCTTCGTCGAGGGCGAAGAGCCGACCTGCTTCAGGGTCTCGAGGTACTGCAGCTGCATAGTGTTGCTGTCGAGGCCGCGGGCGACAGTAAGGATCTTCTCCAGCCCGGCGGACAACCCCTCGGCACGCAGGATGGCACTTTGGCGTTCCCCTTCGGCGGCCAGGATCGCCGCCTGCTTGGTGCCCTCGGCGAGGGTGATGGCGGCCTGCTTCTGTCCTTCGGCCTCCGTCACGGCCGCGCGGCGGGTGCGTTCGGCGGACATCTGGCGGGTCATGGCGTCCAGGACCCCGGGTGGCGGGTTGACCTCCCGCACCTCGACCGTGGTGACCTTGACTCCCCAGCGTTCGGTCACCTCGTCCAGGCGGACGCGAAGTGAGGCGTTCATCTCCTCGCGCTTGGAAAGCACGTCGTCGAGCGGCATGTCACCGACCACGCTGCGCAGCGTCGTGGCGGCGACGTTCTGCGCAGCCCCGGCGAAGTTGCCGACGCGCAGCACCGACATAGAGGGATCTACCACCTTGTAGAAAATGATGAAGTCGATCGAGATGGAGGCGTTGTCCTTTGTGATGGCCGTCTGGTGCGGTATCTCGAGGTACTGCTCGCGCAGGTCCACCCACGTCGTGCGGTCCGTGGCCGGGTTGATGAAGATGAGGCCGGGGCCCCTCGTCCCGAGTGCCCGCCCCAGTCTGAACAGCACGATGCGCTGGTACTCGCGCACGATCCTCACCGAGATGCCCGCGAGGATGAGGAGGCAGAGCACCACCACTCCGATCACGATCCCGACGATCATGAGCCACCTCCTTGGCTTGTCGCCTCTCCAGGCGAGGACGGTGAACCTTCGACCGGGACACCGTCGGTCGGGGTCGTAGCTTCGAGCTCGGTGTGGCCGCCGGGTGCCATCAGCTGGTCGCCCCAGACCTCGAGGCGGACTCCTTTGGCTCTCAGCACCTGGACTGGTGTCTTCGCCCTCACCGGGGCGTTCAGGGCCACAGCCGACCAGTTCTCGCCGTTCACACGGACGATCCCCTCCGGGTCCAGATCGCCCACCGCGACGCCTTCGGCCCCGTCCGGCAAGATCATGTGGCGACCCGCGTAGGTGCCCGTGGTCGTCAAGCCCTTCCAGGCCAGGGTGCCGATACCGCCGGACACGACGACGTCAGCGCTGAGCAGCGCCCAGAGCACAGGGGCCGATCGTCCGTCGAGCGCCATCACGACGAGCCAAACAGCCGCGAGCGCTCCGAGAATGCCGGCCGCCACATGCGCGTGCGGACCCACGTGGAATCCGATCAGTGAGGCGAGGACGACGAGCCCCAGCAGAACTCCTGCTATCACCCACATAGCGCCTCCTTCCCCGGCTGCGCGTAACCAAGGCTACCGGCACCGGGGGTTGTCCGATACGGCGCCCGCCCGGCGCGCGAAGCGCAGGCTTGGCCGGACCGGTCTCATCCGGCTCTCAGGCGTGGTGGATCAGCCAGCCGATGCCCTGGTAGAGGCGGTAGCCGAGGTAGACAACCGTGCCCACCACCAGCACCTTGAAGTGCCACGGCGCCTTAAGCGGAGCGTCCCTCGCCCCTTGCCGGTCGTCAACCTCCAGCTCGGCCCCGCAGGTCGGGCAGCGATCCCCGATGCCATCCTCCCCCGCGTCGCTGCCCGCTCGGTGCGCCGTGAGCTCATCGTCGTCGACCAGCCGATCGCACTGGCGGCACCACGGCACGGTGGGGGCCCCTCAGGCCTGGTCGCGGCGATGCGGCGCCGTAGGGCCCGTCGCCGAGGCGCCCGAGGCGGCTCGTCCGGCCGCCTGGTCGGGTTCGTTCATCTCTGCTGGCGGACCCGCACGCGAAGCTCGAGCGGTGTCGGACCGAGCTCGAAGCGGGCTCTCAAGGAGCGTTCCAGATAGCGGAGATAAGGGGCCGGCAGACGCCGGGTCGCGAACAAGGTGATCGTCGGCGGGTCGACGGCTCCCTGCACGCCGTAGAGGATGCGGGCCCCACCCGGTGGCGATTGAGCCGCCTGGGCGCTTCGCAGCCCGTCGTTCAGGCGACCGGTCGGGATCCGGCGATGGTAGGCGTTCATCGCCTCACTGACCGCGGGCAGGAGACGGTGGACTCCGAGGCCCGTCTTGGCCGAGACGCGCAGCACGGGCGCGTACCCGAGGAACGCCAGCCGGTCGCCAACGGCCTCGCTGACCTCGAGACGGCCTTCGGTGTCGAGCAGGTCCCACTTGTTGAGCAGGATCACGACCGGGCTGCCGGAGGCGTCGATGCGCTCGGCCAGGCGCTGGTCCTGGTGGGTCACGCCTTCGCTCGCATCGAGGACCAGTAGAGCGACGTCGGCACGGTCGAGGGCCCGCAGAGCCCGCACGAGCGAGTAGTACTCGGGCCCTTCTCCGCTTCTCGCCCTGCGCCGCATCCCGGCGGTGTCTATGAGCTTGAGCGCCCCGTCGTCGGTCTCGATGACCGTGTCGATGGCGTCGCGGGTGGTCCCCGGCAGGTCGTGCACGACGGACCGCTCCTCGCCTGCGAGCATGTTGAACAACGTCGACTTGCCCACGTTCGGCCGCCCGACGATGGCCACCGCCGGCAGCCCGGGAGCGGCTTTCCCCCGCTCCCCGGGTTGGCACCCGGCTGCATCCTGGTCTCCGGCTTCGGCCGACGGACCAGCCTCGGGCAGCCTTTGCACCACCTCGTCGAGCAGGTCGCCGACGCCGCGGCCGTGCAGCGCGCTCACGGCCGCAGGCTCACCGAGCCCGAGACCTGCGAACTCCCAGGCGTCGATCTCCCGCCGGTCGGAGTCCACCTTGTTCGCGACCACGATCACCTCGGTGCCGGCACGCCGGACGAGCTGGGCCACGACGGCGTCGTCGCCGGTGACACCCGTGACCGTGTCGAGGACGAGCAGCACGACGTCCGCCCCGCCCAGTGCCCGCAGGGCCTGCTCGGTCACCTTGGTGTCGAGGGTGTCACCCCGCTCCAGGATCCCACCGGTGTCGACGACGAGGAACGATCGTCCGTTCCACTCGCATTCGACCTCCAGCCGGTCCCGGGTCACACCCGGCCGGGCCTCGACGATGGCGAGCTGGCGACCCGCGATCCGGTTCACGAGGGTCGACTTGCCGACGTTCGGGCGGCCGACCACCGCGACGACCGGCAGGACTGACTGACGGTCCTGTGTCAACGTCCCGCCTCCAGAACCCGCCGCAAGGACGCCCCGTCGCTCGCCACGACCTCGACCGGCCGGGGGAGGTCCGCGAGGGACGGCCCGTCGATGAACCTGCCCTTCGACAAGCAGACATCGGGGAGCAGGTAACGGCCCCCCGGCGGCTCGTCGCCCAAGGCCCGCGAAAGGTCTGCGGCGGTGATCAAACCGGCCACGGCGATGTTGCCTCCGAAGAACTCGTTGCGGACAGGAAGGACCCGGACCTTCCCAAAGCCGTGACGGTCCAGGAGCGGTCTCAACACGAGGGAACCGTAGTCACCGGTGAGGATCGTCACCGGCGCGGCGCCGGCGGCCCGAGCCGGACGGGAGGTCAAGCTGACCTTCTGGGTCCGGGGGGCGCGGTAGCCCTCGGCAGGGGCCCCTTCGATCCAGGCGAAAAAGCCGGTCCTGGCGGGGACCGGCACCTCAGTTTCGGGCGGCGCCGTGCCTGCCGCGAAGGCCTGCGCGAACAAGGACACGATCCCGACACCGTTCTCGTGCTGAGGGAAACCCTCGTATTCCCCCGGCTCGGGAAACCCCATCCCGGCGAGGAGGTAGTACTCGTCCGAGGCCCACACCATCCGCCGGCCGACGGCGCGGCGGAAGCGCTGCTGCCACTCGCCTACCGTCTCGAGAGTCGCCCTGGCCTCTTCGGTCGTGTGGGGCCTCATAGAGGCCTCCTTCGAGTAGCGGCTCACGCCGAGCGGCACGACGGCGACGGTCGCAAGCTCGGGAAAGCGGTCGAGGATGCCCGCGAGAGTGCCGTGCAAAACGGCGGCGTCGTTCACGTCCGGGCACACCACGACCTGGCCATGGACCTCGATGGCGTTGTCGAGCAGGCACCGCAGCCACCTGAGGCTGGTGGCGCCGCGCCGGTTGCGGAGCATGGCCGCGCGCACGTCGGGATCGGTGGCATGGATCGACACGTAAAGGGGCGACAACCCTTCCTCGATGACGCGCTCGAGGTCGACTTCGGTGAAGCGCGTGAGGGTCGTGAAGTTGCCGTAGAGGAACGAGAGCCGGTAGTCGTCGTCCTTCACGTACAGGTTCCGCCGCATGCCCTTGGGCAGCTGGTAGATGAAGCAGAACTCGCAATGGTTGTCGCAGGTGCGGACGCGGTCGAAGATGGCGGCAGACACCTCGAGCCCGAGCGGCTCGCCTGTTTGCTTGACGACCGTGACCTCGAGCTCGACGCCACCGCGGACAACCTCGAGTTCCACTGTGGACTCGTCCGCGAGCAACTGGTACTCGATCACGTCGCGGGGCACCCGTCCGTTCATCGAGCGAAGCTCGTCGCCCGGCCGGACCCCGAAACGTTCAGCCGGCGAATGCTCGGCCACGGCCACCACCTGCGGTAGTGGCATTTCCAAAGGCTACCCTGGTCTACCGTGACGTCGGCCCGTACCCAGCCTTTCCAGGAAAAGGCCGGCAGCGTCGACCTCGTCCTGCTCGCCCAACCGCGAGGATTCTGTGCCGGGGTGGAGATGGCCATCAAGGCGCTCGCCTGGATGGTCCGCGTCTTCGAGCCTCCCGTCTACTGCTACCACGAGATCGTGCACAACCGCCTGGTGGTCGAGGAGTTCCGCAGCCAGGGCGTGATCTTTGTCGACGACGTCTCCGAGATCCCCGCCTCGGCGCCCGTGATGCTCTCGGCGCACGGATCGGCCCCGGAGGTCGAACGCGCCGCCGCCTCGCGCGGGCGTGTCGTCATCGACGCCTGTTGCCCGCTTGTGACTAAGGTCCACCACGAGCTCAAGGTGAGAGCCCACAAGGGCTACACGATCCTCTACGTCGGTCACGCCGGTCACGAGGAGGCCATCGGCACGATGGCCGTCGCCCCCGATGCCGTTCACCTCGTCGAGGACGAGGACGACGTCGACCGCCTCGAGCTCGGCCCGGGCGCGCGCGTGGCGCTTCTCGCCCAGACGACCCTCGCCCACGACGAGTGGGAGGGAGTCGTAGAACGCGCCCGGGAGCGCTATCCCGAGCTGTGGATGCCCGGACGCTCCGACCTGTGCTACGCCACGACGAACCGGCAGAGCGCCGTGAAGGCCCTGGCCCCCAGAGCCGACGCCATCATCGTGCTGGGCTCCGCCAACTCCTCCAACACGGTCGCTCTCGCCAAGGTGGCCGCCACCGCCGGCTGCCCGCGAGTGATCCGGGTGAACGCCCCGAGCGAGGTGCCGGACGACCTCAGCGGGGTGGTGGGTGTGACGGCCGGGGCATCCGCCCCGGACTGGCTCGTCGACGATCTGCTCGACCGGCTGGCCCCCAGGCGCGGCGTCGAGGTCGTTCACACGACCGTCGAGGACGAATACTTCCCTCCCCCGCCGGAATTGCGTGATCTCCTTCGCTGCCTGGCGACGGCGGCGAGCTTCAGCCTCGGCGCTGTCGCGGAGGGCCTGCCGTTGACCGCGACCGACCGCCATGTCACCGCCACCGACATGCTCAGCGCGTCCTCACCAGGCCGCGGCGTGTGAACGCCCGCGCCCGGCGACGCAGGCGCCAGGTCGACGAGCTCGTCGACCGTGTCGCCATAGAAGAGCTCCTGGCCTGCCAGGGCCCGGTCGAGCTCTCCCCGGTCGCGATCGTGATCGCGGCCTACAAGGAGCGGGACAACATCTCCGAGGTGTTGGCGGGCATGCCGAAGGAGGTCTGTGGGGAGCCCGCCTCCGTCCTCGTGGTCGTCGACGGCGAGGACGACGGCACAGGGGCCGAAGTCCGCGCAGCCGGTCATTACGCCTGTATCGCCCCTGTCAACCGCGGCCAAGGGGCGGCCCTGCGCCTCGGCTACAGGATCGCCCGCGAGTACGGGGCGAGCTTCATCGTCACATCCGACGCGGACGGGCAAACCGACCCCGGCGACCTCGAGATCGTTCTCGAACCGGTGCTCTTGGGCCGGGCTGATTTCGTCAACGGCTCACGACGGCTCGGCCGGACGCACGGCACAGACGCCGTGCGCAATCTGGGAGTGGTGTTCTTCGCGGCGGTGATCTCGTTCCTCACCGGGACGGCGGTGACGGACACCGCGAACCCGGTCCGGGCCTTTCGGGCCGGGCTGCCCGCCGAGCTCGTCTTAGAGGAGCCGCAGTACCAGGCACAGGAGCTCCTGATCTCGGCGATCATGCACGGCTGCCGCTTCGAGGAGCGACCCGTGACTATGCGCGCCCGGCTCGCCGGCAAGTCGAAAAAGAGCGGGAACCTCCTCTACGGCCTGCGCTACGGGCGCGGCGTCGCGCACACGTGGCTGCGCGAACGCAGGCGCCGGCCGGCTCAGCCTGCGGCCAACTGAGAGGCCGGGCTGGCGGGCTCTCCCGGCGCGGGGCGCGCCGGTGACGCCGGGGCACGCCCGGCCTGACCCGGACGCGCATCACCCGGTCTCCGGTCCCGCCCCGGCACGCCCCGCCAGAACCAGGACAAGAGCCCCACCAGGATGACGATCGCGCCCGAGGCCCCGACGAAAGGGACCCAGGGGTGCAACCCGAACAGGGCCCCGGCCACGAGAGCCGCCACAGCGGTCGCCCCCGTCTGAGCGGTCGAGCCGACCCCCTGGGCGCGCCCGAGCTGGCGGCTGGGCACGCTGTGGGCAAGCTGGGCCGCCAGTGCCGGCCCGGCCAGCGACACGCAAACGGCCTCGGCCGCGCCGAGACCCACAAGCAACCACACGGAATGAAGGAAGGGGTACGTGGACGCGAAGCCGGCCGATGCCAGCGTCGAGGCGGCCGCCAGGTAGCGCCGGTCGAAGTGATCGACCAGCCAGCCGGCCGGGACCGACAGAGCGGCAAAAGGCAGGGCGAACAACGTCCACGACAGGCCGATCTGGAGCCCGCTCGCACCCCGCAGGTGCAAAAGCAGGCTCCAGCAGACGTCGTACACGCCGATGACCAGGCCGGCGCCCGCGTAGCCCATGACCACGCCGAGCACGCTCCGGTCCCGCCACAGCACGACCTTGGCAGCCGGGACGTGGGCGCGTCGCGGCGCAGTCTTCGGCACCGCGACCAGCACGGGCACACAGGCCAGCAGCGACGCCAGGGCCGCGGCCACGAACAGCCAGCGCATCCCGGCCAGGCCCACCGCGCCGCCGACGAGCGGCCCGATGGCTAGCCCCACCGTGCGGGACCCGAACAGCGCCCCGTAGGCGCGGCCCTGCTGGGACGGGGACACCACCTCGCCCACCGTGGCGTTGTTGGCGACGTCGACGACACCGGCCCCGGCGCCTTGCAGGCCCCGCACGAAAAGCGCCGCGATCGGCGTGCCGATCAGGGCAAAGGCGGCGCTCGCGACGGCGAAGGTCACAAGGCCGCTCAGCTGGACGGGGCGGCGGCCGATGCGGTCCGAGAGGCGCCCGATCGGGTACTGCACGAGGATGGCAAAAAGGAAGAAGGCCGCCATGACCACGCCGACGAGCCCAACCGGTGCGCCCAGCTTGCGCAGGTAAAGCGGGAGCAGCGGCATCATTGAGCCGGCACCTGCCCATTCGACGAAGGTGGAGATCGACAACGCCACCACGACGCGGTGCGGGCCGCGGGCCGCACCGGCCTGCGGCGATGTCGGTCGGATGAGGCTCATGACCGGCCCTCGTCATCGACCCGGCGCACGGGGCGCGCCTTGCGCGCTGCCTTCGGCGCCGCCTGGCTCGGGCGCTCGTCCAGGCGCGACCCGAGCTGGGCCAACAGCTCTTCGCGAACCGCCGCCCGCAGGTGCTCGTCGAGCGGCGCCAGGGCGAAGAGCTCCGTGAACCACAGGCCGTCGGCCGCGAGGCGCAGGAGGCTGGCGCTCACAGGGGAGATGCCGTCGACGGTGAGGGCGTGCTGCCAGGTGGCAAAGCGCTGCCGCAGCGGCTCGAGGAGCTCGGGGTCGGACGCCACACCGGCGATCACCGCCGCGCCGAGGCGCCGTTCCCGGCTTGCGTGGTCGTCGCTCGGCGGTCCGAAGCCGGCCTCGAGGTACGCCAGCGTGAAGGCTCCGGGCCGGCCCGAGCGCGCACCTTCGCGGTCGAGATCCTCGTCAAAGCGCGAACCGAGGCGTTCCACCATGGCCGCGACGAGGGCCGCCCGCGTGGGGAAGTGGTAGAGGATCCCACCTTTGGAGATGCCGGCCTCGATCGCGGCTGCCTCGAGGGTGAGGTGCGCCACGCCGTCGCGGAGCACGACCTCCTCGGCACCGTGCAGGATCCGTTCCCGGGTCTCCTCCCCTCTTGTCATGCCATTACTATACCGTCCGGACGGTATAGTAGCCAGGAGAGCTCCCCAGCCGGCCTCAGCCGGCGGCGAAGACCGACTCCCGGAACCACTCCCAGGTGCTGCGGATCCCGTCCTCCCGGCTGATGGTGGGCGCGTATCCGAGGACCCGCCGGGCAAGGTCGTAGGAGGCGAAGTTGCGCTCGACCTCGCCGGGGCGCTTGGGCCGGTACTCGATGGGGTGGTCCGGCACACCCGCGGCCTCGCGGCACAGGTCGGCGAGAGCCTGCACGGTCGTCTCGACGCCCGAGGCGATGTGGAAGACCGCACCTCCGGGCACCTCGCTGTCAAGGGCCAGCTCGAGGGCGTGGCAGATGTCGTCCACGTGGGTGTAGTCACGCGAGGCGGAGCCGTCCCCGTAGATGACGATCGGCTCGCCCGCGTTGATCGCCCGGAAGAATGTTGTTATCGCACCCCTCTTGCGGGCGCTCCACGGCCCGTAGGCATTGGCGAAGCGGAGTGCGATCGTGCGCAGCCCGTAGACCTTCGCGAAGGCGTGGGCGTAGCCCTCACCGGCGAGCTTGCTCGCACCGTAGGGCGAGATCGGCCTTGGCAACGAGTGCTCGTCGACGGGCGGCTTGGCGTCGCCGATGAGGGCGCCGCCGGTCGAGGCAAGCACCGTCCGGCCTATGCCGGCGCGCCGGGCGGCGTCTAGGACCTGGAAGGTGCCGAACACGTTCACGTTGAAATTCGTCGCCGGGTCCGCCACCGACATCACGACCGAGCCCGCGGCCGCGAGATGCACGACCGATTCGATCCCGTCCAGGGCATCGTCCAGGGCCTCCGCGTCGCGGATGTCGCCCTCGATGAGCTCGGCGTCGACTCCCTCGAGGTGGGCGACGTCGCCTGTCGTGAGATTGTCGAGGACACGCACCGCGCGCCCGGCATCGACGAGCCGCCGCACCAGCGTCGCTCCCACGAACCCGGCCCCGCCGGTCACGAGGACACCCCTTGTCTCACCCATCGGCGACCACGCCGGGAAGTTAGCAGGCGGCCAACCTCTTCCCCCAGAGCCTCCCCGCCGGACCAACCGCGCCCCTGGCCGGCTAGTGCCGCAGGCTTGCCTCGGCGGCGTCGAAGGCTTGTTGGATGGCTGCTCTCACGCGCTCGGACTGTTCCGTCACCGCCTCACGTCCGATCCGGGTCCGCCGACGCGACGCCGCCGGGTCCTCGCTCTCGCCGGCCGCGGCGTTGGTGTCGGCGGCGACCGGGACCGGCGCCGGAACCGGTGGGCCTATGACGATGTTCACCCGGCGGGGACGGGGGAACGACGATCCTCGAGGCATGGCGCGCTCCGCCCCGCCGATGCCCACGGGGACCACGGGCACCTTGGCGCGCAAGGACAGGTACGACACCCCGTCCTTGAGCTCTTGCACCTGGGGCCCGGACCGTCGCGTGCCCTCCGGGAACATCACGAGAGGCTCACCGCCCACGAGCACGGCCTGGCACCGCTGCAACGCCTCGCGGTCCGCACCCGAGCGGTTCACGGGAAAGCCCCCGCAGGCCTCTATCACGCGCCCGATCAGCTTGGACTTCCACACTTCTTCCTTCACGATGTAGCGAAGCCGCCTTCTCGCCGTGACGCGGGCGACGATGAGCCAGTCGACATACGAGCGGTGCACAGGGGCCACGATGTAGGCACCCCGGGGGGGCAGGTTCTCCCTGCCTTTCACCGTTCCGGGGAAGTACAGCCGCGACACGCCGACTGCGATGGAGCGGCACAACCGGTAGACGATCATGTCGCCTCGCGACGGTGGCGACGCCACCACTACCGGGGTCGTCACAGCTGGGAGAGCACCTCCTCCACTACTGACTCGACGCTGCGTGCCGTCGAGTCCACGACGACGGCGTCCGGCGGGGCGACGAGGGGCGAGGCCTCCCGGTTCGAGTCGAGCTCGTCGCGGCGCCGGATCGACTCGGCCGTCGTCGCCAAAGCGGCCGGGCCCGCCGGGTCCTCGCTGGCGCGCCTCAAGGCGCGCTCGGCCGAATCGGCGGTGAGGAAGATCTTCACGTCCGCGTCCGGCAGCACCACGCTGCCGATGTCACGGCCCTCGACGACTCCCCCACCGTTGGCCGCCACCCAGGCCCGCTGGCGGCTCACAAGCTCCGCCCGCACCTTCGCATGGGCGGCGACGATCGACACGGCCCCGTTGACCGCCGGCGTCCTGAGCTCCTCGGTGACGTCCTCGCCGTTCAGCACGACGCGCTCGCCCACGCTCAGGTCCATCGAGCGCGCTATCGCCGCACAGCCCTCGGCGTCGGCCACGTCGACACCACGCCTCAAAGCCTCCAAGGTGACGGCACGGTACATGGCACCGGTGTCGAGGCGTTCGAGCCCGAGGCGATGGGCCACCTCTCTCGCCACCGTCGACTTGCCGGCGCCGGCGGGACCGTCGATGGCGATGACGGGTCGGCGCCCGGCGGGCCGGCTCAGCCCGAAGCCGTGCTCGCCGAGGGCGTGACGGACGCGCTCGGCCGCGTCCGCGGCCACCGTGAGGATGAGGACACCCCGGGGCCGGTACTGCGAGTGCACGATCTCGAAATCCTCGATGTTGACCCCCAGCTCCCCCGCGATAGTGGTCACCTGGGCGAGCACGCCGGGGCGGTCGGGGATGAGGACGTGCAGCTCGGTGACAGCGCTCGGCCGGCTTGCCCGCGGGGGCAGGTTCCGCCGGGCGAGCTGTGCCCGGTCGAGGAGGGTGACGAGGCCCGGGCGGTCCTCCTCGGCGACGATACGGCGGACTTCGCTCAGCCTGGCGATCAGGTCGTCGAGGACCGGGAGGATGGCGGGGGCGTTGTCGCGGCAGATGTCGGGCCAGATGGCGGGTGATCCGGCTGCGATCCTCGTCATGTCCCGGAAGCCCCCTGCCGCCAGCCTCAACAAGGCGGTGTGGGCGTCGGTGGCTTCTGTGGCGAGGCCCATCAGCGTGGCGGCGGTCAGGTGGGGCACGTGGGAGACCACCGCCACGAGGTCGTCGTGGCGGTCGGGAGCGAGCGCCACCAGATCGGCGCCGAGGCCGGCGATGACCGACTGCACCGCCGAGAAGGCCCCCGGGTCGGTGGACGACGTCGGCGTGAGCACCCAGGTCGAACCGTCGAAGAGCTCCGGGTCGGCGCCATCGGGCCCTTCCAGCTCCGATCCCGCCATCGGATGCCCGCCGACAAAGCGCGGGTGGGAGATCTCAGAGACGATGGGCCCCTTCACGCCGCCGACGTCGGTGACGACGAGCTCGCCGGTCTCGTCCGAGGCGAGCAGGGAGTTGACCTCGGTGGCGATCGCCGCCACGGGGGTCGCCACGAAGGCCACGGCCGCAAGGTGGTCGACGCCGAGCTCGTCGACGGCTCCGAGCTCCCGGGCGCGCCGCGCCCGGGTGTCGTCGAGATCGCGCCCTGTGACGTGCCACCCCTGCGCCCGCAGGGCGAGGGCGATGGAGGTCCCCACGAGCCCGAGGCCGGTCACCTGCGCCCGGCGCGACTTGGGCGGGGCGAGGGCGGGGCCGGGCTCAGTCGGGGAGGTCATCGCGAAGCCCGCGCGCATCCTCGAGATAGACATGGTGCAGCTCTTCTCGCGTGCGCTCGGTGTAGAAGTGCATGAGGACCCGGATACAGCGCGCCATGGCGCCTTCGATGGCGAGCTCGCTCGCGCAGATGAGCGGTACGTCGCCGAGACCGAGAGAGCGCGCCGCCGTGGCGGGGAACATCGAGGTGACATCCTGTGTGGCGGTGAACAGGATGCTGACGATGTCGTCGTGACCGATCCCGTTGCGCTCCAGCAGCGCAGTAACGAGAGCGCGCACGCGCTCGTTGACCTGAACCGGTGTGTCCTCGTCGAGTGTCGTAGCGCCCCGCAGGGCGCGCAAGACCGCGGCCATGGGCGGGGAGCCTACCTACCGTTTCGGCCTTGAGCGAAGGGCGGCCTCGGTGAGGGACCGCACCTCCGAGGCGCTGAGCGACCTCCAGGCGCCCGGGCGCAGGGAACGGTCCGTGACCGGCCCGATCCGGGTACGGACGAGCCGCACGACGGGATGACCCACCGCCTCGCACATGCGGCGGACCTGGCGATTGCGGCCCTCGTGGATCACGATGCGGATAACGCCCGGCGAGACCGCTGCCACCCTTGCCGGGGCGGTCATCTCCCCGTCGTCCAAGATGACCCCCTCCCTCAGCTTGCGGAGCGCGCCCGGGCCCGGGACCCCCTTCACCTCGGCGAGGTACTCCTTTTCCACCCCGAAGCGCGGGTGCGCCAACAGCTGGGCCAAAGTGCCGTCGTTGGTCACGACGAGCAGTCCCTCGGTCGCAAGGTCGAGGCGCCCGACCGAGAAGACCCTCGGCGACTCCGGCACCAGTTCGAGGACACTTGGGCGGCCCTGCGGGTCATCCGCGGTGGTCACCACTCCGGCGGGCTTGTTCAACAGGTAGTACACCAGGCCCGGCAGGACTCCCACCGGTGCCCGGTCGACCGCAACGACGTCCTTTTCGACGTCGACGCGCCTGCCGAGGACGGCGACCTCGCCGTTTACGGTGACACGCCCCTCGGCGATGAGCTCCTCACAGGTCCGCCGGCTGCCGTAACCGACGCGGGCGAGCACCTTCTGGAGCCGCTCGCCCTCGGTATCGCTCACTCTCCCGGTTCGGCGCGCAGCACGTTCTCGAGCATCTCCACCGTCGAAGCCGGCGGGACGAACGCCACGAGAGGGGGCAGGTCGTCGATCGAGTCGAGGCCGAGGCGCTCCAGGAACATCGGGGTCGTCCCGAACAAGATGGCCTGCCCGGGGCCGTCGTCGCGTCCCACCGCCTGCACGTAGCCCCGGGCGACGAGCATCCGCATGACGCTCTCGACGTTTACCCCACGAATGGCCGAGACCTGCGAGCGGGAGATGGGCTGCTTGTAGGCGACGACCGCGAGTGTCTCGAGCGCCGCGGGTGACAGCTTCTGGGGGCCGCCGTCCAGCACGAAACGTTCCACGTAGGCGGCGTAGGCCTCGCTGGACTGGAACCGGTAACCGCCCGCGACCCTGGCGAGGACAAAGCCGCGACCTTCGGTCGTGTAGCCCGCCGCGAGCTCACGGCACAACTGCTCGACACGCTCGACGGGGAGCTCGAGGAGCTCGGCCAGCAAGCCGGGCGGCACGGGCTCGGTGGCGACGGTGAGCACCGCCTCGATGGCTGCCGACTCGGCCCGGCCCTCTCCGGGGCCCTCGGGCGTCAGGTCGGGCTCGGGAGTGCTCATCCCTGGTATTCGAGGTCGGCCAACCCTGCCGAGGCCGGCGCCCGCCACCGTGACCCCGGGGCAGGGCGGCCATCGGCTGGCTGCGGATCGTCCTCGAAGAGCCCTCCCGTCCAGGAAACACGCAGCTCGCCGAAGGTGCCGGCCTGCTCGAGCTCGACGAGACCCTGTTTGTACAGCTCCAGAAGACCGAGGAAGTGCACGACGACTTCCATGCGGGTGCGGGCACCGGCCGTCAGCTCCCGGAAGCTGGTCGGTGGGGACCCGGGCAGCAAAGCGCACAGCGCCTCGACGATGTCTGCCACCGTGACCTCGTCGACGAGGACATGGTCGACCTCGACACGCGGTACCGGCCGTGGCTGAAGCGCCCGCAGGGCCGCGGCGCGGACGTCCTCCGGGCTTAAGTAGGCGAGCAGGTCCGGCTGGAGCCCCTCGAAGCGCTCGTCGAGCCCGGCGAGGCGCGGCCACGACCTCGACGCGGCCAGCTCGGCGCGGGCGAGCTGGGCCCCCGCGGCGGAGAAGGTCGTGCACTCGACCAGGCGTGCCAGCAGGTAGTCCCGCTCTTCCAACAGTGCGAGGGTGTCCTCGTCGGGCTCCTCGCGGCCGGGCAGGAGCCTGCGGCACTTCAATTCGACGAGCGTGGCGGCGATGACGAGGAACTCGGTGGCCACTTCGAGGTCGAGGCGTTGCATCTCGGCGATCTCGGCCAGGAACCCGTCCACGATGTCGGCGAGGGCGACCTCGTACAGGTCGACCCGCTGCTCGGTGATGAGCCTGAGCAACAGGTCGAAGGGGCCGGCAAAGACGTCCGTGTGGACCTTGTACGCCACATGGGCGAGGTTACCGGCCTCGTGGGCGCGAGGGTCGGATACCAAGATGATGCAGGAGTTCTCTGCCCTTGGGTGATGACCGGTATCCTGCCGGGGATGGAAAAGGTGTTCTCCGGGGTGCAATCGTCGGGCGCGCCGCATGTCGGCAACTACTTCGGCGCGTTCCGCCAGTGGGTCGCGGACCAGCACACTGCCGACTCGATCTTCTGCGTCGTCGATCTGCACGCCCTCACGATCGAACAGGACCCGGCCCAGGTCCGGGGGCGCACGCTCGAGACCGCCTCGTGGCTGTTCGCGAGCGGGCTCGACCCCGAGGTCTGCACGGTCTTCGCCCAGAGCCACGTTCCCGAGCACACCGGCCTCAGCTGGCTTCTCGAGTGCACGGCCACCTACGGCGAGCTCAAGCGCATGACCCAGTTCAAAGACAAGAGCAGGGGCAACGAGTCGGTGAGCGCGGGGCTGCTCACCTATCCGGTCCTCATGGCCGCCGACATCCTCCTCTACGACACCGACAAGGTGCCCGTCGGGGACGATCAGCGCCAGCATCTGGAGCTCACCCGCGACGTCGCCATCCGCTTCAACGGGCGCTATGGGGACACCTTCGTCGTCCCGGTGGCGGCCGTGCCCAAGGTCGCCGCCCGGGTGATGGACCTCCAGCACCCCGAGCGCAAGATGTCGAAGTCGGTGGCCTCCCCGCTCGGGACGATCGACCTGGTCGACGCGCCGGACACGATCCGCCTGAAGATCCGCAAGGCCGTCACCGACACCGACGGTGAGGTGCGCTACGACCCGGAGAACAAGCCCGGGTTGTCCAATCTCATTGAGCTCTTCGCGGCCGCGACGGACCGCTCGGTCGAGGAGGTGACCGCCTCCTACGACCGCTACGGCCCCTTGAAGGCCGATCTCGCCGAGACTTTGGTCGAGGTCCTCACGCCCGTGCGCGAGCGTTACGCGAAGATCACCGCGGACCCCGGTGAGGTACCACGGCTGCTCAAGATGGGAGCCGGCAAAGCGGGCGTGATCGCCTCGAAGACCCTCGAGAGGGCCCGCCAGGCCATCGGTCTCCTCGCTCCATAAGGCCGCCTCTGCCCGGCCGGGCCAAGGCTCCCTTGCAGGCGCGGGCTCAAAAGACCAGGTTCAGGTACCAGTTCTCCACGTCGCCGAGGATGCGTGACAAAAGGCTCTGGTCCAAAAAGACGAGCAGGATGACGACAACCATGAACCCCATGCGCATGCGGTAGTAGGCCGGGAGCGCCGAGACCGGCAGGAGCCGCTCGACGAGCGCCGAGCCGTCGAGGGGCGGGATCGGGAGCATGTTGAACACGGCGAGGACCACGTTCACGATCCCGAAGTAGAACAGGATCTGCTCTAAAAGTGCCCACTGCGAGACCGGCGCGTAGCAGAGGAACGCCCCGCAGGACTGGACGGGCAGGGCCCAGACATGCAGCAACTCGTGCAGGGCGAGGCCCGCGATCGCCGCCAGGATGACGTTGGTGGCCGGGCCGGCGAAGGACACGAGCACCGAGTCGTTGCGGGGGTGGCGGAGCCGGTTGATCGAGACGGGAACGGGCTTCGCCCACCCGAACACGGGCGCACCGGTCAGCGCGAGGATCAGCGGGAGCACGATCGAGCCGAACGGGTCGATGTGCTTAAGCGGGTTGAGCGTGAGCCGCCCCGCCCGTTTGGCGGTGTCGTCGCCGCACCAGAGGGCCACCACACCGTGGCTCACCTCGTGGAGCATCACGGCGGGGATGAACACGAGGAAGAAGATCAACGTCTGCTCGTTGAGGACGTGGTGCCGTACGGCGAGCGCGATCACGCCGACGACGACCGCGGCGATGACGATGTAGGTGGGCAGCCGCTGGTTGGACTTAAGTGAGCGCCACTGCGCTCGGGTGCTCAACGCCGAACCGAGGCGCAGTCGATGCAGAGTGTCGTGGCCGGCTGGGCTTCCAGGCGAGCTGAAGAGATCGGCTTGCCACAGCGCGCGCACATGCCGTATGTGCCCTGCTCAATGCGGCGCAGCGCCGCCTCCACCTGCTCGAGGGATTCCTGGAGCTGCGCGGCCAGAGCCTCGGCCTCACCGCGCTCGGCTGTGACCTGCGACGAGTCGGCGAAGTTGGCGTCGTAGGTGAGCGTTCCGTCCTCGCCGAAACCGATCTCCTGAAGCTGGCGCAACAGGGATCCGCGCTCTTCTTCGAGGAGTCCGCGGTAGTCGACGCCGGCTGCTTCGTTTGCCACGGCGCAACACTAGTCCCGCCGCGACCCGCCGCGGCCAGCAAAGCGCCGTCAGCGACCGCAACGGGGCCGTCGGCCGGCTCGGCGCCCAGGCGGGACGGCTCCGCGGGTTCAGGTCCCTTCCGGCGCAGCCTCCGGCACGGCTCGGCCACCTGGCGTGGCGCGGCTAGAAAGAGCCCGGGGATGGGCCTTTTCGTACACACGTCGCAACAGCTCCGGTGAGACCTTCGTGTACACCTGCGTCGTGGTGATGGTGGCGTGCCCCAGCAGCTCCTGCACGACGCGTATGTCCGCCCCGTGCTCGAGCAGGTGGGTCGCACAGGAGTGGCGCAGCACGTGAGGCGACACGCGGTCCTCCAGCTTGACCTTGCGGGCGGCGGCCCTCACGACCTGCCACACCGCCTGGCGTGACATCCGCCTGCCACGCGTCGAGATGAAGACCGCTTCGGCGTCCGTCCGCCGCGCCCAGCGCGCCGGTGCCATCACATCGCGGCCCGCCTGGCCCAGCCAGGCCTCGAGCGCCGAGATGGCGTGGCGCCCGATCGGGACCAGGCGCTCCTTGGACCCCTTCCCGTAGGCGACGGCCAGGCCCCGGCCGAGGTCGAGGTCCCCGAGCCCGAGCCCCGAAAGCTCCGAGATGCGCATCCCTGTCGCGTAGAGCGTCTCCAGGATCGCCCGGTTGCGAAGCGCCCGCGGGTCGTCCCCGATGACCGCCGAGAGCAGGAGCTCCACCTCGGCTTCGGAAAGGGCCTTCGGGATGGCTTGGGGGATGCGCGGCGTCGAGACACCCTCGGTCGGGTCCAACGTCGCCCCCCGCTCGTCGACGCAGAAACGGTGCAGCCCGCGCACCGCCGCCAGTGCCCTCGCCGTCGAGGTGGGCCGGCGAGTCTCGCTCAAGAAGGCCACGTACGCCTCGACCACGCCTACGTCGGCCTGCGCCAGCGTGACGCCGTGCTCGGCGAGGAAGCGCTCGTAGGCCAGCAGGTCGCGGCGATAGGCCGAGATCGACGCCGGCGCGCGCCCGCGTTCCACGCTCAGGTACGAGAGGAACTCCTCCGCGTCCCCGCTGAGCACGGCCTCGGCGGCCAACGACTGCCCCTCAGCCGGGCGGATGCGGGCCCGAACGCTCCGAGGCGAGGAAAGAGCGCGCCAGCAGCAGCCCCACGATGGTCTTCGCGTCGGCGATCTCGCCGGCGGCAATGAGCTCCTCGACCGAGGAGAGCCCGACCCGCTCGACGACGAGATGCTCCTCCTCGATGCCGTCCGCGCTCCGCGGCCCGGCCGTGAGGCCTTCCGCGAGGAAGCACGTCGTCAGCTCGTCGCTGTACCCGGGCGAATTCCAGAAGCGGCCGAGCTCGGTGAGCTGCTGGGTCGCGGCCCCTACCTCCTCGGCCAGCTCGCGCGCCGCGCAGGACTCGGGTGGCTCACCGGGGACGTCGAGCTTGCCCGCGGGCAGCTCCAAAAGAGCCTGGTCGACCGGGCCCCGATACTGACGCACGAGCAGCACGTGCTCACGGTCGCTCTCGAGCGGCACGACGCACACCGCTGCGAAGGTCCGCACGATCTCGCGCTCGAAGGTGAACCCGTCCGGGCCCACGAAGGTGCCGACGACGACGCGGAGGCGTTCGCCCGGGTAGCGCGACCTCTCGCCGATCTGGCGGAACATGCCACGGTCCGGGGCCGACCCCGCCGTGACTCTTGCCGGTTCCGACTGTGGTGCGGGCTCGTCGGGCTCAGGAGGGGACATCGTCGAGGTCGTACAGCCGGGGAGTGCGCTCGTGCGCACGGTTGAGCGCGGCCCCGACGAGCGCCCGAAACAGCGGGTGGGGCCGGTCTGGGCGGCTCTTGAACTCGGGATGGGCCTGGGTCGCGACCCAGAACGGGTGACCGGGCAGTTCGATGAACTCCACCAGGCGGCCGTCCGGCGAGGCGCCCGAGCAGCTGAGCCCGGCCTCCACGAGCCGGTCACGGTAGCGGGGATTGAGCTCGTAGCGGTGCCGGTGGCGCTCGGAGACGACCTCGGAGCCGTAGATGGCGGCTACCTGCGACCCCGGCTGCAGCTGGGCCAGGCAGGCCCCGAGGCGCATCGTGGCCCCCTTGTCCTCGACGCCGACCTGATCGTCCATCAGGTCGATCACCGGGTGCGGGGTCGTGGGGGCGAGCTCGCGGCTGTTGGCGCCTTCGAGGCCGACCACCGAGCGGGCGAACTCGACGACCATCATGTGCAGGCCGAGGCACAGGCCGAGGCACGGTATGGCGTGTTCGCGGGCGTAGCCGGCCGCTGCGATCTTGCCCTCCAGGCCGCGTTCGCCGAAACCACCCGGGATCACGATCCCGTCGAGGCTGTCGAGGCGCGCCGCAGCGAGCATGCCCGTGATCTCCTCGGCCTGGACCCAGTCGATCTCGACCTTGGCCCCGTGGTGAAAGCCGGCGTGCTTGAGCGCCTCTACGACCGACAGGTAGGCGTCGGGCAGGTTCACGTACTTGCCGATGACCCCGATACGCACAACCTCGGAGGCGGCGCGCACCCGTTCGACGAGCGCCTCCCAGCTGGAGAGGTCGATCTGGCGATCCGCCTCGTCGAGACGCAGGATCCTGCAGACGATGTCGTCGAGACCCTCCTCGTGCAGGTCGAGCGGTATCTCGTAGATGTTGTCGGCATCGATCTCGGACACGACCGCGTCGGTAGAGACGTCACAGAGCAATGAGATCTTGCGCTTCAGGTTCTCGGAGATGGGCTCGTGGCTGCGGCACACGATCACATCGGGCTGGATGCCACGCCCGCGCAACTCCGTGACCGAATGCTGCGTCGGCTTGGTCTTCTGCTCCCCCGCCGGGAGCGAATGGGGCACGAGCGTCAAATGCACGTAGCAGACGTTGTCCCGGCCGACGTCGCGGCGGAACTGGCGGATGGCCTCCAGGAAGGGCACGATCTCGATGTCGCCGACGGTGCCGCCGACCTCGACGATGACGACGTCGATGTTCTCACGCCCGAGCCGGCGGATCCGCTCTTTGATCTCGTCGGTTATGTGGGGAATGACCTGCACGGTCTTGCCGAGGTAGTCGCCCCGGCGCTCCTTGGCGATCACCGACGAGTAGATCTGGCCCGTGGTGGCGTTCGAGTCCTTGTGGAGGTTCTCGTCGATGAAACGCTCGTAGTGGCCCAGGTCGAGATCGGTCTCACCGCCGTCCTCGGTGACGAAGACCTCACCGTGCTCGAACGGGTTCATCGTGCCTGGATCGACGTTGATGTAGGGGTCCAGCTTGCACATCGTGACGCGCAGTCCACGCGACTTGAGAAGTCGGCCGAGGGAGGAGGACGTGAGCCCCTTCCCGAGAGAGCTCATCACGCCACCTGTCACGAACACGAACTTCGTCACGCTCTCCTCCCGGCCGGTGTCAGTCAAGGTTACCGGAGCGCTCGCGAGCGGTGCTGGAACTCGCGGCCATCGCCAACAGCTCTTTTGCATGCCGGCGCGCAGCCGCGCTGTCCGGATGGCCCGAGAGCATCCTCGAGAGCTCGACAATGCGATCCTCGCCGGTGACAGGCCGGGCCCGGGCCACGGTCCGGCCCTCCGACTCGCTCTTGGACACCAGCACCTGATGGTCGGCGAACGCCGCCACCTGGGCCAGGTGCGTCACGACGAGCACCTGGTGGTCACGCCCGATGGCGCACAGCGCACGGCCCACGGCGAGGGCGGCCTCTCCACCCACGCCGGCGTCGACCTCGTCGAACACCAGGGTCGGGGGCGCCGCCGAAAGCACGAGGCGCGTCGCCAGCATGGCGCGGGCCAGCTCGCCTCCTGAGGCGACCTTCGCGAAGGGCAGCGAGGGCTCCCCCGGGTTGGCCCCCAAGAGGAGCTCCACGTCCGAGCCGGCCGGGTCCTCACCTATGCGGATCTCCAGTCGGGCTCCACCCAGGGCGAGCTCGTGCAGGTGGGCCTCGATCGCCGCCGCCAGCTTGGGGGCGGCTTGCCGCCTGCAGGCTCCGAGGCGCTCCTCGGCCCGTCCCAGCGAGGCGGCGGCGCCGACACGCCGGGCATGAAGGGCGTCACGCGTCTGTCCTGCGTCCTCGAGGTCGGCCAGCTGCGACCTGGCGGCCCGCGCGAACTCGATCACGCCGGCAAGGCTCGGGCCGTACTTGCGTCGCAGGTCGGCGAACAGCTGCAGGCGGCGTCGGACCGCCTCCAGCCGGTCCGGGTCCTCTTCCAGTCGCTCCTGGCGCAGCCTGAGCTCCCGGGCCACGTCCTCGAGGTCCGCCTGGGCCGTCCGCAAGGGCGCGGCAAGGTCCGCGAGGGCGTCGTGGGACGAAAGCCTTGCTATTGCCAGCCCGAGCAGGTCCGTCGCCCCGACACCGGCATGAAACTGGGAGGCGTCGGACCCCACGAGAGCGTCGCGGGCCTCGGCCGCGGCGGCTCTGAGCTCCCCGACGTGCGCCAGCAAGGACTCCTCGGCGGCGAGCTGGGCGTCCTCCTCGGGAGAGGTGATGGCGGCCGAGGCGATCTCGTCCACCTGGAAGCGGAGAAGACCGACGGTGCGGGCAAGCACCTGCGGGTCGCCGCCGAGCTCGCCAAGGCGTGCGTCGATGCCGGCGAGCTCTTCTCGTGCCCGCGAGACCTCCTCGAGGTCGGCGCCGGCGAAGCTGTCCAGCGCATCTCTTTGCGCCGCCTGGTGCAGCAGGGACTGGTGCGCGTGCTGGCCGTGCAGGTCCACGAGGTCGTCGCCTATCTCGGAGAGCAACGACGCCGGCGCCATGCGACCGTCCACATAGGCCCGCGATCGTCCGTCGACGGGCACGGCCCGGGACAAGACGACCTCTCGGTCGCCGGCGACGAAGCGACCCTCGACGAACGCCTCCGGGGCGCCAGCGCGCACGATGGAGGCATCGGCACGACCTCCGAGGAGCAGTTCCAATGCCTCGACCACGAGAGTCTTCCCGGCGCCCGTCTCGCCGGTGAGCGCCGTCATGCCGGTGCCGATCACAAGGTCGAGATCTGCGATGACACCGAGGTCCCGCACCCGGAGCTCGACAAGCATCGCCGCTGTCAGCGATCGGTCAAGCCGAAACGGTGCCGGAGAGCCGAATGGAAATCGCGCTCGGCGAAGCTCACGAGCCGCGCCGGTTCGGCGGCGGCGCGGCACAGCACGGCGTCACCGGTGGCCAGTCGGATTATGCGCGCGCCGTCGATCACGGCGGCGGCGGCCCGGTCGTCGAGAACGGTGAGCCGGACGTACTCCCCGGGCTCCAGCACCAAAGACCTGTCGAAAGGCATGTGCGGCGACACCGGCGTCAGCACCATCGCCCGCAGCCTCGGGGACACCACCGGGCCGCGTGCCGACAGGTTGTAAGCGGTTGAGCCCGTCGGAGTGCACACGAGTATCCCGTCGGCGACGTAGGTGAGAAACGGGCGGCCGGAGATCTCCACGGCCACCCGGATCGTGTGCCCGGGGCCGGTCTTCTCGACGATGGCGTCGTTGAGGGCCATGTACCTGCCAGCGGCACTTCCGCTGAGCTCGACATCGAGAGCCATGCGCTCTTCGACGAGATAGTCGCCTGCGAGCATCCTGTCGAACGCCTGCTCGATGCCGGCCGGCTCGACCGCGGTGAGGTAACCCATCCGGCCCAGGTTCACGCCCAGCACGGGCACCCGCGCGGCGAGGACGAATTCCACGGTGCGCAGCATCGTCCCGTCACCACCGAGACTCACAGCGAACTCCATGCCGTCAGCTTCCAAGAAGGGTACTTCAGGCCCGGCGCCCCGGATCTCGATCACCTCGCGGCCTTGACGCTGCCACCAAGCTGTGGCGGTCCTGGCCAGCTCCCAGGCAGCTGGTTGCTCGGGATGGACCACGAGAAGGATGTGCGACATACCGCCATCCTTGCGGTCCCAGTCCCGAGCCGCCACCCGTAAGGGCGGCTTCACGGTTCAGCTGCTGCTGGGCTGGGTTTTCTTCGCAGCCGGGGCCTTCTTCGCCGCGGGCGCCGCCTTCTTGACTGGTGCGGCCTTCTTCACCGCGGGCGCCTTCTTGACCGGTGCCGCCTTCTTGGCGCTAGTCGGCTTCTTGGCCTCGTCCGCCTTCTTGTCGGCAGACGACTTCTTGCCTGACTCCGCCTTCTTCCGAGCCCCGTCCCTCTTACCGACAGGGGACTTGCCCGCGGCCTTCTTGGTCGCGCTCACCGTCCGGGTCGCAGCTTCCATCACAGGAGCAGCGGCCTTGGTGGTGCGCTCGATGAACTGCTGCACGACCTTGATCACGTCCTGATTGGTCGCGAGGTTGAACTGCTTGATCTGCTCGCGGATCTCCTTTCGGACGAGCTCGGCGAACTGCTCGGCACTCTTGCGGCCGCGCTGGACGAACTCGTCCGCCCACTCCTCGGCGTGCTCACGCCCGGTTTCGCTCTCCCTGGCCAGCTCGTGCGCGACCTTCTGGACTCGCTTGCGGCTCGCCTCGGTGAACTCCTTGCCGGCCTCCATATACCTCTCAAGGGGTTTCTTCTCTGGCATGCCCCCATTATACAGGCCTGCTTGCAATAGCAAGCACTTATTCCGTCGAGCAGCCGAGAGTGCTAGCTGCAGCTAGCACCAGGCCACGCTCAGGTGAGCTCGGCCCTGACGAGAGCGAGGAGATCGGAAGCCTCAACGTCAGGTTGAGGGTCAACCTTACCGTGATGAGGGAGTGTCACGCCCGTGAGCACGAGGCCGAAGCGCGCCCCGAGCCCGCGGGCGAGTAGGCCGTCGGTTGAGGGTCGGTCCCCCACCACCATCGCCACCTCGCCGATCCGCTCGCGCACGAGGCCGACCGTCGGTGGGTACGGCTTGCCCGCGATCGTCGGCTTCACCCCGCCCGCGCAGGCCACCGCGGCCAGCACCGAACCGGCACCGGGCAGCATGCCCTGGGGTGTCGGGAACGACGGATCGTCGTTGGTGCCGATGAGGCGTGCGCCCGCGTGCAGCGCCGAGGCGGCCGCGGTGAGAGACGCGAAGTCGAAGGTCGGGTCGAGTCCTACCACTACGGCGTCCACCGGGCCTATCTCCCGGCCCGTGCCGGGACTGACGGTGACGACTCCACGCTCGTCCAGCTCTTCGAGGATCCCGGGTCCGCCGAGCACGAGGGCCCGCTCCCCTTGCTCGAGGAGTCGAGCCGCGGCCATCGCCGAAGTCAGGACGTCCGCGGGATCGGTCGCCATCCCCATGCGTTCGAGCTTGGCGAGATGGTCGGAGCGTCTCGGATAGGAGTTGTTCGTGAGCAGCACGACCCGGGATCCGGACTCCCGCAAGCTGGCGAGAGCCTCCGGCGCACCTGCAATCACCTGCTCGGACAGCCACACCACGCCATCACAATCGAGAAGCCAGGTCATGACTGGAGATCCTCGCAGAGCTGAGAGCGCCCCGTGTGCTAACCAAGAGCGATGGCCCACCTGGAACCGTTCGCCGCCATCCGTTACGACCCGGCTCGAGTCGTTCCGGACGACGTCGTTTCACCCCCGTATGACGTCGTCGGCCCGGCCGAACGGGCACGGCTCGCGGACACGAGCCCCTACAACGCCATCCACGTCGAGCTACCGGTGAGCGACCCGATCGGGGGCCTCGACCAGTACCAGAACGCCTCCCGGATCTTCCGTGGCTGGCTCGATGCCGGCATCGTGAGACGAGACCCGCGGGCGGGGTTCTACCTCTACCGCATGAGCTTTGAGGGCGAGCGCGGGCAGCCGCGCGTGATGACGGGACTCCTCGGCACCCTCGGCCTAGACCTCCATGGTGCCGGAGACGTGCTCGCCCATGAGCAGACGATCCCGAAGGACCGCCTCGACAGGCTCTCGATCCTGCGGAGCACCCGTTTGAACACCTCGCCGATCTGGGTGCTCTCCCTCGGACCCGGCCTTGCAGCAGCCTGCCGCGAGGCCCTTTCGCAGGCAACCGGGCAGGGCTGGAGGGCCACCGATGCCGCCGGAGTCGTCCATGAGCTCTGGCCCGTGACCGATGAGCGCCGCGTGGCGGAGATCACCGCCCTCGTAGCGGGGGGCCCCGTGCTCATCGCCGATGGCCATCACCGTTACGAGACCGCCTGCACCTACGCCGGCGAACGGCGCGCGGCCAACGGCGACAAGCCGGGACCTTACGACCTTGCCCTCGCCTTCGTCGTCGAGCTGTCCGAAGAGGAGCTGTCCATTGGGGCGATCCACCGGCTCGTGACAGGCATCGCCGCCAGCCAGATCGAGGACCTGCTGGCGCGGTTTTTCCGGATCGCGCCTGCCGGAGGGGATCTTCCGGCGCTCCCGCCGACGTCCGCGCCAGGGGAGATCGGCCTTCTCACCCACGACGGGTTCAAGCTGCTGACGCCCCTCCCGACCCTTTATCAGGCCGCCGAGGACGATCTCGACGTGAGCCGCCTGAAAGTGGCGCTCGGGAGCTTGCCCGCCCACGAGCTCAGCTACCAGGCCGGATGGGACCTAGCCGTGGCGGCGGTCCGAACAGGCCGGGCGGACGCCGCCTTCCTGCTTGGGCCCGTACCGGTGGCGCGCATCCGGCGCGTCGCGCACGACGGGCGCCGAATGCCGCCCAAGAGCACTTACTTCCAGCCCAAGCCCCTTACCGGCATGGCCTACCGGTCGCTCGAGGACTGAGCCAGAGAGGTCCTCAGTCGTAAGTCCAGGTCGCTCCCGACCGCAGCAGCGACGCCAGTTCACCTACGCCCTGGCGGCTCTGGGCCTCGAGGAGCTGGTGGTCGACGAGGCTGCCGTAGTCAGGGCGCTCGACGGCCCGGAACACGCCGATCGGGGTCGGCTGGTGGGGGCCGGTCGCAAGACGCGACAACGCGAACGCCAGGCTCGGATTTTCGTGGGTCTCGTCGTGGACGACCAACGCCTCCTCGCCCACGTCTTTCACCTCGACGAGGCGGAGACCCCCCTGACCGTCGGAAGCCACGCCGTGCTCCCCATCGGCCCCGAAACGGATCGGCTTTCCGTGCTCGAGCGGGATGATCATGTCGGCGCGGTTGTCCTTGCCGGTGATCGCCTCGAAAGCGCCGTCGTTGAAGACGTTGCAGTTCTGGTAGACCTCGACGAACGATGCCCCCGGATGGTCATGGGCACGGCGGAAGGTCTCGACCATGTGCTTGCGGTCGAGGTCGTGGGTTCGCGCGACGAACGTCGCTTCGGCGCCGAGCGCCAGGCTCACCGGGTTGAAGGGGGTGTCGAGCGACCCGAATGGGGTCGACTTGGTGATCTTGCCGATCTCCGACGTAGGCGAGTACTGGCCCTTGGTCAAGCCGTAGATCTGGTTGTTGAACATGAGGATCGTGAGCTTGACATTGCGCCTCAGGGCGTGGACGAGGTGGTTGCCCCCGATCGAAAGTGCGTCGCCGTCGCCTGACACAACCCAGACGTCGAGGTCGGGCCGCGTCACGGCGAGGCCAGTCGCGATCGCAGGTGCGCGGCCGTGAATGGAGTGAATGCCGTAGGTGTTCATGTAGTACGGGAAGCGCGCCGCACAGCCGATGCCCGATATGAACACCGTGTTCTCACGACGGACACCGAGCTCGGGCAACAACAGCTGCACGGCCGACAAGATGCTGTAGTCACCACATCCCGGGCACCAGCGCACTTCCTGGTCGCTCGCCCAGTCCTTGCGGGTCGTCACGGGAACGGCCACATCGGTCACAGCGCTGCCTCCTTGGGGGTCCTCGCAACGGCCATGGGGGGCGACTCGAGCCGCTCGATCTCGGCGAGGATGGCCTGTTGGATCTCACCCACCCTGAACGGGGTTCCCTCGACCTTGGAGAGCACCCTCGCGTCGACGAGGAAGTCCGAGCGCACGAGGCGGGTCAGATGGCCGAGATTGCCCTCCGGCACGAGTATCACCTCATAGGACCGCAGCACTGCACCCAAGTTGGGCGGGAACGGGTTCAAGTGCACCAGGTGCACCTGTGCGACCGACTTTCCGGCCTTGCGCACCCTCTTCACACCAGCTGTGATCGCCGCGTACGTCGAGCCCCAGCCCAACAGCAGCACCCTGGCGTCGCCAGTGGGGTCGTCGGCCTGCACGGGCGCGAGGGTCTTCGCGATCCCGGCGATCTTGGCGGCGCGGGCGTGGACCATGGCGCTGTGGTTCGCGGGCTCATAGGAGACGGTCCCTATGCCGTCCTGCTTCTCGAGACCGCCGATGCGGTGCTCGAGACCCGGTGTACCGGGCACCGCCCATGGCCTGGCGAGCGTGTCGGGGTCCCGCTTGAACGGCCAGAAGCTCGGCGCACCGTCCGCGCTGGTGGCATTTGGCTCGGTCGTGAACTCCACGGAGATGTCGGGCAGTGACTCCACGTCCGGGAGCCGCCAGGGCTCGGCGCCGTTGGCGAGGTAACCGTCGGAGAGCAGGTAGACAGGCGTGCGGAACTTGAGGGCGATGCGGGCCGCCTCGATCGCGGCCTCGAAGCAGTGCGAGGGCGTCTTGGCGGCGACGATCGGGACAGGAGCCTCGCCGTGGCGACCGAACATGGCGTGCAGCAGGTCCGACTGCTCGGTCTTGGTGGGCAGTCCCGTCGAAGGGCCACCCCGCTGGATGTCGACGATCAAAAGCGGCAGCTCCAGGCTCACGGCCAGACCGATAGTCTCCGACTTCAAGTCGATGCCGGGCCCGCTCGTCGTCGTGACCCCGAGCGCCCCCCCGAAAGCAGCCCCTAGGGCGGCGCCGATGCCTGCGATCTCGTCTTCGGCTTGAAGGGTCCGCACGCCGAAGTTCTTGTGCTTGGAAAGCTCGTGCAAGATGTCCGACGCCGGCGTGATCGGATAGGACCCGAGGAACAGGGGCAGTTTGGCGAGGTGTGCCGCGGCGAGCAACCCCCAGGCGAGCGCCACGTTGCCGGTCACGTTCGCGTAGGTGCCCGGGAGGTGCTCGGCGGGCGCTATCTCGTAGGAGGACTCGAAAATCTCCGCCGTCTCGCCGAAGTTGTAGCCGGCCCGGAACGCCAGCTTGTTCGCCTCGGCCACGATGGGCGACTTGCCGTAGCGGCGGACGATCCAGCGCTCGGTGTCCGCGATCGGCCTGTGGTACAGCCACGACAAAAGCCCGAGGGCGAAGAAGTTCTTGCTCCGCTCCGCATCGCGTGGCTTGGCCCCGGTCGGCTTGCACGCCTCGAGGGTCAGAGACGTCATCGGTATCTCGTAGGTCCTGTAAGCCGAGAGGCTGCCATCCTTGAGGGGGTCGGACTCGTAGCCGGCTTTGGCGAGGTCCCTCTCATCGAACGAGTCCACGTTGATCACGAGGATGCCGCCGTTCGGCAAGTCGTTGACATTCGCCTTCAAAGCCGCAGGGTTCATCGCCACGAGCACGTTCGGGGCGTCGCCCGGGGTGAGGATCTCGTGGTCAGAGATGTGGATCTGGAAAGCGGAGACGCCCGCGAGGGTGCCTGCCGGGGCGCGGATCTCGGCCGGGTAGTTCGGGAACGTCGACAGGTCATTGCCGAACAGCGCGCTCTCGTCAGTGAACCGGTCCCCGGTCACCTGCATGCCGTCGCCGGAGTCCCCGGCAAAACGGATCACGACCTGATCGATCGTTTCTACTCTGCCCGGTTCGGTCGCCGGCTTTGACTTTGTCGTCACGGCTCCTCCACTCGGCTCGCCGGCCCATTTGCCGCCACTGCCGCGATTACCTTCTCACCTGCTTGCCTGTGGTTACCGGCATTCTACCGCCGAGCCCTTCACCTTCAGGCGATGTGCCGGGCCGGCTCCGGGCGCGTCTCAAGGGCGCGACGCCCGAAACGGGCGAGTGTTGCCAGCCTGTTCGGCCCCAGCGGGCTCTACGCGACCGTGACGGCGTTGTCGAGGTACACGTCCTGAACGGCGTGAATGATGTCGACTCCGTCGCGCAACGGGCGCTGGAAGGCCTTGCGCCCCAGTATCAGCCCCATGCCACCGGCGCGCTTGTTGATCACTGCCGTCCTGACCGCCTGCGCGAAGTCGCTCGCGCCGGCCGACTCGCCACCCGAGTTAATCAGGCCGATACGCCCCGAGTAGCAGTTCACGACCTGCCAACGGGTGAGGTCGACCGGGTGGTCGCTTGTCAGCTGGCTGTAGACGAGCGGATCGGTACGACCGTACTTGAGGGCCGTGTAGCCGCCATTGTTCTCCGGCTGCTTCTGCTTGATGATGTCGGCCTCGATCGTGACCCCGAGGTGGTTCGCCTGTCCCGTGAGGTCTGCGGCGAGCGCATAGTCGGCCTCGGGGGTCTTGAAGGCCGGGTTGCGCAGATAGCACCACAGGACCGTGAACAGTCCCTGGCGGTGTGCCTCAGCGAAGAGGGCGCTCACCTCCCGGATCTGTCGTGTCCCCTCCTCCGATCCGTAGTAGATCGTGGCACCCACACCCATCGCCCCGAGGTCGACGGCCTGTTGCACGGACGCGAAGGGCACCTGGTCGCCCCGGTTCGGGTAGGTGAGGAGCTCGTTGTGGTTGAGCTTGACGATCAACGGGATCTTGTGGGCGTAGCGACGGGCGACGATGCCCAAGACGCCCATTGTCGATGCGAAGGCGCTGCAGTCGGCCGCGAGGGCCAGCTCGGCAAGATTCTGCGGGTCGAAGTAGGCGGGGTTCTTCGAGAAGCTCGCCGCTGCAGAATGCTCGATTCCCTGGTCGACCGGCAGGATCGACAGATAGCCGGTGCCTCCCAGGCGACCGTGGTTGAACAGCTGCTGCAAGTTGCGCAGCACCGGCACCGGCCGGTCACTTTGCACGAGGACCCGGTCTACGAAGTCCGGACCGGGGAGCGTGAGCTGGTCCCGCTCGATTGTCTTGCACTCGTGGCCGAGCAGGGAGTCAGCCTCGTCCCCGAGCACCTCGCGGATGTTGATTCCCATTTTCTTTTCCTCCTGGTCAGCGCGTTCTAGCTGAACCCATGCCGCCGGTGCGGGGACGAGTGCTCCGCTGGATCGAATCGGTGCAGGTCCAGGCCGCGCCCGAATGGACGCTCCCCGGCGATCCTAGCCTTAGTGGTCACCGGGCTATCAAACCGGCCTGTCCCACCAGATCGTGACGATCTCGACTCCGGACAATCCCGGTTCGCCAGACCGTTCCCCCTCGGCTCCGAGCTCGCGCAATGCCGAGGCGACCTCTCCGGTTCGATCGGAGCCCAGGCAAAGTCTGCGCCTGGTCACCTCGACCAGGTCCTCGAAGGATTCGTGCTCGAACCCTCCCGGACGGCACCAGGTCTCGTGTCGCGGCTCGAGCCCGAGTGCCTCCAACACAGCGAGCGCGTCGGTGGCGGTGGGGACCTCCGGCCGGGCCAGCCCGTGGAAGCGCTCCCAGAGCGGATTCAGGGATGTGAGCGGGTGACGAGCTGTCATCTCGACCACGACGCGCCGGCGGGCATGGCTGGCAAGCGCGGCGACGAACGGGCCGAGGTCCGCGACGTTGTACAGCACGTGATGGCAGGTCACGACGTCGGCCGGCGCGACCTCGCCGGCGACGTCCGGCCAACGCCCGCAGATCGCGATCGCCTGTTTGCCGAGCCGATTTGCGTTCTCGACCAAGACGTTGAGCAGTTCCTGATCGCTGTCGACGGCGGAAACCTCTGTAGCCCGCGCCACAAGGGGGAGACACGCCGCACCGGCGCCCGCGCCGACGTCGAGAACCGAGCCCGCCTGGCCGAGAGCTTCCCAGGCGCGCCGATAGGACGGGCTGGATGGCGCCTGCCTGTGGATCTCGGCTCTCCGGATGAAGACCTGGCGGGGCAGCACCCAAGGAGATTCCGTCGTGGCCGAGAGGATCTCGTCCGGGATCACCCACGACTCGAGATCGGACCGCCAGCGCTTCAGTAGCTCAGCGGCGCTCGTCATCGGGCCTCAGACGTTGAACCTGATCTCAAGCACATCGCCGTCTTGCACGAAGTATTCCTTACCTTCGAGGCGGACCTTCCCCTTTGCCCTGGCGGCGGCAAGCGAACCGAACTCGAGCAGCTCGTCCCACCGGATTACGTCGGCCTTGATGAAGCCCCGCTGGAGATCCGAGTGGATCACTCCGGCACATTCGGGGGCCTTGGCACCGCTGCGGAAGATCCAGGCCCGCGATTCGTCTTCGCCCGTCGTGAGGAAGACCCACTTCCCCAAGATGTCGAATGCCGCCTGGGCAACGCGGATGAGCGCGCCCTGCCCGAGCCCGAGGCCTTCGAGCAACTCTGCGCGCTCGGCGGGATCGAGCCTCGCCGTCTCGGCCTCTAACTGGACGGAGACGGCAAGCACGTCCACGGCTCCCCCGACCTCTTTCTGGACGGCGGCCACGAGCTCGTCGCCACCGGCCAGCCCGTCCTCTCCTACGTTGATGACAGCCATTGTCGGCTTGTTTGTCAGCAGGAAGAAGGGCTTCAGCGCCTCCCGGTCGGGTGCGTGCAGGCCGGAACGGTACAAGGGCGTGCCCCGTTCGAGGACCTCGACCGCCGCCGGCGCGGCCTTCAGTCCGGCCGCTACGGCAGGATCGACGGGGGCAACACGGCTGCGCTTTTTCGTGAGCTGCTGCTCGAGAGTCGCCAGGTCCGCCAGGGCGAGCTCGAGCTCGAGGACTCCGAGCGCGGCCAGCGGGTCCGTGTCACCGGGCACGTTCTCGTCCTCGAAGCTGCGCAGCACGAGGCAGAGGGCGTCCACCTCGCGCACCCCCGCCAGGAACCGTCCCCCGAGGGCGTCGCCCTTTTCACCTCCCTTGGCGATGGCGGCGATGTCGACGACCTCGAAGCCGGCGTAGACGATCTTGCGGCTCCGGCTCATCTTCCCGAGCGCGTCGACCCGAGGATCGGGAACATGCGCGACCCCGACTTCGGTCTCGACCGTCGAGAACGGGTGGGACGCCACGATCGCGTTGGCGCCTGTGAGTGCATTGAAGAGGGATGACTTGCCCGAATTGGGCAGTCCCACGAGGCCGACTCGGTCCACTATGACGACGGTAGTGCCTCGAGGCACTACCTCGACGGCGAGAGCTGCCCGCCTTCGCGGGTTCGCGCCGCGCCAGTCACCTCGACGGAGCTGTGTCTCCCCGGGTGAACTGATCAGCGCAGAGCGGCCAGGCGGTCCTCTGTGTCGAAGAGCTCGGGTGAAAACGACGCAACGCGGGTGAATAATTCTCGCGCCCGGGGCAGGTCGCCCGCCCTTTCATACAGGTCGGCGAGCGCGTACCACTGCCTCAGGTGGCACGTGTCGGGGTGACGGAGGGACTTGCCGCCAGGCCCGAGAAGAGCTATCGCGCCCTCGAGGTCGCCTCGGTCGGCCATCATGCCTGCCACGACGAGACGGCCCTCGACGAGAACTTCCCTGTCCACGCCCTGTTTTCGCAACGCATCCCAAAGTGCGAGAACTGCTTTGTCGCGACCCAGCGCCCGCTCGCAGTCGGCGATTACGGGATGCTGGTCGAACGAGCCGGTTTGGTCGTGGAAGGCCCGCAGTTCGCGAGCTGCCTCCCGCCAACGACCGAGCCGGTAGAGCGTAAGGCCGTACAGCTCTCGGACCGCCCCGACCCCGGGGGCCAGCCGGGCGAGCACGCGTAGCTCTGCGAGCGCCTCCGGGTATCGCTCGCGCTCGTAGGCCCGGGTAGCGATGCCAAGCCGTCGTTCCAGCCCAGCGGCGCGGTCGGTACCAACCGCTCCCCGCAGCTCCTCCCGTACCTCGGGCGGCAACTCTCCTTCGCCCTTCTTCCGGACGCGCCTGTCGCGTTCCGACTCGCGCTCCCGGGCGGGCTGCTTGCCCTGGCCGGACTGAGCCCGCGACTCCGCCGCAGCGCGCGGTTGACTGCGATTCCCCAGAGCCGCACCGCGGGCGCGCCGTTGTCCGGGAGCACCGCTCGGATTGGTCACAATCGGGAACGTTACCCCGCTCCGAACGCGACAATGCCCACCCGCGTCGGCGGGTGGGCATTGTCTGAGATTAATTCCGGCGACGACCTACTCTCCCAGGGAGTCTCCCCCCAAGTACCATCGGCGCTGGCAGGCTTAACTTCCGTGTTCGGGATGGGAACGGGTGTGACCCTGCCGCTATGATCACCGGAAACCTTTCGCTCGAGCGGATCCGCAGGACGCTGCGGGCACTGGCGCTAGCCGGTGCTCCCGCTGGAGGGTGTTGTCAAAAACTACCCCTCGAGCCTTCCATAGCGAGCACGAGCCCCAAGCCCTCGGCCGATTAGTACCGGTCGGCTGAACACATTGCTGTGCGTACACCTCCGGCCTATCAACGTGGTGGTCTGACCACGGGCCTTACCAGGTTATCCCTGTGGGAAATCTCATCTCGAAACGAGCTTCGCGCTTAGATGCTTTCAGCGCTTATCCCTTCCGTAGGTCGCAAACCAGCCGTGCCCTTGGCAGGACAACTAGCACACGAGAGCTACGTCCGTCCCGGTCCTCTCGTACTAGGGACAGCCTTCCTCAGATTTCCTGCGGCTGCACCGGATAGGGACCGACATTCTTGTTACCTCCGGCGTAAGTGCCGGGGGCCAGGACATTTCTGCCTGGCTCTGCATGTCGCCATGCAGATCGGACCATATCTTCACCTCGCTTGGTATGGAGGTGCTTGGCATATGGTCTCTGAGGATTCTGGATGTGAACTTCGATGAATGCGGCGGTATTTGCCGCCGCCATTCATGAGAAGCGCTTCGGCGGATAACCGCCGGAAGCCCTCCGCATCAAGGTGTTGCCCCTGATCCATCGCTCGCACTATGCGAGCGAACGTCAGAAACTCTGCCTGTTTGCAGCTCAAGAGCGGGCTTCGCTCGAAGAAAGGAACAACTTTCTGCAGGAGATCTGACCGTCGGCGAACGACATACACATATGTGCTGTCGGATTCCGACGATCGATGGTTCTCTCGCAACGCTCCGCAGTCGAGACGCTGTTGGATGAGGATCAAGACCTCAAGCCTCGAGACGTCCTGACTCACGCGGAACTCGGGAACGAGTTGCCAACCGGCTCTCGTGCTCGGATTCCGCTGCAGAGCTACATGAAAGCTGCCTTCGCCATCGACGAAGCCTGCGATGTACGCATCCAGTCTTTCCTGCTGATTGGCCGCACTTGTCGCTTTTTCACTTCCAGCACCATTCATAGCTCCCGATCGTACAAACCGGGTGTATCACTACGAAGTTGGGTGCTGGCTAGTAGCGCAAGATTCTCGGCGTTTCCAGCATATAGCCAAGTTTATAGACAGCGCGGTTTGTTCACTGTCTCACGCATGTACTCCCGCATTACTGCGGGCATAGACTATACCTTCACCCTATTTCTAGGGGCCGGCGTGTCATGGCGTCCGTG
>JBKQHU010000070.1:0-38292 GCA_052148655.1 Acidimicrobiales bacterium
CCGGGGAGGCGCGCCTGCCGCGCGTGCTCGCGCCGTCGGAGCTGAAGGCTCTCCTCGAGCCCGAGCCTGACGCCGTGCGGGCGAATCTGCCTGCGTCGGTCAACACACGAGACGATGCGCTGCTCGAGCTTCTCTATGGCAGCGGGCTGCGGGTCGCCGAGCTCTGCGGGCTCGGACTGGGCGACGTCGACCTGAAGACCCGGTCGGTCACTGTCTGGGGAAAGGGTGGCAAACAGCGCCGCGTGCCGATGAGCCACCCGGCTGCCGAGGCGCTCGGTCTCTATGTCACCTCCGGGCGGGGAGCGCTCGTCAACGGGTCGACTCCTGCGGGTTCGCTCTTCGTCAACCGTCGCGGCCGCCAGATGACTACTCGGGACGTGCGCCGGGTTCTGGACCGGCGCTCACCGGTGCCGACTCATCCGCACGCGCTCCGTCACACCTATGCGACCCATCTTGTCGATGGCGGGGCGGATCTGCGAGTAGTCCAGGAGCTGCTCGGTCACGCGAGCTTGAGGACGACGGAGATCTACACCCACGTGTCCACCGATCGACTGGTCGGAGCGTACCGAAGCGCTCATCCGAGAGCGTGATGACCCAGACCGGGACCGACCGTCTCCAGTCCGTCGAGGAGTTGTGGGCGGACTTCAAGTCGACGGCGGACCAGTCCGCGCGCGATCGGCTGATCCTTCACTACTCGCCGCTCGTGAAGTACGTCGCCGGACGTGTGGCCGCCGCCATGCCGAGTCACGTCGACTACTCGGACCTGGTGAGCTACGGCATCCTCGGGCTGATCGATGCCATCGAGAAGTTCGACCCTTCCAGGGCGATCAAGTTCGAGACCTACGGCGTGCCCCGCGTTCGGGGTGCCATCCTCGACGAGCTCCGGTCGATCGACTGGGTGCCGCGTTCGGTTCGCGCCAAGGCGAGGGCGGTCGACTCGGCACTCTCCAAGCTCGAAGGCCAGCTCGGCCGTTCACCCACGGACCGGGAGCTCGCGGACGAGCTGGAGATGACGACGAGCGATCTTGACGACATCCTCCGCCAGACTTCACGAGCCGGGCTGCTACAGCTCGACGACGTCCTTTTCCGGCAGGGCGGAAGCGGAGGCCAGACGCTCGGCGACACCCTGCAGGACCAGGGGGATGCTCCTGGCGCGACCATCGAGCTCGAAGAGACCCGGCGACAACTCGCGAAGGCGATCCAACGGCTGGACGACCGTGAGCGCAAGGTGCTCACGTTGTACTACTACGAGGGTCTGAACCTTGCCGAGATCGGCGAGATTCTCGGAGTGACCGAGAGCCGCGCCTGCCAGATCCACACCAAGGCGGTGCTCCACCTGAGGCAACGGCTGCGCGACGAGCTGACCTGACCCCGGCGCCCCGATCGCGGCCGGTGATGAAGCCCTACGGCTGACCAGCTACCATGGCGGTGAGGCCCGCTCGGGCCTCTTTCAAAGTACGTCCTGGCATGCCCGCGGTCGTCCTTCGGGGCGCGGTGCCGGGATTGACTCAACCGTCGGGAGGAGAATCGCGTGGCTGTTGTCACGATGAAGCAACTGCTCGAGGCCGGGGTGCACTTCGGCCATCAGACTCGTCGTTGGAACCCGAAGATGAAGCGCTTCATCTTCGGTGAGCGCAACGGCATCTACATCATCGACCTCAACCAGACCCTGGAGCGGGTGGACGCCGCCTACTCCTACGTGAGGGATCTCGTCGCCGGGGGTGGCGTGATCCTCTTCGTAGGCACGAAGAAGCAGACGCAGGACCCCGTGGCCGAGTTTGCCGTGGCTTGCGGCATGCCGTACGTGAACCAGCGCTGGCTCGGAGGCATGCTGACAAACTTCCAGACGGTTGCGGGCCGGGTCCGCAAGCTCCAGGAGCTCGAGGCGGCGCGCGCCGCCGGCGACTTCTCCGCCATGCCCAAGAAGGAGGCGCTCTCCCACGAGCGCGAGCTGGAGAAGCTCGACCGGAACCTCGGTGGCCTGCGGCGCCTTGACCGGCCGCCGGACGCGATCTTCGTGATCGACACGAAGAAGGAGCACATCGCCGTCACCGAGGCGAACAAGTTGCACCTCCCGGTCGTGGCCGTCGTTGACACCAACTGTGACCCGGACGTCATCGACTACGTGATCCCCGGCAACGACGATGCGATTCGGGCGGGTCGGCTCATGTGCAGGGTCATCGCCGACGCCGTCGTCGAAGGTAAGTTCATCGCCTCGCGTCGCGCCGCGGACGCGGCCACCAAGGCCCGGCGCGCGACGTCCGAGCCCATGTCACAGACGCCCCCGCGGCCCGCGGCCGAACCGGAGGCCTTTGCCGCGGTCGGACACGCAGAGGCTGCTACAGCTGAACCTCCGGGCGTGCAGGCCCCTCCGGCCGAAGAGGTCGCCGAGATCCAACAGGCCGCGGAGCCCCAACAGGCCGCGGAGCCCCGACAGGCCGCGGAGCCAGAGCTGCTCGCGGACGGTGAGGAGAGTCCGGCTGCGGCCGGCCAAGCCGAGCCCAGCCGCGAGATCGCACACGAGCAGGCGGAACAGGACACGGCCGCGCCGGCCACCGAGCACGTTACGGAGGATTGAAACAGATGGCAGCAATCACCGCCAAGGAGGTGCAGGCGCTCCGCAAGAAGACGGGTGCCGGGATCCTGGACTGCCGGAGTGCACTCGAGGAGGCCGGCGGCGACATGGAGGAGGCCGAGCGCATCCTGCGCGAGAAGGGCATCATCAGTGCGGCCAAGCGCCAGCACCGCGAGCGGACCGAGGGAGCGGTCGCAGTCGTGGTACACGGTGATCACAAGCCGGTCGGAGCGATCGCCATGCTCGAATGCGAGACCGACTTCGTCGCGAAGTCGCCCGAGTTCGTATCGCTCGTGGAAGAGATCGCGAACGAGCTCGCCTTGAAGGGTGACGACGTTCTCCCGCAATTTGCCGGGAGGATCGAGGACCTCACCCTTGTCTCGAAGGAGAACATCGCCCTCGGCCAGACCGTGCGCTTCGAAGCTCCAGAGTCAGCGATCCTCGGCAGCTACCTGCACCTCCAGAACGGCCGCGGCGTGAACGCAGTGCTCGTGGAGTTGGCCGGGGGACCGGAATCGCTCGCTCACGACATCGCCCTCCATATCGCATTCGCCCGCCCGGAGTACCTGCGGCGCGAGGACGTGCCTGCCGAGCAGATCGAGGATGTCCGCCAGACCGCGGCTGCGATCGCGCGCAACGAGGGTAAGCCCGAAGCGGCGCTCGACAAGATCGTCGAGGGCCGGCTCCAGGGCTGGTACAAAGAGCGCGTCCTTCTCGACCAGCCGTTCGTGCGCGACGAGCAGTACTCGATCGGGCAACTTCTCGGCGCCGCCCAGTTGCTTCGCTTTGCTCAGGCCGTCGTCGGCTCGTGAGCGGGTCCGCGCGGAATTCGTGAACGAAGTGGCCCTCGACCAAACCGGGGGAGCCCGGCCACGGTGGCACCGGGTCGTGCTGAAGCTATCCGGCGAGGCGCTGGCAAGCTCGTTGTCCGACGAGACCATCGACGCGTCGACCGTGGGGCGCCTCGCAAAGGAGATCGGAGCCGCCCAGAGCGAGCTGGATATCCAGATCGCCATCGTCGTCGGTGGCGGCAACATCTGGCGGGGCACGACCGGTGCCGGCCAAGGAATGGACAGGGCGACGTCGGACATCATGGGCATGCTCGGCACCGTTATCAACGCTCTCGCGCTGCAGGACGCGCTCGAACGTGTCGGCTGCCCGACTCGGGTGCTGTCGGCCATTCACATGGCGGAGGTTTGTGAGCCCTACATCCGGCGTCGGGCGATCAGGCACCTCGAGAAGGGCCGTGTCGTCATCTTCGCCGCCGGAATGGGAAACCCTTACTTCACAACGGACACTCCCGCCGCGTTGCGGGCGGCCGAGATAGAGGCAGACGCCATCTTGAAGGGAACCCATTCCGGTGTGGACGGGGTCTACAGCGCCGATCCCCGCTCTGAGCCGAATGCGACCCGCTACGAGGAGATCGGGTTCCTCGAGGTCGTGTCAAGGGACCTGCGTGTCATGGACCACACCGCGGTCACTTTCTGCCGGGACAACGGGATCCCGATCCTCGTGTTCGATCTGATGCATGAGGGCAACATTCGAGCAGCCCTCGTGGGCGAGCGGATAGGTACGCTGATCAGGTGACTGACGATTCGCTCATTGAAGCCGCGCTCTCCGACAGCACCGAACGCATGCACAAGGTGGTCGAGCACACCAAGGCCGACTTCGCCATGGTTCGGACCGGACGCGCCTCACCGGCCCTCGTCGAGAAGCTGAAGGTGGACTACTACGGCAGCGAAGTACCTTTGCAGCAGATAGCGGGGTTCAGCGTCCCCGAGCCCCGCGTCCTCGTGGTCAATCCCTACGACAAGGGTGCCATGAAGGCCGTCGAGAGGGCGCTGATCAGCTCCGACTTGGGTATCAACCCGTCCAACGACGGTCAGGTGTTCAGGCTCGTGTTCCCCGAGCTCAACGAAGAGCGGCGCAAGGAGTTCGTGAAGGTCGTGAAGCATCGAGCCGAGGAGGGACGCGTCGCCGTGCGCAACGTCCGCCGCTCGACCCGCCACGACCTCGAAGCCCTGGAGCGCGACGGTGACATCTCCTCGGACGACCTCGAGCGGGCGGAAAAGGAGCTGGAGAGCCTGACCCACGAGCAGATCGCGGAGATCGACAGGCTGTTGAGCCACAAGGAACGGGAGTTGCTCGAACTCTGAGCATCGGCGGTCCGGCAACTAGCCGTCGCCGCGCCGGGAGCCTTTGACGCCGAGACGCCGCAACGGTGCCGGCGACAGCGAAGGAGCCCGCGAGGGAGGAACTGTGGAGGACGGACAAGAGCCTGCAGGGACCGGGGAGCCGGTTGCCGAACGGGCCCGGATTGCCGGCGTGGAGGCCGGAGTGGCGGCTGGGTTGATACCTTCGGCCGAGGCGGTGGCGCGTCCCGTGGCCGAGCCGGTCGGGGACGTGGTCCCGGCGGGAGACGATGCAGCCTCGCAGGCCCCCGTCCCACAGTCGGTGGCCGAGATGCTCGCCTCCTACGAGCTGCCCGACTGGACGGACCCGCCCACCTTGCAGCTTCCCCGTGTACTGCGTGACCTCGAGCAGGAGGCGGCGATCGAGCGGGGTGGCCCGCTCCCAACGCCGCCCGGGGGTCCGGTGTGGCGCGAACGTGAAGAGGACTGGAACGACAGCGACGCCCTCCTCGCCGACCTCGCCAAGGCCGGCCTCAGTGTCACGGCCTCGGAGGCGTCCTCCTCCGGCGACCCGTTCGCGTACGACTTCCTCGACGACGACGGCGAGGCTGCCTGGGTCGCCCGCAACGACTCCCCCTACACGGCCGCGCCGCCGTCGCGCCCCGGGGACCCACCACCGGAGGCGGACGCGCCCGCGCCTTTCGCCGACACGCCGGACGCACCGGGCGGCGCTGACGACGGGGATGCCGGCCCGGGCGCCGTCGAGGGGTTCGAAGAGCAGCCTCCGGCGCCTGTCCGGCGCCGGCGCCATGTCGCACGTCGGGTTCGCCGGCGGGTGCAGCGGTCCGGTGCTGTCACGAAGAAGGGCGATCAAGCTCCTTCCCGCAATCCTGTGGTCGCCACGATCACGGGAGTGGTGCTGGCAGCCGTCCTGCTCTTGTGCTTTCTGGCCGGGCCGCCTGCAGTGCTGGCCCTCGTGGTCGTGGCTGTGACGCTTGCGGCAGCTGAGCTCTTCAACTCATTGCGGCTCGCCGGTTACAGGCCGGCGACACTTTTGGGAGTCGTGGCCGTGCCGGCGGTGATAGTCGCGGCCTACTTCAAAGGGCCGGAGGCGATCCTGTTCGCTTTCGTGATCTTCCTCGTCGCCTCGATGCTCTGGTATCTCGCCGGGATCACGCGCCGCTCTCCGCTCACCAATCTCTCTGTCACCGTCTTCGCCTTCGGCTGGACAGGAGTGCTGGCCGCATTCGCCGGGCTCCTCGTCGACCCGAGGATCTTCCCCGACCGCCATGGGATCGCGTTCATGTTGGGAGCGATAATCGCCGCCGTCGGCTACGACATAGGCGGTTACGTGATCGGGAGCCGCTTCGGGCGGCACAGCCTCGCCCCCACGATCAGCCCGAACAAGACCTGGGAGGGCCTCGTGGCCGGTTGTGTGGTGGCGATCGCGGCCTCGGTGGGCATCACCAGCCAGATCCACCCCTGGCACGTCGCAACGGCCCTCGAGCTGGGCCTCATCGTCGCAGTGGTGGCGCCCTGCGGCGACCTCGTCGAGTCCATGATCAAGCGCGACATCGGTGTGAAGGACATGGGGTCGCTGCTGCCCGGCCACGGCGGCATGCTGGACAGGATCGACGCCCTGCTGTTCGTGCTCCCGGCGGCCTACTACTTCGTTCGCCTGGCGCATCTGTGACGACGGAACAGCCGGTACAGGTACGGACCACCACTGCCGGGGGCGACTCGCAAAAACGCGTGGCGGTCGTCGGTTCGACCGGTTCGATCGGTACCCAGACGCTCGAGGTGCTCCGCTCGGCGCGTGACCGCTTCGTCGTCAGCGCCCTCGGGGCGTCGAGGTCGGTCGAGCTCCTCGCCGCCCAAGCAGAGGAGTTCCATCCCCGGGTCGTCGCGATAGCCAACAGCGCCTACGAACGGAAGCTCGCAGACCTGCTGCCCGCCGGCATCGAGCTTCGTGCCGGTCCAGACGCGTTGTCGTCGCTCGTGGAGACCGCTGACGTGGTGCTCAACGCCGTCGTCGGCTTTGCCGGCCTCGGCGTGACCGTGGCGGCACTGCGGGCGGGTCGGCGCCTCGCTCTCGCCAACAAGGAGTCCCTCGTGGCCGGGGCGCCCGTGGTGCAGCGCGCCCGCTGCGTCGCCGGGGCCGAGCTCGTGCCGGTCGACTCCGAGCACGGCGCCATCCATCAGTGCCTGCGTTGCGGGTGTCCGGAGGCGGTGGCACGGCTCGTGATCACAGCGAGCGGAGGGCCCTTCCGGGGCAGGACGGTGGAGGATCTGGCATCGGTGACCGTGGCCGACGCCCTGGCCCACCCGACCTGGCAGATGGGGCCGAAGATCACGATCGACTCCTCCACGCTGATGAACAAGGGGCTCGAGGTCATAGAGGCCCGCGAGCTGTTCGGTGTCGACTACGACAGCATCGAGGTTGTCGTCCACCCGCAGTCGATCGTTCACTCGATGGTGGAGTTCTGCGACGGTACGACTATCGCGCAGCTGTCGGTTCCCGACATGCGCCTCCCGATCGGCTACGCCCTGGGCTACCCGGACCGCCTCACCCACCCCTACGGCTCACTCGACTTCAGTGCACCGGTCCATCTCGACTTCGAGCCACCGGATCTCAAGACCTTCCCCTGCCTGGGCCTCGCCTACGAGGCGGGCCGGACGGGCGGCAGCGCTCCGGCGTGGCTGAATGCAGCCAATGAGGTGGCCGTGGCGGCCTTTTTGTCCGGCCGTATCCCCTGGGCCGCCATTGCCGCGGTCGTAGCCGAGACGCTCGACGCGCACGAGCCCAGCGACCTCGTACAGGTGGAGGACGTCTTGGAGGCGGACGCACACGCACGGGTACGGGCGACACGTGCGGTCGTCGCCCACGAGCATCTGGCGTGACGAGGAAACAGGGCTCGGAAGCGGGAGACTTGTCCTGATGGGCGATGTAAAAGGCGCTGGTCTGGCCGACTCGCGGACGACCGGGATCGGGCCGTTGTTACGGCTGGCGGTTGTCGTCGTCGCCGGCGTCGTCGCCGCGATCGCGTGCGGCGCGTTGCCTGTGCTGGTCGTTGTGCTCGCCCTCGTCGCCATGATCATGCTTCACGAGCTCGGCCACTTCGCCACCGCCAAGTGGAGCGGGATGAAGGTCACCGAGTACTTCCTCGGCTTCGGGCCGAGGCTCTGGTCGATACGCCGGGGAGAGACCGAGTACGGCATCAAGGCGATCCCGGCGGGCGGCTACGTCCGCATCGTGGGCATGACCATGCTCGAACAGGTCGATCCGTCCGACGAGCTGCGCAGCTACCGCCAGGCGTCGTTCCCGCGGCGGCTCCTGGTCGCTTTCGCCGGGTCGGGCATGCACATGATCATCGCCTTCGTGCTGCTGTTCTGCCTTTACGCCTTCTCCGGGGCGCCGACTTTGACCGCGCCGACGATCTCCAGCCTCGGGCGTTTCTCGACGGGCCTCAGCCCGGCCCAACGCGCAGGGCTCAGGCCCGGCGACGAGATCGTGGCTGTCGACGGGCGCAAGGTCACCGACCTCGACTCGCTCATCACCCTCGTGAACAAGCACCCCGGCAACGCCCTCAGCTTCGTCGTGGACCGCAACGGCCACGACCTGACCCTTCGGGTCACGCCGGTCGACGGCCGCCACGTCGTCGAGGAGATCGGCGGCGAGCGTGTCCGGGCCGCGAACCCCTCGGGCCCGGCCAAGGGCGTCATCGGGGTCGAGCTCACCAATGTGAAGAACGTGTCGGTCGGGCCGTTCACCGCCATCGGCCACGCCGGCGGGGAGTTCGGTTCCCTGTTCGGCCAGACCTTCAGCGGGCTGGCCCAGGTCTTCTCGCTCCACGGGCTGAGCAACTTCGCTCACCAGGTCGCCGTGGCCGGCAACAGCCAGGCTTCGGGGAGCTCGGGGGCGTCCGGGAGCGGATCAGGGGGAGGGACGATCCTGTCCATCGTCGGGGCCGTCCAGATAGGTGCCCAAGCGGCCCGTCAGGACGTGGCGGAGTTGTTGGTGCTGCTCGCCGCGATCAACCTGTTCGTCGGCATCGTCAACCTTTTCCCGATGCTGCCGCTGGACGGAGGCCATGTCGCGATCGCGATCTACGAGCGGTTGCGCTCGCGCAAGGGGCGCAGCTATCACGCCGACGTCGCCAAGCTCATGCCGGTCGCCTACGTTTTCCTGCTCTTCGTCGTGCTCGTCGGTCTCGGGGCCCTCTACATGAACATCGTCAACCCCGCCCATCTGCCCGGGGGCTGAGAGCGGCGGCCGAGACGGCCCGCCCCTGCGCGCTGGGCACCTGCCCGCGGTCACGGGGGCCGTCGCGCGGGCCCCGCTAAGCTGGCTGTCGATGGCCAGAACAGGCGCGACGTTGGCCGAACGCCGCAAAACCCGCCAGATAAAGGTAGGAAAGGTCGCCGTGGGTGGGGGCGCGCCCGTTTCGGTGCAGTCGATGACGGTGACGAAGACGGCCGATGCCGAAGGCACGCTCGCCCAGGTGTACGCCCTCGCGGCGGCCGGGGCAGACATCGTACGTTGCACGTGCAACGAGCAGGAGGCCGCCGAGGGTTTGGCTGTGATCGTCCCACGCTCGCCCGTGCCGATCGTGGCCGACGTGCACTTCCACTACGAGATGGCGCTCGCGGCCCTCGAGGCCGGAGTGCACGGCCTGCGGCTGAACCCGGGGAATCTTCGCAAGCCGGAGGAGATCAAGCTCGTCGCCTCCGAGGCGCGCGACCGCTCGGTCCCCATCCGCATCGGGGTGAACGCCGGTTCGCTGCATCCCAGCTTGTACAAGAAGTACGGCGGTGCCACGCCGGAGGCGCTCGTCGAGTCCGCACGCATGGAGCTCGCCTACTTCGAAGAGGTCGGTTTCGAGGACGTGAAGATCTCGGTGAAGGCCTCCAACGTCCCGCTCATGATCGAGGCGTACCGGCTGGCATCGGAGACCTTCGATCATCCGCTTCACTTGGGCGTGACCGAGGCCGGGCCTCCTCCCGCCGGTCTCATCAAGGGGACGGCGGGGATCGCGACCCTGCTCGCCGAAGGCATAGGGGACACGATCCGCTACTCGTTGACGGCCGACCCGGTTCAAGAGGCGCGGGCAGGTCGCCAGCTGCTCGAAGCCCTCGGGCTTCGTGAGCGCAAGGGCCTCGACCTTATCGCCTGCCCGTCGTGCGGCCGCGCCGAGATCGACGTGATCGAGATCGCGCGCCAGGCCCAAGAGGCCCTGGAGTCCCGTTCGCTGCCGCTGCAGGTGGCTGTGATGGGCTGCGTAGTCAACGGGCCGGGGGAGGCCCGCGAGGCCGATCTGGGGATCGCGGCCGGACGCCACAAGGGGCACCTTTTCATCAAGGGCAAGATCGTGCGGGTCGTGCCCGAGGACGAAATGGTCGAGGCGCTCGTGGCCGAGGCGGAGAAGCTTGTGGCCGAAGGCATCGAGGCTCGCCTCGCGGCCGCGGACGCGAGTGCCGAGTCAGAAGCCGAGGAGGACCGCAGGGCGCTGTTCGAAGCCAAGGGCGGCGACGTCAACCACGCTGCAGAACGGATCCAGATGATCCGAAAGACGATCGCCCAGGAGCAGGAGCCCCACCCCCTCGGCGGTTGACCGGGCGCGCCTTTCGCGCCGGGGGCGGGAGGTCCCAAGATGACGGACTTTGAGCTTCGACCGATCGAGGGACACGAGATCTACGCCTTTGCATCCTGCCAGGCGTCCGCCTTCGGGGGGCGATACACGCCGGACAAGCTCGAGAGCCTCGCGGAGGAGCTGCAGCTCGACCGGACACTGGCGGTTTTCGACGGCGGGGACCTTGTCGCCACGACCAGTTCGTACCTTGTCCCGATGACGCTGCCGGGACTGGTCCGCTGCGCGGTCGCCGCCGTCACCGACGTCTCGGTGTCCCCGACCCACCGCCGGCGCGGGCTGCTCAACGCGATGATGAGGCGCCAGCTCGACGACCTGCGTTCGGCGCATGAGACCCTCGCGGTGCTCTATGCCAGTGAAGGAGGAATCTACGGGCGCTACGGCTACGGACCGGCGACCTACGGGGCACGCTACGAGGTCGACAAGCGAGGCGCCGGAACGACCTTTGTCGCGGCACCGTGTGTCTCGAGCCCGGGTGACGGCCCCGGCTCGGTTCGGCTCCTCGAGCTGGCTCTGGCGGCTGAGGCGTTCCCTGCCGTGCACCGGGCCTACGTGCCGACGAGAGTCGGTGAGCTCGACCGCGGGCCGGGGGAGTGGGCTGAGCTGCTGGGGAGCCCGAACGCCGCGGGCGAGGAAGCGAGACACCGTTTCTATGCCTGTTATGAACGGGCGGGCAGCATCGACGGCTATGCCGTCTATCGGGTGGGCCCGATCGACCCCGCCGACCACTGGCGCCGGGCGGTGTTCGTGGAGGAGCTGTGCTCGCTGAGCGACGAGAGCTACACATCTTTGTGGAGTTACCTGCTCGGCATCGACCTGACCGAGCGGCTGCGCACGGGCAGCCGGCCCGTGGACGAGCCCTTGCGGTACCTGCTCGAGGACCAACGGCGCCTTCGCACGCTGAGCTGGGGTGACCGCACCTGGGTCCGCCTGGTGGACGTCGAGGGTGCACTCGGCCGGCGTCGCTACGAAGAGGGAGACGCCCTCGTCATGGAGGTGGAGGACCGGTTCTGCCCCTGGAACGAAGGTCGCTTCCGCCTGTCTGTCGACCGCCAGGGGATCGGGACCGTGGAGCGCGTCGACGCCACGCCCGACCTCGTCCTGCCGATCGAGGCGTTAGGGGCCCTGTATCTGGGAGGGGTCCCGTTCAGCGCCATGGCCGAGGTCGGGCGCATAGGTCAGTGCACCGAGGGCGCCGCGCGACGCGCGGACGAGATCTTCGGCGTCCGGCGGGCGCCGTTCTGCACGACCCACTTCTGAGCGGGGTCGCCGCTGCTCAGATCCTTTCGAGCCGTACGACCTGGGCGCGCGGCTCGACGCTGAGGACCAGCTCCTCGAGGTGCGGGTGGCAGGTCATGAAGAGCACCTGATCGTGCTCGGCGGTCTCCGCCAGCGCCTCCGCGACCTCCACCGCACGCCCGGGGTCGAAGTTGACGAGCACATCGTCCAAGATGAGCGGGAGCGCCTCGGAGCGCTCGGCAAAGGTCTCCGCGAGCCCGAGCCGCAAACAGAGGTAGAGCTGCTCGATGCTCCCACGGCTCAAGTCGCCGGCGTCGATCTCGGCACCGGTAGACGAGAGGACCCTGATGGTCTCGCGCCCCCCTTCGTTCCCGAGCGACGGAAGAAGGCACGTGTAGCGCCCTTTGGTCACCTTTGCGAAGCGGTCACCTGCCCGTGCCAGCACAGCGGGTTGGTGCTCCTGCTCGTGGTGCCTCAGCGTGTGTTCGAGGAGCAGTCGCGCACATCCGAGGACGGCCCAGGACCTGAGCACGCCGTCGAGCTCTTGCTCGAGAGCGAGCCGCGTCTGTTCGAGCTCCGCCACCCGGGCCGACCCGGCAATGTCCCGAAGCTCGTTCGAGGCGTCCTGGTGGTCCCGCAGCAGCCGCTCCAGACGGTCGCGGGCCTCGGACCGCTCAGCGGTGAGCTTGTCCTGCTCTTGGTGCCAGGCGAGCAACTCCCCGGTCTCGAGCTCCGCGCGCAGATCGCGGGCCCGGGCTCCTAGGCCGAACGAGCGTTCCAGCTCGGTGTCTGCGTCCTCGACGACCCGTAGCAAAGAGGTCCTTGCCGCTCGAAGCTCGACAACTTCACCAAGCGATGTGCACAGCTCTTCAAGGCCGTGTGCCGGGTCGGTCTCGAGCGGGTCGCCGTCAGCCCCGAGCTCGCCGAGGCCGGCCGAGAGCTTGGCGAGACGAGCCTCGAATTCGGAGACCTCCAGGCTCAGCTGGTCGATCTTGGCATCGACGCGATCGAGGGCCGAAAAGTCCTTCCAAGCCGTCTGGAGCGCAGCCAAGCTCTCGAGGACACCGTCGGGCGAGAGCGCGGGTATCAACCCGTGAGCGAGTTTCCAGGCGGTGAAAGCCGACAGTTCGGCGTCGAGGCTGTCCAGCGCCTCTTGCCGCGACCTTTGGGCCACCCGGCGCCGTTCGAGCGCAGCGGTCGTTCGGCGGCGCTGTTCTTCGAGCGCCCGCTCGATCGCGCGGGCATCTTCGATCGCCTCTGCAGCCGTCTCGACGTCGGAGTCACTAGGCATCTTGGGCAGTCCCAGAGACGCGGCGAGCTCGGCCACGCGTGCGTTCACCCGTTCTGAGGCCTGGTTCAGGCCCGTCTCTTCTCCGGGCACGGCGACGCGCAGCCGGCGCCTTGATGCGACCGCGACGGCCAGCAGTACGCACCCGGCCACGGCGAGCACTGCACACAGGACCCGCACGGCCGCTTGACCAGGGGCACGGGCGGCGACGAGACCGAGCCCGACGACGGCGAAGGCCACGAGCGCGATCGAGGCAGCGCTGGTGGCCCAGAGAGCACTGGCAGATCCACCTATGCGGGCGCCGTTCGCCTGTTTTTGTGCGGATAGCAAGCGCTGCTCGGCGAGGTTCTTGCGAAGCTCACCCACCAACTTCGCCCGCTGCTCGGGGTCCGGCACGGGCACGGCGGGTGAGGCGGTTGCGGGCGCACGATTGTCCTCGTCAACGAGCCCGACGAGCTCCGCCGCAGGGTCGGCGTCCTTGGCGAGGGCGACGGCGGTGCGCCAGCTCGTCTCGAGTTCCCCCAGCGAGGCTCTGAAGCCCCTGGCCTCGTCCTGAAGCCCGATCCAGCCTTCGCCGGTGCGGACGCGGTCACGGTCCCAATCCGGGCCCAGCGAGCTCATTGCCGTCCGGATGGACTGTTCGATGCCGCTTCGTTGGTTGCGCAGGTCACCGAGCAGGCTCACGCGCTCGAGATGGCCGGAGCACGCCGACCTCAAGGATTGGAGCTCCGAGGCCTGCGTCTCGAGCCACGCAGCGAGCGGCTCGGGTTCCTCCCAACTCGAAAGGCGCTGCTCCGCCTCGCGCTTGCGCTCGAGCACGTCCCAGAGGCGAATCAGGAGGTCGAGGTCGCGCGTCCGGCGCTCGCTACCCTCCAGCGCTTCGCGCGCCCGGGCGACTTCGCCGTCCAGGCGCAGCAGCTCGCCTCGTCGCGCGGGATAGCCGGCGGCTTCGCGGCTCGCATCGGCGAGGTCGCGGCGAACGCGCTCGAGCTCGGCCAGCAGACGGTTGGCCGGAGCCTCGTCCTGTCGTGGGCGGGCGAGCTCCAGGCGCTGCTTTTGCAGGTTGGCCATGGCGCGGGAGGCGGACCTGCGTTGGCCGACGATGCTGGCCGAGTAGAGCAGCTCCCTGACGTCGTCTCTGTTCATGGCACTGGGGTTCCCGAGATCGGTGAGGTCGACGGCGAACACGGCGCGGAAAAGTGCCTCGTCCGCACCGCCGAGTGCCCGGCGAAGGTCCTCCTCGCTGACGGTGGCTCCGTCGTTGCGCCGGATGCTCAAGGCCTTGTGCGGGCTCGCGTAACGCTCGATCCGCCACTCGAGGCCATTCTCCGAGCTGGTGGCGCGGCCTTCGGACAAGGAGAGCCGCCCGCCGTGGCGTCCGCCCCGGACAGGTGCGCGGAACCGGGGGTTGTCGCGCCGGGAGGGAAAGCCGAACAGCATCGCCGTGAGGAAGTCGAAAAGGGTCGACTTGCCCGCCTCGTTGGGCCCGCTGATGACCACCAGGCCAGGGGAGAGGTCGTCGACACCGATGTCGGACAAGGCACCGAAGCCGTCGATGTGGAAGCCGACGATGCGCACGGGGGACCCGGCCGCCTCAGCGCCTGTCGCCCTCGAGCTCGCCGAGCGCGAGGGCGAGGGCACGATCGATGAGCTCGACCGGCGGCAGGCCCGGCGAGTTGAGCAGCCGTTCGATGGCGCGCCGGGTCCTGAGGGGTCCTGGGAGCCCCTCGGAGAGGTCGATGGCGAGTTTGCCCACGGCGGTGTCGTCGTCTGAGATGCTGAGCCTTAACTGGTCGGCGAGCGCGATGAGATCGGCGGCGAAGTCCGATCCGCCCCGCGCCGCGTCGAGGTCGAGGGCCGGACGCGACTGGTCGTCGATCGAGTCCCACCAGCAGAAGGGCTGCTCGTCTTCGAAGTCCTCGCGCAGCGCCGAAACCAGGTCCTCCAGTGCTCCCGGGCGCCTTAGGTCGAAGTGCAGCTCTGCCTGGCCCACGAGATGCCCGCGGAGCACAAGGGCGCGCCCTTGTGCACGAGCAAGCCGATCCCGGGCGGCACTCACGAGTCGGGCACGCAACTCGGCGAGATCGTCGATCTCGCCTATGTCGAGCCCGACCAGATCGAACCGCACGACATCGCAGCCGACCGGCTCGACGTCGTGGACCCGCCCTGCGCTGACGTGAACGACGACGGCACCTTTTGCCCCTCGTTCGCTCGGCTTGGGGCTGCGGGCTTGGAGGTTGCCAGGGTAGACGACCCAGGGCTCGTCAGAGCCCCTTCGACCCGAGAGGACCATGCGGGTGTGCACGTGGCCGAGCGCCCAGTAGTCGAGGCCGATGCTCCGCAAGTCCTCTAAAGTGCACGGGCTGTAGTCGTCGTAGCCGGAGGCGGCACCTTTCACGTTGCAGTGCAGCACGCCGACTTGGAGACCGGGCCCGGCCTCGCGGGCGAAGCGCAACGCCAGGTTCTCGCGTTCGCTGCGTTGGGCGAAGCTGACGCCCTGTACGGTTGCGACAGCCACTCCACCGAACTCAACAGTTACCGGCTGCACGGTCCCGGTGCCGAAGACCGTCACGTGTTCGGGCCAGGCGCCACCGAGGGCGGACCACCCGGTTTCGACCGGGTCGTGGTTGCCGTGCACGACGAAGCTGGGGACTCCGGCGCTCGACAGTCGCGCGAGCCCGTCGCGGAAGCGCAGCTGTGCCCGAAGCCCGCGCTCTGGGCCGTCGTAGATGTCTCCCGCGATCACCAGGAAGGCAGCCTGGCGATGAAGGCAGAGATCGACGAGAGCGTCGAAGGCGGCGAGCGAAGCTTCGCGAAGCTCGGCGGCCACGTGTGGAGCCGTGATGCCGATGCCTTTGAAAGGCGTATCGAGATGCAGGTCTGCGGCATGGACGAAACTGAAGTCGGGAGTCCGGGGAGGATCATCCATTAAAGCGAGGCTACTTGTGGGGTGTATCGCCGGCGGGTGATCCCCATCACGCGAGACTCTGGACAGGAGCGAGATGACTGAGCGGACAGGTGGCGAAGCGGTCGTGGAGGTGCTCGCACGCGCCGGAGTGGAGGTCATCTTCGGTATCCCGAGTGTTCACAACCTCCCGATCTACGACGCGATCAGGCGTGACGGCCGTATTCGCGCCATCGGCGTACGTCACGAGCAAGGCGCCGCTGGCGCAGCCGACGGTTACGCGCGGACGACCGGCCGGCTCGGCGTGTGCCTCACATCGACCGGTCCCGGAGCGGCCAACGCCATGGGGGGCCTGCTCGAGGCTTGGGCGTCGTCCTCGCCCGTCCTGCACCTGACGGGCCAGATCGACAGCCGGTTCCTCGGCAAGAAGCGGGGCTTCATCCACGAGGTGCCCGACCAGCTCGGCATGCTTGCGCGGCTGTCCAAGGCCAGCTACCGGCCACCATCGGCCGACGCCACAGGTGACACGGTCGCCCGAGCAGTCCTGGAGGCGACTACGGGCCGTCGCGGGCCGGTATCGGTTGAGATACCGATCGACTTCCAGTACGCCGCGACAGGCTCAGACCTGGAGCCGCCCCAACTCGCGAGCCTCGGAGTGCCAGAGGGCTTGCCTGACGGCACCGAGGTTGCCCGCGCGGCCGAAGTCATTGCCGGTTCCCGGCGGCCCCTCGTGTGGGCCGGCGGGGGGGTTGTGGCAGCCGACGCCGTCGCTGAGGTGGACCAGTTCGTGCGGCGCCTCGGCGCCGGGCTCTTGACGAGCCCGAACGGGCGCGGGGTCATGCCCGAAAGCGACCCTGCGTGTATCGGAAACCTCACCTGGGACCCCGACGTCCGGGCGCTGTGCCGCGAGGCCGACCTGCTCGTGGCGATCGGGACGCGTTTTCAGGGGACGAACACGGAGAACTGGAGGATGGAGCTGCCGGCGCGGCTCGTGCAGCTGGACATCGACCCCACTGTGCCGGGCAGGAATTACCCGGTCGAGGCGGCCGTGGTCGGTGACGCAAAGGCTACGACAGCTGCCTTGTTGGAAGAGCTGGACCGCATCCGAGCGCCGCGGGTCCTCGCGGAGCCATTGTGGTCGGACCGCGTCGTGGGCACGACGAGGTCAGCGCGGGAGCGGCTGCGGGTGACTCTCGGGCCTCAGGTCGGTCTCCTGGACGCATTGGCCGCATCGGTAGATCCCGGTACCGTCGTCGTGAAGGACTCGACTATCTCCGCCTACACGTGGGGCAACCGGCTGATGCCCGTGATGCGACCCCGGACCTCGATCATGCCGAACAGTTTCGCGATCGGGCTCGGCCTGCCCCACGCTCTCGGCGCCGCCGTCGGCTCCACCATGTTGCCCGTCGTGCTCCTGGTCGGCGACGGCGGCTTTCTCCTCTCGGCGAGTGAGCTCGCGACCGTCGCTTGCGAAGGGCTCGCCATAGTTGTCGTCGTCTTCGTGGACGGTGGCTACGGGATCCTGCGAAACATCCAGGAGAGCCAGTACGGGTCGCGCGAAGCGCGCATCGGCGTGGACCTCGGGCGGCCCGACTTCTGCCGGTTGGCAGAAGCGTTCGGGATCCGGGCCGAGCGCGTCGGGTCGGTCGACTCCTACGCGAGCGCTCTCCGGCGGGCACTCGCCGAGCGGGCGCCCTTCCTCTTGGAGGTGGACCTCGACGCCATCGGCCCCATGAACGTGAGCTACACGGGCACCTCGAAGCCGCCCAAACTCCATTAGGACGCTTTAGGCCAGACTCCCTACGACGCGGCTCAAGGCGTCGCAGCCGGCGTCGACGTCTTCGGGCGTCATCGACAACGCCGGGCGGAGCCGGAGCGTCCGCTCGCCGCACCCGAAGGCTATAACGTGCTCTTCGGCCCAGAGCTTTTGCAGCACTTTGGTGCGCAGCTCGCGGGTGGCAAGGTCGATGGCGGCGACGAAGCCCCGCCCGCGGGCGTTAGAGACCGCAGCCGGCCAGGAACGCTCGATCTCCACCAACCTGTCGCGCAGGTGGCCGCCGACCTTGGCGGCATTGGCGATGGCGCCGGTCTTTTCGACCAGTTCCAACAAGCGCCGGGAGCGCACCATGTCGGTGAGGTTGCCCCCCCAGGTCGAGTCGATGCGGCCGGAGGTCACAAAGACGTTGTCGGCCACCTCGTCCACGCGCCTTCCGGCCATGACGCCCCCGAGCTGCACCTTCTTGGCGAAAGCGACTAGGTCGGGGGAGAGCCCGAGCTGCTGGTAGCACCAGGGCGTGCCCGTCGCGCCGGCTCCGGTCTGCACCTCGTCGAGGACGAACAAGGCGTCGTAGTCGAGGCACAGGTCCTGGACGGCCAGCAGGAACTCCGAGCGTAGGTGACGGTCGCCGCCCTCGCACTGGATGGGCTCGGCGATAAAGCAGGCGATGTCGTGCGGGTGCGCCTCGAAGGCTGCCTTCGCCTCGGCGAGGGCGAGCTGTTCTGAGGCCTCCACCTCGGCCATATGGGCCTCGAGAGGGAAGCTCACCGCTGGCGAGGAGATCCGCGGCCAGTCGAACTTCGGGTAGCGGTCGGTCTTGACCGGGTCGGTGTTGGTCAAAGACAGCGTGTAGCCGCTGCGGCCGTGGAAGGCGTGGCGCAGGTGCAAGACCTTTGTCCCGAGCTCAGGTGAGCGCCCGGCCGCTTCGTTACGCCGCGACTTCCAGTCGAAAGCGCACTTGAGGGCGTTCTCGACAGCTAGGGCACCGCCCTCGATCAAAAACAGGTGGGGCAGCGCCGGGTCGCCCAGCACGCGGGTGAAAGTGGCGACGAACTCGGCGAGCTCCACCGTCGGCACCTCGGCGTTGGCGGGCTTGTTGGAGGCCGCCTTTAAGAGCTCGTCGCGCGTGGCAGGGTCGTCAAAGAGCCCCGGGGGGTTCATCCCAAGCGGCGCCGAGCCGAAGAAGGTGTAGAAGTCCAGATACTCCGTGCCGTCGCGCAGATCCACCAGGCGGCAGCCGTGGCTCTTCGACAGATCGAGCACCATCGGAAAACCGTCCACCAACATGTGCTCGGCGAGGTGCTCACGGACCTCGTCAGGCGCGATAGGGCACTGATCCTGGGTCGCTTTCATTACCGGAGCGTATCGCTACTACGCTTTGGCGAAACGCAACCGCTGAGGAGAATACCGATGACCTTCGAGCTCAGCTCGTTGATCGAGGCCCGCCAGGGCGAGAATTTCCGCCTCCACAGTGAGTACCTGAATCCCCAGCTCGTGAAGGTGTTGAAGACGCTCGGCTTCGACCGCTTCTATGTCAGGGGCGAGGGCTCGTACCTGTACGACCGGAACGGGGAGCGTTATCTCGACTTCCTGGCAGGCTTCGGCGTCTTTGCCCTCGGACGCGGGCATCCGGTAGTGAAAAAGGCTTTGCACGAGGCGCTCGACATGAACCTCCCGAACCTGGTTCAGCTCGATGCGGCGCTGCTGCCCGGACTGCTCGCCGAGGCATTGGTGGCGAGGACCCATGAGGGGATCCAACGGTGCTTCTTCTCCAACTCGGGCGCGGAGGCAATCGAGGCTGCGATCAAGTTCTCGAGGTATGCGACCAAGCGCCCCCGGATCCTCCACGCCGACCACGGGTTTCACGGCCTCAGCATGGGGGCACTGTCGCTCAACGGTGGCAAGGAGTTCCGCGAGGGTTTCGGCGCGCTCCTGCCCGGCTGCCACGAGGTGCCATTCGGGGACATCGACGCCTTGGAGCGAGAGCTCCAGCGTGACGACGTCGCGGCACTCGTGCTCGAGGTCATCCAGGGAAAGGGCGTGAATCTCGCTTCTGACGAGTACTGGGCTGCAGCCTCGGCGATGTGCCGCAAGCACGGGACTCTCCTCGTCATCGACGAGGTCCAGACCGGCCTCGGCCGGACAGGCAAGCTCTGGGCCTATGAGCATTACGGCTTGCGGCCCGACATCATCACGGTCTCGAAGGCGCTATCGGGCGGCTTCATCCCCGTCGGGGCGATGATGTGCTCAGCGGAGGTCTTCGACCGCGTCTATTCGAAGATGGAGCGCGCCGTCGTCCACTCCTCGACCTTCGGGCGGAACCAGCTCGCGATGGTGGCGGCGCTCGCGACCTTGCAGACGATCGACGACGAGGACATCGTCGACCGGGCGCGAGTGAGCGGCGAGGCCTTCATGAAGGGGCTGGCCCCGCTGGTCGAGAAATACGAGCTCTTCCACGAGGTGCGTGGCAAGGGCCTGATCATCGGCCTCGTCTTCGGTGAGCCGAGCTCCTTCGGGTTGAAGTCTCGTTGGAAGATGATGGAGGGCGCCCGCAAAGGGCTCTTCTCGCAACTAGTGGTCGGACCGCTGTTCCACCGGCACCGGATCCTGACCCAGGTGGCCGGCGACAACATGAACGTCGTCAAGCTTCTTCCGCCCCTGATCATCGGTCAGGAGGAGGTGGACTACTTCGTCGAAGCGCTCGACGACGTGCTCGACGATGCCCACCGCAACTCGGCGCTCCTGTTCGAGTTCGGCCGGACTCTGGCGAAGAGCGCGCTGCGCAGGGAGCCCTCCTGAGCTCGTCCGGCCTTGGCGGCCCGGCCGTGCAGCCGCCTACGGCCATCAGGCCCGGCGACCGGATGCTCGTCACCGGTGCGGCCGGCTTCATCGGCTCGGCCGTGACCCGGGCGCTTTTGGCACGCGGTGCCCAGGTTGTCGGCCTGCTCCAGCCCGGGGTGCCGAGCGACAACCTCGAAGGTCTCGACGTGGAGCCCGTTGTGGCGGACCTGCGCGACGCTCCAGGTGTCGCAGCCGCCGCCGTCGGGTGCCGCATGGTCTTCCACGTCGCCGCTGTCTACAGGTTCTGGGCGCCCAACGCGGCGGACTTCTACGACGTCAACGTCGGCGGCAGCTTGAACGTGATCGACGCAGCCAAGGCCGCCGGCGTCGAGAGGGTCGTCTACACGAGCACCGTCGGGACCATCGGCCTGGACGGGACCGAGAACGGCTGTGCCGCGGACGAGACGGCGTGGGCGCGTATCGGGCACCTCTTCGGTCTCTACAAGCAGTCGAAGTATGTGGCCGAGCACGAGATCCTTCGCGCGGGTGCCCAGGGCCTGCCGGTCGTCCTGGTACAGCCCACCCTGCCCCTGGGTCCCGGTGACCGGGCACCGACGCCGACCGGCAAGACGATTCTCGACTTCCTGAACGGCCGGATCCCCGGTTGGTTCGACACGGCGCTGAACGTCGTCGACGTGGACGACGTAGCTGCCGGGCACCTGCTCGCGGCCGAGCTCGGTGCGCAGGGCCGCAGCTACGTGCTGGGAGGAGAAAACCTCGCCCTCCGGCAGATCCTCGACGTGCTCGCAGTGGGAACCGGCCTGCCTCGGGCCAGTTTCAAGGTTCCCAGGCAGGTCGCCCTGGTTGCGGCACACGCCTCTGACCTGATCGAAGGGCGTCTCCTGCACCGGGAGCCGAGCGTTCCGCTCGAGGGGGCACGGATGGCAGCGACCCGCATGATCTTCAGCGATGCCAGGGCCCGCAGCGAGCTCGGTTACCGGTCGCGGCCTGCTGTCGAGGCCATCATGCGCTCTGCGCGTTGGTACGCCGAGAACGGCTACGTGTCGGCGAAGCGACTGGCGCGGATCTCTTGGAAGGACGTGACCGAGGTCCCGCCCGCCGGTCACGTCGCCGGACTCAGCACCGGGGCCGGGCAGGGCCGGTCCCCGAAAGGCTCCGCTTGATGTTGCACGGGCTGGCGCGCGGACCCTCCCGGTTCGCGCGCCAGCCCCGGCGCGGGGCGGGACAGCTAACGGCACTTGCGGTGTCGCTGGCGCTCGTTCTCCTGGCCGCGGCATGCAGCTCGCACCAGGGCGGCCCCGAGACAACCGCAACGTCCTCGACGACCTCTTCGACAACCACCTCGACAACCACGACGACCTCTTCGACAACCACCTCGACAACCACGACGACAACGACGACAGTTCCCGTGCCGATTGCCGGGACGTCGATCTTCCGGGCTCGGGTTGCCGCCCTTCCTGCCGGTGACGACGCGCTTCCTGCCGTTTCGGAGGGGAGTGGTGCCTGGTCCAGGATGGTTCCGATCGCATACCAGACCTTCGGGAGCGGTCCGGATCTTCTCCTCATAACTGGCCAGGACGGAACCATGTCGTGGTGGGACCCGGCGTTGCTGTCGGATCTCTCGAGCCACTACACCGTGACGATGTTCGACCTTCCCGGCGCGGGGTACTCGGGGCCCGCGACGAGCCCACTCTCGTTGCCATGGTTGGCGGACATGGCTGCTGGACTGGTACTCACACTCGGGCTGTCCGATCCCATCGTGCTGGGCTGGGGCCTTGGTGGAGAGATCGCTCTGTCATTGGCGGAGCGTCATCCCGAGATCGCGTCCTCGCTTGTCCTCGTCGACACCTCTGTCGGAGGTGCTGGGGCGTCGCGGCCCGCACCTGCGGTGGTGCGGCTCCTCGCGACGCCCGGTGACACACCCTCTGAACTGTCGGGGCTCTTGTTCCCCGCGACGACCACCGGATTGCAGGAGCGAGCGCAATGGCAGAGCTTCCTGTTCCAAGGGAGCCCCGACTGGCTCACGGCGTCGACCACCAAGGCGGAGGCCGCGCTGCAAGCGTCCGTCTGGAAGGGCGCCAAGTTGCTGGACTATCTCCCGCGGGTGAAGGTTCCGGTCCTCGTGGTCTCGGGTGCTGACGACGTCGTGTTCCCCTCGGCAAACGCGACTGAGCTTGCCATCGAGCTGCGCCATGCGTCGCTGGACATCCTTCCCGCGGCGGGATACGACGCGATGGCCCAGGACGAGCCGCCGTTCGTCGCCGCGCTCGAGCGGTTCACCCGATAGCGAACCCGACACCGCGCTCGGTCGAGTTCGCGAAGGCCTCGGCTCCGGGGCTGGCCCAGAGGATAGGAAGCCAGCTTTGTCTCCCATGGCTGGATCGCCAGGGTCGGCACCGCCCACTGCACCCGGACGTCGTGCCCGCAAGCCCAGCCGACGAGGTTCCTCCGTCGACGAACTGACGGCTCTGCAACTCGTTCGGTGATGACTGGGCTCGGTCGTATGGCTTGATCGGCGACGCTTGCCTTCTTGGGGTCAGCGAACGCGTGCTCGGTTTCGGCGTTCCCGGCGTTGCCGCATCAATGCGAGAAACTTGCGGAAAATGAAGCCCACGGGCGAAACCTACTCCTTGACGGCAGCGCCGGCTAGTTTCCCTGCCCGGTCGCGATCTTGGCCTGAAAAGCCGAGTCGTGCTCCATGGAGCTTTTCCCCCAACTACCGGACCAGGAAGCCGACCTCGTTTTGCACCGGCTCCTCTGTCACCTCCACGTTGTCGACCCGGGCCCGCGGAGGGCCCGTGCGGCACCACGAGACCATCTGGCTCAAGGCCTCGGGGGACCCCTCGAACACCGCCTCAACGCTGCCGGCTGAGCAATTGCGTACCCAGCCCGCGACACCGCGCGCCAGTGCTTCGTTGCGGCAGCTGTCGCGGTACCAGACGTTTTGAACCCGGCCCGTGACGACCACACGTAGCCGCTGGAGACTCATGGCGTGAGGCTACCCGGAACGACAATCACCGCCGTGTGCCACCGTTGCCGACGCCCTCGTGGTTTCCGGTTCTGTCCCGGTACGATCGTCCGAGATGACCGCCCTGGTAGCCCCACCCACCCGCTCGAGGCATCAGGCGGTCGGGCTCGGTGCCTGTGGGCTGGCGTCGGTCGGTTGGGGCATCGCGGCGGTCTTCGCGAGGCTCGTGTGGGCGTCCGGTCTCGTGTTGTGCTTTTATCGACTGTGGCTCGGCGCCGCTCTTCTCTCGATCGCCGTGTACGCCTCCGGCCGGCGATTGCGTTGGGACCACTTTCGCGTCTCCTGGCTCGGCGGTCTGTTCCTGGCCGGGGACATGGCCATGTTCTTCTGTGCGCTCAAGCTCACGAGCGTTGTCGACGTGACGGTCATCGGTGCCGTTCAGCCCGCCCTCGTGCTCATGGCTGCACGGCCCTTGTTCGGCGAGCGGATGGGGCGCTGGGATGTCTTCTGGATCCTTGTGGCCATGGCCGGAGTCTCAGCCGCCGTGATCGGTCCGGGGGTGACGAGCCACCATCAGCTCTTCGGAGACCTGCTTGCCACCGCGTCCATGTTGTCCTGGTCTGCCTATTGGCTTGTGTCCAAGCACGCCAGGGCGAAGCAGAACGCGTTGGAGTACACCGCCGTCGTGACGATCGTGGCCGCTTGCACCTTGACATTGGTCGTGTTGGTGTCCGCGCAGCCCCTCGCGCGAGTTCACGCCGGCGACTGGCTGTGGATAGCCCTGTTGGCCGTCGTGCCGGGAGGGGCCCATCTCGTGATGAACTGGGCGCACAGGTACGTCGACGCCTCGGTTTCGTCAGTCATCGGATCGAGCAACCCGATCGTCGCGGCCGCAGCCGCGATGGTCATCCTCCACCAGCCCCTGACCGTTGTTCAGGTCTGCTGTGGCCTTGCCGGGCTAGCGGCCATCGCCATCGTCGCCGCCCGGCATCGCCAGCCAGTCGAGTCCGCGCTGGAATGACCCCAAGGCCCAAAGGGCGCCTGAGAGCCTCGGGTCGGAACATGTGCGCATGGCGTGACCAAAGGCCGCGAGCCAAGAGAGCAGGAAGAGTCCTGGGTCTTGCTCGTTAGACTTGCGCCATGCACGAGCCGGCAGCTGAGGCCTCTCGTCGGTCGGCTCAGCTGCAAGAGCCGTTGTCGACCCGTCCCGCCGCCCGTCGGGCGACCACAGCAGTTCAGGTGCTGGCGGCGAATGGAACAGATGCCAGCTTCGAACGGCCGGACCGTCTCGCCACCGAGGAGCCGATGGCGATACAGGTCAGGGGCAGGCGCCAGGATCCGCTGAGCGTGGCGGTGACGATGCGGACGCCGGGCAACGACTTCGAGCTCGCCGCCGGGTTCCTCGTGAGCGAAGGGCTCGTCCACGGGCTCCATGAGATCGCGGGCATTCGCTATTGCGATGTCGCACCCGAAGAGCAGCACTACAACGTGGTGACCGTGGATCTCACCGTGCCGTTCAGCGAGCACTTCGCCGAGCGGCACTTTTTCGCCTCGTCCAGCTGTGGGATCTGCGGCAAGGCTTCCCTCGACCAAGTCGCGATCAACTGTCCGGTGATCGAGCCCGGGCCGGTGGTCGCCCGCTCCACGATCGTCTCGTTGCCCGAGGTGTTGCGCAGCTCCCAGCACATCTTCGAGCAGACAGGCGGCCTTCACGCCGCGGCACTCTTCGACCCAGATGGGCGTCTGCTCGAGTCACGGGAGGACGTCGGGCGCCATAACGCCGTCGACAAGCTGATCGGTCACGGCCTTCTCTCGGGCAGCATGCCGCTCAGAGATCGGTTGTTGCTCGTGTCGGGACGCGTGAGTTTCGAGATTGTCCAGAAGGCGGCCGTGGCAGGCATCGCGATCACATGCGCTGTCTCGGCGCCATCGAGCCTCGCAGTCGAAGCGGGCGAGCGGCTCGGCATGACGGTTGTCGGGTTCTTACGTGGTGACAAGTTCAACGTGTACTGCCACCGCGAGAGGGTGGATCTTCAGGCCTGAAAGTCAGCTAGCGGTCGGTGGCCTCAAGTCGGCGTCGCCTTTGCGAGGAGATCAGCGGCGGCGACCACAAGCGGGTCGAAGTCGCCGTTGTGGACGTTGTCCAAAAGCTCCTGTCGCATCAGAGGCGGCCAGAACATGCGGATGTGATCTGCCACTTCGGCTGCGGCTTGCGCCTCGGGATGGTGGCGGAAGTTTGCCGCGATCTGGTTGGCCATTCGCGCCAGGTCAGCCCTTACCATCGGTCTCTCCTCAGTGCAGGGCGGCCACGTCGGCGTGAACGGGGTCCGGCGGGACGCTCGGGGGCTCGTGGTCACTTCTTGCGTGCACCCGTGCGCGCACCTGCACGGCGGTCACCTTGTACTCGGGGCAGTTCGTCGCCCAGTCCGAATACTCGGTGGTGACGACGTTGGCCCCGGTGACGGGGTGGTGGAACGTGGTGTAGACGACCCCTTGGGGGACGCGATCGGTGAGGTGGACGCGGAGCTCGGTTTCACCGGAGCGGCTCGCTAGAGTCACCCAGCCGCCTTCGACCACGCCGCGCTCTTCCGCGTCGTAGGGGTGCATCTCGAGCAGGTCCTCAGGATGCCACGCGACGTTCTCAGTCCTTCGCGTCTGTGCTCCGACGTTGTACTGGGAAAGGATGCGCCCGGTCGTGAGGATGAGCGGATAGCGGCGGCTCGTGCGTTCGTCCGTCGGTATGAACGGGGTCTCGACGAACCGGCCCTTTCCGCGGACGAACCTGTCTATGTGCATTATCGGCGTGCCGAAAGGCGCCGCCTCGTTGCAGGGCCATTGCACGCTCCCGAGTGCGTCAAGTTTGGCGAACGAAACGCCGGCGAAGGTGGGCGTTGTCCTCGCGATCTCGTCCATGATCTCGCTGGCGGTCCCATAGTGCATGGGGTAGCCCATCGCAGTCGCAAGCTCGCAGACCACCTGCCATTCCTGTTTGCCGTTGCGCGCCGCCATCACGGGCCTGACCCGGTTGATGCGTCGCTCGGCGTTGGTGAAGGTTCCGTCCTTTTCCAGGAACGAGGTTCCCGGCAGGAAGACGTGCGCGAACTTGGCCGTCTCGTTCAAGAAGAGGTCCTGCACCACGCACAGCTCGAGGGATGCCAAGGCGGCCTGCACGTGGTGGGTGTTCGGGTCCGACTGGGCGATGTCCTCGCCTTGCACGTAGAGGGCCTTGAAGGTCCCCTCGATCGCCCCGTCGAACATGTTGGGGATCCGCAGGCCCGGCTCTGCGTCGAGCGGTCGACCCCACGTCTCCTCGAACATGTGGCGGACGGTGTCGTCGGACACGTGGCGGTATCCCGGGAGCTCGTGCGGGAACGAGCCCATGTCGCAGGAGCCCTGCACGTTGTTCTGTCCCCGCAGCGGATTGACCCCGACCCCTTGCCTGCCGATGTTGCCCGTCGCCATGGCGAGGTTCGCCATGCCCATCACCATGGTGGAACCCTGGCTGTGCTCGGTGACACCCAGGCCGTAGTAGATGGCCGCATTGCCACCCGTCGCATACAGGCGGGCTGCCGCGCGCAGGTCCGCGGCCGGCACGCCGGTTATCTCCGCGGTCGCCTCGGGGCTGTACTCCGGCGCCGAGATGAACGCTGCCCAGTTGTTGAAGTCGTCCGGTTCGCAGCGCTCGGCTACGAACCCGTGGTCCACGAGGTCCTCGGTCACCACGACATGTGCGAGGGCGTTGACCACGGCCACGTTGGTGCCCGGTTGCAGTCGCAGGTGGTAGTCGGCCTCGACGTGAGGCGAGCGGACGATCTCGGTGCGTCGCGGATCGATCACGATGAGCTTCGCACCCTGTCGGAGCCGGCGCTTCATCCGGGAGCCGAACACCGGGTGAGCCTCGGTCGGGTTCGCGCCGATGATGACGATGACGTCACAGCTGTCGACCGAACGGAAGTCCTGTGTGCCGGCCGATGTGCCGAAGGTCTGTTTCAGGCCAAATCCGGTCGGGGAGTGGCAGACCCGGGCGCAGGTGTCGACGTTGTTGTTGCCGAAGGCGGCCCTCACCATCTTCTGGACGACGAACACCTCTTCGTTGGTGCAACGCGAGGAGGTGATCCCCCCGATCGCACTTATGCCGTGCCGAGCCTGGATGGATCTCAGGCGATCAGCCGTGTAGGAGATGGCTTCTTCCCAGCTCACCGCACGCCACGCGTCCGAGACGGCCTCACGGACCATCGGCGTCAGCACGCGGTCCTTGTGGGTCGCGTAGCCCCAGGCGAAACGGCCCTTCACACAGGAGTGTCCTTCGTTGGCGCCGCCGTGCTTGTAGGGCACCATGCGGACTACCTCGTCCCCACGAAGCTCCGCCTTGAGCGAGCAGCCGACCCCGCAGTAGGCGCAGGTCGTGATCACGGATCGGCGTGGCACGCCGAGATTGATCACGGTCTTCTCCTCGAGCGTCGCCGTCGGGCACGCCTGCACGCATGCGCCGCACGAGACACACTCGGACCCGAGGAAGTCACCCGCACCAGGCGCGACCCTGGAGCCGAATCCGCGGCCTGCGATCGTCAGGGCGAAAGTCCCCTGGATCTCCTCACAAGCCCTCACACAGCGCGAGCAGACGATGCACTTGGAGCCGTCGAATGTGAAATAGGGGTTGCTCTCGTCCTTTGGGGCGTCGAGGTGGTTCTCCCCGGTGTAGCCGTAGCGGACCTCTCGCAGGCCGACCGCACCCGCCATGTCCTGGAGCTCGCAGTCGCCGTTCGCCGCGCAGGTGAGGCAGTCAAGGGGGTGGTCCGATATGTACAGCTCCATGACTGAGCGGCGCAGCTTTTCGAGGCGCGGGGTCTGGGTGGAGACCTTCATGTCAGCCTCCACCGGGGTCGTGCACGAGGCGGGCGTGCCACGACGGCCGTCTATCTCCACCAGGCAAAGGCGGCATGAGCCGAAGGCGGCGAGGCTGTCGGTGGCGCAAAGCTTCGGCACGTCGATGCCGGCGAGGCCGGCGGCGTGCATGATCGAAGTGCCCGCGGGTACGGTCACGGCCAGCCCGTCGATCTCGAGTTCGATCGTGGCCGGCCCCGGTTGGGGCGGCGTGCCGAGGTCGTGCTCTCGGAGCAACGTCATGGCTGGTCTCCTCGGGTCATCGACTGCTCCCGCTCGGTCCGGCTGTCATCGAGCCGGTTCCATTATGGCATCGTGGCGCCACGAAATTGGCCGGGCAGGTCACAGCAGGACCCCGGCACGATCGAAGTCCTCGGGGAAGTGCTCCAAGGCGCTGCGCACCGGCAGGGGAGTGAGCCCGCCCATCGCGCACAGCGACCCGTCGACCATCGTCTGGCACAGGTCCTCGAGCAACTCGAGGTTGGCCGCGCGATCGTGCCCGGCGATGATGCGGTCGATGACTTCTACACCACGCACCGATCCCACCCTGCAGGGCGTGCACTTGCCGCACGACTCCTCGGCGCAGAACTCCATCGCGAATCGCGCCTGGCGGGCCATGTCGACCGTGTCGTCGAAGACGACGATGCCGCCGTGCCCAATCATGGCGTCCGCCGCCGCGAAAGTCTCGTAATCCATGGGCAAGCCGAAGCGGCTCGTTGGCAGGTAAGCACCGAGGGGTCCGCCGACCTGGACCGCCCGCACCGGCCGGCCGCTCGCGGTACCGCCGCCGTAGTCCTCGACGAGCTCGCCGAGTGTGACGCCGAAGGGGGTTTCGACGATGCCGCCGTGCTTGATGTTGCCTGCGAGCTGGAAGACCTGGGTTCCCCGCGAACGCCCCACGCCAAGGTCCCCGAAGGCCTCGCCGCCGTCGGCGAGGATCGGAGGGACCGTGGCGAGCGAAAGGACGTTGTTCACGACGGTCGGTCTGCCGAAGAGCCCGGCGATCGCAGGTAGGGGAGGTTTGGCCCGGATCATGCCGCGCCGTCCCTCCAGGCTCTCCAGCATGGCGGTCTCCTCGCCGCAGATGTAAGAGCCGGCGCCGACCCGCAGGTGCAGGTCGAAGGCATGGCCGGTCCCGAGCACCGAGGCTCCGATCCAGCCGTTCAGGTGGGCGATGTCGATCGCCGACGCCATGGTCGCAACGGCGTCGGGGTATTCGGAACGGATGTAGATGTAACCCTCGGTAGCTCCGACTGCGAGGGCGGCGATGGCCATTCCCTCCACCACGAGGAAGGGGTCTCCTTCCATGAGCATGCGATCGGCGAAGGTGCCACTGTCGCCCTCGTCCGCGTTGCAGGCGATGAACTTGAGGTCGGAGTCCATGTCGAGGACCGTCTGCCATTTGATGCCTGTCGGGAAGCCCGCCCCGCCCCGACCGCGCAGGCCGGAGTCGGCCACCGTCGTCACTATTTCCTGCGGGGTCATCTCGAGCGCCCGGCGCAGTCCTTGCAGGCCACCGGTCGCCTCGTAGTCCGCGACCGACAGCGGGTCGTTCACCCCGACCCTCGAGAACGTGAAACGGGTCTGGCGCCTCAGCTCCGGGATCTCCTCGGTCCGCCCGAGGAACAGGGGGTGGGGAGCACCCTCGAGCATGCCCGCGTCAAGCAGCTCACCGATGCGCCCGGCCCGCACCGGGCCGTAGGCGACGCGCCCTTCGGGCGTGGACACCTCAACCAGCGGTTCGAGCCAGAACATCCCGCGTGAGCCGTTGCGCACGAGGCGGACGTCGCGTTGGCGAGCGGCTGCTTCCTGCACGATCGCGCCGGCGACGTCATCGGCACCGACCGAGCGGGCGGCGGCGTCGAGAGGCACGAATACGATGACGGGCTCCATCAGAGCGCCTCTGTCCTGGAAGTGGCGATTAGCTCGTCGAAGCGGCCCTCGTCCACCTTGCCCATCAGCCGGCCATCGACCATCACCGCAGGAGATAGAGCGCAATTGCCGAGACAGAACACCTGCTCGAGCGTCACCCCGCCGTCGGAGGTCGTAGCGCCGAAATCGATGCCCAGCAGCTCACGAGCGTGCCGGGCGAGACGCTCGGCACCCATGGACTGGCAGGCTTCCCCGCGACACACGTACACCACCGAGGCGCCCGGCGGCTCGGTGCGGAAGTCCCTGTAGAAGGTGACGACGCCGTAGACATCGGCCTTGGACAGGTTCAGCTCCCCTGCTACGAGGTCGATGGCCCGAGCATCGACGTGCCCGAACACCTCCTGCAATTCATGCAAGATCGGCATGAGGGGGCCGCGTTGGCCCTTGTGCCTTTCGACGATGGCGACTGCCCGCTCCTCGGACCAGGGAACATAGGGGCTGCTCGTCTTCGAAACCATCGCCACACCTCATTCGGGTTGCCCAGCCCGGCTGGAGTGCGCGCCAACTCCGAACTCAAACTTGGGTCCTCGTGACATGTTAACGAACGATGCCAACTTGCCACTTCGCGCCGCTGAGGGTGAGGGCGCCGGTCGTCCCGGCGCCGCACCGCCTTGTGGTCAACCGTGCATGAGCGAGCCGGGAGTCGTGCGCGACTCGCCCGTCTCGAGCCACGTCTTGAGGCCGGACAGGATTATGGGCCGGCCCCCGTAGAGCTCGGCGTTGGTTCCCTCGGCCAGCGCGTCATGGGTCACGGTCAGATGGCACGAGTCGGCGAGGGGCCCGAGGTGCCAGGTGACCCTGCCACCTTTTCGCTCCAGAGCGCGACCATGGTGTGGACAAGCCGGTTCGGGGGATCGACGTCGAGGACTTCGCCCTCGCCGAGGAGCCGGCCGGCTTTCGGGGCGACCAGCTCGAGGCGCGATCCGCGCACCCAGCCCCAATTGACTTCGGCGCCGAATTTGTACCTGCGCCTGATTTCGGGCGCGGTGATCGCTTCCCAGAGGCGTTCCGGCGTGGTGCGGATATAGAACTCGAAGACTTTTTCCACGGGTTTCTCCAGTTGTTGTCTCAAGTCGGCGGGTTCACCATGGTCGCCCAGGTGATCTTGGGCCTCAGCGACTGCGCTGCCTTCGCGAACCGGTCACCGAGCTTGTCGTCGTCGGCGAGGTCGAGCACCGCGCTGAGCGCGGCTGCCCACCCATGGCAGAACAACTCCCAACCGTCGTGCACCTGAAGCCCCCGGTTCTCGGCCTGGGCCCGGGCCTGCGCCAGGAACGCGAGCTCGCCCCGGTAGTTCAGCTCCCATACGACTGCGCCCGGTGGGAAGCGTGTCCGGCCGGTGATCGGCGAACCGGGCCGGTCCTTGCCGAGGCCCGTTGCGTTCACGATCAGGGACCCGGGCGGCGCGTCTTCCACGAGGTCATCCCAGGGCCGATTGCCGACGTGTCCGCTGACCGGGTGCCCGGCCACCCGGGCGAGCTGCTCGACCGAGACGCGGATCGGATCCGCACAGACGAACCGTACCGGTCGACGGGTCGCGAACAGGTGCTGGGCGAGGGCGCGGGCTGCGCCTCCTGTGCCGAGGCATACGACCTCTCCGTCCGACTCCGGCCAGATCCGGTCGACGAGGCGTCCGACCGATACCGGATCACGGGCAAAGCCGGACAATCCTGCGGTGGTGCGTCTGATGGCGTTGATCTCTCCACAGGCGAGAGCGAAGGGATCGAGTCCGGCAAACAGATCTCGCCCCGCGCGAAAGAGCCTGACTTTGTGAGTGGTGATGACCGCTCCCGCCGCGCTCTCGTCCTTTGTAAGACCGTCGAGGAACCGGATGTAGGTGTCGTCATCGGCGTCGAGAGAGATGTCGGCGCCGCGGATGTTGCACTGTGTCGCCAGGATTGACTGCCACGCGGAGATGGCCTGATGGACGAGAGACGAGCCTGTCGTGACGCCCAGGAACACCACGGTGGTCACGGCGAGAACCTACCCGGCGCCGGCGTCCGGTGAAGGGGTCGCTGCGGCGCTTCGGCTGTCAAGGGCGTTCGGCGCGAATTCGATCATGACGCGAAGGGACCTGGCACGGTCAACCTCCGCCGCGAAGGGACTGGACTGTTTCGCGGGCCTCGTCTGCGAGCCGATGGGCGGCCCTCCAGCCTTCGCCCGTTGGCAGGAGGGGCTGGCCGACGACAATCCGGATCGCGCCCCGGCGCGGAAGGTGCCGACCGGCAGGAAGAATCGATCGTGTGCCGATGATCCCCACGGGGACTACGGGGCAGCCCGTCCTGGCGGCAACGACGAACGCCCCGAGGTGGAAGCGCCGCAGCTCAGGAGTGACCGTGAGTCCGCCCTCGGGGAACAAGACGATGGAGCGCCCTGAGCGCACCACGTCTTCGAGCGTCTGGAGCGCGGGCCCAGCTGACGACGGCCCTTTCCCCGCAGGGCTGCGGACGAAGACGACCCCGATGCGGCGGAGGAACGAACCGACTACCGGCTGACTCGAGAGAACCCCGCCTGCCACGAACACGACCGGCTCCGCGAACATCAGGCCGATCGCGAACGAGTCGAGGAAGCTCTCGTGATTCGCCACGTAAACGCACGGTTTCCCGACCAAAGGACCACCGTCAGTCTCGAAGGCGATGGCGACACAGGCGCACAGCAGCCGCGCCGTTACCCAGGTGAGCTTCCAGCGCCAGGTGAGCTTTGGCAGGACGAGGAGGACGGGCCAGACCACCACCGCGAAGCTGCAGAGCAGAACCCAGAAGGCGACGCCGTACACGGTGTCCCGCACGCGACGAGCGTCTCCGGCGATCGCTTCGCGGGCGCCCGGGCAGCCCTTGGGGGCCTTCTTGCCCACGTGTTCGTTCATCACAAGTGGGCCGACAGCGACCCGTTCGCACTCGAAGAACACCGTGACGCGGGTCCGGGGCCGTCGCTTACGGAGCGAACGCCGACGTCCCGGGCTGGGCGGATCGCTCCTGACATCGCGGTGCTCAGCACCTAGCGATCATTGCACCTTCCGCCACCTGCACGGCGCGTCCTCAGATCCGGCACTCACCCAGGTCGAGCACCTACAAGCGAGGTCTCTCGCTGTGTTCAACCGGTCAGCGAGTCGATCGACGCCGTGACGACAGCGTTCCTGCCCCAGCGCTTGGCGGCAAGAAGTCTTCCGTCCGCGGCCGTGAGCGCCTCCTGCCATCCCTTTGCCGGGCCACAGGCAACTCCGAAGCTCATGGTGACGTGCAGACCCGCTGCGACGATCGTCCAGTCGAGCCCGGAGACGGCGAGCCTGATTCTCTCGGCGAACCCGTAAGCACCCGCCAAGTTGACCCCAGATAGCGCAACTACGAACTCGTCGCCGCCGTAGCGCACGGCTTGCTGACCGACACGTGTCTTGGAGGCGATGAGCAGGGCAACCTGCTGCAGAACGGCGTCGCCGACGTCGTGACCGAAGGTGTCGTTTATCTCCTTGAACGAGTCGATGTCGGCGATGATGCAGGCCACGTCGGACTCACGCACTGCCTCCTCAGACAGGAAGCGCTCGAGCAGGCGCCGATTGCCGATTCCGGTGAGAGCGTCCTCTTCAGCCGATCGTGTTGCTTTCGCCGCCTGGTCCTGGAGACTCCTGCGGTCCCGTTCGAGGTCTGCGCTAGCCCAGATCTGCTGAACGAGCTGTCGAGTTTGGCTCTGGTGTATCTGCCACATGTGCTTTTGGACTTCCCGGGCGTCTGCCAAAGCACCGGCCAGGTCGCCTCCGGCTGCCTCGCAAGCGGCGAGCTCCTCGATCGCGAGCATCAGGTCGTGCTCGTCGTCAACTGCCTCGACCACCCGCACGGCGAGGTGGGCAACTGCCGTCGCATCCTCCGTCCGTCCTGCCAGCCTGAGACATCGTGCTTCGATCCACGCGAGCTCCGGGTCCGGTTTCGAAGCGGTGAGATGGTTCTCGGTGCCTGGGAACTCGGCGAGCACCCCAAGCGCATCGCCCACGCGGCCCAGTTCGCACAGGACCTCTGCGAGCAGCCGATAGCTGCCGAGCCGAGGGTTGTCGAGAACCTTTTCCTCGGCGATCAGTCTCCGTGCCATCGCCTCGGCTTGCTCGAGCCGTTCGGTCTCGATCGCAGCGCCGGGTTTCTCGTGTTGCTGGGACGCCAGCAGCAGTGCTTCGGCGATGTTGTAGAGCTCACGGCAGAGCTTCTGCCCGTCACCTATGCGCTCAGCCGCGGTGAGCGAGAACTCGAACTGCTCCACCGCCCTGTCGTAGTCCAGGTAGTAGTAGCAGAGGACGCCGAGCCGGTTGGTGATCTCCATCCGGAGACGGTCGTCGTTGACAGAGTCCAAGCCAAGGATGCCCTTTGTTGCCAGTTGCGACGCCAGCGAGACGTTGCCCAGCCTGGAGGCGTGAGCGGCGCCGAGGCTCGCCGCGTCAGCGGCCAGCTCGCTGTCGCCTGCCATCTCGAACAGTGCCATCGCCGTGGAGGCGTCCTCGCAAGCCTCGCGGTTGAGAGCCTGGTGTGACCTCACTCGTGCCCGGCACAAGAGCAGCCGGGCCCGGTCGATCAGCGCGGTCGCCGACTCGAGAGCCAGCGAGATCTCCGGCAGGCACGCCTCGCACTCAGCTGGTGTCGAGGCCAGGCGCGTCCGCTCGAGCATCGCCTCGTAGTGGACATCGCCGCGAGAGCTCTGGATCACCTCTCCGATTATCGGCCCGCAGGGAGGCAAGTCTGAGGTGGTTATGGCTCTCGAACACCATTTCAAAGCTGCCAGGTTGGTGGTTGGGTCGTTTTCGTGGTCCAGGGTCCGAGCACGCAAGGGCTCGCGCCGCATCGAGCTCGAGCGACAGGCGGTGCGGGGATGCACCGATGCCTCAGCACCAGGAGGCCGCAGTCTGCGAGTCCGTGGTGGCACGTTGCGGGAGGCTAGGACGCTCGGTTTGGGCAGACACCGATCCACACACGCCTGCGAGGGCGACGCCTAAAGGTACATCGTTCTGATGATTCCTCTGGGTCGGGCAACGCAGTCGTTCCGTGGCGGGTTTGGGAGGACATATCTTGGGCGACGTGCCGCCGTGACGTCTCCCGATCCGATCGCGCTGCAGCCAGCTCTCCTAAGGGCGCGCCGAATCAGGCCAGCGCTGGGTCACCCCACGGTTGGTGGCCGTAACGGTCGAGATGAACGACCGTGCCGACCGGCTTGCGGGCCTTGCGGCCGTAGTGTCCCTTCGGCCAGCCGAGGGTCACGATGCAGCACGGCTCCACGCTCAAAGGCAGCTTGAGGATCCTGCGAGCCACGGTGTTGGACCACAGCGGGAGCGTGATGAGGGCGCCGCCGAGGCCTACGGCCCTTGCCGCCAAGAGGAGGTTCTGCACGCTGGGGTAAACCGAGCCGTAGCGGCTCGACACCGCTATCGGAGGTTTCGGGACGAGAGTCACCCTGGCGCCACCTCGCACGCAGCAGACGACGAGAACCGGGATCTCCTCGAAGTGCTCGACCTGCCAGCCGACAGACTTCAGTATTTTGGAGGTCTGCTCGTCGGTCTTGACCAGTCGTGACGCCCCGCCGTAGAGGCTCCACGCCCGCCGATACTGTGCTGCCAGCGCTGCTTTTACGGCCTGATCCCTCACGAGCACGAACTCCCAGTTCTGGCCGTTTGACGCGGTCGGAGCCTCCAGCGCCAATTCCAGACATCTCAGCACGACGTGGTCGTCGACCGGGTCAGGCAGGACCCGGCGGACCGCGCGCTGGGTGAGCATTGCCTCTGCCAGCGGCATGGCCAACCGTGCCTCGACGACGAGGGGATCGCCTGTCGGACTCAGCGCGTCTTCCATGGCCAGAGTTTGGCTGGTCAGCGGACTCCCATCCACTCGAAGCGCGTGCGCAGAAAGATGCGCCTCGGTTTCGTCGGGCCCCTGGTGGCGTCCTATTCGAGGGCGGAGTTTGCGATCCATAATTCTACGAGCCCGTGCGCGCCTGCGACGTCGAGGTCGGAGTCGGCCAAGGAGAGCCGTCGGTACAAGACCAGTGCCATCGAGACCGCTCGGCCAGACATGCTCGCCATCGCCTCTTGTTCGTCGACGAGGACGTCGAACCGGTCGGGATGGAGCCTGACGGTCCATGCGTTCCCCGTATCGGTGGCGCGAAGCACGATGCTCTCGCCCCTGCCTCGCAAGAGTGCGACCTTGGGCGAGAAGTACTCGGCTCTTGCCAGATTGATGAGGAATTCATCGATCGTGTCGGCTGCGACATGCGCAGCTGCTGCCGGGCGATGACCTTCGGCGATCTCGAGATCGAAGCGGTGGACCAGGGTCTCGTGCAGTTGTCGGCGCGACCAGAAACGCACATGCTGGTCCAAACCCCAAGCCCACATCGGATCCGCCGGGTCGCTTGCCCGAAGAGTCTCCAGCAGAGCCTCCCCGCCGAGGCGAATCCACTCGCCGTCCACGGGACCCTCGTCCAGATCCATCTCCGAAGAGGGGATGCGCGCGGCGGCGCGGGCACGGACCAGGTGTTCCGCCCACCGGTGGACACTGCCCAGGTGAAGGGCGACGTCGTTCACGGCCCAGCCGGGACAGGAGGGCACCGGTGTCGACGGTGACGCGGTTTCAACGAGAGCGGCGAACCGCTCGATCTCGACCGCGAGTAGGTCACAATGCTCCAGATGGTCCATGCCTCGCGATTGTGTCAGGGCAGGCCGGTCACTTCGAGAAAGCCCCTCTGAACCGGTGCTGCGGCCGTGAGCCTCGCCCGGCCCAAGACAGGCGGGAGCGTTTTCGTCAAGGGGGCATGCCGACGGTCAATCGGCTCTCCATAAGCGCTCCGTGCCCAAGCCCTAGACGGGCTCCATGCCGAAGCGAGCCATGAGCGCACGCTCTTCGCCGGGCGACGGAGGCTCCTCGCGGTTCCACAGCTCGTGCAATCTGGCGAAGTATTCGTCCATGGCGGGGGCATGGATCACAAGAAGCCGGGCTTCACTGTCACTCGAGTTTCCAAATGTGTGCGCAGTGCCGCGGGGCACGAGGACGAACTCCTCCTGACCTACGGTCAGTTCCTCTTCCGCGACGGTGATCGACACGACCCCGTCGAGCACGAAGTACGCCTCCGAGCAGTTCGTATGACGATGCGGCGGTGGCCGACGACCCCCGGGTGGCAGGGTGCGCTCCATGAGCGACAAGTCGCCGCCATCCTGTTCCCCCAGCGCCTTGAACACCATCACGCTGCCGCGAGCCGTGTACCGTTTTGGACCCTCACCGGGGCCGAGGACTGTGCTGGTCATGAGAACCTCCTGACGGTCGTTCGACCGGGCGACGCGTCCTGGAGGCGCCGGTCTCCAAGCAGACCGGCGCCAGTCGGCGACCTACCCAGTGCCCGGCTGCTCAACGACAATCCAGGGCGTGGCTCGCCGAGCGCCTGAGCTCGATGTGATGCTCGGACCCTTCCGGAGCCGGCGCTCGAGAGTCAGGCGAGCGCAGCGGATGCCTCGACGTATACGGACATTCCCTGCGCGACGAGCTCGCCGGTCACTGCGCTCAGCACTCCTATTCCGTCGACGGTCAGCCCGGCCGTGGTTATCCAGCGTTGGAAGTGCTCGTCATCGCTCCGGAGTCGGTCCAGTTTCGCCTTCTCACCCCGGACGAGGAAGAACCCGTTGAGGTCTCCACCGTGAGGCTCCAGGAAGAACGGCTCGAAAGACTCGATCTCGCCTCGAGCCTTGAGTTCGCCGAAATACTGCACTCCCTCGCCGAAAACTGCGACCGCGGCGGCTTCGCGTCCACGTGCTGGCCGGTTCCATCCGATGAAAAGCAGGGTGTCCGACATGTTGGGTTCCTCCCCCTCTGGAAGCGGTTGAAGAGCGCTACCCTAGCGCTGGGGTCCGGTACGGCGCTGGAAAACCTGGACTAAGCACCGGGTCTCGAGCGACCGAGTTGTCCACGATGTCTCGCGAGTCTCCTATGGATACAGGCCATCGTGTCGTGTGGTGGCTAGCGGCCACTAGGGCCGCCCTGTCCACCTAGCACCATCGTGTGCGGGCGAAGGGACTCGAACCCCCACCCCCGAAGGGACCGGGACCTAAACCCGCAGGGGAGCGTCCGGGGATGTCCGTCTAGGTTCGAGAAAGTCCTTGTTTACTGGGCATTTGTGAGCTCACGT
>JBKQHU010000071.1:0-25111 GCA_052148655.1 Acidimicrobiales bacterium
AGATCGCCAAGCTGATGCAGACATGAGACCGGGGCAAGGCAACTCGCTCGAATCGTCGTGAATCGCTAGCCAGGACGGGGCAGCGTTCTCTTGCAGATCTTCGGCGGGGACTATTTCAGGTCGAAGTTAGCTATCGGTCCCCAGCCTCAGTTGCTAGCCGGCAGCCTCAGCCCAACGCCTGCGCCATCCGGTAAAGGTCCTCCGGTACGAGTCGCGGCTCGGCGACCACTTCTGACAACTGGACGGCCACGACGTCGTCACCGCGCTTGATCGGGATCTGGCCAAAACGCCCTTCGCTGATCAACTTGTAGGCGCCAACGCCGACACGTGTCGCCCAGATCCTGTCGTAGGCAGTCGGTGTGCCGCCCCGTTGCGTGTGGCCCAGCACCGTGACCCTGGTCTCGAAGCCCGTCACGTCCTCCAGCTGACGACCCAGGCGCTCCCCGATCCCGCGCCTGCTGAGCTGCTCATGGCCGAAGGCGTCAAGAGGCGCACCGGTGTCCGACGGCCCGGGCAGACCGCCTACCTCGGCCCCTTCCGACACGGCGATGATGCTGAAGTTCTTTCCCCGCTTGCGGCGGTCCTGGAGATGGGCGACGACCTCATCCAGCTGGACTTCGAACTCCGGGATGATCATCATGTCCGCCCCACCGGCCAAGCCGCCCATCAAAGTGACCCATCCGGCTTCGCGTCCCATTGCCTCGACCACCATCACCCTGTGGTGCGAGGCGGCGGTGGTGTGAAGGCGGTCCACAGCCTCGGTGACAATCGCGACCGCGGTGTCGAAGCCGATGCAGTACTCGGTGACCAACAAGTCGTTGTCCACCGTCTTCGGCACCCCGACGACGGGCACTCCCCGCTCGGCCAGGGCCGCTCCCACCGACAGCGTGTCGTCCCCGCCGATGGTCACGAGCGCATCCATGCCGAGCCGGCCGATGTTCGTCATGACCGCATCCATGGCTGCCGGCTTCGCCAGCGGGTTGACCCGTGATGAGCCCAGGATCGTGCCTCCCCGGGTCAGGATCCCCGACACGTCCGAAGGGCGCAGGGGGACGGCATCGCCCTCGCCGACCAGGCCGGCCCAACCGTTCTGCACACCGAGGACATCGACCCCGTCACTGAAAGCGCTGCGTGCCACGCCTCGGATCGCCGCGTTCAGCCCGGGCGCGTCTCCTCCACCAGTCAGGATCCCAATCTGCACGAGTTCCTCCGCTCCTTGGTTGAATTCCCGGCCGAGTATAACCCCGGCGGGAATGGCCGATCTTGCCCGCCTGGCCACCCGGACAGCCGCCGGCGGCGGGCACAATTGCCCGTTATCCCAAGGAATTCACGGCAGAAATCGCGGAGACGAGGTCATGGCGGACCCTCCGTCGCCCCCGCGACGCTGCTGTGGCCGGCGCGGGTCGTCGCCACGCCAAAGGCCGCTGCCAGCTGCACCCGGCGCGGCGCTCGCACGCGCCCGGTTACCGCTTCAGGCTCAACGCTCGCGGCGCCAGGTCCCGAGCAGCACTGCCGCGTAGCGGAATCCGTAGAGGAGGTTCGTGCCCTTCTTCGACTGTCCTGAGGCCCGCTCGTGCCACACAGCCGGGCGCTCGCTCACTCTCCATCCCCGCTTGAGCGCCGTTATCAGCAGCTCCGCGGTCTGGTACTGGTCCTGCTCGAGGCGGCCCTTCACGTCGGCCAGCATCGTCACCCTGAGCGCCCGGAAGCCGTTGGAGGTGTCCGTGAGGTGCGCCCCGGTGAGAAGGTTCATGAGCGTCGCGAAGAAGACCACCCCCAACTGGCGGTACCGGTCCCCCGTCTTGTCCACCCCCAGCCGTCTGGAGGCCACCACGAAGTCGGCCTCGTCGTCCACGAGCGGCTGCAGCAGCTGCGGTATCTCGGTCGGGTCGTTCTGCCCGTCGGCGTCGAAGGTGACCACGTACTGGGCCCCCAGGCTCACACAAAGGTCGTAGCCGACACGCAGTGCTACGCCGTGACCCAGGTTCACCGGGAACACGAAGGTGACCGCCCCCTCCTCCATGGCGACGCGGGCGGTCTCGTCCTCACCGCCGTCGACAATCACAAGTCGCGTCACATCAAGCCCGCAAGCGGTCTTCGGCACGCGCCGCAGCACGTCTCCGATGTTGGCCTCCTCCTCGTAGGCGCAGATAAGACCAACCACAGGAGTCAGCTTCAAGTCGCCGTACTGATCATCGAATCTCTTGCGGCCCATGTCGACGACGAGCCGCTGAAGCGCCCGCAGGCGGGTCTGCTGATGGTCCGAGATGTTTGCCATGCCTGGAGCTCCTGGGGTTCAGCGGATGTTCGGGCTCACGAAGACCTCACAAGACAGGCGCGGCGGGTGAGCGCAAGACCGCGGAACCAATGGCGTTCCGGACCCGTGCTTTCCCACACAGTGCTGACCGACGGTCTCGTTCTGGGTTCTCATTTCTGCTCTAGGTGGGCCGATAGCCCCTTGCAGTACTGCTTCTGCTCTTGTGGGAGCTGACCTTACCGCCCGCGGTCACGACTTGGAAGCCGTGCGCAGGGTCGGCCAGGGCTCGCTGGCTCGCAAACCGGCGGCCTCGTGTGCCAGACTCGCGATCCTGATGGAGGCCGGTTCAGACGCTGCCGGACGCATTCCGGTGACCACAAGAGGCGCTGCCGCTGGCACAGCCCGCTCCTCACGCCAGGCGCCCGATCCGCGACTGTCCCCGGGCTCGCCTGCGCTAGGTGAAGCAGCTCTCCGCCACCCAGGGCTGGCTACGCCCCGCGAGACATCGTGATCCGTCCCCTCTCGCCTGAGCGGCAGGCGACTATGAACCGGTGGGCGCTGTGGCTGACGACCGCGGTGTTGATCGTCTTCCCCTTCCTATACGGCCTGGTCGCGCTCCACCGTGGTGAGGACGCCGACTGGGACCTCATGAACTACCACTTCTTCGATCCCTTCTGGGTGCTCGTCAACCACCAGCACGACATCATGCCGGCGCAATTGCAGACCTACTACAACCCCCTGCTCGACTTCCCCTTCTACCTCGCGGCCCGCCATCTCTCCGCCCGGACCGTCGCCTACGGCATCGCTTTTGCAGAGGGTCTCTCGTTCCCCATCTTGTACTTCATCGCTCGGGTGTTCACGCGCCGCCGCCTGCTCGCGCTCGTGGCGGCAGGTTTGGGCATCTTCGCCGCCGGGGCGTTCTCGGAAATCGGAAGTGTGATGGGCGACACGCTCACGGCGCCCTTCCTCCTCGGTGGGATCCTGCTCGGGCTGTACGCCTGCAGGCCGGCCGTTCACGGCGCACCCAGGCGCGTGCTGGTCCTCGCGGCTGCGGCCGGTTTCGTGTCCGGTTTCGGCTCCGGCCTCAAGCTCTCCGCCTTCCCTTTCACTGTCGCCACGGTCGTGGCCTTCTTCGTGATCGGTCTGCCGTTCCTGCGCCGACTGGCCTTGGCCTTCGCTTGCGGCTGCGGCGCGCTCGTTGGCCTCCTGTGCTCTTATGGATGGTGGGGCTACGATCTCGCAACCCGATGGGGGAGCCCCTTGCTCCCCTACCTGAACCAGGTCTTCGCCTCGCCGTATGCACCCCTGGCGTCGAACACCGACGCCAGAAGACTGCCGCACGGCGTACTACAGGCGCTCTTCTACCCCTTCCTTTGGACCCAGCAGCCGCTTCGCACCAGTCCCCAGCCCTTCCGCGAGCTCACGATGCCCGCACTGGAGGCCGTCCTGCTGCTGCTGGCCATAAAGGCCATCGCCGTCACGGCACGCCGGCGGGGTTGGCGGCCGATCTTCGGCTCCGACGCGGAGCGCTTCCTGGTCGTGCTCGCAGTCGTCACCTACCTGATCTGGGTCGACATCTTCGCCATCTACCGGTACCTCATCCCTCTCGAGATGCTCAGTTTCGTGCTGCTCGGGATCTGCGTCCGGCGCCTGTTCTCCCCGCTCAAGCCCTGGCCGATCGCGGCCGTGGTACTCGTGGCGATAATCGTGGCGTCACTGGTCACCGAAGAAACCGACAACATCGGCCGCACCGCCTGGGCGTCGCGCGACATCACCGTGCTCTTGCCGGCCTCCATCGTCCACCCGGCGGCGTTCTTGATGATCGGCACCCAACCCGAGGCCTACGTCGTCCCCTACTTCCCGAGTGACGACTTCTTCGCACGGATCCAGGCCAACATCCGGCCGACGCCGACGGTCGTCGCCCGTATCAAGAAGGACCTGCGCTCCTACAGCCACGTCTATCTCTTCTGGGTCGACCCCAATTCGTTCCCTACCGACGCCGCGCTGCTCTCACAGCCGAGGCCTCCGTGGGCGACCTACGGCTTCACGGTGAACACCAGCACCTGCGTCGCCATCCCGACGAGGATCGGCACGGTCGGTCAGTCCGTCCGCACCTGCGCCCTCGTCCGGTCCTGACGAGGAAGGCCACGACGTAGCTCAGGCGGCTAGCGGGATCGTCTCCCGCCGCCCGGGAGTGTGCGCGGCCTCTGGTGGGCCTCGAGCTCCGCGATACGGCTGTCCCGGGCGTGGATGATCTCTTCCTGAGCAGCTACGAAGGTCTCGAGCTGTGCCACGTGGGCAGCTCGCGCCTTCAGCTCCGCCTCGAGGTGACGAACGTAGCCCTCGACCCTGTTCAGGTTCTCGGACACGAAGTTGTCGAGCACGCTCGCCGGGGCGAGCAGGGGCACGAGCCCGGGCTCCTCGGCCCGCGCGTAGAACCTGTTGATCCCGTCGAAGGAGGCGAACAGGTATCCGGCCGCGAGCAGCTGCGGCTCCCAGCGCATGTGGTTCTGCTGGTAGGACCACGGGTCGGTCGCCTCCACGACGACCACCCTCGGACGCCAACGCGACCAGTCGTTGCCCGACAGCACCTCCGGCTCCGCGCCCTCGACGTCGATCTTCAAGAACGAGATCTCCCCGGTGCAGTGCTCGTCGAGGACATCTGCCAGCGTGCGCTGCCTGACCACACGCTCACGCACGGGCCGTCCCGCGCGGACATAGCCTGCCCCCACTTGGGCGTCGGTGCTCGACAGGCCGCGTTCGTCGCCGACGACGTAGAGCGTGACCTGGCCGGGGGCGTCTCCCAGGGCCGCTTCCACGACGGCGTCACGCGGGCGGGTGCGGCGCAGCTCGGCGGCCTCCTCAGTAAGGGGCTCCACATCGATACCGCTCCAGCCGGCCTCGTAGAAGTGCCTCGTCACCGAGCCCAGATACGGAGAGGATGCCCCGACGTCGACGTAGCGGCCACTGGCGCCGCCAATGCACAGGGCGCGGTGCAACACGACGTCCTCCGCGTTCGCGGCGTGCGAGATCATCCGCTCGGGACCTGAACCTCCCGTGCGGAATCTGCTTCGCGCGTCCTCGGAGCGGTCAGCGGCCACGCGCGCCGATCAGCCTTCGCGCCCAAGTGCGCCCGAGGCGCTCCAGTGCCGGTCGCCTGCTCACTTGGCTCACGAGCGCGTCCGCCACTCGATAGGAGGCGCGCGCCCGCATCGCGATCATCTCCTGCTCAGCCCAGCGAACAGCCTTCGTGTGCTCCTCGACCTGGTGCTCCATCTCACGGCAGTAGGCCGTGCGGACCTCCAGGTCCCGCTTCAAGTAGGCCAGCTCCGTCTCGAGGGTTTCCGCCCGCTCGACCCATTCCCGCAGGCGTAGTTCCATCTCTCTGACTTGCGCCTCATCGGCACTTGCCTCGTGTGGGGCAGCTGCCCGCTCGCGAGCCGGGTCCTCGGTCTCGCCGGCACGCTGGAAGCTGAGCCAGGCCCCATCCTCGGAGCCCTCGTCAAAGGCAAGATCGGGGCCGGTGCTCGGCCGTCTCGGATCAGGGAGCTTCCTCATATTCCTGCCCTTTGTTCAGGTCGCAGACTGGTGGCCATTCGGTCACCTACGACTTCCGCCAGAATAGAGCCCCAGGTGACCCTGGATGTCTCGGATCTGCGCAAGACATCCAGCGCCTCGATCTCGGCCCGTTTACGTTCCCAGGCGACCCGGTCGGTGAGAAGAGAGACGAGCCCGTCCGCGAACTCCCTCGGGTCGTCGGCAACCCACAAGGCCTCGGTGCCACGAAGATCGATGCCTTCTGCTCCGACACTTGTCGCCACCGTCGGAACACCGTACTGGAGCGCCTCGACGGTCTTGATCTTCACGCCGGCCCCGTAGCGCAACGGCACGATGCAGGCCCGCGTACGGCCGTAGAACTCGGCCATGTTGCTCACCTGGCCTTCGAAACATATGCCACGACCCTCGACGTCGCGGGCCACCTTCGGTGGCTCCGGGCCCGACACGTGCACGCGCACCCACGGCATCCTGGCGCGGACGATCGGCAACACCTCGCGCACGAACCACACGAGGCCGTCCACGTTCGGCGACTCCGGCCCGGCCAGCCAGCCGGCCACCAGGAAGGCGTCGGAACGCTCGGCGAAGCCGGCCGGTGTGAGCGCCAACTCGCTCAGCCACGGCTCGACCACCAACGGGTCGCGGGCCCCGAGGGCGCGCAGCGCTGCCGCCTCGTCCTGGGACACGCACACGATCGTGTCGACCGAGAACGCCATCTCGGCCTCGACCGTGCGCGCTTCGTCGGCCGCGTTGAGCAGGGCTTCCCGGGCCTCGTCTGTGGTGGCGAACTCGGCCTGCGCCTCCAGACGACGATGGAACAGCGCCTCGGCGTCATAACACAGTTGCGCCTCGGGCTGCAGCTCGCGCGCGAGCGAGCCGTACCGCTCGAAATTGTGCGGGCGGGAGATGATCACCGCCTCGTAACGCGCCGAGCGCCGGCGCAGGTGCTGAGCGAGCGGCTCGGTCACGACCCCGACACCGAGCGTCCCGAGCACGTCGGGGTCGTCGATGATCCCGATGGTCGGAAAAACCGAGACCCGATAGCCCTCGGCGGACAACTCCCGCACGACGTCGAACATGCGCTGGTAACCGGAGCCGAGGCGCGGGTCGGGCAGCCGGTCGTCGATGACGAGCACGCGCGGCGGGGACCCCATCGCCAGGTGGATCGCCTCTTCGACCGAGTCAGGGTCGATCGGCTCGGCGTGCGTGTCGCGCTCGAAGACCTCCGGCCATTTCTCGATCAGCCTCTTGCGGTGCGTCAAGCAGAGGTACTCCTTGTACAGCTGCGTTGAGCTGCGCGACTCGAGATGGCGCACGACCGAACGCGGCTCGTACAGCACGATGTCGCCGCGCTCGGCGATCTTGAAGCAGAAGTCGACGTCCTCGTAGTAGGCCGGGAAGTACCCCTCGTCTAGACCTCCCACCTCGTTCCAGATGTCTCTCCGCACGAGGAAGTTGAGGGCGCTGCAGTACTCCACGCGGCGGCGGAATCGCAGCGAGACGGCATCGCCCGGCAGGTCGCGGCCGACGCCGTAACTGGAGCCGTCCTTCCAGATGATCGAGCCCGCCTCCTGCAAGGTCCCGTCCGACAACAGGACGCGGCCACCCACGGCCCCAACTCCCGGCGTCTGGGCCGCCTCGACGAGTGGCGCCAGCCACCCGGGCTCGGGCTCGGCGTCGTCATTCAGCAGAACCAGGTAGACGCCGCGAGCTTGTCGCGCCCCCAGGTTGCAGCCGCCCGCGAAGCCCCGGTTCACCCCCGACCGGACAGTCACGAGACCGCTCACCCCGAAGGCGAGGTCGTCCGAAACACCCGAGGTGACTCCGTTCTCGACCACGATCACCTCGAAGGGCACGTCCTTGGTGTTCTTGGCCAGAGCCCGCAGGCATCCGAGCAGGTCCGGTGCAGCCCCCGTCGCGACGATGATCACCGAGACGACCGGGTCCGGCGACGGATTGAACTGCACGACTGCTGCTGCTGTCGACTGCACAAGCTGCTCCTTCAGTGCGAGCACGCGACTCGCGTTGACGTAGCATTTGTTGTAGCACAACTCCCCTGATTCGACCGAACCGCGCCGGGCGGCGGGGCCCGTCGACCGGAGCATGCTCGAGCCGCTCAGGCGGCGCCTCTTGCGAATGCCTTCAGGACGATCAGCCAGACGTGAAGCACGGCTTGCCCATCCCGCAACACCCCGGTGCGGGCCAGCACGGGCCGGTACGGACCGAGATACTCAAAGGCGCTCTCGAACATGGCGCCGGTGGTACTGAGAAGCAGGATCTCCGCCGGCCGCCGCGCGGCGAGCATTGCCACGTCGGGCACCGTGAGCACGCCTGGATTGCTCGGGAGCGCATCGAAGCGCCCGTGGTAGATGCCCACCGGCTCGGTGAGCACGCCGCTCGGGTCGTAGGGGAACCACATCAGCAGTTGCTCGCCTCGATAGGTGGCGTTGCCCACGAAAGACGGGAGATCCGCGCTGACCTGGTACCAGTCGATGAGACGGCTCGCACTCCCGCCGAGAGCAGTGGAGTAAGCGGCCGCCGGGTCGGCCGCGCGGGCCACGTCGGCGAGCGGAGCGTGCACGGGGCTCGGCGCGACCGTGACGACGAGCAACGATCCTGCCACGGCAACGACCGTCGTCGCGAGCCCGATCCCTGACCACAAGCCGGACGCCGGACGCGGCGCCCGGGCCCGGTTGGCCAAGCGCGCCATCCCTGAGCACAGGACCGGGACCGCAGCCAGGGCCGCGCCGGTCGGCAACCACCCGAAGGCCGGTGGGTGCGGGTCGACCTCGTACCCGAGAGCGATGGCGACAAGAAGGGCCGCGGGCAACCAACGCGCTACCGGGCGTGCCCAAAGCGGCCGGCAGAGCTCGGCGAGCACGACGGCGAGGGTCAGGCAGACCACGCCCCACAGCGTCGAGGAGAAGTAGTACATCTCGAGCGATTCCACGTGGTAGCCGAACTGCAGGTAGGCGAAGACGGTGAACTGGGCGGTGCAGACGAGCCCGACGAACAGCTGGGGTGTCGAAATCGCGCCCAGCCTTCCTGCGAAGCTGACCCAGAAGGCGGCGATGACCGCGGGGGGGACCAGCAGGTACGCCAGGTAGACAGCCCAGCGCCAGTTGGCAGAGTGGAAAAGCAGGATCTGGCCCGGCTGGTTCAGATAGGCGGCCGCGGCGAAGGTCGGGCGGATGAAGTCGAGCTGACCGAACACGAGCGCCGAGGCCACCATGAGGGCGAGCGTCGTCACGATGGCGACCCCCGCCACGATGGCGCCGTCCACAACGAGGCGTTCCCTGGCCCGCAACAGCCGTACTGCCGCGTACACAATGACCGTGGTCATAGCGAGGACGGCGCCCATGCCGTGGGACCAGACCGCCAAGGTCAAAAACAGCCCCGCGAGCACGAGACAAGCCGAGCGCCACCTGCCCCGAGACGGCATGGCAAGGCAGGCGACCGCCCCGACTACGTAGGAGACGACTGCGGAGTTCGGGTAGTCGGTGCCCCACGCCGTGATGACGACAGGCGAACTCAGCAGCGCGACCACCGCCATCGCTCCGGCCGGTATGCCGTACAGCCGCCTCACGAGCACATAGGCAGGCACGATGGCGATCAGCGCGAACAGGTAGCGAGTGGCGAAAAAGCCCGGCACGGCACCGAAGACGACATAGAAAAGCCGTGCGACGAGAAGGAATCCCACCTGGGCGCCCTCGCGCAGGCGCGCTGTGGGTTCCAGCGCGGCCGCGTAGCGCAGGAACATCTCCCGAGGGTCGATGATGTAGATCGTGTGCATCGCTGGATCGGGGAGCTCGTTGGGTGCCATGGCGCGGACTCTGAGCACGAAATACGCCACGAGGGGCGAGAGGGCGACCGCACCAGCTTCGCCGATCAGCCCCGGGCCGCTGTGGCGCAGACGCCGCTGTGGCGCGCGAACGACCGAGGTCACCTCGGCCGGCGCGGTATCGGTCGCGAGCACTGGACGACCCTACCAAGAGGTGCCAGTCCGGCGAAGTCGAGCTTCGACGCCCTGTGACTACACTCGCAGCGTGCTCAACGGGAAACAGATCACCGTCGTGCTTCCCGCCTACAACGCCGGGGAGACGTTGAAGCGTACCGTCGACGAGCTCGACCGCGCGGTCGTGGACGAGGTCCTGTTGGTGGACGACGCGAGCGGCGACGACACGCTGGAACAGGCGAAGAGGCTGGGGCTCGTCTCGATCCAGCACGACCGGAACCGTGGCTACGGGGCGAACCAGAAGAGCTGTTACAAGGCGGCACTCGAGCTCGGTGCCGACATCGTCGTCATGCTCCATCCCGACTACCAGTACTCGCCCCTTTTGGTGCCCGCCCTGGCGGCGATGATCGCTTACGGCCAGTACGACTTCGTTCTCGGGTCGCGCATCCTGGCACAGAACTCGATGGCGCGGGGTATGCCGGCCTACAAGTACGCGGCCAACAGGGTCCTCACTCTCTACGAGAACATCGTGCTACGCCAGAAGCTCTCCGAGTACCACACGGGCCTGAGGGCCTACAGCCGCGAGCTCCTGAGCGCCCTACCGTTCGAACGGAATTCGGACGACTTCGTCTTCGACAACCAGATCATCGCTCAGGCCGTCAAGTTCGGCGCCGAGATCGGGGAGCTCTCCTGCCCCACGCGCTATGCGGCCGACTCGTCCTCGATCAGCTTCGGCGCGAGCGTCCGCTACGGCCTGGGCGTGCTGCGCACGAGCGCCCAGTACCGCCTGCATGTCAGCGGGATCAAGCGCTTCGCGTTCCTCGACTTCCCTCCCCGCGCAGCCACTTCCGCCGCCGGCTAGAGACGCCGTACCTCGGGCCACGGCGCTCCGTCGACGCCCCGGCTATGACGACGCCTGTGACGCCCTGTGAGGCGGGGCGGGGGCGCCTTTCGGGTCAGGCCGTCTCCACGAACGCCTCGCTGAACTGGCTCTCGTACAAGTCGGCGTAGAAGCCCTTCTTCGCGAGCAGATCGGCGTGGCTGCCCTGCTCGACGATCCGGCCGGCGTCCATGACGACGATGGTGTCCGCGTTGCGAATTGTCGAGAGCCGGTGGGCGATGACGAAGCTCGTCCGCCCCTGGCGCAAGCGAGCCATCGCCTGTTGTATGAGGACCTCGGTCCGGGTGTCGACACTGCTCGTCGCCTCGTCCAGGATAAGGATCGTCGGGTTCGCGACAAAAGCGCGGGCGATGGTGACCAGCTGTTTCTGCCCGGCGGAGATGTTGGAGGCGTCCTCGTCGATCACCGTGTCGTACCCCTCGGGTTGGGTCCGCACGAAATGGTCGACGTGAGCGGCCTCGGCGGCCGCAATGACCTCGTCGGCCGTGGCGCCTTCGCGCCCGTAGGCGATGTTGTCCCGGATCGTGCCTGTGAACAGCCACGTGTCCTGCAGCACCATGCCGAAGGTCCGCCTCACGTCGTCACGGGTGAGGTCGCGCGCGTCCACACCGTCGAGAAGGACGCGCCCGGAGTCGATCTCGTAAAAGCGCATGAGCAGGTTCACGATCGTCGTCTTGCCCGCGCCCGTCGGCCCGACGATGGCGACGGTCTGGCCCGGCGCGACCGCCAGGTTGAAGTCGGCGATCAGGGGCCTGGTCGGCTCGTATTGGAAGCTCACGTGCTCAAGGTCGATCCGCCCGTCCGGATCGACCAGCTGCGCGGGTTGGGCGCAGTCCGGCTCCTCCTCCTCGGCGTCCAGCAGGTCGAAGACCCGTTCCGCCGAGGCGACACCGGACTGCAGGAGGTTCATCTGGCTCGCCACCTGGGTGATCGGCATGGTGAACTGCCGTGAGTACTGGATGAAGGCCTGGATGTCACCGAGCGAGAGCGCTCCCGAGGCGACCCGGTATCCCCCGATGACCGCGATCGCCACGTAGTTCAAGTTGGCGAGGAATTGCATCGCGGGCTGGATCACGCCCGAGAGGAACTGCGCCCGGAAGCTCGCCTCGTAAAGGGACTCGTTCTGGCGGTCGAACTCCGCGACGGAGGCGTCGCTCCTCCCGAACACCTGCACCAGGGCGTGACCGGTGTACATCTCCTCGACGTGGCCGTTCAAGGTCCCGGTGCCCGCCCACTGGGCGGCGAATTGCACCTGGGAGCGCCGCGCGACGAAAAGCGTCACGCCGAGCGAGAGCGGGATTGTTATCAACGAGACGCCGGCCAGCAACGGGCTGATCCAGAACATCATCGCCATCACACCGAGAATCGTGAGCCCCGAGCTCAGCAGCTGGCTCAAGCCCTGCTGGAGGGTCGTCGAGACATTGTCGATGTCGTTGGTGACGCGGCTCAAGATGTCCCCGTGGGAGTGACGGTCGAAGTACCGCAGCGGGAGCCGGGAGAGCTTGGACTCCACGTCCTCGCGCATCCGGTACACGGTCCGCTGCGCAACGCCCGCCATCACGTAGCCCTGGGCCCAGTTGAGCATGGCGCCGAGGAGGTAGACGAGCGCCGCCAAGCCTAACAGCGTGCCGAGATGACCGAAATCGACTCCTGAGCCCGGGGTGATCGACATTCCCCCGACCATCTCGGCGAGCTGGTGCTCGCCCCTCGACTGCAACAGCGCGATCACCTGCTGCTTGGACATCCCGGCCGGGAGCCGCTTGCCGATTACCCCGTTGAACAGGACGTCGGTCGCGTTTCCGAGGATCTTCGGTCCGAACACCGTGAACGCCACACTCGCCGAGGTCATGGCGATCACAAAGGCGATCCGGACCCTCTCGGGCTTAAGCCGTCGACCGAGACGTCGGACCGTTTTGCCGAAGTCCTTGGGCCGCTCGACCGGCATTGTCATCCCGGGCCGCCCCGGGCCTCCGAAACCCCGTCCCGGCCCGGGTTGCCGAGCCGCAGGCGTACTCATGCGGCCTCCTCACCCAGCTGGGAGGTGACGATTTCGCGGTACTGCGGACAGCTCGTCATGAGCTCCTCGTGCCGCCCGATCCCTACAACCCGCCCGTCGTCGAGCACGATGATCCGGTCGGCATGCAGGATCGTGCTCACCCGCTGGGCCACTACCAGCACCGTCGCGTCCGCGGTCTCGGATCGCAGGGCAGCCCGGAGCTTCGCGTCAGTGGCTGCGTCCAGCGCTGAGAAACAGTCGTCGAACAGGTAGATGGCCGGGCGTTTCACGAGTGCCCTCGCGATCGACAACCGCTGGCGCTGGCCGCCTGACACGTTCGTGCCGCCTTGGGTGATCTCTGCTTCGAGCCCCCCGGGCATGGCGGCTACGAAGTCGTTCGCCTGCGCGACCCGCAGCGCCTTCCACAGCTCCTCGTCAGTGGCATCCGCCCGCCCGAAACGCAGGTTCTCCGCCACCGTGCCGCTGAACAGGTACGCCTGCTGCGGAACCATGCCGATCTTGTCCCAGAGGACGCTGCGCGCCTGGTCTTTCACGTTCACCCCATCGACCAGCACGGCGCCACTCGTCACGTCGAACAGGCGAGGGATGAGGTTGATCAACGTCGTCTTGCCCGAGCCCGTGCCGCCGATGATGGCCGTCATGTCACCGGGTAGGAGCGAGAAGTCCAGGTCGTGCAGCACCGGTTCCTCACTGCCCGGGTACCGGAAGTCGACCTCTCTCAGTTCCACCAGGCCCGCCGAAACTGCCGGGACGATGGCCCGCTCCGGGTCGAGGACCGAAGGCTCGACGCGCAGCACCTCCTCGATGCGGTCGGCGCTCGCGACCGCCCGCGGCAGCAGGATCACCATCATCACGGCGATCATCACCGACATCAGGATCTGCAGGAGGTAGCTGATGAAGGCGGTCAGGTTCCCGATCGGCATGCTGCCGCTGGCGATGAGATGGCCACCGAACCAGATCACCGCAACCGTCGACAGGTTCATGATCCCCATGACCGTCGGCACCGCCAGCGCGAACATGCGGTTCACGCGCAGACCCGTGTTCGTCAATGCCGCATTGGCGTCGGCGAAACGCGCCCGCTCCTGATCGTTGCGGATGAACGCCCGTATCACCCTCACGCCGGTGATCTGCTCGCGCAACACGAGGTTGACGCGGTCGATCCTGGACTGCATCGACCTGAACAGTGGGACGGCCTTCGTCATCAGGATCGAGATGACCACGAGCATCAGCGGGACGACGACCACGACGAGCGTCGAGAGCCTCACGTCCTCCTTGAGCGCCATGATCACGCCGCCCACGCACATGATCGGGGCCAGCACCATCATCGTGAGGGCCATCTGCAGGAAAATCTGGATCTGCTGGACGTCGTTGGTGTTTCGCGTGATGAGCGACGGCGTGCCGAAGTGGTTGATCTCCTGGGCCGAGAACCGCTGCACAGACTTGAAGACGGCACCTCGGATGTCGCGGCCCAGGCCCATCGCGATCCTCGAGGCGAAATAGACGGCGACTATCGACATCACGCCCACCACGAGCGTTATCGCGAGCATCCAGCCGCCCGTGGTCCAGATGTAGCCGATGTCGCCCTTCTCGATGCCGTTGTTGATGATGTCAGCCGTCAGGTTCGGCAGGTAGAGGTTGGAGATTGCCTGCAGTGTGAGCAGCGCCACGACCAGGCACACCTGTCCGGTGTAACGGCCGAGATAGCGACGCAAGAGGCTGATCAGCACTGGCTGGCTCCAACGGGGACCTTGTTTGGGCGTGGGGCCATCTGGCTCCGGGCTGGTCGCGACCTCTTTGGAGCCCTGGCCGTTGTGTTCTTCAGCTGCCACGGGCGTCTTCCAAATCACGCTCCAATGACGTCGCGAACCGTCCCAGCATGGCCGCGAAGGCGGCGAGGTCCCGGTCGTCCCAGCCCTCGAGCAGCCTGTCGAACCACGCCCGCCGGGCCTTCAACACCCTCTCGAGCGTCCGGCGACCACTCTCCGTCAGTGCGATGCGGGTGGCGCGATGGTCCTCGGCATCGGCGTGACGAGAGACGAGGCCCTCTCGCTCCAGCTGCTGGATCTTCCTCGTGACCGTGGGCGCGTCAACACCGAGCAGGTCCGCCAGGCCCGTTACCCGTACCGACTCGCCGTGCGCCTGCAGCATGTAGAGCAGGGCGCCTCCCGCCCGGTCGATCCGGACACCCGCCGCCCGCAGCAGGCGTTCGTGCAGGCGGACCTGGCCCATCGAACGCCCCACGATCCAGAAGGCCTCCCGGATCTCGTCCACGGACTGCTGGGCCGACCTCGGTCGGGGCTCCTCGGGTCCCACATTAGTTACTTGTGGCACGTAATGATCTTACGCGCTCCTGCGGCCAGGTGCCACTCGCGACGCTTCGCCGGGCCGTGGGAGTCTTGATCCCAAGGGCCTCGGTTGGAGCGGCAGCTGTGGTGTTCGTTTGCCCGCGACGCGCATGGCACGGGCACAGGCGGCTTCTCGCCGGATGTCCCTGGGCCGCGCGCCGGCGTCATTCGCCGGGGCCGCCGATGAGATAGGCCACGACGTCGGCGGCGTTGTAGCTGTCGCGGCCATCGTGGAGCAATCGCGGTAGGAACGAGAGGTCCTGCCCGATCGTCGCGAGCGGGGGCTCCACGGCTCCGTCGCGGTGCCGCTGCCCCAGGCCGACAGCGGCAATGAGTCCGTTGCACACACAGCGCCGCCCAGCGGTGTCCTCGAGCTTGCCTCCCTTGCGCACGTAAGCCGAAGACGGCTCGGCTGGGCAGCGGTACCCGATGTCGCCGTCTTCGGTGCGGTACGGCACCCGTAGATAGCCCGCTTCGCAGACCCGCCGGCGTTGCGCGTACACGTCCGGTTCGGCGACGGTCCCGGCCAGGTCGGCCACCTTGAAGGGAAAGCCAGTGGGCGAAGCCAGCGGATCGGTACGCACGTGCAACTTGCCCGACAGGGCGCTCTCGATGAAAGCACGCCTCAGTGAAGGCTCGAAGCCCGATTCCTCGCAGAGTGCGAACGCCGAGCCGACCTGAATGCCTGTCGCGCCGGCGTCAAGTGCCGCCCCGAGCAGCTCATGGCTCGCGTAGGCACCCGCAAGCCAGAAGGGCAAGCCGATCGACGCCAGCTTCTCCAGGTCCACGTCGTCACGGGCTCCGTAGACGGGCTGGCCATCCTCGTCGAAGCTGAGCGGACCCCGTGGCGGCGCGTTGTGGCCCCCCGCCACGGGACCTTCGACGACGAAGCCGTCCGGACGTGTGCGGGCTTCCCGAGCGAGATATGACGCCAGCACATGCGAGGCCACGATGGCGAGGAACTTCGGACGGTGCAGCTCGAGGTTCGCACCGGAGACAATCTCGGGGCGCACGCCCACCGTGTAACGGTTAGCGCCCGCACCGACGACGTCGACGGAGACCTCGCCAGCCTGCCCAGCCGCCAGGGTGTCGAGCAGACCGGGCAGCTCGGCGGGGATGCCCGCCCCGACCAGCACGTAGTCGACGCCGGCGAGCATGGCCCCATAGGCCGCTGCGGGAGTCGCCATCTGGATCTTTTCGAGGTAGTTGATCCCCACGAGGCCGTCGTGGTCCTCTTTGGCCAGGAATATCTCCACGAAATTAGCCGCCACTACGAGCTCGACAGCGAGTTGGCTCGGATCCAACGACAGGCGCGGCACCAGGCGGAACGGCGTCCCGGGCTCCAGGCCACCCTCGACGAAGTAGCGGGCAAGGATCTCTTCAGACACGTCGGCGCTCGGGAAACTGGCGAGCGCACGGCGGATATGACCGCCTGGGTCTCCGAGCTGAAGGCGGCGGGCCAAGAGCGTGTCTAGCGCCACGCCTGAAACCACCCCGAGCTGGCCGGTCACAGCGACTGCCCGTGCCAAGGGCCAACCCGAGACACCGACACCCATTCCGCCCTGAATGATGACTGGCAGGTCGCTCTCAGCGCGCCAGTTCGTCACCGTCGATCCTTGGCCATGGCTCTGTGCGCGCGACGCCTGCTCGGAGCCTTCGGTGATGATCACTGACAGCCGAGGTCCGTCCTTCGATACCGCCAGGCTAGCCGACGACCTCGAGCCATCCGGACGAAACCGCTCCAGAACCGGGCACAGGCGAAACCTATGCGCGCGACCGGGCTCACACCTTCAACACGTAACCCCGACCTGCATGACCACCGTGCTCTGGTGCGCCGACGACGAGCGAGGTTTCCCACAGGCCCAACGAAAAGCCGAACTCGTCGCTTGGGGCGGTGTCCAGGCCCTTCAGCTCGGCCACCTGCTTCCAGCCTCCCGGCGTCCTGGTGAACATGTACACCCGGCCGGCGCCAGATGCGTGGCCTGTGGCGCCCACGACGATCCCCATGCTCGCGATCGCCACTGAGATGCCGAAGCCGTCGACGGGGGCGGTGTCCGAGCCCTTCAGCTCGGCGGTCTGCTTCCAGCCGCTGGCCTTTGTGAACACGTAGGCCCTGCCGGCGCTCTTGGCGTGGAGGAATGCGCCCACGACGGCGGTGGTGCCAGAAATCCCCACCGACCAGCCGAAGTGATCACCGGCGATCGTATCGAGTCCCTGCAGCTTGGCAACTTGTTTCCAGGCGGAGCCGGTCTTGGCGAAGACGTACGCCCGACCGCCCGCGGCGGCGCGGTTGGTCGCGCCCACCACGATCGTCGGGCCCGAGATGGCAACCGAGGAGCCGAGCTGGTCCCCCGGGAGGATGCCTGTGGACTTCAGCTCGGCGGTCTGGGTCCAGCCCTTCGCAGTCTCGGCGAACACATAGGCACGGCCGGCGTTCTTAGCGTGTCCATAGGCCCCTACCACGATGTTGTCGCCCGAGATGGCGACCGACCAACCGAAGTAGTCACCCGCGACGGTGTCCGAACCCTTCAGCTCGGCGATCTGCTTCCAGCCGCCCGCCGTCTTCGCGAACACGTACGCGCGCCCGGCGTGGTCCGCGTGGCCCCCGGCCCCGACGACAGCGGTCGTGCCCGAGACCGACACGGACGAGCCGAACTGGTCGCCCGCGACGGTGTCGGAACCCTCCAGCTCAGCCGTCTGTTTCCATCCGGACCCCGTCGTCGCGAACACGTAGGCCCTACCGGCGCTCTTGGCGTGACCATAGGCACCCACGATGACCGTGGGGCCCGAGATCGCGATCGAGTTGCCGAGACTGTCGCCTGCGACCGTGTCGGAGCCCTTCAGCTCCACCAGCTGCTTTCCGATCGGCGTCGACGTCCGCGGGCTCGCCGCGACCGCCGGGGCGTTGCACGCCAGAAGGGGCAGGAGGATGGCTCCTGCCGCGACGAGAGTGGCTGACCGGGACGTGCGCATGTGACCCCTTCGATAATCTTTGACGCTTAGAAAGTTTCGACGACATCATTGTCAGCCCGTGGACCCCTTGCAACATCGCCCGGCGTGTCCAGGACGACTGCAGTAGGCGCCGAGCAGACGCCATACGCCCCGGACCAGCAATGACTCCGGCACGGAGACCCCTTGCCGGTGACATCGCGGCCCTCCCAAGAGCTCACCGAGTCGAGTTTCCTGTCACGTGCACCCGCTCAGGACCCCGTGCGCGGAGGTGGCGACCTTCATGCTGCGAAGGTCCGGAGACCGCGCGACCCACTGCGGAGTCGTAACCCACGCGAGGCCCACGGTCCCAAAGGCCCGGCTGAGACCCGCCGGCACCAGACGGCCGGGCTCAACCGAGCGCCGGCAGGACCTCCTCGCGGAACAGCCGCAACTGCGTCTGGTCGAACGGGGGGCTGAAACCGATCACGCAATGGGAGATGCCGACGTCCGCGTAACGCCGGAGCTGATCGGCGACCTCTCGGGGTGTGCCGAGAAGCCAGTGATCTCGTTGGCCTTCGATGTCCTGGCCATGGCTGGCGGCGGTCCGCGACGCGAGGTCCTCGGCTTGCTCATGGGTTCGCGCCAAAGCGATCAATGGGTGCACCGACAGCTCGATCTCGCCGAAGTCCCTCCCCGCTTCCTCGCAGCACCTCTCGAGCAGCCCAGCCCGCTCGGCGCACTTTGCAGGTGAGCCCTGCATGTTCCAGATCGTCGCATACCGGGCCGCCAGTCGAAGGGTACCGAGGCCCGACCCCCCGATCGTGATCGGAGGGTGCGGCTTCTGCAAAGGTTTCGGCTCGCAAGGTGCGTTCTCGACTTTGTAGTAGTTGCCTGTGAACGTCGTGCGGTGCTCACGCCAAAGTGACGTGACGATCTGCAGCGCCTCATCGAGCCGGCCGTAACGCTCGGCGAGGGAAGGGAACGGCAATCCGTAAGCTCGGAACTCGCGCTCCGCCCATGCGGCTCCGAGTGAGAACTCCAGCCTCCCGCCGCTGATGTGGTCGACCAGGGCGGCGCTCTTCGCCAGCGTCGCCGGGTCGCGGTAGAGGACACCGCTGACCAAGATCCCGATTCGAATGCGAACGGTAAGTGTCGCCATGGCCGCGAGAGTCGTCAGGGCGTCGAAACAAGGACCGTCGTCCGGTCCAGAAAACGGCAACAGGTGGTCACAGGTCCAGACCGAGTCGAAACCCAGCTCTTCGACTGACTGCACGGCCGCGGCGTAGTCCTTCCAGCTCGTGCGCTGCGCCTGAAGCTGCACACCGAAATGCAGCGGACGACTGCGAACCTCCATGAACACTCCTCCTCTTGCCCTCACCCAGGCCGGCACCGGCACGTCGCGCGGGTTTGATCCTAAACCGTGCCCAACGTTGCACGAGGACTGCCCGAGGTCGTCAGCACCGATCGAAACGCTGTCGTAAGCAACAGGACGCCGGCAAAGGCGTCATCACAGTGATGCCCGAAACCGAGAGCGGCCATCGCGACCGCCAAGACAGGGAAGCGTCTCCGCGCTGTCGAGCTGCAATTCCACCTTCGATGGAGCGATCCGTCGATCGCCCACGACCTCGGGCAGCGAGTCGACCCATCTGTGCCTATGAGCAGGTTTTTCGCGACGGTACCCGAGAACAAGGTTCGCTTCTACGTCGATGTTGGAAACCTGGCGGCATGGGGTCGGTTGTCAAGCACGGCCCGCGAGGCTCGGACCGGAGTCGGCGCGGCCCGCTCACCGGCTATGCGGCGTCCCAGTCAGTGGGCGCTGCAGGACTTGAACCTGCGACCTCAGCCGTGTGAAGGCTGTTGTCGCCAGCGATTACAGAGCACTTGACCTGCTGTTTCTCGGTGCGATTGTCGAAGAAGCAGCGCTCCGTGCCACACCCGTGCCACTTCGGGCTACAGACGCCTCGCCGAAGTGAGCCTGTAGGGCCTCAGCCGCCGCCCGATCAGCAGCTGTCGTCCGATGCGAGTACAGCTCCATCGTCATGCGCGCCGTGCTGTGGCCGGCCCTCGCCTGGGTCACGTTGTAGGGCACGCCGGCGTCCGCCATCGCGGTGACCGCGCAGTGCCGAAGCGAATGGAAAGTGAGACTCGTCGAGATGCCTGCCCGCTCCCCTGCCGGCCGCAGAATGCGCTCGCCGAAGCGACGCCGCAGTGTCCCGCCGCGTGGACCGACGAAAATCAGCGCGTCTGGGTCGACGTACTGACCTATCACGTTCTGTCGGTGCTGCTGCAGGTGACGAGTGAGTTCGTCCATGAGGAACACCGGAACAGCGAGCGTTCGCAGACTGGATCGCGTCTTCGCCTCTGGAACGACGCGCATATGACCCGATAGCTCTTCAACGGTCTGGGCGATCGTCACGGTGTGGCGCATGAAATCGACATCGCGGACCCGCAGTCCGACTGCCTCCCCCCAACGCAATCCAAGTACCGCTCCAACTAGCACGAGCGCCTGGTAGTGCTCTGGCACTTCTTTCACGAGCGCCGCGAGCTCCGACGGGGATAAGCCTGATCGCTCCGGGTGCACGACTCGAGGCAACGCGATGTTCCGAGCGGGTGATCGAGCAATCAAGTCGGCGTTGACGGCCGCGTTAAGCACAGCCCGGAGTGCCGAGAAGTCTCGGGCGACGGTCGCGGGTGCCGCGACCTTCGAGCGCAGGTCCACCGCTTCTTGGACAAGCCCGGGGGTGAGCCCTATCAGGAGCACCGAACCGAGCTGAGAGCGGAACGACGCGAGCGCTTGCCGATCTCTTGCCGTCGATGCGTCTCGCTTACCGGGTCGCGCCAACCAGCGGTCTGACCACTCGGCGAAGGTCACTCGTCCCGCGCTGGGATCGATGTACAGACCTCGTGCTATGTCCGCCTCCACCACCGCGAGGAAACGCGTCGCATCGGTCTTGGTCGGAAAAGTTGACGGCGCGGAGAACATCTGGCCGGACCCGTCTCGGTACCGCGCCTGCCACCTTCCAGACGGCAACTTTCGGACGGTCCCAAACTGTCGCTTGCCACTCATTGCAAGTGGTCCTCCTCTCAACGCGTACTTGGTAATGGATCTTGCCTCAACCGAGATACTCCATCTGACACCGCGGGCCTGGTGCCTGCGCCAAGCGACGGTCCGCGGTCACCAGGGTCGCCTCAATCGTCTCAGCCAAGGCCACATACGCCGCGTCGTACGGCGTGATGTTTCGATGCAGCTCCCATATCCGCACCAATAGTGGTCGGTGGCTTACTCGTTCGAGATCAAGGTCTGCGAGGTCTGCGAGGGCAATGGCGGCTCGGCGCTCATCAAGGACTCCAGCGAAAAGCGCCTTCCGGATAACTGCGACCACCTCGAGGTCGAGCAATTCCGGCGCCACGAGACGTTCACCTTGTAGACGTTCGCGGGCGCGGTCGCCGTCTGCGTCATCGTCCGCGAGAGCCGGCGCGATGACCGACGCGTCAACGACGATCACCCGTCGTCCCTATCCTCGCGAACCGCCTCGCTTGCGAAGCGGAACGAAACGTGCCCACCGCTTCGCTGGCCGGCACGGCTCAGGAGATCTTCGAGGCTGGGCCGACGTGCCTCCTCGACTAGACGGCCGAGTAGATACTCTTGGAGCGACTTTCCCTCGTTCGCTGCGCGTCGGCGTAGCTCTGCGTGGACGTCTTCAGGAACGGACTTGATCTGGACACTTGGCATGTCCCTCACTGTAGCGCCATTCTGGCGCCACACGGTGCGTACTGGCGCTGATCCTTGCACGGACATTTGGGTCTCGCTCAGACCGGCGTGCGCTTACTGGGTCCCGAGTCGAGGCACCCAACCTCCTCGATGCGAGACGCCGATGCGAGGAACTGAGGGCCAGATCAAGCCGGGCGCCCGTGCCAGACGTGAGGGTGGCGAGCATCATCAAGCCAGGCAGCGATCTCGGCCGGGTCGAAGCGGACAAGCCACCCAACCTTCAAGTAAGGCACCCGACGCTCGGCTACGAGTCGGCGGATGTGGCGAATGCTCACCCCGAGCCGCTCGGCGAGCTGGTCGATGGTGAGAAGCTGGGGCAGGGTTTCGGAACTGGGCATCGGTCTCCTTGTGGTGGTTGCTGTCTACGGACGAGACCGACGCCGACAAGGTGCAAGACGGTGACGAGCCTCTACTAAGGAGGCACTGGGAGATCCAGGCTATTGGCGCGCACCGCACCCGGACCCTGGTTCACCACCAGAACGCGGCCGCACCACGTCGATCAACCAGGTTCAATGACATTCACCGTCCTTTACCATCTTTAGCCTCTATATACCAACCAACAGGCCACCCACTCCCTCACCAACTCCCTCCCCTTCTCCCCTCCCATCAACCCACTCCACTCATTCCATCCTTCCTCATCCACTCTCTCCATCTTCCCACCTCACTCTCTTCATCGACCATCTTCACCCACTCCATCTCCTTCCTCCAACCTCCCCCTCCATCAGCCTTCCCATTCACCATCACTCACCTTCCTTTACCTCCATCTACCCAACACCAAACAACCTCTTTACTTCACCCACATTCCTGCTATAACCACAAACCAAGAGGAACACGTTTGCAACTTTCAGTTGGCAAGGAGGTGGTGCGCGTGGCGTGGATGCGGATGATGGGAGCCGACTCGGTCGAGTACCACGAGCACACCGTCGCGGGTCGGGGTGACGACCCGGTCGCTGCCTCTGGCGAGTACTACGCCTCGCGGGGGGAGACTCCGATGTCCTGGGGAGGCTCCGGTCCTGGACTGCTCGGCCTGGAGGGCGAGGTGGACCTCGCTGACTACCGGGCGATCTTCGGCATCGGTGGGGCCCACGACCCTCGCACGGGCCGGCGTCTCGTCGGTTGTCTGCGTCCGGGCCTCGAGCTCGTGGTTTCACCTCACAAGTCGGTCGCCGAGCTCGGCGTGATCGGCCGCGCCGAGGACATGCACAAGATCGTCGATGCCGAGCGCGACACCACCCTCGAGTACCTGGACCGCCTCGTCGCCGAACGGGGTGGTCGGCGGGGACGTTCCCAGACCCGGGTCGCCACCGGTGGGCTCATCTGGGCGACCTCCCGGCATGCGACGACCCGGTCCGGCGATCCCCAGGTACACGACCACGTCCTGATCGCGAACGCTGTGTTGATGCGTGACGCAAGGGGAGGGTGGAAGGGCGCTGACACGGCGTTCTTGAGAGACCACCTGCATGCGGCGACGGCCGTCGGGCGCATGGCCGCTGCCGCCAAGGCTGTCGAGCTCGGATACGGCATCGTCGCGGATCCGGGCCCGTCCGGACGCCTCGGAGGCTGGGCGATCGCCGGGATCCCGGCCGAAGTCTGCGAGCTGCACTCAACGCGCTCTGCTCAGATCACCGCCGCAGTCGGACCCGATGCTTCCTACGCGGCGCGGTCGGTCGCGGCCCGGGCCACCCGGGACCGCAAGGCGGAGGTCCGCGTCGAGGACCTCTTGACCCGGTGGCATGACGAGCTGACTGCCGCTGGTCATCCCCCGGCTGATCTTCTCGCCGCAGCCGAGGCGGCAGGTTCGGCCTATCAGCTCCCGGAGGTCGACCTCGAGGAGCTCGCCAGCGAGCTGCTCGGCCCGGGTGGGCGCTTGGCGAGTGAGAAGACCATCACGCGAGGCGACGTGATCATCGCTGCCGCCCCGCACCTTCACGGCCTCCCTGTCTCTGTGCTCGACAGAGCCGTCGAGACAGTGCTCGCGAACGACGACGCGGTGGCACTGCCGGTCGTGACCGGGAGCAGAGAGCCCGTGTGGACGGCACGCTGCGTCCTGGCCGACGAAGAGCGCATCGAAACCTTGGCCGAGGTACTGACGGGCGATGACGGGCCGAAGGTCGAGGAGCAGATCGCATTGGGCGCTGTCACCAGCCTCGAGGAGTGCCTCGGCGTCCCGCTCACCGCCACCCAACACGATGTGGCGATCGGACTCCTCGTGAGTGGGCACCGTTTTGCTCTCGTCATGGGCGTGGCCGGGTCCGGGAAAACGACCACGCTGGCGGCGGTCCGCGACGGCTTCGAAAGCGCCGGCTACACCGTGCTCGGCACCGCCACATCCGGACAGGCAGCAAGGAATCTCGGAGAAGGCGCTGGGATTGAGTCGCGCACCGTCGCCTCGCTCGCATGGCGACTGGAGCACAACACCTTGGAACTCTCCGATCGGCACGTACTGATCCTCGACGAGGGCGCCATGACCTCAGATGTCGACCTCGCCCGGCTCCTGACCGCCGTCGAGCGATCGGGGGCAAAGCTGATCGTCGTCGGAGACGACCGCCAGCTCGGCGCCATCGGCCCAGGTGGAGCGCTCACCGCCCTCGCCGAACGCCACCCCGAACAGCTCTGGGCGCTCACCGACAACCTGCGCCAGAACGACCCCGCCGAACGCGTCGCGCTCTGTGAGCTCCGAGACGGCGACATCGGTGCCGCCGTCGGCTGGTACGTCCGCAGCGGGCGGGTTCATCCCGTGCCCGACCGCCGGCGAGCGGTGACCGGCATGATCCGTGCCTGGGCGACCGACATCGACACCGGCCGGGACCCACTACTTCTCGCCTACCGACGCGACAACGTCGAGGCGCTCAATCGTGTTGCCCGAGATCTTTGGGAACGCTCCGGGAGGCTCACCGGCCCCGAGCTCACCCCTCCCGGAGGACGCACGTACCGGGCCGGTGACCGGGTGATAACGCTGGCCCCGGGACCTCACGGCGCCTGGGTCACCTCTCAAGCTGCGCGCGTCACCGCCGTCGACCCGGAAGCCCAGACCCTCACCGCTATCACCCCCGACGGTCGTCATCTTCAGATGGGGCTCGACGACATCGGCGCCGACCGTCTCGCCTACGGCTACGCCATCACCGCTCACCGCGCCCAAGGTACGACGGTCGAAGTCGCCCACGTCCTCGACGACGGCGGCGGCCGGGAGCTCGCCTATGTGGCCATGAGCCGAGCCCGGAACGCCAGCCACGTCTACACCTCCGCACGGGACCTCACCCAAGCCGCCCAACGCCTCACCTGGTCTTGGGATGACGAGCGCCGACAGCAATGGGCCACTGATCAGGCCCGAGCCGCCCAGCGTCTTGCCGACATTCGTGCCGAGCACCAACAACTCGT
>JBKQHU010000072.1:0-70908 GCA_052148655.1 Acidimicrobiales bacterium
GCGCGGGCCGCCGCCGCCCACGACGATCCGGCCGGCCGGGCGCAAGGCGAAGGCTATCCAAAGCTTGCGCGCCCCCAAGGACCGGCGGTGCGGCAGGAAGGTCGTCCCCACGCCCTGCTCGCCGCTGATGGCGTCGGCGAGGACCGAGGGCCGGCGCGCCGAGGCGATCACGACCCTGGAGCCGGACCAGGCGGCCATCTTCGCGGCAGCGAGTTTCGAGGACATGCCCCCGCGGCTCATGACGCTGGCGGCGCCCCCTGCCACCTGCTCGAGCTCATGGTCGATCTCGGCGACCTCCTCGATGAGGGTCGCCTGCGGATTCTGGCGCGGGTCCGCGCTCAAAAGACCCGCCGTGTCCGTCAAGAGCACGAGCATGTCCGCCCGCAGCAGGTGGGCGACGAGGGCGGCCAGGCGGTCGTTGTCACCGAAACGGATCTCGTCGTCGGCGATGGCGTCGTTCTCGTTCACGATCGGGACCACACCGAGCTCGAGCAGTCGCAGGAACGTGTCGCGGGCGTGCAGGTAGCGCTGGCGGTGGGCAAGGTCGAGCGGGGCCAGCAGCACCTGGCCGGCAAGCAGGCCCTCGGCGGCCAGGCCGTCCTCGTAGACGCGCATGAGGCGTGGCTGGCCGATCGCGGACAGGGCCTGCAGAGACTTCGGGTCGCTGCGGTACCCACCGCGGGGCGCGACGGCCGCCACGCCTGCGGTGACGGCGCCGGAGGTGACGACCACGACCGTGTGCCCGTCGCGGCGCAACCCGGCGACCTCGCCGCAGAGCTTGAAGACCGCGGCCGTGTCGACCGAACCGTCACTCGCGGTGACCGAGCTCGTACCTATCTTCGCAACCACGATCACTGCGCTCAGCGCTCCGACTCGTAGGTGAAGCTGAGCTCACCGATTTCAACCGTGTCCCCGTCGTGCGCACCGGCCCGCGCGAGGGCACGGTCGACGCCGATGCGCTTCAGGCGCCGGTGGATGTGCTCGAGCGCGTCCGGGTCGGTGAGATCGGAAACGGCCACCGCCCGGGCCGCCTGCCTTCCCGTCACGACGAACACCGCGCCCTGCCGGTTGACCGTGACGCCCTCCGGTTCGGGACGGTGGACGACCGTGGCGTGACGAGGCAGCGGCGTCGCGGCCCGGGCCTCGGTGACCAGGACGGCGAGCCGGCCCAGGAGCTGTGGCAGCCCGGCACCGGTGACAGCCGAGATCTCGAGCTCGGTCCCATCCTCAGCCCGGTCGTCGCCTGCGTTGTCCACCGGGGCGCCGGGCCCGTCGCCGTTTTCCTGCGGGCGGCGGTCCGCCCTCGAGCCGACGATGACCCGCGGCCGCTCGGTGAGCTCGGGCCGGTACCGGTGGAGCTCGTCGAGGAGGATGCGGACCTGTTCGCGAGGTGCACGGCCCGAGTCTTCGCCGAGGTCGGCGAGCACGAGCAGCACCCTCGCCCGTTCCACGTGGCGAAGGAACTTGTGGCCGAGGCCGCGCCCTTCCGAGGCTCCCTCGATGAGTCCGGGGATGTCCGCGACCACGAACTCGACGGCGTCTTCGTCCTGGCTGCTCGTCCCCCCGAAGCGCACGACACCGAGATGCGGCTCGAGGGTTGTGAAAGGGTAGTCGGCGATCTTCGGTCGCGCGGCGGAGATCCGCGACACCAAGGTCGACTTTCCGGCATTGGGGAAGCCGACAAGGGCGACGTCGGCCATGAGCTCCAGCTCGAGGTTCAGCCAGTGCTCCTCGCCGAGCTCGGCCTGCTCGGCAAAGGCGGGGGCGCGTAGGCGATTGGTCAGGAATCGGGCATTGCCCCGCCCACCGCGTCCGCCGGCTGCGGCCATGTAGCGGTCCCCGCCCGAGGTGAGGTCCGCCAGCACGTCGCCGTTCGGGTGGCGCACGACAGTGCCGACAGGCACGGGCACGACGAGGTCGGCGCCGTTGCGACCGTGCCGTTTCTTGCTTCCGCCGTGGCCCCCGTCGGCGGCGCGCCGGTGCGGATGGTCGACGAAGGACAACAGCGAAGCCAGGTTCGTCGTGGCCTCGAGGTAGACGCTGCCGCCACGGCCACCGTCACCCCCGTCGGGGCCGCCCTTGGAAACATGCGCCTCCCGGCGGAACGAGACGGCGCCGGCACCCCCGTTGCCGCCCTTCACGTGGATCTGGGACTCGTCGACGAAATCAGATGCCACGCTCAGCTCCTCGGCTCGTAAGGCCCGGCGGGCGACCGCCATCGGCCGGGGGGGCGGGGATGGGCCGTCGACAGCCGCACCGCCGAGTCAGTTCGACGCCAGGTCAGACGGGTACAAGGAGAGCACGGCCAGCCACCCGCCCTGACGGCGGAGAACACGGGGCCATAGTTTCTCGGGGTCGTCCGAAAGAACATCCTGGTCGTAGCCCGCCAGCACATGCCACGATCCCGAGCCGATCTCGCTCGCGAGCTGGCCCGGCCCCCAGCCCGCATAACCGGTGAACACGCGGATCTCAGAAAAACGCACCGGGACACTGTCGGGGTCCTCGTGCAGATCGACGGTGCCGAGACGACCGAGGAGCGGTGCGAAGCCGGCCGCGGCGGCAACCTCGGGCAGCTCGGTGCGCCCGATACAGATAGCCGCGCTCGGCTGGACCGGGCCCCCGATGAAAAGGACCGGAGGTGCGGCCGCGAGAGCCCCCCACTCCGGGACGACCTCCTCGACGGGAATGGGGCTCGGGCGGTTGAGCACGACGCCCAGAGTCCCTTCGTCATCGTCGTGGGCGAGAAGGAAGATGACGCTGCGGAAGAAGTTGGGGTCGACAAGAGTCGGCGATGCGACGAGCAACGACCCCTTGCCGGGAGTGCCGACCATCTGCCGTCGGGCGTCAGTCCTCGACCGGTACGACGTCCACGAGCCGACGCCCGTGACGCGAGCCGAATTTCACCTTGCCGTCGGCAAGGGCGAACAGCGTGTCGTCGCGGCCGCGCCCGACGTTGTGGCCCGGGTGGAAGTGGGTGCCACGCTGGCGCACGACGATCGTGCCGGCGCTGATCGCCGTGCCATCGAAGACCTTCACGCCGAGGCGCTGGGCATTCGAGTCACGGCCGTTGCGGGTGGAACCCCCGCCTTTGGTCTTTGACATGAAACTGCTCCTTCAGTCCTCGACGACCGCGGTGGGCTCGTCCTCTGGGTCCACGGTCACCTTCGTGACGGCGCTGTCGCGCGCCGCCCCGGGAAAGTCGATCGCAGTGATCTCGACGGTCGTGTACCACTGACGGTGCCCGTAGCGACGCCGTCCCCGTGCCTTGGCCTTGTAGGTGAACCCGACGATCTTGGGTCCCTTCGCCAAGCCGATCACGCGGCCTTTGACGCTCGAGGCCTCCAACGGGACGCGTTCGGTCACGATGTGGTCGCCGTCGACAACCAGCTTGGGCACGAAGCTCACCTCGTCGCCCGGTCCGGCGCTCAGGAGCTCGACGTCGAGCTGTTCGCCGACCTGGACACGTGCTTGCTTGCCACCTGCATCAATTACCGCGTACATATGCCGGCAACGATAGCGCAGGGAATCACAAGTCCTGATCGGGGAAGATGATCCCCCGTCCGGCGCAGGTCGGGCACGTCTCAGAAAGGGCCTCGACCAGGCCTTCCCCCACGCGCTTGCGCGTCATCTCCACGAGGCCCAGCTCCGAGATCTCGTAGACCTGCGTCGGTGTCTTGTCGCGGGCGAGTGCCGCTTTGAACGCGGCCAGCACCGAGGTGCGATTGGCCTTGATCTCCATGTCGACGAAGTCGATGACGATGATTCCACCGATGTCCCGCAAACGCAGCTGGCGGGCTATCTCCTCGGCGGCCTCGAGGTTGTTCTCGAACACGGTCTCCTCGAGGCTCGAGGAGCCCACGTTCTTGCCCGTGTTGACGTCGATGACCGTGAGCGCTTCGGTCCGTTCGATGATGAGCGACCCTCCCGAGGGCAGCCATACCTTGCGGTCGAGCGCCTTGTGGAGCTGCTCGTGGACGTGGTGCCGCTCGAACAGGGGCAGCGGCTCGTTCGAGAGGTCGTACAGCTCGACACGCTCGGCGAGCTCGGGGTTGAACTGCGAGACGTAGTCCCGCACGATTACGAACAGCTCGGGATCGTCAATGAGGACCGACCGGTGCTCGTCGGTCAGCTCCTCGCGGATGATCCGCACGGCCATGTGCGGCTCCGAGTACAAAAGCGCCGGCGCAGGCAGCTTGCGCGTGCGCTCGTCGATCTCACGCCAGCGTCCGACGAGCATCTCGACGTCGCGGCGCAGGTCCTCGGCGCTCGCCCCGGCGGCGGCCGTCCGCACGATGAGGCCGTGGCCGTCCGGGCGGACGTCGTCGAGGATCCTTCGCAGCCTGCGGCGCTCGGTGTCGTCGAGCCGACGCGAGATCCCGTAGGTAGCCGACTCGGGCACCAGCACGACAAAGCGGCCCGGGATCGACACCTCCTGGGTCAGGCGGGCCCCCTTCAGCCCGATCGGGTTCTTCGTCACCTGGCAGACGATCGTCTGGCCCGGCCTGAGCAGGTGCTCGATCCGATCGGCGCCGGCCTGGCGCTCGACGTCGTCGCGGTCGTAGGAAACATCGCCCCAGTACAACACGGCGTTCTTGGGGGTCCCGATGTCGACGAAGGCGGCTTCCATGCCCGGGAGCACGTTCTTCACGCGCCCGCGGTAGATGTTGCCGACAATCTGGTTCGCGTCGTCCTGGGGACGGGCCACGAAGTGCTCGATGAGCGCCCGGCCTTCGAGCACGGCGATGTGGGTCGCCTCGTGCTCGACGTGTACGCACATGAGGTAGCGGCCGACCGGCCGGCCCCGCCGGTCGCGGGCCAGCCTCTGCGCCGGGCCTGCATCGGTCCCGGGCGAAGCGGCCGCCTGGCTCACCGGCGCCCGCCGCGGCTGGGCATTGGCACCAGCCTTGTTCCTCGGCGCACGTGAGGCGCCCGCCGGTTTTGAACCTGCGCCGGCGTCGGCCCCGAGGCCGTCGGGAGCGGTCCCGTTCGCATAGGTGGACGCTCGGGAACCGGCGCTGTTGTTCGCGCGCCGTGACCGACTGCGCCCGCCCCGCCGCCGTCGGGACGAGCCGCCTCCCTGCCCAGTGCCGGCGGCGGCACCATCACCGTTTTCCCCGCCCTGGAGTTCACCCTGTTGGCCCGGCTGTGCCCTGCGCCCGTCACCTTCCGGCACCGCGACGGGCTCGGCTGGCTTAGAGAACGGCGGTGCGGGCCTCGAATCGCCTATCTTCGGCCTTTGGGGCACAGTCGCCGCGCTCGCGCCACTGGCAAACGAGCCGGGCGGCTCTTCGTTCTGCGCGCCGCTCGCCACCTCGGGCGCACCGGCTGCGCCTCTTGGCGCGTTCGGTACAGACGCCGGGCGGCCGGTCGTCGGATCCAACATCGGGGAGATCCCTTCTAAAGGTCGCGCCGCGAAGCGGCGCGGGCGGCATTCCTCGGGCGGCACCGCGGTGAGTCACCTCTCCGGTGCAGCCGGACGGATTGCCGAGAATGAATGCAAGAGCACGTTCTTTGTCGTCTCGTTCGCGGGTCCGCGCGAAAGGTGGGGAGACGTTACGGTCGGTGACAGCGAAAATGACGTAGCAAGCTACGGCCGCAGCAGTAATCGACACGGCTCTGGCGACCGAGTTCGATTGTGTGAGGGGCCTTGACGTCGTCATCCTGGCCAGCAGTTTAGTCACCACCCCGGTCCGCTCCGCGCCAAGGGGTCGACTGCTGGTAGCCTCTGCGCCTCCCGATCTGAGCAATGCTCCGAGGCGAAGCCCGGGATGCGTCCCAGAGGCGGTCAGGGAACGTTCGAGGGCGGCCGCAGGTCCGCGGAACCGACGGGGTGGTTGGTCAGGTAGGTGAAGATCTCACGCGCCACGGGTGCCGCGGCGGCCGCGCCGTAGCCCGCCTGGTCGATCACCACGGCTACCACATAACGCGGCGCGCTCGTCGGTCCGAAGGCGACGAACCACGCCGTCGGCTGCACGTTCGTGTTCGAGCTCTCCGTGGCCGTGCCGGTCTTGCCGGCCAGCGGCATGCCGTTGTAGCCCTGGAACGTGGCATAGGCAGTGCCGTTCGGGGAGTAGATGGCGCCCTCGAGGCCGCTCAGGATCTGTTGATAGGTGCTCGGCGGGAGATCCACGTGACCCATGACGCGCGGCTTGAACTGTCTGAGCACCTTGCCGGTCGGCGACACGATCGAGTTGACGACCTGCGGGGCGTACCGGGTGCCGCCGGTCGCGAACGTCCCGTAGGCGACGGCCTCCTGAAGCGGCGTGACCAGGGTCTCGCCCTGCCCGAAGGCCATCTCGATGTTGTCGGCGATGCCGTAGTAGGTGCTCGGGAAGGCCTGCGGGGCCTCGGCGTGCTGGACCTGGCGCAGTCTCGGGCTGTCGACCTGGCCGGAGTACTCGTTCGGGAGGTCGATGCCCGTCGAGCGCCCGAAGCCGTACTGCTCGGCGACGTCCTGGATGGGCTCCTGGCCGTAGGTGCCCGAGTCGTACCAGTAGTCGGCCCCGAGGGTGTAGAAGAACACGTCGTCTGAGACCGTGAGGGCCGTCGTCACGTTTATCGGCCCCTGGCCCCTCTCGTTCAGGTTGTTGTAGTAGAGGCATTGTCCGCTACAGGGCGGCCCGATCTGGTAAAAGCCGCGATCGTCGATGTAACCCCCGAGACTGGCGAGAAGACCGTCGTTGAGCGCCGCCGTCGCGGTGGCGAGCTTGAAGGTGGAACCGGGGGCCCAAAGGCCCTGGACCGCCCGGTTTAAGAGAGGATCGTGATCGGCCTGGCTCGTCAGGAGCTGATAGTGCTGGTCGGAGATGCCCCCTACCCACCACGACGGGTTGTACGACGGGACCGACGCCAGGGCGAAGACGGCCCCCGTCTCGGGGTCGAGCACCACCGCCGCGCCGGAGTCAGCCGGCAGGCCACTCGCCTGCAGCTTGCCGATCTGGTCGGTCAAGGCCTGCTCGACCTCCTGCTGCAGATTGAGGTCGACGTTGAGCACGACATCGTCACCGCTGGCCGGGGCCACGGTCTTCACCGTCCCGACCGGGTTCCCGGAGGCGTCGACCTTGATGACCTCCGATCCGGGCCGGCCCCGTAGCCACAGCTCGTCGGTCGCCTCGACGCCGGATTGGCCGACGACATCGTTGGAGCTGTAGCCGTACTTCGCCAATGCGTGCAGCTCGGCCGCGTCGATATCGCCCGTGTAGCCCAGCACCTGCGCCGCGGTGTCACCGCGGGGATAGGTCCGCTCGGCCGTGAAGTTGACCGAGACGCCGGGGAACATGGCCTTGTGCTCGGCCAGGTAGACGATGGTCGACTGTGGTACCCCGATCGCTATGGGCACAGGCTGGTAGGGGCTCGCCTGCGGGTTCGCGAGCGACGTGTTGACATCCGCCACGCTTTGTCCGAGCAGCGCCGCCAGGCGCCCGATGACCGCAGGGGTCGCCGCCGAGCGGCTGAGCGAGACGACCGGGAGCACCTGGTCGCCCACGAGAACCTGTCCTCCCCGGGCGATGATCAGGCCGCGCGCCGGTGTGATCGGGACCGTCTGTTGTTCGTATACGAGAGCGGCGTTGCGGTAGTGGGAGCTGTGGAGAACCTGGAGGGACCAGAGCCGGACCACCACAGCCGAGAAGGCGACCAGCACGACCAGGCCCATGACCGTGAGCCGGAGACCGAAGCGAGCGCTCTCCTGTCGGCGCAGCTGCTCGCGTTCCTCCTCCTCGAGGCGTTTCAGCGGGCTCGAGCTGACGATCCGTGTTCTGTGCCGCTCGCCTTCTTCGTCGGCCGGGAAGTACGGCGCCTGCACGGGCTTTCCAGCTCGCGGGCGGGCCGGACCTCGTGCAACGCGCGAGGGACGCGGGTCTTTCGGTCGGCTGGGACGGCGGGACGGCTCCGGCGGCTCGGGACCTTCGCCCGAGGCGCTCACCTGGCACTCCCGCTCGCGAACCCACCCGCGTCACGGTGGGCCCCCGGGGCGACAGCAAGAGTCCACTCGAGCAGTCGGAAGGCGGGGTTGGCGAGCAGCACACAGCCGGCCGCGACGACAACCGCGATGACCACGAGCTGGTGGTGCGGCACGCTCGGCTGGCCGATGAGAGTGCCGAGCCCGGCGAAGAGCAATGTCCCGCCCACCCCGCCGAGCAGTGCCGTCGCGGCCTGGAAGCCGATGCTCGGCCGCGTGGTCGCCGTGCCGGCAGCCAGGCCCACCGCGAAGGCCACGAGCACGTAGCAGAGCGAGGACAGGCCGTAGGGAGTCGGCACGAACACATCGGCGACGAGCCCCAGCACGAAACCCATGACGGCCCCGCGTTGCGGGCCCGCCACGAGGCCGGCAGAGATTGCCAGTAGCAGGAATGCGTCCGGGTGGGCTCCACCGATCACGATCTGGTTCAGGACGCACACCTGGACGAGCACCACCGCCAGGGTGATTACCCCGAGCCGGCCCCAGGTGCGAACAGTCACGACCAAGCCGCCATTTTGCGCCCCTCCGCCTCGGCTGGCGGCTCACATCGAATACGAGTCACGCGGGCGGGAACCACTGCAGCACGGCCAGGTACTGGAGGACGAGGAGGTTCACGAGCGGCGTCACGAGGACCTGGGACGTGAGCGACCCACCGGTGTGATGCACCGACGCCACGGTTCCCACCGGGATGCCCGATGGGTAGGCGGCAAGGTCGAGGCCGCTCGTGACTACGGCCGCGCCCCGGCTCGTGACGCTCGTCTCGGACACATCCTGCAGTTGCAGGGGATTGCCTGCGCCCTGGCCGACGGCAACAGCGACGTTGCCGTTCCCGAAGCGGACACCGATCTCGGATCTGGGATCGGTCAACACCTGGACGATCGCCGTGTGCTGGCCGGCCGAGATCACCGAGCCGACGAGCCCGACACCGGACACGACGGGCATCCCCACGCCCACCCCGTTCGCGGTGCCGCGGTCGATCTCGACCGTCAGGTCGAAATTCGACGACGGGGAGGAGATCACCTCACCCAGCACCTCTGGGATCCCGTCGGCGAAAGGAAGGTTCTGCTCCGAGCGCAGCTGGTCGAGCTGGCTCTGAGACTGCGAGGCTTCGATCAGCTGGCGACGGAGCTGGCCCACCTCGAGCTGCAGCCGCTGGTTCTCGCCGAGAGCGCCACCGTAGCCAGCCATCCCGGCGAACAGGTTGCCGATCGGGTGCAGCACAGCCGCAACGCCGCGCTGCAGCGGCGCGACCACGTCGGCGGCGCCGTTTCGGACCGAGCCGATGGCGCGCCGCGCTTCGCCCTTGTAGGCGACAGTGATCACTGTGACCGAGGCGAGAAGCAGGATGACCAGCGTGAGGCGCTGGCTGGTGTTGCGGCGAGAGGCGGCCACCGCGACCCCGGAGGTCAGCGGTTGGTCGAGGAGATGAGGACCTGCTTCAGGGCCTCGAACTCCTCGAGGCACATGCCGCTGCCGAGCGCAACGCAGTTGAGGGGATCGGGAGCCACGACGATCGGCATGTGCGTCTCCGCCTGGAGCCTGCTGTCGAGCCCATGCAAGAGCGCGCCGCCGCCCGTGAGCACGATGCCTTGTTCCATGATGTCCGCCGCAAGCTCCGGCGGGGTGCGGTCCAAGGTGACCTTGACCGCGTCGACGATCGCCGAGACAGGCTCTTCGATGGCCTTGCGGATCTCCTCGGTTGTCGTGACGACGGTCTTCGGAAGGCCGGTCACGAGGTCGCGACCACGGATCTCGGCGTGGAGCTCTTCTTCGAGCTCATAGGCGGATCCGAGGGCGATCTTGATCTCCTCTGCAGTCCGCTCACCGAGAGCGAGGCTGTACTCCTTCTTCACGAACGAGATGATCGCCTCGTCGAGCTCGTCTCCGCCGATCCGGATCGACTGGCTGACGACGATGCCGCCGAGCGATATCACCGCCACCTCTGTCGTGCCGCCACCGATGTCGACGACCATGTTGCCGGTCGGCTCGTGGATGGGCAGGCCCGCGCCGATGGCGGCCGCCATGGGCTCTTCGATGATGTAGGCCTTGCGGGCACCTGCGTACTCGGCGGCCTCCTGCACAGCGCGCTTTTCGACCCCGGTGATGCCCGATGGCACGCAGATGACCATGCGCGGCTTGGAGAAACGATGGGGGTGGACACGGCGGATGAAGTAGCGAAGCATCATCTCGCAGATCTCGAAATCGGCGATGACGCCGTCCTTGAGGGGCCGGATCGCCTGGATGTTGCTCGGCGTCCTGCCGATCATCCGTTTGGCCTCGACACCGACTGCGAGCGGGTGGCCGTCCTTGACGTTGATCGCGACAACAGAAGGCTCGTTGAGAACGATCCCGCGACCACGGACGTACACGAGCGTGTTAGCGGTGCCGAGGTCGACGGCCATGTCACGACCGATGAAGGAGAACCTGCTCTCAGGCATACAAGTGCTCCAGGCTTAGGCGGGCTTGTGGCACCAGGCTACGAGATGCGTGCCCAGGTCACAAGAGCGGGCGGGGCCGGCGGGCTCCAACGCCCGACCCCGAGTGGCCCCGAACCGGCCCGTGGCGGCGCCGGAACTCGGGCTCGGCCGGGCGGAAATGGCACCGGACGGCGTCGGCGACGGGACCTTCGGCCCTAACACGCGGCGGACGCGACGGCTTTCATCATTGCAATGACGCTTGATCTTTCACGCTGGCAGTTCGGGATCACGACCGTCTTCCACTTCATGTTCGTCCCGCTCACGATCGGCCTCGCCCTCTTGCTGGCGATCATGCAGACGGCGGCTTATCGAACGCGTGAAGACGCGGAGAGGCACGCCAAGTGGGACCGCATCACCGCCTTTTGGCGGCGCCTGTTCCTGATCAACTTCGCCGTCGGCGTGGTCACTGGCATCGTGCAGGAGTTCCAGTTCGGCATGAACTGGTCGCTCTACTCACGCTATGTGGGCAGTGTCTTCGGCGCCCCGTTGGCAGTCGAGGCCCTGCTGGCATTCTTCTTGGAGTCGACCTTCCTCGGGGTCTGGATCTTCGGAAAGGGCCGGGTCTCGGCCCGGGTCCACTTGGCGTCCATCTGGCTCGTCAGCATCGGGACCATGCTGTCCGCCCTGTTCATCCTGGCAGCGAACGCCTGGATGCAGCATCCGGTCGGCTACAAGGTTGTAGGCAACCGCGCCGTGATGACCAACTTCTGGGCGGTGATGACCAACAGCACCCTCATCGGCTCGTTCCTGCACGTCCTTTTCTCGGCGCTGGTGACCTCGACGATGCTCATCTTGGGCGTGAGCGGCTGGCACCTGTTGAAGGACCGGCGCGCCGGCCATGCACCCCGGCCGGTCTTCGCCACCTCGGCCAAGCTGGCCCTGGTCGTAGGCGTCGTCGCCATCGTCGCCACGATGTTCTTCGGCGACAACCAGGCAAGGATCATGGAGCGCCAGCAGCCCATGAAGATGGCCGCCGCCGAGGCCATCTACAACACCGAGAACGGTGCGAGCTTCTCGCTGCTCACGATCGGGGACCTCTCGGGCAACCCGATCTTCCAGATCCGGCTCCCCCACATGCTCTCCGTACTGGCCGACAACAACTGGGACGGCGCGGTGCTGGGGATCAACCAGATCCAGGCCCGGGAAGCGGCCAAGTACGGACCTGGCAACTACAAGCCCATCTTGTGGGTCACGTACTGGACCTTCCGCATCATGGTGGGTTGTGGGATCCTCATGCTCTTCTTGCTGGCCGCCGGCCTTTGGCTCATGCGCCGGCGCAAGCTCGAGCAGTCGGCCTGGTTCTTGAGGGTCTCGGGGTTCGCGATCGCGCTCCCCTTCATCGCCAACACCACGGGTTGGATCTTCACCGAGATGGGTCGCCAGCCCTGGGTCGTCTACGGGTTGCTGAAGACCTCCCAGGCCGTGTCGCACATCGGCACCGGCTACGTCGTGACGACGTTGGTCGGTTTCACGGCCATCTACAGCCTGCTGGCCGCGATCGACTTCGGGCTCATGGCCCGCTATGCCCGCGGCGAGGGGACGAGCGAAGACAACGACGACGAGCCTGAGCCCGAGCCCGGTGACGACCGGGTGCCGGCGCTCGTCTACTGAGGGAAGGAGGATCGGTGACCCTCATCCTCGCTGGCGTCCAGTCGGCCCACACCGGCTTCGAGGTTTTCTGGTTCATCATCATCGCCATCTTGTGGTCGGGCTACTTCGTGCTGGAAGGGTTCGACTTCGGCGTCGGCATCATGCTCGGGGTCGTGGCCCGGGACGACCTCGACCGCAGGGTGCTCATAAACACGATCGGCCCGGTCTGGGACGGCAACGAGGTCTGGTTGCTCGTGGCGGGCGGCGCCACCTTCGCCGCCTTCCCGAACTGGTACGCGACGCTGTTCAGCGGCTTCTACCTGCCGTTGTTCCTGATCCTGGCCGCACTCATCTTCCGGGGCGTGGCATTCGAGTTCCGCTCCAAGCGCGCCTTTCCCGCCTGGCGCCTGGCCTGGGACCACGCCATCTTCTGGGGCAGCCTGCTGCCGGCGCTGCTGTGGGGAGTGGCCTTCGCCAACATCCTTCGGGGCGTGCCCATCGGCGCCAACTTCACTTATCTCGGGTCATTCTTCAACCTTCTCAATCCCTACTCGCTGCTCGGCGGGGTGACGACGCTGCTCCTGTTCAGCCTCCACGGTGCTGTCTTCGCGTCTCTCAAGACAACCGACGACCTGAGACAGAGGGCGTCCCGGGTGGCAAGGCTCCTCGCGCCGGCCGCCACAGCCGCGATCGTGGCCTTCCTGGCGTGGACCTACGTGAACGCCCACAACATTCACGACACAGGGCTTGTCCCGCCGATAGTCCCGATCCTCGCCATCGCCTCGGTCGCCGTCGTCGGATGGCTCTTGCGCGAGCACCTGGAAGGCTGGGCTTTCGTCGCCACAGCGATCGGCCTGATCTGCCTCGTCGCCACCATCTTTCTCAACCTGTACCCGAGGGTCATGGTCTCGAGCATCTCGCCCGCATACGATCTCACGATCGGCAACTCCGCCTCGGCGCCCTACACCTTGAAGGTCATGACCATCGTGGCGCTCATCTTCACGCCGCTCGTTCTCATCTACCAGGGGTGGTCCTACTGGGTGTTCCGCGGCCGGTTGAGCCGGCCGGCTCAGGCCGGCCCTGTCGAGCCCGCCGCGGGAGCACCCGGTCCCGCCGAAGGTGAAGCCGGGTCGGTGACCCCCGAGGCGGGGGCGGCTGTGGAGAGGGCCCCACTCACCGAGAGCGGCACGAGCTGACTGCGTCAAAACGACGCCCGGGGGGGCTGATCGACTCTCGCCTGGTCCATAGGACCGCCGTCACTCGCCGCTACCTCGTCACAGCGGCGGCCGTCGGTGCCGCTTCGACCCTGTGCCTGGTGCTCCAGGCCGTCCTCATCGGTCTCGTCGTCCAGCGTGCGTTTCTCGACCACCGCCCTCTCGGTCGGCTGGTCGGTCTGCTGGCCGGTCTCGGCGGCGCCTTCTTCGCCCGGGCGGCGCTGGCGTGGCTCGGGGAGCTGGCGGCGCAGCGCACCTCGGCGAGCGTGACGTCGGCCCTGCGCCGCAGGCTGTTGTCACGGGCGGTCGCGCTGGGTCCGTCGTGGCTGGCGGGAGAGCGCACCGGCGAGCTGGCCTCGGTGACAACCCAGGGCGTCGAAGCATTGGAGGTCTACTTCGCCCGCTACCTGCCGACCGCGGTGGTGGCCGCGGTGGCGCCCCCGCTGCTGCTGGCGTGGGTGCTGTGGTCCGACTGGCGCTCGTTTCTCATCCTCGCCGTGACCGTGTCGGTCATCCCGGTGTTCATGGTCCTTTTGGGCCTCGAGGCCAAGCACCGCGCCGAACGCCAGTGGAAACGCCTCTCCGGCTTGGCGGCCGCCTTCTTCGACCTGCTCCAGGGCCTGGCTACCCTGCGGGCCTTCAACCGCGCCCCCGACGGGCGTGGCACGCTTGAGAAGGCCGCGGAGGACTTCCGGGTCACCACCATGAGCACGCTGAGGCTCGCCTTCCTCTCGTCCCTGGCTCTCGAAGTGCTCGCCGCGGTGGGCACGGCGCTGGTGGCGCTGTTCTTGGGCCTGAGGTTGCTCGACGGCTCGCTGCACCTCGCGGTCGGCCTCACGGTCCTGGTGCTGGCTCCTGAGGTATACCTGCCGCTGCGGCGGGCCGCGTCCGAGTTCCACGCCAGCGCCGCCGGCCAAGCGGCGGCCGACCGGATCCTGGACATCCTGGACGAGCAGCTGCCGGCTGGACCCGTCCGGGCCAAGACCGCGGCCCCGGCGGGCGGGCGAACCACCGGGCTCGGCGGGGCGGGTGCGGCGGAGGTGGCCGTGCTCGCCCGGAGCATGCTCAGGTGTTCCGATCTGCGGGTCAGCTACGCCTCCCGGGCGGCGCCGGTCCTCGACGGGCTCAACCTGGAAGTCCCCTTTGGCGAACACGTGGCGGTGACCGGCGAGTCCGGGGCGGGCAAGTCCACGCTGCTCGCCGTCATCCTCGGGTTCGTCACACCCTCCGCCGGCACGCTCACCGTGGGCGGCGTCGAGCTCGGCGACCTGCCTATTCGGGATTGGCGGCGGCAGCTCGCGTGGGTACCACAGCGCCCTTACCTGGTCCGCGGAACCATCGCCGACAACATCTGCCTGGCCGACACCGAGGCCAGCGCCACAGCCGTCAGTCGCGCCATAGAGCAGTCGGGCCTCGCGGGCGTTCTCGAGCGACTGCCACAGGGTCTCAAGACCCCCGTCGGTGAGGGAGGCCTGACCTTGAGCGCCGGTGAGCGCCAGCGCATCGCCATCGCACGGGCCATCTTGCGGGACGCTCCCGTGGTGCTCCTGGACGAGCCGACCGCCCATCTCGATGCGGACCGCGAGCTGTCACTGGGAAAGACGCTCGGTCCCTGGCTCGAGAACCGGACCGTGATCGTGGCCGCCCATCGCCTCGGCCTCGTGGGGCGTGTGGACCGCACTCTCGCCCTGGTCGGCGGCCGGCTCGTCGGTGCCGACGAAGAGGCCGAGCCAGGTTTCGCGCCGATCGGGGCGAGACCGTGAACCTCCCCGACGCCGAAGGTCACTCCGCGGTTGGCACCCTGCGGACACTGCTCGCCATAGCCGCCCCGCCCAGGGGCCGTTTCCTGCTCTCGGTCGCTCTCGGGGCCGCCGCTGCCATGAGCACAGTCGGTCTCATGGCTTGCTCCGGCGCGCTCATCGACAAGGCGGCGCTCCGACCGCCTCTCTACACCTTGACGGTGCTGATGGCGGGCGTGCAGATCCTCGCCATCGGCCGCGGACCGCTGCGCTACGGCGAACGGCTCTTCGGCCACGACTCGGCCCTGCGGGCCATAGGGCGCCTCAGGCTCTGGCTCTACGACGAGGTCGAGCCACGCACTCCCGCGGCCCTCGGCCAGTGGCGCAGCGGTGATGTCCTCTCCCGGGCGACGGCCGACGTCGACTCGCTCCAGGACCTGGCCCTGCGGGGCATAGCGCCGGTGCTGGTGGGGGTTGTCACCTCCGTGTTCGCAGTGGGCCTGGTGACGATCATCCTTCCGGTTGGCGGACTCGTGCTCGCAGGCTGCCTCGCCTGCGCCCTTGGTCTCACGTCAGCGGTGGCGTGGGGGCGCCAGCGTGGGCTCGGGGCGAAGGAGACGGCACTGAAGGGCGCCCTCTCAGCCGACGTCGTCGAGCTCCTCTGCGGGGCAGGGGACCTGGTCGCTCTCGGGCGGGACGAGGACTACCTCGAGCGGGCCCTCGCCGACGACGAGGAGCTCGTGCGTCTCGCACGCCGCCGCTCGTGGACGGCGGGGGCCACGTCCGGCCTCGCAGTCATCCTCGCCGGCGTTGGGGTCACGGGCCTGCTCGCGGTCGCGATCCCGGCGGCCGGTGAGCACCGCCTCCCCGGCTACATGCTGGCCGTACTGCCGCTGGTGGCGCTCGGCGCCTTCGAGATCGTGCCGCCGGTGGCCGAAGCCGCCTCGAGGATCTCTTACCATCTCGCCGCCGCGCGTCGCGTGCTCGCGATCGCCGGTCTACCGATTCCGGTCCACGACCCCGCACAGCCTCTGGCCGAGCCCGGCGCTACCGACGTCGTCCTGGAAGACGCCCGGCTCCGCTACGGGCCGGACGACCCGTGGGCCCTGGACGGCCTCACAATGTCGGTCCCGCCGGCGAGACGTGTGGCCCTCGTCGGGCCGAGCGGCGCAGGCAAGAGCAGTGTCGTGAACGCGCTGCTGCGCTTTTGGGCGTTGGAGGGAGGCGAGGCCAGCCTGGGGGGAGTCCCGCTGGACCGTCTCCGCCAGGAGACTCCCCGGCGCATGATTGCCTGGGTCGCCCAGGACACGCACCTTTTCAACACGACGATAAGAAGGAACATCGCCCTCGCCCGGCCCGAAGCGAGCGCGGCCGAGATCGCCGGGGCCGCCCGGGCGGCACAACTCGGGGACTGGATCGACTCACTGCCCCACGGCCTCGACACCGAAGTCGGCGAGCAGGGTGCCCAGCTCTCCGGAGGCCAGCGACAACGCCTCGCGCTCGCCCGGGCCCTGCTGGCGCGGACGCCGATCCTCGTGCTCGACGAGGCGACCTCGGGACTGGACGAGGCGACTGCGGCACGGCTGCTCGGGGACGTCTTCACCACCACGGCCGGCAAGAGCCTCCTCTACGTCACCCACCGGCTCGACGAGCTGGCTGGTTTCGACGAGATCGACGAGATCGACAGGGGCCGCCTGATCAACCGGTCCGTGCCGTAGGGGGCGAGGCGACCGCTCGCCGGTTCCTAGTCGCGGCGCTGCCGGCGGGGAACCTGTGCGCCGGCAGTGCAGGTCAGGTGAGGCCGGGAAAGAAGATCTCGATCTCCCGCGCGGCCGACTCCGGGCCGTCGGACCCGTGGATGAGGTTCTCGGTCATCTCGGTCGCAAGATCGCCGCGGATCGTGCCGGGCGGTGCGTCGGCGGGATTGGTGGGCCCCATGAGCGTCCGCACGATCTTCCAGGTCCCGGGCGGGCCGGCCACGACCATGACCATCGCCGGGCCACGACCGATGAACTCGACCAGGTCGCCGTAGAAAGGCTTGCCGACGTGCTCCGCATAGTGCCGGCTTGCAGTCTCAGCCTCGATGACGCGCAAGTCGGCCGCCACGATGCGCAGGCCCTTGCGCTCGAGACGGTTGATGATCTCCCCGATGAGACCGCGCTCGACGGCGTCGGGCTTACAGATGACGAGGGTGCGCTCCACGGGCGGCGACCCTAATCGCCCCGGGGCCGGCACGGCAATCTGCGACGACGCCGGGCCGATCAGGACAGCGCCGTGCGCGCCGCCCCCACGACGTAGAGGGAACCCGTGACCAACACGAGGTCTTCACGGCCTGCGAGCTCCAGGGCCCGGTCCACCGCCTCGGCCGTCGTCCCGGACTCTTCGGCGAGAAGCCCGAGGGCCTGCGCCGCCTCGACGACGCTCGTGGGCTCCTGGGCCCGAGGAGAAGGGGGCCGGCATGCCACGACGACGGCAATGCGCTCGGGCCCGAGCGCCAAGAGGAGCTCCCCGGGATCTCGGCCACGAAGGCAGCCCATCACGACGATCACACGTCTAGCGCCGGCGAAGTCCTCCTGCAGCGCCCGACCCGCCGAGACGGCCCCGGCCGGGTTGTGAGCCCCGTCGAGCACGACGAGAGGATGGCGCCCCACGACCTCGAGGCGGCCGGGAACCCTGACAGTGGCGAGGGCGTCGCAGACGATGTCCTCCTCGATCGTCGTCCCCAAAAGGGCCTGTGCGGCCGCCACGGCACAGGCGGCGTTGTCGGCCTGGTGGGCGCCGTGGAGGGGGATGTGCACCTCGGAGAACCGCCCGAGCGGAGTCCATAGGTCGATCAGGCGCCCCCCCACCGCCAGGCGATTGGAGCTGCAACCGAAGTCCGAGCCGCGACGCCAGATCGCCCGCGCCCCTACCGTTTCGGCTTCGGCCTCGAAGATCGCGGACACGACCGGGTCCTCCTCACCCAGCACGAGCAGCGAACCGCTCTTTATTATCCCGGCTTTCTCCGCCGCGATCGACTCCCGCGTCGTCCCCAGGATCTGGGTGTGGTCGAGCTCGACGTTGGTCACCACGGCCACATCGGCGTCGCCCACGTTCGTGGCGTCGAATCGGCCCCCGAGGCCGACCTCCGCCACGACAGCCTCTGCGGCCATGTCGGCGAACCACCCGTAAGCCGCCGCCGTCACGAGCTCGAACCATGTCGCTCGGATGCCGAGGAAACGCTCGATCTCCGCCACTGTCCCGAGGACGCTCACCAAGGAGTCGTCGGTGATATCGGCGCCGGCGAACTGGAGCCTCTCGTTGATCTGCTCCAGGTGCGGGCTCGTGTACGTGCCGACCGACAGCCCGCAGGCCTGAAGGAGGGCGGTTGTCATCCGCGACGTCGAGCCCTTGCCGTTCGTCCCTGTGATGTGGACGATGGGGTACGTCGTCTGGGGGTCGCCGAGCGCCCCCACGAGCGCGCTTATGCGTTCGAGACTCGGCAGGCCCAGGCGCCCGGCGCGGCCCTGCTCGATCGCCTCGAGGTTGACGTGGCGGTCCAGCCAGGCGAGCGTCTCACCCAAAGAGGGAGCCCCCGCGCCCGGCAAAGGGAGCAAGGGTGGCTCGGCGGGGAGGCCGAACTGGTGGTCAGACTGGGACACGCCTCACGAAGGCCAGGGAACCCCGGCGCGGCTCAGGAGGCCGCGCGGCGCGAGCGCTCGGTCTTCTCCTGGCCGGTCGTACGCGGTACCAGGCTCGGCGCGACCCTTTGCAGCACGACAGACTTGTCGACCACGCAACGGCCGATGTCCTCCCGGCTCGGCAGGTCGTACATGACCTCGAGGAGGACCTCCTCGAGAATGGCGCGCAAACCGCGGGCGCCCGTGCCCCGCAGCATCGCCTGCTGGGCAACGGCTTCCAGGGCGTCATCGGTCAGCTCGAGCTCCACGTTGTCGAGCTCGAACACGCGGTGGAACTGCTTCACGAGGGCATTCTTCGGTTCGACGAGGATGCGGACGAGCGCCTCCTCGTCGAGACTGCGGACCGCCCCGATCACCGGGAGGCGACCGACGAACTCGGGGATGAGGCCGAACTTGAGCAGGTCCTCGGGGAGGACCTGCATGAGGACCTCCCCCTCCTCGCGGTGCTTGGAGTGGCGCACGTCCGCGCGAAAACCGATCCCGGCGCGGCCGATGCGGTTCTCGATGATCTTGTCCAGGCCGGCGAAGGCACCCCCGCAGACGAACAGGATGTTCGTCGTGTCGATCTGGATGAACTCCTGGTGTGGGTGCTTGCGACCGCCCTGGGGTGGTACCGAGGCCGTCGTGCCCTCGAGGATCTTCAGCAAGGCCTGTTGGACGCCCTCACCCGACACGTCCCTCGTGATGGAGGGGTTCTCGCTCTTGCGGGCGATCTTGTCGATCTCATCGATGTAGATGATCCCGGTCTCGGCCTTCTTGACGTCGTAGTCGGCGGCTTGGATCAGCTTGAGCAGGATGTTCTCGACGTCCTCGCCGACGTAGCCAGCTTCGGTGAGCGCCGTTGCGTCGGCGATGGCGAACGGGACGTTCAACATGCGCGCCAGCGTCTGGGCGAGGAGGGTCTTGCCACAACCGGTCGGACCGAGAAGAAGGATGTTGGACTTGGCGATCTCGACGTCGCCGTCGCGGTACACGCCGGCCTGCACCCGCTTGTAGTGGTTGTAGACGGCCACCGAGAGGATCTTCTTCGCCTGCTCCTGACCGACCACGTAGTCGTTGAGGAAGTCGAAGATCTCCCTCGGCTTCGGCAGGTCCTCGAAGCGGACCTCTGTCGGCTCGGACAGCTCCTCTTCGATGATGTCGTTGCACAGCTCGATGCACTCGTCGCAGATGTAGACACCTGGGCCGGCGATGAGTTTCTTGACCTGCTTCTGCGACTTTCCGCAGAAGCTGCACTTGACTAGCTCTCCACCGTCCCCGAACTTGGCCACATCGTCTCCCGTAGCTCAGGCTGCGCCGATAACCGCCGCCATGCCGACGACGTCTCGATTGGTGATGACTTCGTCAATTATGCCGTATTCCTTGGCTTCCTCGGCATCCATGATGAAGTCCCTGTCAGTGTCCTTCTGGAGCCGTTCGGCCGACTGACCCGTGTCGTTGGCGAGCATCTGGTTCAGAAGATCACGCATGCGGAGGATCTCCTTTGCCTGCAGCTCGATGTCGCTCGCCTGTCCGCCGCCCCCACCATAGGGCTGGTGCAGCAGGATCCGGGCATGCGGCAGCGCGAACCTCTTGCCCTTGGTGCCCGCGGCCAACAGCACGGCCGCGGCCGACGCTGCCTGCCCGAAGCAGAAGGTCGACTTGTCGGGTCGCACGTACTTAAGTGTGTCGTAAATCGCGAACAGGGCGGTGATGTCGCCGCCGGGCGAGTTGATGTAGATGTTGATGTCCTTCTCGGGATCCTCCGATTCCAGGAACAACATCTGGGCGCAGACCAGGTTCGCGATCGTGTCGTCGATGGGCGTGCCGATGAAGATGATCCGCTCGCGCAGCAGGCGGGAGAACAGGTCGTAGGCGCGTTCACCTCTCGGCGACTGTTCGACCACCGTGGGGACGAGATAGTCGTGCGCGGTCAAAACTCAGTCCTCCTTGCCCGCCACCGTGCCGGCCGCTGCTTGGTCCGCGGCCTCGGCGTCTCCGCCGGTCACCTCGGCGTCGGCGCCAACTGCAGTCTCCTCCTCGGAGCCTACGGCTTCGAGGAGCAAAGTCCGATCCATCGGGGCCCCTTGCTCATCGACGATGTCGACGGAATTGACCAGCCATGCGACCGCCTTCTCGTTCCTCACATCTGAGCGTAGCTGCTCGAGACCACCGGTCCTGGCGAGACGGCTCGCGAGGCTTCGTGCGTCCTGTTTGGTCTGGGACGCGAGGCGCTCGACCTGTGCCGCGAGCTCCTGGTCGTCGATGACAATCGCTTCGACGTCCGCCAGAGCCCGCAGGGCGAGATCGGCCCGGACCTGGGAAACCGCCTGGCGTTCGAACTCGGCGTCGAGCTCGCTGCGGTCCTGACCGGACGCCTCGAGGTACTGATCGATCGTCAGGCCGCGTTCCGCAAGGCGGTGAGCAAGGGCCTCGCGGGCTCGTTCCGCTTCGGCGGCAACGAGGGTCGCCGGCATCTCCTCGGAGACGAGCTCTGCCAAAGCTTCGACCGCACGTTCGCGAAGAAGCAGCCGGGCCTCGAGCTTCTTCAAGCGGGTAAGGCCTGCGGCCAAGTGGGAGCGCAAATCCTCGAGGGTGTCGAACTCCGAGGCGTCCGAGGCCCACTCGTCGTTCGCGTCGGGCAGCACCTTCTCACGCACCTGCTTCACGAGGATCCGCAGCTTGCCGGCCCCTCCCTGCAGCTGGGGGGCGTCGACCTCGACGATGTCGCCGGCTTTCTTGCCGCGCAGCTCCTCGTCCACACCTTCTGCGATCCCGCCCGTACCGACCTCGTACACGAAGTCGTCGGCGCTCAGCCCGTCGGCCACCTCGCCCTCGCGGACAGCTTGCACGTCGACTGTGACCACGTCACCATCCCGAGCGGGCCGTTCGACCTCGCTGAGCTGGGCGAATTGCTCCCGTAGCCTGTCGAGCCGAGCGGCGATCTCCGCCTCGGCCGGCTCCAGGGACGGGATCGTGACGACGAGACCCTCGTAGCCCGCGATCGACACCTTCGGACGCACCTCTACGACTGCGTCGAAGGCCAGGGCTCCGGCGTCCTCGCCAGAGGTGATGTCGATCTCGGGGGCGGCGATCGTGTCGATGTCGGCCTCTTCGACAGCCTGGGCGTAGTAGTCCGGCAGCGCGTGACGGATCACCTCGGCCCTGATCGCCTGAGCACCAAGGCGAACCTCGAGGAGCCGGCGAGGGACCTTTCCGGGCCGAAAGCCCGGCACGGCAACCTCTTTTTGTAGGCGGCGAATGGTCTCGTCGACCGCGCCTTTGAGTTCCTCCTCGTCGACCTCGACGGTGAGCTTGACTCGGTTGCCCTCGAGGGCCTCAGAAGTAGAACGCATAGGTCGCCCGTACTCTACCGGGCGCACGCGGGGGCGCCCACCATCGGCGCTCAAGCAGGCCACCAGGCGACGCCGCAGCCGCAAATACCCTTGTGCCTCTATGATTGCGGAGTCGCACCACAAAGCGATGGGCGTAGCGCAGCTTGGCAGCGCGCCTGCTCTGGGATCAGGAGGTCCATAGCCCCTGACCAGCTCATCTGTCGGATACACGCCCTACCGCACGCCCTAACGTGGCCGAAATCCCTCATCCCGTCAGGCCGGGCACCGCGAGTAAAAGCCTACCTACGTAGCGTGCTAACGAGGGGGATGCCCAACTCTTCCAAGGGCTTTCCGGGCCTTGGGTCTGTGGTGGTGATTGCGATCGCCGACGAGCCAATGTTCCCCACATTTCTCAGTTTCCCCCCGGAACCTCGCGGACTTTGCATCCGTACCCCTACCATGCCTGCCATGTGGCCACCTGACTTCGAGCCGTGCCACGACCTCACCCCCGCGGAGTGGCTACGTCCCCGGCTCGTGCCCTGGGGCGAGATGGGCACACCGGTCACCAGCATCGTGCCCGTCGGCTACGACGCCTACATCCGCGTCTTTCACCCGGCCGGGAACGGCCCGCTCGTTGATGCCGTCACCTGGCAGGAGGTCGCTGATTGGAGCGGGGGCACATTCCACGCGCTGGCCCAGTTCGAGCGCATGTCGATTCCGGTCAGGCTCGTTCCCGGATCGCCACCTTTTGAGAGCGCCCCCCGCCTCGGAACACTCATCTCGCCGATCTGTGACCTGCTCGTCCGAGAACTGACCAGACTCACCGCTACCCCGTCGACGTGCTACTTCGCCATTTGGGAAGGTCGGGGCATTTTGGCCGGAGGTTGGTCCAGGTTGACGGCGACTGGCCGTCACGACCCTGACGCCCTCGATACCCGGCTTGCAGCATGGCAGCGTGAAGTGGTTCGGCTGCCACGCCTGGAGCATCCTGATCGCAGTTACCTGCTCGGCCGTGGGCCGATTGGCGTCATCGGTGACCTCTACAACCAGCCGCTTGGTCATGACCCCTGGCCGACGCTGGGACTGACACCACAAATCTGGTGGCCAAAAGACCATGCCTGGGTGGTCGCAACCGAGATCGACTTCGACTCCACGATCATCGCCACGACCAACGCGGGGCCCGAGGCGCTGCTCAACCGCGAGGGGCTGGAGGCACTGTTGGTCCCCAGCGACGGGCGACTAGACATCTCCGGGGACGTAATCAACGTGGGCGACACAGGCCTGGGGTAAACCGACCCGGAGCGGGCACCCCGAGTCGGCTCCCACACCAACTGGCCAGGTTTCAACGGTAAACCTTCAGCCGCGTATAACTACCCCGGTTGGCGATTTCCCCTCAGCGTCCGACCGAAATCCCCCCGTTATCCCCCGCGTGTTGAACACTCTTCGGAGCGCTCATCTCCTGCTCCAAGGTCATGCTCCAAGCCACCAGGTGCCTACACCTAATTGTCAGTGTGCTCGTCCTGGGCGCTCTCGTTGACGAGCTTGTCAGGGTCCTCGCCGAGCTGGACCATGGCCTCCCTCCACAAGGCCACGGCAGCGGCCTTCTGCTCAGCCTCCGACACTTGGTCGTGGTCCAAGGGGATGCGCAAGAGGGACCTCGGGTTCCGGTCAGACATCGGTGTCATCTCCATCGGCTCGGCGTTGGCAGCGTGCCGAAGCCGGTTGCCACAGGAGAACCGGGCCGAGCCCCTCACCCGCTCTGGATGGGTTCCATGGCGAGGATAACCTTTGTCGTGCCCCAGCGGTCCTCAGATGGACGGCGACAGATCCGGGGCGCGGTCTTCTCGTCTGTACACGGCGACCAGGGGCGCGTGGTCCTGGCTCGGGAGAACGCCAACTGTCCGTTGACAGCAGCAAAATGGTCGAACAACAGGCTGTATTCCTCACCGGTCATTACGACGGGTCTGGCAACCTGGTTCAATCGGAGTTTTGCTGCGCACCCCGTGGCGACTTCGAGAACACGTAGACCTTGCTCCTCACGCCGCTGCTGTACCGGAAGTGCAACGATGTCCAGTTTTCCCCGTTCGGCACATCAAATCAGATGACGGCAACAAACGCTGAGTGCGGACCCTTTGGGCCGAGGCCGCACAGGGCATCCCTCAAACGTGAGTCACACGTAATGCTGTCTTCCTCTGGCCTTCCTCCGTTTGTCAGGATGAGCGAGAGGTTGACTGACTCCTGACTCACCTGGGCGTGATTCATGCCGGAAGACCCCGCGAACAGGTCCAAGACCACGATGTCAAGCCCATGGTTCCCAGTCTGGTAGCAAAGTCCAGGAACCGGGCATGGCACATTCTGAGTGACAGAGACAACTCGGATACCAGCCAGGCCGTAATCGTCCGAAGCCGGGAACGTGACCTTGCAGGATGACGACGGTTCGCAGTTCCAATCTGGGTTCGGTGCCTCGACTACTTCAGATACTTGACGGTCTTGGTCTTGCCAAGCGTCGTCAGGCTGAGCGTGAAGTACATCGCCTCTGCCGACATGTTCGCCTTGAACCTGGCTGACCGTGTGACCATGCCTGTCTTGCACGGCACGGTTGCCTCAAACCCTGTGACCGCAGGTGAGGACGACCAATCACACCACTGGGCGTTGTCAACCGTGGTCGTCCAATGGACCGCGCCACCGGTGGAGGGGAGATAACGCGTCGGTACTGCCTTCGTGCTCGCAGCACTTGGCAGCGAGGGGACAACGCAGGCGAACAGCGCCGCTGCTGCAACAAGGGAACGGAGACCCGCTCGCATTTCGGACCTCCCAGGCCCACTCCTACGCCGAGAGTAGCCGTCTCGCAGGGAGCTAAACCCTGGGGCCGGTCCAGTCTCGGTTCATTAGTCCCTACCCCCTGGCTGGTGGAGCCGCGTGTCCAGGTCCTCGGCCCACGTCGTCACGGGAATAGCGTGCCAGCTCCTTGCAGTTGATAGTGATAATTGAGGGGGCCCGCGCCTATGGACTTGCACGACGAGTTCGAGGTTCCGCTGCCCGTGGCCGAGTCATGGGCAGCACTGACAGACATCGAAAAGGTCACGGCCCATTTACCCGGAATCTGGCTTCTGCGGGTCGAAGGCGAGACGTACGAGGGCGTCGCCAAAGTCAAAGTTGGCCCGGTCACGGTGTGGTACGAGGGTATCGCCCGCTTCCTGTTGTTGGACCCTGACGCGCGCACGGCAGTCCTCAAGGCTGAGGGTAGCGAAATCCATGGACAAGCGAGAAGCACCGCTCTGGTCACAGCGACGCTCTCTCCTTCAACAAGAGGCACCCATGTCCAAGTCGTCACGGTCATCTCCGTCGACGGCAGGCTCGCCCAGCTCGCCAAGGGTGTAATAGAAGCCGTGTCGCGCAATCTCATGGCCGAGTTCGCCGCGAACCTGGAGTTGACCGTGCTGACCGCGCCCGAGGTCTCTACCACAGCACAGTTCGTCGGGACCGAGATCACCGAGGATGCTCCAATACAGTTTGGTTAGACCGACAGACGCCGACGGCCGAGCCGAACCGGCCCCCGTAATCGCGCTCCGTCCTGACCCGACCGTCGACACCAGAGGGGAACCCCACTCGACCCAAGGCATCCGCTCGGCCATTTGGCGAACGAAGCGAGCCGTACCCGTCGACTTGATCGAACACGTGAAGATGACCTGTGACAAGTGAAATCTGTTCGCCAGCTCTGCCACGGTCACACTGTGTGGCCACCGCGGTGTCAGTTAGGTTCGTGGTGCACGGCCCTGCGCCTGTCGGGGGTGAGAGCCGCTCACCTCCCTAAGTTCTTGGCGCGCGAGCCGGTGCTAGCAACGGGTATGTCGCGACTCGTGACCGGCACCACCCGACTCCGAGCCACGTCGGCTGCGTTCAGGTACTGATGGCCCCGTGCCGACAAATTGATGCACGGCCCCCTGACGCCTTGCGAGGGAAGCCGGGGGCCATACACCGTAGCGAGAATTATGAGCGCGCGGGGTGCCCTTGGCTAGGGGTGACCGGGAGTCAGCGAGCCGGGCCTCTCGCCCTATGTAGATGAGGTCATGGCCACGATACCGGTCGACCCAGAGACCCGTCCGCGGCCTGTGATGGCGTCGTGACCCTGGTAAACCTGCGCTTGGTGGCGACGAAACGGCACGTCGGGTTGGGGCAGATGGTCATGGCCGCGCTGGTTCTCGCGGCCTGTAGGACCGCGCAGACGACCCCGACGACCACTTCCACCACGACGGTCAAGACGACAAGCGCAGGAGCCGTGGCTCGGTTTCTGGCCGATGCGGCCCGTGGAGACAACCAAACCTTCGTTGCCTCCTGCCGCTATATCGGACCCGGCAAGGGACCACACTCATTCGAGTTCGCCCAACAACCCGGAGGCCCAGGGTCAGAGGAACCCTTCCGGGCCGGTGACTTCGTGTACCTCGCGAGCCAAGACGAGCAGACCGGTGAGTTCATCCAGCGCGACCACGGCGACTACAAGTGCTTCCGAACAGGGCACGGCCCGTGGTCATGCGATGGACCGAACCCAAACATCAACAACGGCAACTTCCTGAACACGGAATATTTCTCCGTGCAGACCGACCTTGCTCAAAACGAGCCGACTCCCCCGGCCAGTGCCACCATCTCGTGCAGGACGCTCAACGGTCTCAAGTTGACCTGCCTCGTGCGCTACCGATACTTGGACACCTCCAGGCTGACGACATGGTGCATCACCGCCGACGGCATCACGGCCTTTAGGTCGAGCACGCTCAACGGGACCGTGGAAATAACAAGGCTCTCCCCAGCCGTGAATCCCGGCTTGTTCTCGCTCCCGGCGCGCCCGACGCCGTGGCGTGGATGGGACAAGTGGCCTTGGTAACGAGAAACCTGAGTGAGTATCGCGGGTCCTCAGGTAGCGTCGGTGACGATGACGGTCTGGGACGAGCTGAAGGTTGCCCTGTAAGAGCTGAAGGGCACGGGGGCACTAGTTGGTTACCCGGACCCCCGGATGGACGAAGGCAGGCAGCCGCCCTATGGGACTGACCTCGCGCCCTGGGCCACCGACATCGCGAAGGAACTGCACCGTCGGTTCGGGGACGACGTGGAACTGGTCGTCGGCGCGTTCAGTTACCAGACCACAAGCCAAGGCGAGAGCACGCAATTCCGCAAGATGAAATCCCGGACATGGACCCCACGTTGATGACCGTGGAGCTGGACGCGCCCATCGTCGTTGCGTCCGGCCAGACCGTGCGCGGGGCCTTGCGCGTCCACAACCTGAGCGCGAACGTCATTGTCATCTGTACCAACGGACAGGTAACCGCGCAGGTGGCCGACCCACGAACAAGGGTTGTTGTTGGTGGATTCGCCGGTATGCAGAAGTTGCCGCTCATACACTTCAGTGCCGCGCCAGGCGAGACCGTGGTCGTGCCCGTGCTCGTCGGAACTGCCAGCGCGTCGCAAGACCTCGGTTATGCCGTCCCTAGCGCAGCACCGGCAGGCCAGGACGCCACCCAGTGCGCACGCCCCTGCTGACTATCACGGTGACGGCCTGAACCCCGTGGTCGGGTTGGTCGGCCTCTGGAGCACCTACAGGCCCCAGCACGCGACCGGCAATAAACCTTGACTGACGGCTCTCTCTCCTACTCCTCTGTTACATGTATAGCCGACATACCCGACCAATTGGTGAGAGGTACCAGGTCAAAAGGGTAAGACGCTGGTCGGTTGGCAGCCGGTGACCCGACCAGTTGGTCGGTCTGACCCGACCAGTTCAACCTTGGCCGTAGTTGTCGATGAGCCAAGGGCCATTCCCCAGGCGATGCATATCGATACCCCAAAATGAGTCAGGATTACCCTCGTCTGCGGCCTGCGACTCTCTGAACGTGCATTGGACCTGGGCATCGGTGGCTGTTTCGCTAACAAGGCCGCAACGCAGGTGCGAGAAGGAGGGCCATCCTGAAGTGTTTCCACCACCCCAGTCCATCATGTCCCGTGCCGTCTGCTCGAAGTATGCGACGGCTGCCGAATAGTCCTTCTTATTCACCGACTTGAACCACCCATAGGCTGTCTGAACGGGAGACTGAGGTGTGATTGCGTGGGCCGTCGTGTTCGTCAAGGCTAACGTCCCAGTCGCGGCGAGTACGCCGACGCCGACGCCGATGACCACGAGGACGGCGATGATGAACGTGGTGATTGGGTGCTGGACTGTGCGCAAGTTGGCCACTTTTCGCCTCCGTCGCGATGTTAAGACGCGGAGGTCCGGTCCACCAGAGGCGACTGACTCGGTGCGTACGAATGTCAACAGTGAGCGTTCTCCAAGCCTTGTGCCTTCTTGTAGCTCGTCGTGGTCGACGGGAGAAGCAGGAGGGCCGACTGGTGGAACGGCTGGCCGGTGAGCGTCCAGCGCTCGTACGACAACGTGACTCAGCCTGTTGGCGCTGGAGTTATGCCGCTGTCGTAGGGGACCCAGTGGGGATAGGGGCATCAATCTCCCAGTCCTCCTGAGTGACAAGCAGGTGCCCGCCATCCTCACCGCAGAAGATGCCTTGGCCGGGCACCGCTGAATCGGGGAGCCACCGACCTGCCCGAGTTGCTCCGGCGTGTGGCCACCGAGATTGAAAAACGCGACATCGGCCCGATGGACCTCTTGGACCTGACAATCCATCAGGAGATGGCCGGCGACGGCCCGCGGTGGCAAGCGACGCTCTACTGGTCACCTGACAGCCTGGTGGATGAGGGTCTCGGCAGTGACGAGGGCGACAACGGCCGCTGACTCACGACTGGCTAAGCACCAAAGTGATGCCCGGTGCACAGACGACCAAAACGTCGGCAATGCGACACTTCGTCCATGAGGGAGCCTTCACCAGACGGTCCGGCCTACTGTCTTACAACTCTCCTCGTTGATCTGCTTGCGAGGTCAGCCGACACATCGTCGACGTTGGCCACGAGGAATCTCGCAGTACGGCCGTCGGCTCCTTTCACCAGGAGTCTCTGCTTAGGCCCACCAATTGTGAAGTTGAAGGGGCACTTCTCGACGACAACCTCAGCGATGCTCTCGAACGGGATGCTCCAGCTCGTGGTGCGGATGAGTGGGACGAAGTAGAACCTCTGGTTCGTGACGAACAGTCGTCCGCCAAGTGTGCGCCACCAGGCCACTCGCCACGAGGCTCCCCAGTACCGCAGCGCCAATTCACCAGGGGCGAGAACCGGCTCGTTGACAAGGTTCATTCAATAGATATAACAGTCCTGGTCCGGGGTTCGACTAGCCCCGTCGACCTTCCCGCACGACCGAGCACCCCCCGGTCAGCCAGTGGGGGTGCTCCTCAGAGGGCCGACGGCGCGGATCTGGGACTGGGAACGAGGTTTGTGTCCGAGCGATGCCACGCCCTCCACCATGTTGCGACGCGTGGGTCACCAGCCACAGCACCTGGCAGGATGACGCCGTGAGCGTCGAGGACCGCGAACAGTTGCTAGCCGCGGCGCGGTTACTGGAACGCGTCACGCTGGGATGGAACGTGGTCGGCATCGTCGTCTTGACGATTGCCGCAGTATCAGCGCGATCCGTGGCACTGGCAGGCTTCGGCCTCGATAGCTTAATCGAGATCGGCGCGTCAACAGTCGTGCTCTGGGAGCTTGCGGACGTTCAGCAGACAAGACAGCACCAAGCCATGCGGCTTATAGGAAGCGCGTTCATCGCGCTCGCCCTGTACCTTGCAACACAGAGCACCGTGGTGCTCGTGGTGCGATTCCACCCCCATCACAGCGTGCTTGGCATCGTATGGACCGCTGTCACCGCTACGGCGATGTTCGCCCTCGCCACCGGGAAGGCAAAGATTGGAGCAGCCCTTGACAATCCGGTACTCCGGACCGAGAGCAGGGTCACGCTCATCGACGGGATTTTGGCAAGCGCTGTCATGTTCGGTCTCGTTCTCAACGCTGCGCTCGGCTGGTGGTGGGCCGACCCCGCCGCTGGGTACGTCCTCGTTTACTACGGTGCGCGCGAAGCGCGAGAAGCCCTGGCACACTGACGCTTCTAGCAGCGGATGCGCGCCCTGTAACTCAGCACCGCAAGCTCTGGGAAGCGCGCCAAGAGGATGCATTCTCCTCATGCACCAGGGCCTCGGTCGTGGCTACGATCCACTGGTCGTAGGCGAAGACGCCCACTGTCAGCTCGTGCAGGGGCAGGTCACTCGTGCTACACCCTGCGCACTGGGGAACTTCGTCAGGATGCCTCAATAGTGGTCCACGGCCACCGCGCGCTGGAGGAAGGCACCGCGTCGTACCATCGTCCTCGTGGGCATCATCGGTCAGCTCGCCGCGCAGGTCGGACAGTGGCTGAGGATAAAGCCGATGCCCGCGCCAAGAGAGCCGACGGGAGTACCAACCGTCCACGGTCGTCCAGAGCGACGGCCACCACGGCCACGTAGCCCTCGGTCTGGGCCAGGTCGACCCGGTGGTGGGGTTCGAGAACCTCGTAGACCGGTGCGTCCAACAGGCAGCGCGGCTGCCAAGGAGCCTTTGCCGTCGTCAGACCGGTCTGACTAGTCCTCGGCGCGCACCAGGTCATCATCTTGAGCGTGTTGTACGGGTCCGGCACACGAGCAGACCCCTGATGTACACCTTCGGGACCGGACCAACGACCCCAGCGCACGGGTCGAAGGGCAAAGCAGACTCACTCCTACACTTGGACGAATGGCTGGAAAGGTTACCGATAGCGACCTGCCTTTCGAAACTGCACGGCTAAGGCTCCGACGTTTCCGGGAGGATGACGCCGATTCGCTCCTGGCTCTGTACGGGAATCCAGAGGTCGTGCGGTATCTCTATAGCGAGCCGATGCCACGCGACAGGCTCCCCGAGGCCCTTGAGCGAAGACTGCGCCCGACAACGCTCGACGCCGAGGGCGACGTTCTTTACCTAGCAACAGAGCTTCGCGCGAATGGCGAGTTTGTGGGGACAATGACCTTGTTCTACCGCAGCAGCGAGCACCGTCGCGGGGAAATCGGGTACACCATCGTGCCGAAGTTCTGGGGTCACGGCTTCGCCAAAGAAGGCGCAACGGTGCTGTTGCGGGTCGGATTTGAGCTTCTTGGGCTTCATCGGCTTGAGGGCCAGTGCGACGCCCGCAACCTCGCCTCAGCCCGCGTGATGGAGGGGATCGGCATGCGAAAGGAGGCACACTTGCGCGAGAACGAGTTCGTCAAGGGTGAATGGACCGATGAACTGGTTTTCGCTATGCTCGCCGACGAGTGGGCGCGACTCCAAAGCACCGTTGCCCTCATCTGACAGCTCGCACTAGGCGCAAGGCCCGAGCCGTTCCAGGCGCGTTGCTAGAACGGGGCACGATGAGGAACTGAAGCACACCATCGCGGTGTTCATCATCGGGGTCTGCTGCGTCATCGGACTCGGCGTGGCGGTCCTGGCAGCCACCGATAACCGTGGCACCGGTGGGCTGACCCCGGCTCAGCCTTCTCCCCTCCAGCTCGCGGCAATGGGCGAGTGGTACCAACGCCAATACGCTCCTGAGGATTTTCTCGCAGCGCCTGGTCGCTTTGGTTGTGTCGTCTACTCGATGGCGACGCGCCAGTTATCAGGGGGTAAGTCCATGGCGTACACGCAGGTGATGTGTGAACAATGCCCTCCTAGCGACCTCGGAGGGGAGACACCGGTAGCATTTCATCTTGACGGCTCGAAGGTGACGTGGGCTGGAGCAGCGGACGCTCCGGGTGACCCGATGTTTCTCGACGAGATAAAGCGGTACTTTCCTCGCTAGTTATGGAACGCTGCCGATGCGCAGCAAAATCCCGGATGTTGAACTCTACGTATCGGCCGCTTATCAGGTGGCTCGTTGCAACGGATAGGAGCGTGCGCGGGTTCATGTTCTCGTCCCCTGGTCTCGTCAGCAGTCGGGGCCGAGTGCGTGCCCCGTAACACAGCACCGCAAGCTCTGGGCAGCGCGTCAACACGACTTATCCCCAGAGCGTCGTTGTGGACAACTGACCCAACGCCCCAAGAGTAAGGCAGGTACTACTTGAGGCCGTTCGATTTCATGACGGCCCCAATGGAGTTTAAATCCCTCTCGAGCAGTTTGGCCTCGTACTCGAAGCGCTTGAGGGACGTGGGTGTCATCGTCTCCACTGCGATATAACCAGTCCAGGCGACGCTGTTGCCAGCCACGGCGGTCTTGACAAGCGACCTGTTCAGTTGCTTGCTGGGCGAGTTAGCAATCTCCACAAAAATTATGCTCTGATTGCTGAACTTAATGAAGTCCGACTTGACGGCGACTTTGTTCTCTGCAGTGGCCGCCTTTTCAATCGCACTCCAAGAGGCAATTAGGGAGCGCACCGCCGGTCTGCTGGTGTTGGCCCATGCCTTCCAGGCAGGCGTTTCGGCCTGGGCAGTAGTCACTGGGAACAACACACCGGCTATGCCCAAGGCCATGACAAGAACCAGAACTGTAGAAATCGCTCGCCTCTTCATCGTGTCTCCTTCTTCATCAGCAGACAACCGGAGTCTTCCTGTCAGCTCCTTCACCCACACTGCCACAATTCGCCAATGAGGACGTGTTCCGCTCTCCTTGGTCACTTCCAAATGAGCCCGCCCAGTCTTGACGAACATTTGTTGCCCGTAGTTCACCATTCTCATTGCTGCGTGAATCCTCGTCCGTACGCTGTCGAGCCACCGGCTGTCACGGCAGGTAACGGGGGCGCGAGATGCCCGTTGGCGTACGATTCGCCTTGTGGCCGACGAGCCGGAACCCACTGCTGACGAGGCTGCACGGGAGAGCTCGTCGCTCGCAGAACGCCTTGCTGGTGCCTACAACGATTGGCTCCACGACGAGCAGCGGCACCGTGAGAAGCGGTTCGAGCCGGTCGAAATGGTCCTGTTCGCGGTCATCGCCGGTGTCACGCTCATCATCGCCTCGGAACTCCTGGTGGGTCTCGCAGACGTTGGGAACTTGGACGCGTGGACTCTGGTCGGCCTCACTACGCAATGGGCACAGCTTCCTCTTGCCACTGTCCTTCTGGGCGCATCGCTGCTCGGGTGGTACCAGGGCACACGCTGTTGCGACGAGTTCGAGAGGTACGTGGACCAGAGTGAGCCGGGCCAGGGCGAGGCCGACGACATCGACCAGGACATAACATCGCTCCTGGGACGCGTCAGCCGGTCGCGCCTGGCACTCGCCTGTCTTGCGGTGTTGGGCCTCACAACCACCGTGGCGGCTGTCGCAAACGTGGTTTGGGACTTCCAGTCAAACTTGAATTTCGGAAGTCGGACGCCCTGGTACGGACAGGTCGCTTACGTGGCAGAGGGCCTTGCGACCATCATTCCGGCCCTTGCCTGCCTCGTGATTGCGAAACGGGCCTGGGCACGTAGTTCCTACCTGCTCCTGACAGATGAGACCGACGCGGAGTACGAGGACGAGCGAGAAAGCGTTGCCTAGCCCTCGTGGGCATTGAACTGGCCAGCGTCACGCAGCGTCTGAAAACGCCTTACGGCAGGCTGGTCCCAGTCGCAGTCGGTGATGTCGTCCTTGAGCCACTCGACGGACGTCTTTCGCACTGGCGAGACGCAGCGGTCGGACGGATTGAGCATCATCGAGGTGGTGCGGTTCCGAGGCCCTGGCATGGTTCGTGGGCGTTCAGGATGGGCGAGACGCTGACCTGGAGACCGATGCCGCCACCAAGAGGATCGGCCCCATCAGGAAGGTCGCGTGGCCCGAGCGTTGGGCCGAGACCGTCAGCGTCGCAGTGGCCCACTACCTCGTTTCGTTTGTCGGCACGTTCGACACCCGGCTTTAGCTATTTCACTCTGAGTGATAAAATTCGCGCGATAAGCGTTTTTTTCTGTAATTCCGGCCCCTCACGACCCCGCGCACTCTCCTTGACAGCGGCCCTCGTGCCTGTTCATGTCCCCCGGCGCCGTCATCTGCAAGGTCGTCGGGCACTCGTACCTGGTCACCGAGCCTCTGTACAATCGTCACGACCCTGAAGCTGACAGCTCACAGAGGCACCAAGCTCCATGATGGCCACGCGCCCCGACAAGAGGGCCTCGGTGACGCAACCGTCTCGCAGCCACTAGGCAACCGGGCCAAGAAGGCAACGCAAATGACGGCCGGGATGCTCGGCTGAGTGCTCGGTCATCGAGGTCGGGACACTTTCGAGTCATGTCAGAAGCGGTTCAGGGCAGCGGCACAGCCACCCAGGTCGCTCGCATCAAGGTGCGTATAGACCGAAAGGGCAACTCCTGGATCGCTATTGCCAGCGAAGGCCTGGATTTGGGCCGGACCCACGCCACTGCGTGCGAGCATCGTCACAGCCGCATGACGCGCATCGTGGGGACGAATTCTGTCGATTCCTGCTTCCCTGCCAATGCGTTGTAGCTGATGGTAAGCATTCGCTGGGTCAGTTATCGTCCCAGCTTTCGAGGCGAAGACCCACTCACCTGAATTCGGCTCGTCGTGCAGAACTCGTAACGCGGCAATCACGTAATCAGGCACTCGAAGTCGTCGCCTGCTCGCCGCTGTCTTCAGGGGCCCAACAACGACTTGACCGTTCTCCCGCTTGACCTGTCGTTCCACGAGGACGGTCGGCTTCTCGTTGTCCCAGTCGATATCGGTCCATCTCAAGCCCAGCGCCTCACCGCGCCGCAGCCCCAAGCCGAACAAAACAGCCACAAGGGCGTGCGCCCGTGGACCGTGGGTCTTCGCGGCCCCGAGCATCGCACCGATCTTCTCGTCGCTGAGAACCTCGCGGGCCGCACGAACTTGAGGCACTGGCTGGCTCTCAGTTACCACGTTGCGGAGCGCATAGCCGTCTCTGACGGCCCGTGACATTGCCCGGCTCAGGGTTGCCCTCACGAGCTGCGCGTATCTGGGGCTGACCTTTTGCTGGCCATACCCACCTGACAAAAGCCGGCGCACCATGGCGTCCACGTCGCGGGCTTGGAGTTTCGACACGACAATCCTGCCAATCGGGTCCTTTTCGATCTTGCCTTGGCAAAGTCGCAGCACAGCGATGGTGTTGGGCCTACGAGCGCCCGTCCGCACCTGTACCTCGTACCCGTTTACGAACCAGCGGACGGCTGTGGCAACCGTCATCTGGGAGGCCGCGGGCGCTATCTCACCGTGCTCCTTCAGAAAATCACGCGCTCGCCGTGCAGCCTCCTGGGGGTTCTTGCCCACAAACGACTTGTACCGACTCTCGCCGGTTACCGGGTCCATGACCCGAATCGCCCGCACCCACTTGCCAGCATCGCGTCCGCTTGTGCGCTGATAGAGCTTGCCGTCGCCGCGGGCGCTGCGAGTCGTCACGCTCCCGAGTCTAGCGATGCACGCCCTATTGCACGCCCTAACTTTTCAGAACGACGCCGCAGGTAAGAACCATTTATCGAAAGCCTAGCTAGACTTCCAGTACCCTTGACAGGAACAGAATACCTTGTCAAGGGCGCTTTTCTGCCCTCTGACCTGCCTTGGGCTAGACTCAATCAAGGCGACGGGGCGTAGCGCAGCTTGGTAGCGCGCCTGCTTTGGGAGCAGGAGGTCCCCGGTTCAAATCCGGGCGCCCCGACGTCGTGGCATCGTCGTGCGCCATCCGGGCTGGATGCCCGGCGGCCACGAGATAGCCTCAACGACGGTCGCGGGCGTAGCTCAATGGTAGAGCTCCAGCCTTCCAAGCTGGTCATGCCGGTTCGATCCCGGTCGCCCGCTCCAGGTCAGAGCCATGTTCCGCTTTCGATGAGCGAGTTGAGGGCCACTAGAGAGCCACTTCCGTCAGAGAGCGAGACCGCGCGACTCCACTTCGGGTACCGTCAAAACGTGGCTGGACGATCGAGCTTCGGAGCAATCAAGAAACTCCCGAGCGGGCGCGTGCGCGCCTGGTACGTCATCGACGGGGTACGGCACACTGCTGGCCATACGTTTCCGAACAAGGCTCAGGCCGACGAGTGGCTCAAAGACGAGTGGAACCGCCGGCGGTCGGGCACCTGGACGGACCGACGAGGCCGCACCACGCTGCGCCAGTTCGTCGAAGAGGTTTGGTGGCCGACGAAAGTCGACCTCTCCCTTCGGACGCGCGAGCTGTACGCGGGACTTCTCAAGAACTGGATCTACGCCGAAGTCAAGCGGCCAACTCGTCCGTCGCTCCTTCTTGGCGACACTCCCGTCATGCAGATCACCGAGGACGAGATCGAACAGTGGTACCTGGCGTGCAAGGGTCGCAACCATGCCGTCGCATGTGCGAAGGCCTACCGTCTTTTCTCGGAGATCATGATCTTCGCCGACGAGAAGCGAGCAGTTGTCCACAACCCCGTCCACATCAAAGGCGCGGGCGCGGAGAACGCACCGGAACGGGAGGCCCTCACGGTCGACGAACTGGTCTCGCTATCCGACGCGATCGAAGCTCGCTACCGGACAATGATTCTGCTTGCGACCTTCGGCGCAATGCGTTGGTCGGAGTCTCTTGCGCTCCAACGGCGCGACATCTATCTCGATCGCAAGATGGTGACGCTCCGTCGGGTCATCGTCGAACCGGACAAGGGCGAGAAGTTCGTCGGACCGTTGAAGGCGCGCGACGAGAAGGCCACACGGCGAGTCGACTTGCCCGACGAGCTCGTGCCCGTGCTCGAGGACCACTTGAAGCAGTTTGTCGGCACGCAACCGACCGCCTGGCTCTTCGAGGACCCCGACAAGGGGCTACTGGCCCGATCCCAGTTTCGACTGCTCCTCGACAAGGCGAAAGAGGCGACTGGACTCGACGACGTCACCTTTCACGTGCTGCGACACACTGGTGCCACCTGGTTCGCTGAGGAGGGTGCCACAGTTCGAGAGGTTATGGAGCGGCTCGGGCACCGTAGCGAACGCATGGCGATGCGCTATCAGCATGCCGCCACAGAGCGAATGCGCCAGCTCGCTTCCGGCATGGGCGGTCGGCTCGGCGGTCGGCTCGGCACAGCTTCGGAAGGAAAGTCGGAAGCTGAGGCCAGCTGAGTCACACGCATCATGGCGGTCTGCGAAACGTTCATCTGCGAAGACCGGTCATGGAGTGAATGGGCACAGTAGCTCGGTGTCTCGCCGGCTGTGCTCTTCGCATGCCTCGGGTCAACGATCACCGCTCGCGAGGACCATCTCCGGGCCTTCGCTCATATCGTTCCCGGATTCGACTTTGAACGCGAACGGCAGGCGAAGGAAGCAGCCGGTTACCGTCCGTCAAGGCCTCGGCATCCCGGGCCAGTCACACTGATCGAGGCTCGGCGCTCCTGCCACAGTGCTCCCTGCTGAGTCTGCTTGTCCGGAGCATCAAGAGTCCGGTGACGGACAAAAGTGGCCGCCACAAAGGTTGGGAAAGGGACCTCCAGAGGTCCAGGGCGAAGGCGTCACAGGTAGTGCGAACGGCGGCGCGTTCGCGGGGTTCAGCCGCATTGCCGCCAATTGAAGCTGTAGGAAGTAGTGAGACCCTCGTGACGATCCCAGAGTCCACAACGCTCCACCAAGAAACGACCGTGCCGGCTGGGACCACGCGTGCCGACTGGATGAGGGCCTCAGATGCATCCGACGGGTCGAGAGCGACATCCTCGGTGCCGAGCAGTTGCCCACTAGAAGGATCGACGATCAGTTCGCTACGAACACCGTCTTTCGTAAGCCCGATCCCCTGGCCCTGTTGACCCGCGTGGTCGGCAATCGTTCCGAGCGCCTCGGTACCTGGAATGTGTGCGGCCGCCTGGTAGAGAGCCGAGCGAAGCGCAGGTGAGGTGTCTTTGGGGTCTTGGAGAAGCTCGCCCACAGCGGTGAACGCGGCGGATGGGTCATCGGGAGCGCCGTACGCACCGCTTTCCAAGGTCCGCAGCAACGCCTGCGGGTCAGTCGGCAATCCAGTCACGTCCGGGAAACCGCTAGCAGAGAGCGACGCGGTTGACGGAGCACCTGCAACAACGTCAACCGGCGGGGATCCTGCCGCTTGCCACACCGACTTGTCTTGCGGGCTGAAGAAACTGGTCGAGAATGTGAAGCTCGCCTGACCGTTGTCATTGGGGCCGACCCAGCTTTGCGCGTGAGTCTCGTCCCAGACCCGGTAGGTCGCGCCGGCATCGGGAGCGTTCGGATTCGGCGCGGACGAGGCGCTCTGGCCGACCATCGTGGAGGGAGTCTCGTCCGGCGGGGTGAGGTTGCCGGCCGGGTTGAGAACCACGAGAGTTGCGCTGTCGGTCTCGGTGTACAGGTACTCACCGGGGCCAGGCACCGGGGTCGAGTCGTCGGCGACGAGGCGAGCTGCCCTATCGAGTTCCGCCGCGGCCAGTGACTCGCGATGTACCCGGACCCCGGTGCTCGGCCTTGGGCTCCCACCACCAGAAACCGTGACTCCGACAGCGATGCCGGCGAGAACGAGGACGGCGGCGGCGGCCACCGCCGGGAGCACAAATCTTCGCCGACGACGGTCGACAGCCGTGTCAGAGGACGTGATCAACGGGACTACTTCCGCCGAGGTCGCCATGGCCTCGGTGAGCCGCTGGCGGGCGCGGTCCATGACCTCTGCAGGCAGCTCAGGTCCGTCCTGTGCGAATCGGCGGACAAGGTCGAGTTCGTCGGTTCTCATTGCTCCTCCTTTGAGGCCTCGGCTCGGATGTCCGGTGCCGAGGACGACTCGTCGGTATACCTATTCGAGGCACCGAGTTCGGCACGGAGCTGCTGCCTCGCGCGCCAGAGCCGTGTGCGTGTAGCGGCTGGTGAGATGTGCAGGCTTTCCGCAGCCTGCTCGATGTTGAAGTCCGTCGACGCCACTAACAACAGGAGAGTTCGTGGCTCGTTATCGATACGCGCAAGCGCGTTCGCCACCCGAGTGACCTCTCCTGTTACGACGGCGAGGTCGTGTACCGGGTCCTCATCGATCGCCTGGCGTTCACGTGTCGCCTGGCGCACACCCAGGTCCCGTCTTGCCACCTCAGCTCGACGATGATTCCGGAGCAGGTTGATCGCGATCCCGAACAGCCAGGGGCGGACATCTCGACGACGCGCGTCGAAGGTCCGGCGCTGCGCAAAAGCCACTGTGAAGGTCTCTGCGGCCAGATCCTCGGCAGCAGTTGCCCCGACCTGGCGTTCGAGAAAGCGGTAGACGCTGCGAAAATGACGATCGAAGAGAATTCCGAAGGTTGCCGGTTCCTTGAGCGAAGCACGAAGCACGTCCCGATCAGACGGTTCGCGTTCGGTGGCCTCGATCATCACCTGTTACTTGTCTGGCGAGAGCATCGCGTCACAGATGTCCTGATCGTCCAGTTCAGGACAAGTGCGGACAGTCGGAGTCACCCTCATCGAATCGCAGATGTACCACGTCCAGTCGTGGCCGCACGGCCCGGACGGCGTGTGCAGCGACGGCAGCCCGTTCGTGAGCGACCGGTCTCGACACCCTCGGGAGAACTGCTGATCAGGCCGCGAACGCAATGGCGGTCACAGCTCACGGCCTAGGTGCTCCCTGCCAAGTCTCGCGCGGCCACCGGGTCCCTCGGGAGGCGAGAAGTGGAACGCTTCGCACGCCTCCGCCCTGGTGGTTTGGAACAGGTGGTGCTCGGTCGTCTTAGGCGTGGGTAAAGACGCATACTTGAAGCACGTCGATAGGTCATGAGAGGAAGGCCGACCCGTGAAACTGAGGCCAAGGTCCTATACGGCATACAGCCTCGGATGTGCGGTTGCCTGGGCCGTCCTGTTAGTTGTTGTGGCTGCCCGGAAAGGCAAGCGCGACATGCGCAACGTGCTCTTGGTGTTCTATGGATGGGTAATCGCCTGGGTCTCCAACACCATCGCCAGGGCCGTTTACCCGCCGCCCAGAGGACGGCAGGCGAGAACCCAACACCTTGAGGGGTAAGAGTGAAGGCCGACTTGGCTCGTCTGTCAGCTTTACCGGGCCACCCCGAAAGTGCCGTTACACGGCAGACCAGAAGAAGCTCCACACCTCTCGAACGTGTGCATCAAATGACAGGGACGCGAGGAAGCTAGCGCGAACAATGCGAGCGGTTGGAAAGCCATCACTTGACGTTCGTTCAATCCGACAACTCCTCCTTGTGCTCGCGCTGGCCGTGTCGGTCACGCAAGGGCCGGTCGTGCACGCGGCAGCGCAGACGACGACTCCGGCCTGGGTTCAGGTGTCGGTGGCAACGGTGTGGCACCTCCCGTCGAGCCCGAGACCTGTCGACGCACCAGCGCTCGGGAACCCGGCAGGGATCGAGGACTGGCTGACTCGGCTGAGCGTGACCGAACGGCTCGGCCTCGACAGCCGCATCAACACCCAGGTCCTGCTCGACCAAGAGGTCCTCGTCCTCATACACCGGGGGCGATGGAGCAAGGTCGAGGTTCCCAACCAACGCGGCTCGCGCTTTCCCACCGGCATCATCGGCTGGGTGCCGGATGTTCAGCTGTCCGCCGTCGCGCCACCGGCGAACTCTCGCGAGATGATCGTCAGCGCGGCGCGCACGTGGCTCTACGCCGTGGCCAATGGCATGGTCGCCCGACGCCGCTTCCTCGTCAGCTACGACACCGTCCTGCCCGTCGTCAGGAGAGTGCCGGGCTACCTCGTCCTCGGACTCCCAGGAGGACAAAAGGGGGCGATCGCCGACAATGCGCTCAGCCCAGTGCATCTCGGCGCCGTATCGGGGACGACCGTCGCCAACCAGGCGCGTCGCTTCCTCGGGCTCCCCTATCTCTGGGGCGGGACGAGCGGCTTCGGCTACGACTGCTCCGGCTTGGTGTACTCGCTCTATGCCCACTACGGCATCTACCTACCCCGCGACGCGGCCGACCAGCGCCACGCCGGCATCCCGGTCCCGCTCGCCAAGCTCCAACCGGGTGACTTGCTCTTCTTCGCCGGACCTGGCGGAAAAGGACTCGTCCACCACGTCGCGATCTACGTCGGCGGCGGGCACGTCATCGATTCGCCGTACACCGGGGCATCTGTCGAGATTGTTCCGATGACATCCCTCCCCGTCTGGGATGAGTTCGCCGGCGCGATCCGGCCGACCCTGGCGAGCGCACCCGCCTGACGCCCTTACAGCCTCCGCTCCCGGCTCGATTCTCGCTCTCGCGTCCAAGATGGCCTGCTGGGGAGCCGACGCCTCACACTGTGGATGCGGCTGGCCCGCGGGCGATCTTCTCGTTGGTCGGTGCACTCTTCCGAGCTCTCGGACCTACCCGCACAGCCCCTAACTCACTCCTGGCGGCTAGCCCAGCCAGACGTCCTCCGGGCGGTATGCACCGCCCGGGTTCACGGTGAACCCGTGCAAGCTCGGTCGCCAAGCGTAGATGTTAGGCGGATAGTCGAGCGCGATGTAGGGAGCGTCCTGGGCCACGATCGCCTGGACCTTGGCGTAGAGCTCGGCCCGTTTCGCGCCGTCGAACTGCGTTTCGGCTTCTCGGACGAGCGCGATCGCCGCTGGGTCGTCGTAGTTGTAAGCAAGACAGGTTTGCACGCTCTGTTCAACGGCCTAATTGCAGGTCGTCGACGAGCCCAGGTGCAACTATTAGCAGGTGTAGAACGCTGCACGGGAGGCACTGCCCCGCCACCAAACCGGTGACGGTCTTCCTTACCTGCTCGTCGACTTGCAACACTCAGCCTACGCAGTCGCCTGAGGGGTTGCTTGGACCGTCAAGGTGCGTCACTTGGTCCACTCGCCAGCGCCAGTGCTCCCCCGCTGCGGCCGCCACGGTTACAGGATTTGACCTTTGTCACGCACCATCAGCTCCGAGACCCAGCTGACTCCAGAGCCAGCTCCATTAGGGTCGCCGGTCGCGGCTCGCGACCCGTCGCCGGGGCATAGGAGCGAGTGGCAGCCTGAGGCTCGTCAGGTGCCGTCTCGAAGTAGCGCGGCGGTGCTCCGTCACGCTAGGCGGAGAGGAGTCGCGGGAATGCCAACCTGGACGGGCGGAGGCTTGGTCTTCAGTGGCAGCGGCCTAATGATGCACTCGATATAGCTGTAGATCGGGACAGGTCAAATGGATGTTGCTGGTCGTGTGGAGTTGGGGGAGGATCAGCTTCGAGAAGAGCGGGATGACCTGATCGCACGCCTGGTGTACAGACAGATCAAGGACAATCTGGAGGCCCCAGCCGAAACCGAAAAGACAGGCCGCCACGAGGGAAGACAAGACGGCGAGGGAGACGAGACGTTGAACCTTGCGGCCGAACGTGCCATCCAGGCTTGGACCGAACAAACCTCGCCAGTTGAACATAAGCCACGAACCAAACCCCTTCGGTGACCTAGTCGTCGAGCAGCCGCTGCTCTCGACCGATCCGTTCCCGAAGGCTCTTGCGAAACTCGTCGTCTCCGCGTCGCTCCTCAATATGCCGAGCGATTGCCGCTCGGACAACCTCGGACACAGGGAGATCGTCCACCGTCGCGATGGTTTCCAGCTCCTCAGCCTGCTCGGGTGAGAGACGAACCGTCATGGCCTTAACCGGTTTCATGCGGTGATTATCGCGCTTGGTGGAGCGGTATGCAAGCACCGCGCTGATGTGGTATCATGGTGTCACGCCGAAAGGAGGCCAGCATGAGCCAAGACGACCCCGCCAGCGAGCGGCCACACGAACACGAGTTCCACATCCAGATCGACCGCGAGCACTTCACTGTGCGCAAGGAAGAGCTGACTGGCGAAGAGTTGAGGAATTTGCCAAGACCACCGGTTCCCGCCGATCGAGATCTCTTCGAAGTGCGTCCCGGCGAGTCTGACTTACTGATCGAGGACACGACCGTCGTCAAGATTCACGACGGTCTGCGCTTTTTCACTGCGCCGAGTCACATCAACCCCGGGGCCTATCAGACACGCTGACACCGAAAGCTCGATCATGGGACTACTGCCTGAGGATGCTCGATACCTTGTCGACCGGAGGATCGCACACGAGGTCACGGAAGAGGCTGGCATGACGTGCGTCCTGCTGCCCGGGTGGCCGTTGCCGACCGGGTTGGACCACGGGCAGGTTGACCTTCTTATCCGACTGGCACCTGGCTATCCCGACATCGCTCCGGACATGTGGTGGGTTGATCCAGCGCTCCACACAGCTAGCGGTGCAACCATCCCCAACACCGAATCGGTAGAAGTGCATCTCGGGCGGCGGTGGCAGCGCTGGTCCCGTCACTTCAACCCGGGTCAATGGCAGCCGGGCATTGATCGACTCGAAAGCTATCTTGCGCGGGTCGCCGGTGAGCTTCAACGCATGGCGACCGGGAGTGCTGCGTGAACGAGGCCACACTGGTCCTGCCACAGGAGATCGCAAAGGACATCGCGCGTGCCGCCCGGACGGACATCGAAGTCGCAGCGGTGATCTTGGTCGGTGCTGCTAACACGCGGGCTGGTCTTCGCCTACTCACTCGAGAAATCCATTGGGTACCCGCCGATTGCTACCAGCGGCAGACCTACAACTCTCTGAGTATCTCGTCGCACGGCTTTGTGCCAGCTCTTCGGAGGGCTGAAGAACTGTCAGCAACCCCGGTGTTCCTCCACACGCACCCGGGGGACGATGCGGACCCACGGCCGAGCAAATGGGATGACATCGTGGACGAACAACTCGCCGATACCTTCAGAATCAGAAGTGGCTCGGACCGCTATGCCTCACTAGTTTTCTCACCAGCCCAGCGACTTTTCCGATTCAGTGGCCGAGGCCTGGACGACGATCAGCCATTTGAGGTTGGTCGCATCCTCGTAGCCGGCGACCGAATTGCGCTGCTCACATCGGTCAATGGAGATGCCAATAGTGAACTCTCGCCCATCTTCGATCGGCAGATTCGCGCGTTCGGCAGTAAGGTCCAACGAGTCCTCTCCAGCCTCCGAATCGCCGTCATCGGCTGCGGCGGCACTGGCTCCGCTGTAGCCGAACAGCTTGTTCGCCTGGGCGTTCGATCGCTGGTGCTTGTCGACAACGATGACCTCAACGAATCCAACCTGACACGAGTCTACGGGTCGAATCCCTCCGGCCTCGGCGAGCCCAAGGTCAACGTCCTCGCCAACCACCTGCTGCAGATCGCACCTGACCTCGACGTTACAGCTATCAAGAAACTTGTAACCGACGAGCTGACTGCACGAAGACTCACCGACTGTGACGCTCTCTTCGGCTGCACCGACGACAATGCCGGTCGGCTCGTCCTCGCCCGGCTCGCTAGTTACTACCTAGTGCCGCTCGTTGACTGTGGCGTTCTCATCAGCTCAACCTATGGAACGATCAACGGAATCGACGGCCGTGTGACGGTTCAAACTCCTGGCGCGGCATGTCTCGTGTGTCGCAACCGCGTCGACCTAGCACGAGCCGCGGCTGAGCAGCTCGACCCAGGTGAACGGCGACTTCGCCAAGACGAGGGCTATGCCCCCGAACTCGGGCGAGTTGAGCCAGCGGTCGTTACCTACACTTCACAGGTGGCCGGCCAGGCGGTCAGCGAACTCTTGGAACGGCTAATCGGTTACGGGCCGGAACCAGTGCCGACTGAAGTTCTTCTTCGTTTCCACGACCGCGAGATCAGTACCAATATCCAATCGCCAAAGACTGGCCACTTCTGCCACCCGGTTGACGGTTCGCTCGGTCGGGGCGACAGCGAGCCGTTTCTCAATCAGCTTTGGAGATCTCCGCGATGCGGTCTCCAATAAAGCGAACAGCGTGGTTGCCTCACTACCGCTTCTTCGTCGCGGGCGAAGTAGGTGCAGCAGACGAGATTCCAAAGCGACTGCCTCGCAAGGCCGTCATCTTGGTCTCACAAGCTGGGCGCGCAATGTGGGCGGCGTTTGATTGTCCGTGCAAGCGACGTCACCGCCTGATGGTGAACCTAGACTCGCGTCGAAAGCCATACTGGAGAATCGTGCCGACATCCGGTCTTACTTTGAGCCCTAGTATCGACACGCTTGACCACGGCGTCCGTTGCCATTTTCTCCTTCGGTCCGGACGCGCTCAATGGGTGGGTGCGACATCATCAGTAGGAGGACAGAATGACGACTGTCGATAAAGGTGCCACTCCTGATAGCCAGCCGACCAACGAGCCGGCAAAGTCAATCCGCACGCCTTTTTATCGTGCGACCAACGCGCCTAGATACGAGCGTCAAGCTCAGATCCGCGCCATTCAGGACCTAACCAATAGCAGGCTCGTCTGCTATATCGGCGGACCACAGGCGTCCCTATCTCGAGATGACGCCCTGCCGCTAGTTGACCTTTTCCACACTATTCCCGCCGGATCGGACATCGACCTTCTGCTCCACACGGTCGGCGGTGACGTCGACGCAGCAGAAAAGATGGCTTCGATGCTGCGGAAGCGAGTAGGCGACAGGGCCAAGTTTCGCGTGATCGTCCCAGACCACGCCAAGAGTGCTGGCACACTGATAACCCTGGCAGCCGATACGGTCGTAATGAGCGACAGCTCAGAACTCGGACCCGTTGATCCACAGCTAAACCTGCCTGACGGACACGGTCGCTTCAACTACCGACCTGCGCAATCGTACGTTGACGGGTACGAGGCGCTTGTCAAGCTGGTTAACGACAATCCCTCTGCGAGCGGCTACCGCCAAATGCTGGACAAGTACGACCCCACGACTCTTGATATGTGCAGGAAGGTCCTAGAACGCTCCGTGAAGCTCGGGGAATCCCTGCTTCAACAAGGGATGTTCAGAGGCGGAGGCGGAAACTTCACTGCGGTCGCGGGACAGCTTGCGGATAACCATAAGTGGCTATGGCACGGCGTGCCTATTGATTATATTGAGGCGAAGAAGCTTGGACTGAATGTCACTTACTTAGAACTGGACGATCCCTTGTGGCAGCAGTTTTGGGCGCTCTACTGCGCACAACGGCTTGAAGTGGGCAAAATATCCGAGGATTGCAAGCTGTTTGAATCTGATTACGTGTCTATTTCCATGCAGTGAGCCTTTCCATCCGAGTGGTCAGACGACACAGGCGACTAGACAGCAAGTACCGCATTCATTCTTCGGATTTTATCCTTGACTGCCAGTCTGTAAATGTACCGTCCGGCTGGTAGTGCCCAGTACCTCTAAGTCCAGGTCAAAGGGCAATTCCGCAGAAGTCCAATGTTGCCTGGTTATGGCCAATCCGGCTAAACGTAGCCAGTATGGCTATCAACTTGGCTACATTTTCGGACATAACAAAAGCCCAGCCGAAACAGAGGGCTCGAGCCGGGAAGGCGTTTCACTGGGCTAGCGCCAGGCATCACCGGAGGCTCATCGGGGTCGGCCACGCCTTGCGCCGAGTGCAGGGCTCGGGATCTCGGCGCAGTTCTTCATCGCAAAGCCCTGGACATCGCGTCTGCGGCCTGCCTGTTGGTTTCCGGCGATACATGGCCATAGATGTCGGCAGTGATGCGGATGGACGCATGACCGAACACACGGGACACAACCTCGATGGGGACACCTTGGGCGAGCATGATCGTGGCCGCTGAGTGGCGCAGGTTGTGCCACGGCATCGAGGCCAACCCCAGGTTGGCGCTGACCCTGTGCCAGTGCTTGCGAATGTTCGAGTCGTACAATGCCGTGCCCCGCGCACTCGTGAAGACGAGATCGTCGCTGCCTTGTGTCCCTTCGAAATTCTGGCGGACCTGGTGAACCCGCAGAGACTCCATGGCCTGCGGGGTGAGCGGCACGGTTCGGCGGGACTTGTCGGTCTTCGGATCAGTGCGCTGCCTGACCTTGCGATCAAGTGTGCCGGTGACTAAGAGAGTGCCAGCTTCGAGGTCGACATCGGACCACCTGAGCGCCAACAGCTCTCCTTGACGTAGGCCGGTGTGGATCGCGACCACGTAGAGAGGGAGCAGCCGGTCGTCGTGCAAGGTGTCGAACAGTTGCTTGGCTTGTTCTGGTGTCAGCACCGGTCGTTCGTCCACCTTGACCGCAGGGGCATCTGTGAGAGCTACGACGTTGCGAGCGACATAGCCTCTGCGCTCGGCTTGTCCGAGTGCCCGTCGCAGGATCGTGCGGGCGAGCCGTTGTGTGTTGCCACTCTTTTCAGCTTCGGCGAGCGTTCGGCCCATCTTCTCAACATCTTCAGGTGTGAGGCGAGCAAGGCGGATGTGGCCGAGATGGGGTCGGACGTAGAGATTGACGACCTCCCTGTAGCTACGCCGCGTCGATGCCTTCAGCTTTCCTGTGGCGTCGAGGCCGTCCAACCATTGATCGAGCCATGCAGACACGGTCATGTTGCCGCCTGTGGTCACGATGCCCTTGTCCCTGGCGTCCTGTGCCGCCTTGAGCTTGGCCTGAACCTGTCTCTTGGTCGAGCCGTACACCGTTTTGCGAAGACGCTTGCCGTTCGAACCCTTCCCGAGTTCGACCGTGGCAACCCAGCGGCCGTCGCTCTCTCTCTGGAAGATGCCACCCTCGCCTGATCCTCTTCTGGCCATCCAATTCCCTCGTCCTCGAGGCCGCTCGCCGACCGGTCCGCAGTCTACCCAGTCAGGATGTCTTCAACCCAACACCTTGCTCCGCAAGGATTTTCTCTCCTATTGCTTGGCTACACTTGGCTCAAGTCGCTTGAGCACAGTCACGATAGGGCAATCGTCAACGTGACACAAGGAAGCACGGGGGCGGCCGGACCGGCCAAAAGCGGTGCGGCCGGACGGCACGGACCGCCCCGACCAGGACCGGAAGCAAGAACGAGGCTCCGACGAGCCTAGGCGCCCCGCCGGGCGCCACGGCGGCCCAGACGGGGCCGACCGGGGCGGCCGGCGGAAGGGGGAAGGGGGGTCGGGGTCGTAGATCTTGGCTTTCTCGGGGTTCTCAAGAAGGTACAAGAGGGCTAGCCGCCTGCGGCAACCGACGAACGGCTCATGGCCGATCAGCTACGCAACGTCGCGATCTACTTGGACTCATTGCCGCCCACCGCTTGAGCGAATCGTTCTTAGGTGCCTCGCCGAGACGGACTCCGGACGTCGGGCGTCTGGAGAAAGCACCGTCCGTCTCCACGACCCCCTCCCTCCCCTCCTCGCCCCGCCGGCCGCCGACTCCGACTGCGGTCGCCTCGCCTCGAGGCTCACCCTATGCGCCAGCCGCTTCAACGAGCCCGCGCACGTCGGCCAAGCTCAGTCTCAAGGTCGGGCGATCGCCTAGCGCCCGAGCTACCGCCGTCACGGCCGGGCCCAGCTGTCGCACCTCAATCAAGGTCGACCTCGACACGGTCGCGAAGGGTATACCGAGTGCCGCTTCGAGCGACTCTTCGGTCTGCGCGTCGCGGAGGCCGGCGCAAACTCGCCAGCTGTTCAGATCGGCGCGGTACGAGTCCTTCAGGGTGTGCTCGAATGCCGCCCGCTCGGCTAGCGCGCCGGCAAGGCAGAAGCGGAGCGACCCGACCGGGTCGGCCGCGACCGCGGCGCGCAGGTGATCGACCGACTCGAGCCGGACCCCGCCGCCGGTGAAAGCTCCGACCTCGTTCGGGTGAAGGGTCGGATCAGGGTTGATGGAAACGTCGACGAACTCGATGCCGTGCTTGACTGCTACAACGGCGTGGCCAGCCTCGTGAATCACAGCATGGCTGAGGCCTCCGTGCCGCAGGCAGAGTGAGTTCCAGAGATCCAAGCTCGCCTTCATCCACCCGAATCCCCTCTACCTCCTCGCGCAGCCGAATCGTCGCAGGTCCTCTCCACCAGGCTTGCTTTGAAGTCGTCAGGAAGCGCTGCGACCGCCGTGGCAAGAGAGGGATGAATGGCCCCGGACGACACAGACTTGAGGGCAGCACATGCCAAATCGCGAAGATACTTGGAGGATGCAAAGACTCCTTCCTTGGCGTAGACGTAGAGGAAGTACTCGATCTGATCCGGCTCGCAGCCGCCAGTCGCCGAGAGAGCTGACAACTCCTTGGACCAGAACCCAAGAGCTCGGCAGTAGTAGTCGTAGCGCGCGCTCGGGGCTGATGGCGGACTCCATCTCGCACCGAGCATCGTGTTAACGAATGTCAGGGTCCGGTGGACCCGCTCGTCATAGATAAGCGGTCGACTGTCCAATGGCCAACACTCTGCGGAAAGACCCTTTGTGAGAAAGTACAGGTACTTCGTAAAGAACGATTCTCCGTATCCCTCGATACTCGGCGTCGAGGTGAACGCCTGATACAGCCTCACGAGGTTCCCGGACTCGAGAGCCTTCAGGACGTCAGCGGTGACCTTCGCCACATTGGGCGAGGCGAGCGTCCTTGCCGCGTGCCCGCGAGAGTTGACTCCTCGGCTGCCAAAAATGAATGTTGCGACCACTAGTTCCGGAGCCGCTGTTCCAACACCCTGGCGCGCGGCGGCGCCCAATTGAAACAGGTCGTGGCGAGTCAGCGACTTGGCGCCGAAGCGTTCCGCGAGCGCTAGGACTGGACCGCATTGGGGAAACCTCTCACGCCACGCGTCTGGAGTCTGTCCAGCGCCGTGATCTGCGACGGTGACGCTGACCACGTCAGTCACGTGGGACTGTAGAAAATGAGGCAGCGTGGGTAAGTTGCTCATCTTGGTCTCCTTCGTTATGTCGCGTAGCGGAGCCAGTCCCAGCTCGTTCTCAGCTGTGGCTGTGAAGTGCGATCACGAGCCCGACGATGGCGATAGCGACCGCTATGGCCGCGATATACAGGGCTCTCCTTTGTAACCGAACGCCGGTCGCGGCGGCGGTGACACTTCCGATCGTCTCCAGTGTGTCCGAGAGTCGCCCGATCAATCGCTCGAGCTTGGCGACTCGGTCGGAATACTCGGCCCGCATCGAGGCCGCAAGTGTCGTCACGACAGAAGGCTGCCTCTCGGATAGTTGTAGGAAGGAAGGAAACTGCCACTCGAAGCTTGTCGACTGCTGGGTAACTAAGTCTCGCAACTCGTCTGCCGAGATCGCGACATCGATAGCGACGGTCTTCAGATACACCTGCAGCCCGTTCAGCGCCCGAATCGTCCTCCAGCGACCCCAGCGTCGCGACGACAGGTCTCGCGATAAAGAGCCTTGTGCTTCCCAGACCTCTGCCAGAGATCGGAGACCCCACGCAGCGAGGAGCCCGTCCCACTCGACATCGCGTAAGGCGTCCGGAAGGTCCGATCGTGAGCCCGTCGGCGCGACCGTGGAAGCGGCTGGGAGGTGGCTCCGTGCGGCGGCGAGAACCAGGTTGTGCCGTACCCGAGGCTCCTCGAAGCCGAGAGGCACCTTCGCTCTGAGGCCGACTGGATCCGTGCATATCCATACCTCACCCATGACACCATCGAGGTCGCACGCGTGGAGCCAACGCGCGGAGCGGCTGAGGAACCTGCCCTGTAGTGGTGTCTCGCCATCGACGACAACGAGCTCGGCGGTCGGCACAGCGCCTCTTGTCGACTTGCTACTGAAGATCCCCGGGACCTGTCGAATCAACCAGCGATGCGCCTCCCTATGGAGCTGGTCGCGCCACATGTGAACTTGCTCCGCCTTGACATTCTCGGCGAAGGTGCTGCCGATCGCGCCACCGTGCTCGCGCGTAATGCGGTCAGGAGTGGGGGCACGAAGCAACGACTCGATCTCGCCGGCGGCGTCATCGGTGAGGGTAAATTCAGCAATCACCGCGTTGATGGTGCGTGTGACACTAGCGATTCGTAGCTCCACTCGCGAGAATTGTCGGGGTAGGTCGCGCGCCTTGCTCGCCCTGTCAAACAGCCCGACTGGACCGGCGCGGGTGAACGTTCCGATACCACGGGAGCCCTCGAAGGGTGCGCGACCACGAATGTCCATCACCCACTCGTCGAGCTCATGCTGCTCCAATCCGAGTCGTCCCCTTCTTAGGGCTCGAAGAGCGGCATCGACCGTTGATGAGGTAAGCATCTCGACTATCCAAAGCCGCGTGAGTGATAGATGCGCATCAGCGGGTGGGGTGTGCAACTCACTCTGTGTCGCGTAACGCTGTCTTGCCATCGCAGACATGTGGATGAAGCTGTGGAGCTGGGTCCCGAGGCGCCGCAAGTTCGCGGGGACGAGGTGGCGTAGGCGGCCCCGCGGAAATGAAAGCCAACTTGTGACCTGTCTTACGGTCTTGCCGCGTCGGATGGTCTCGTCCCTCGACACGAGCTCGATCAGGACAAAGACACGGGCGAGGAGCGTCGACCCTGCCCGGGACGCTGAGCGCCGCCACCGACGGATCATCGGCTCGACTCGCCGACGCGGTCTTGCGGCAAAGTCCCGCGAGAGCGGTTCGGCGAAGCGCCGCTCCCAATCATCACGACTTCTGACCGCTCACGGCGATGGCACGGCTGCGGCGGGCCTCAAGAGTCTCCAGCAACATGCGGCAGTAGGTCGTCGCTGCTCCGACGGCGAGGTGAGCGTGCCGCGGCCCAAGACCCACCGTCGGGGTGGTCCTCCCGTGGTCGAGTCCGTACTCGTTGCGGAGTTCGGCGATGCCGATGGCAACCTGGGAGAGGTTGGAGAGGATTCGCTTGGTGGTCTCGGCTCCCTTGGCAGACGGGGCGAGTGACGACGGATCGAGTCGGAGCGCCTTCTGTGCGGCCTTCACGAGGGCAGGGACGTCCGCTCGCTCGTCGTAGGGCTCCCCCAGTTCGTGGAGAACCGTCTTGGTGGTCGCTTCGACGAGGGCTTTGGCACCGCTGATCGCCACCGGCACGTCGGTATCCATCGCCCCCGCAATGCGATCAAGGTGTTCCATGACGGCCGCCGGTTGGCGAAGTCCGGCAAGGTTGAGTTCGGCCGTAGTCGTCGAGAGCATGGAAGACATAATCCGCCCAGAGTCGTCAACCGAGTATCCGTCCCGTTCGAGATGCCGAACGAGCTGAGTCCTGCGTTCAATCCCGAACTCGTTGTCCTTGGCGAGCCACGACAAGATCTCCTCGAAGACGTTGAGGATTCGCCGTACGTCACGGGGGTCGGACCAGTCTGTTCCGTAGGAGTAGCGGTCGAAGGTCCCGCGCCGTTGGCCCGGGCTGTACCAACCGCCAGCCCCGGCCTGCTGGTCGTCCGCGGGATCGAAGCCCTCATTCTCAAAGGCTTGCTCAATCTGGCGGACGGCGGCGGCGTCACTGCACGTCTCACGGAAGCCGTTGCGAGTCCGCCTGTGGATGAGGTCAGTCATGCCCGCCACTCACATGAAGAGCCGGTAGTCGTAGGGATGCGGTGCGAGGTTCGGCATGTGCTTGATCGTCCTCGCAAGCACACCCGCGTACCGCACCGTGCACGGGAGGCCGTCGTAGAGGGAATCGTTGTTCCAGTCCATCTTGCTCAGAGCCAGAACCTGTGCAGCAACGTGATGAAGCGGTCCCGCGCCAGCGTCGCGGGTCAGCAGGAGCGGGCGGGGAATGCCCTTGCCGCCCTGAAAGTAGTTGTCCTTGCCGCTCAGTGTGGCAAGCGGAGCGTTACCGCCGATCCAGAGAAGCACGGACCGATCGTCGAGTTGGAAGGCGGTTCCCCGAGGCACGGCGTAGGCGGGGTTGGCCCTACCGTCATTTGAGCGCGGCGCGTCGAGCGCCACGCCTCGCCACGGGGGCCGGGTGATGTTGACGCACGAGAGATTGGTGGTCGCACCCCAGGCGTCGATGCAGCCGGCTACCTCCTGTTCCTGGAAAGGCGTCTGCTTGTGAACGACAAGCTCACGAGGACTGCGCCCCGCGTGCCGGTCCTGGTAGAGGGCGAGGCTTCGCGCCATGACCAGACGCATGTCGTGCCGGGAAAGGTACTGGTTATTAGGGTCAGTCCCCTGCCCGACGTCGTAGGCTACAAACTCCATGCCACCGCCGTCGGAGTCGAACACCTGGCTACAGCACGTTACGAACACGGTCGAACCATCCGCCCCGGTCCGAAGGGCGTACGACAACCCGATGTAGGCCGAATCCGAATCGAGCGGGAGCTGCTGGGTACTGAGCTTCCACGGGATCCACCCCGCCTTGGCGTAGAACGCAATGCCAAGACGCCACGCAACGCTCGCCCGACACCGATACGACAACGCCTGATCGGTAACGATCTGTGTGGTGAGGCCGAGCTGTGCCGCGACCGCCTTGACAGTGTCGTGGAGATCGAAGTCCGTGTCTCGATCCTCGAAGAGAGGTTCGAACCGCTGCGGGAGGTAGAAGACGACGACATCGAACCGATCCCGCACGAGATCTAGCTTCCGGAGCCCGTCGACGAGCGCCTGCGCCAGGTGATGCCGGGGATCAGACGCCGATTGCAGATCGCTGTCGAGCGTTGCGGACAACGGGACCTGGGCGGACGGGTCGGCCGGCCCGAGTTTGACGCGGAAGACCGATTCGAAGCCCGACGCGAGAGCACGTGGCAAAGGCCGGTAGTCCTGCCGAGACCAAGGGTGAGGGCGTCCAAGGCGAATCCGAGGTCGGCGGAATCGACAACCGGAGCGTCCCAGTCCAACTCGACGACGTCCTCGGTAACGGTGATCCCTGCAGCAGTTAGTGCGGCAGCAAGCTGCCCGTCGTGGCCGGCGGCTACAAGTTGGCCACCGGATCGCCGAGCTATCAGGCCACGCGCTCTCGCCGTTCGGAGCGTGGTCTGTAGGTCTCGAAGGTCGGTCGCATGTCGCTCATCGAGACGGCGTACCTCGACCGGCATGATGGTGATCGGGAGGGAGTTGAAGCGCACGACCGGGTACCTCTGCGTTGCTCCAGTTGGCAGAGGTGTGGAAGTGACGACAGGGCTCGGTCGCTTGCTCTCCAAAAGGGTTCGCATCGCTGCCGGGAGCTGGATCGCTCGCTGGATCGCCCCGGCCAACTCGACGAAGTTGTCCACCGCGACAACCGCCACCCTCCGGCCGGCGACCTGTGCGTCCCGCAGCAACGAAACGACGGCCAGCGTAGGTGGATCGGTGGGCCGGTAACACCAGAAGATGCCGGAGGGGTACGAGGTCGGCTGGGCAAGTGCCTCGCGGAGGACCGTCATCACCGAATCGTCTCGGCCGCTGTACCCAACAACGACGAGCCCGTACTGACCGCATGCAGTCTTCAGGACCTGGCGCATCTGATCATCTTGCGTACGCACCTCGTCGGCGGTGTTCTTCAAACGATCCGACCGGAAGTCGCCGTGGATCTTGGCGATCAGGGGCCAGGCCTTCTTCTGGAACGCCCTCACGGCCTTCGACGGGTCACCGAGATCGGCGACAACAGCGGAAGGGCGCGGCGTTATGCCGTCAAATACGGAGAGCACCGCGGTCTCGATGAGGTCATCGAAATTCGTGGTGAAGACGACGCTCAGGCGGTTCGTCGCCATGAGTGCGGCGAGAACGTAATGACCGTAGTTGGGTGTCGTCCCCCGGCACAGGTCCGCTATGAGGTCCGCCCGGACGTCAGCAGACGGGTAGACCCTCTCGAAGGAGACAGGATATTCGTCGGTGTCTCCACGGGCGGGAAAGCCATTCGCGCCGTGGAAGTAGTCCTCGATCAGACCACGCGTGCGACGGTCCGTCGGGTCGACGTCCTGGACATCCAGACCATGAGCGTCGCAGTACAACTAGGGTTTGAAGCGAACGATCAGTTGCCCGGCCGTCGGGATACCCGACATGGCCGAGGCGCCGGCTCCGATGAGCCAGGCCAGGTGGGCGCCCTGGACGCCGATCGCACGTGCCAGCGTTCCTAGGTCGCCCTCGATGCCGACGGTCGACACGACATCCAAGGGCGACAAATCAGCCGTGTCGCCCATACGTTCACCTCAGAGAGGAGCACAAACAGTCAGGTAGGGCAGTTATTTTACGGCACCACAACGGTGGGATGGTGGACCCTGACCCCGTCCGTCGTGCAAGACATAGTGAAGAGGCGGCAGTCGACTCGTTCGGCGCCTCGGATGAGACAGGAACAGCCAGCGAGAGCGAGCCGACGGCCTGCGATCAGGGCGTCACGCGTGCCGCATGTTCAGCGAAACTGGCTCTCGGCTGCCCTGGAGACCAGCTGATCCACGGAGGGCTTGCCGAGCGTCGCGAGTGCCCAATCCAGCGATGCTGCCTCGCCGGAATACCAGTCAACCCATTCGGCGAGCTGGGCGGCGGCTGCGACTCCTTCTTGGGTGACGAAGACAGCCTCTCGTTGAAACAGCGGCGCAGCCCGCGTGATCAGGCCGAAGCCTTTCGTTATCGGATTGATTATCGGGTATCAGAAGCAGAACTGCCACGTTCTTTCCAGGGTTCCGAAGGCCCTTCTGGGTCCGCGTGACAACAAGGACAACCATTGACCCGCAAAGTCCGTCGGGCGCCGGCCGCCAGGAGAGCGACCGACGGCTCTCAAGCAGTCGTCATCAGCCCCCTTACGCATACCATCGAGTCATGGACGACAAGGAGATGGACCGGGTAGTGAAGGAGCTGCTGCGCCTTCCCGCCGAGACCGCGAAGCACCGAGCAGCCATCTCCCGAATCGCCGCGAAACAACGCGAACTCGCCGGGCGCCTCGGTGAGGCGATCGGGCCAACCAAGGCAGCACAGAAGCTCGGGGTCAGCCGACAGACGTTTTGGCAGATCTTGAACCCTGATCAGGCCAAGGAGATCAAGAAGCGGTCGAAGACGAACACCCGGGAGCGCACCCGTGAACCGTGAGGCATCGAAGCCACGGACGGCGCACGTGTCGTAGCACCTTGGTGACGGCGATCATTCAGTTCGACTACTCGTCGTTGCATCACTTGAGTCTTGCTATCACGACGCGAGCACGGAAGTTCTCATGAGGTAGTCGAATTAGCCCTGTCGTCGCCCGCGCATACCCGGTGCCGCACGGATCGCCTTGGGTCTCGTTCCAGGATCTCCCGGACGCTGGCATGGCGTGCCTCCGAGTTGACCCCTCCGGCGAGTGAGTCACGGACGTGACGCGAAGGATCGCAGGCGAGCCGGACCCCGATCTCTTCTGGCTCGTTCGGACGTTTCACCCAGAGCACCGCACCAAGCGCTCGCAGCCACGGACTTGGATGAGCAGCCAACACGCCGACCGGAAGCGTCACCTTGTCGATCGGTAATGCCACCAATGCGGCCGCGATCGAATTGAACATCAGCTCGTCTGCGCCGGAGAGCAGCTTGACCGCGGCCCGCTCGACGGCTGTGTACTGCGCGTCGCTGCCCGCGAGTGTCGCGGCGGCCATCACACCCGCTCCGGCCAACGGCGCTCTGCCGATGTGCACCGTGAAGCGACGCAGCAGGTCGCTCGCCCCTGGGAAGAGCTCGTCGCTCTCGGCACCGTCGGCCTCGCCCAGCGCGAACGGCAAAACCGCGTCAAACAGCTCGGACCGGACCGCGGCGGGAAGATGGCAAGCGATGGCTCGCAACGCAGCAAGCGCGTCGTAGCGGTTGTGACTCGACTCCTGTTCGTCACGCGCGAAGTCGAGCATGCCTTTCGCGAAACGGAGCCGGTCGTCCTCCGGAAGCGCAGTCACGAGCCCGGCGGTCTGCGGCAAGCCGGTGCCGAAGGTCATCTGCCCCGGCTGGTGGATCCTCGGCGCGATGGCCGCCTCGAGTCGTCGCACCGCGAGGGGCACTAGGGGCGCCGTGTCGTCACCGGAGATCACGAGCGCCAAAGCGGCGTAGACGTTCTCGTTCGCCGCTTCGCTCATCGCGGCGGCGACGCGATCCGGATCAGAACGAAGCAGCTCCTCACCGTGTTGAAGCGCGCGCTCCGCCATGCGCTGGTCAAAGAGAACTGCTTGCAGCAGCTGATCCAGCACCTCCGTTCGCAAGTCGACGTGCGCTCGAGCGATGCCGATCAGCGCGAAGACCTGCGCCTCGTCGGAACTTCGGTACTTGCCGGGTCCACGAGGAAGCAACTCCTTGCTGATCGCGAGGAACTCTCGGGCGTCATTCTTCGACGAGAGCTCAGCGAGCTGGCCGAAAGCGGCGAACGCCGCAAGCCACGGGTCAGGTGAGCCGAAGGCAGCCGGTTGAGGGTGCTCCTTGATCTCCTGGAACGCCGCGGAACACCATTTCCTGGCGTCGTCATCGACGATCAACTCCGAGCATTTCGTCGCGAACTCGAACGCGGCTGTTCGCTCCCACGGCTGCCGCGTTAGCAACTCGATCGGAAGACCGACGGCCTGTTCACGCAACGCCTCCGCGAACGCTTCGAGCTTCGTCCCGCCTCCAGCGGCTATGTAGTGCTGGACCGCCTCGAAGCCCCGCCCGGTCTGTGCGAAGAGGTCGCCGAGCAGCTCGTGGGCCTCGAGCTCGTCTACCCAACTGGCACCGACGACCGCCCGCCACAAGTACCGCTGGAGCTCCTCGAAAGCGTCCGGCCACTTCTGGTCTCGCAGATCGTTGAGTCCCCGCTCGTGCGCCGAGTACGCCTCGGGGAGGATCGTGCCGTTTCCGGCGGAGCGCAGCGCCTGCGCGTGGCGGTGCAGATCGTTGATGTCTTGGCCAAGCAGGCTGTTTTCGATCCTCACCGCCCGCAGCGCGTACAACCAGTCGGCGGCGTCGTCATTCAATTGCGCCATGCAGGCGCGCTCGATCGCATCCCGCCACCGAGCGACGGCCGCCTGCGGACTCGGCACGAGCGTAAGGTGCCGCGCCGAACGAGCGATGACGAGGGCGGCGACAGCCGGCGGGTAGGTGTCGCGAGCACTCGCCGCAAGTCCCTCCCATCCACCGCAACAATCCGCGACGCACATGCGCAGGCGCGCCGCGATGAGCTGGCCCTCGTCGTCCGCGGACATCGCTCCGGCCAGCCTCTCGATCAGCTCGGCGCGCGCCTGGACTACTGCCGGCTGGCGCGCGACGACTGCCCCCTCGGCGAGGGCCAAAACGGCGTCGGCATGGTGGGGATCGCCTTCCACCAGCGCGTCCACGGCTGCGGCGACCTGATCGAGGGTCACCCCGTGATCGCTCCGCAGACCCGTGACAGCTGCCAAGGCGTTCCCGCCGCGCGCGACCTGTGCTGGAATGTCGGCGCCCCACTTCCTTAGAACGTCCAGTTGGGCTCGAACCGACGATGTGTCACCCGCGGCCAGCCGCCGCCAGCCGAGGGTGATCCGCACGAACCCCTCCTCGACCCGCCGACCTGCAGCTCCGAGAGCTCGTGCTTGCATCTCACGCACCGGCGCCGCATGGGGAACGAACCCCTCACTCTCCAACCGCTCTGCCACGGTGGCAAGCAGCGTGGCCGCCTCGTCGGGTCGGTCCGCAAGGGCCTGCTCAGCCATTCGGACATCGTCGATGAGCCCGAGGTGCGCGATCGGGCCACGGAGAATAGCGTCGGCCTCGATCGACGTCGGGGCCGACTGTGGAGCGGGCGTCGGCCCCGACACACAGAACGCGGCAGCGGTAGCCGCGGAGAAGAAGGTGGTAACGAGCTGAGGCTGGTTCCTGAGCCGCTCGGAGATTTGAGCGCGGTCCCACAGCTCGATCGTGAGGTGCGGGTGGTCTTCCCGGAGCTTCGCCAGCTTCTCGATCGTCTTCGTGGCCCGGACCTCGGAGGCGACGGCGATAACGAGACGGTCAGCACCGAAGGGACGATGTCCCGTCCCATAGCGGTTGACAGCGGCTTCCAGATCGGCGGCGCCGAATTTCTTCCACCGCTTCGCCTGGTAAACCGAGGGTTTGCGTTCAGCGAAGAACGCGACGACGTCGAGCCCGTGCTGGGCCTGGCCCGGCTTGCCGTAGCGCCTGGCCTCGAAGGCTCCGTCGAGCCGGCGCGCCATCCCCATGATGAGGTTCTCGAATACTGTCCACTCCATCTCGTGGGTGTTGAGCAGTGGCGGTGCCGGCGCGGCGAGCGTCGGAGGGAGTGTGGTCGGAGCGGCCCAAAGCTCGTCGTCCTCTCCGATCGCCGTCCAGTCCTCTTCGACGGAGACGTCCTCTGGCTCGGGCTCGCCGGCCTTCATCGAGCCACCAGGTCGGTCATCATTCCGGGCCATCCGAAGAGAGCATCCCGTCCCCTCCTACAGACGGTGCCTGCGGCGAGACGGCTCGTCTGGGAGTCGCGATCCGTGGCATCCGCTCCCATGTGCTCGACGACCCGCTGGAGTTCGTGTTTGAGCTTTCCATCAGTATCTTCCGGCTAGTTCACCGCTGCGCCTATCGCCTTTAGTGTCTGAGTGGGCGTTCGTTCCAAATGGATACCGGCGGTCCGGCCGACCAGGGTTCTTCCCGACGATGGAAGCGATCCCTGGCCGACCTCGCCGTCGTGCGAGCGCACCGGCCGGTCCGGCGCTCGCTCCCGCGGTCAAGACGTGCCCTTGGTGCCTACGCGGCGGCGGGCAACTCGTAGCTCGGGTACCTGCGCCCCGAGCGACTGATCGAAGGTGTAGTAACGGGTCGTAGTGAAGCCAGCAGGTGCAAGCGGCGCGATTTTCATCTCGGATCGGGCGATCAGCAAGCCGTGCCGCGTAAGCTCCGTGAAACCCTTCGCGGCACTGTCCCCTGAGATGCCGTACCAGTCCTTCGACTTCTCGTACGGCAGGTAAAAGGGGCTGCGCAGGCTCGCTGCGACGAGGAGCATCGCCTTTCCGGGGAGCGAAAGCTTCTCGTACCAGCGAAGATCGGGGTCCCAGTAGGCGAAAGGGAGCCGGAACCACCGCTCGGGCTTGTTAGGCGCGGCGTACGCCTCGCCGGAGCCGTCCTCTCGCAACAACGCCACCGACAGACGCCGGCCAGTGCGCGAACGGTCGATGAGCCTGCGATCTTCCAAGCGCCGGAAGGTCTTAGAGACCGTCGCAAGCGCAGCCTTGTGCTCCCCAAGTCCGAGCGCGCGGCCCCAGACCCGACCAGCGAGCTCTGCGCGCCATGGCTCGTGGCTAGCGAGTGCGAGGACGAGCAGGTAGAGATCGAGCGCGCCCTCGTCGTGCGCCGTGACGAAGCCCGCAAGCGGACCCGGTACCGGAGCCTGCTGCGGTCCACCCTGGACGAACGTTCTGCGGATCGGCACGCCGCCAGTGCGCCGGCCGGACCGCCGTATCATTTCCGCAATCGTGGCCTCAGCGGTTACCGGCCCCTTAGCGACCCCGATGACCCGAAGTGGTGCCGGCGACCTGACGCCGGAGTTGCCGTTAGTCATGGACCGAGTGTGCCACCACCGCCCGGGCTTCGTGTCACGCGGGCCGATGACGAGTTGCCGTCCCGTCGGTCCCTATCGCGAACTATCCAAGCTCACTCATCTCAACCCAAAGCTCCAACGCCAATCCAAGTCCACGACCGGCATGCCGAGCGAGCCGGAGCGACCTGCTCGCCAGCGCTGAGCTCTCCACCTCCGGCGAGAAATCCCCCGCGTTGTTGGGTGATGCCGTAGCCGGCCACGGCGACGGCACCCCACCAAGACGTCCTGATCGACCTGGCCCGACTGGTTGATCGATCCACTGATCCCGGCTGTGCAGTAAACGATTCGGGAAAGGGCGACATCGGCCCATCCCGCTTGCCTCGCAACGAGGTCTGAGCAGAGTGACCTCACGTCTAGCCACCGCCATCCTGTGGAGTGGCGACCATTGACGCTTCAACCGCCAAAGTACGGATTGAACCCGTCAACCTAGACGTCTATTCGCATCACCCCGGTCCAGAGCGTTTTCCTTCGTGAGTCCAGCAACCAGTCCGGCATCGCGGCGGGCGGCGGTCTAGCTCCCACCCGCAGGGAAGGCAGGAGTCGACCGGCGGAGTCAGTCGTCTGACTTGGTCGCGGCAACCAGGGTCTGGTGGTGGCCCGGAACGCCGAACCACGTCCGCCAGTCGAGTCGCCGCACAGTGACGTCGACGCATCCTGCTTCGCGCAGCGCCTCGGCGTACCGATCTGCGTTCGGGAGGTCAACGATGCGCAGTCGGCCACTAGCACGCAGCACCCGCACGGCCTCATACAGGGCCTGTCTGCGCCCCTCGGTCCCCGCGATGTTGTGAATCGTCAGGTTGCTCACTACGACGTCGAACGACGCGGACGGAAACGGCAGGTCGCGCGCGTCAGCGTCGACAAGGTCGACTCGGTCGCGAACTCAATCCACGACAGCGTTGTGCTCGGCGGCAAGCGGACTATTCCCACTCTGATCACGACGCCGCCAAATGTCCGCTCCTACCGCTTTGCCTTCCGGCAGCCGGTGCGCTGCAAGGAGCAGCACAGCACCCCGACCGCAACCCACGTCCAACACATCTTCGTTACCGCGAAGGCACAGTTCGTCTAACACGTCCGCCCAGACCGCGAACTTGCCACGCCAGGTGGAGTAGAGGTAACTCGCGGCCGATAATGCTCCCACCATGCTGACGATGCCGGCCAGCCTGGCAATACTGCGTCTGCGATGCCTTATCGCCCACAGCACAGTGCCCGCCAACCCTACCTGAAGCACCCCAAACACCGGAACGACGATGGCCCCGCCGTCGATGCCGTATCTACCTCGCCTAACGGCGGAATCACCGCAGCCCCGCGCCGCGGCCGCTCCGATCAACTCCACGTGCGTTAGTTTGCCAGTCATATCCCGGCACCAGCCGAATGGACGTGGGCGTAGCAACGACTGGTGCCATCAACAATGAGAGTGCTCAAGCGGAAGAGGCGACGGTGGCTCGAGCGGTAACGCAGGTGCGTTCGCCACATGGGATTCCACTCCTTCGACAGAGGCGTGGACCGGAGGGTTCGCAGTTGTGAACAGAGGCGTGCGCCACAGCGGTGAGACCGGCGCGCTCTGTTCCAAGCCGCGCGCCGCGCGTCCCCCCATCCGGAGGGATCGAATACTGACAAAGCAGAGCATCGCCGCGAGAGGCAACTCACCGAATAGCGCCGAGACAGCACTTACGATCAATTGGCGGTGACCGTTTGCGGTGAGCAAGTCGAACCACGCGTCGCACAGGAGAAGGACACTCGTGATGATCGACGCTGGAACAAGGATTTGGCGCCGTTTCCACAGACTCCACGCGGTGACGGAGAGACAAACGAGCAGTACGACATCGAATCCCGTCCATAAGACCTGCCAATTGGTGGCGACGTAGGTGCGGGGCAAGGAAAGGCTAAGCCCGATAGTCCATGGGATCAAAGCGACACAGCACAAGGCGAGAAATCCAATGAACCATCGTCTAGCAGTGCGCACCCGTTGACTGATGGCAAACCCTAAGGCGGTGGGCTCTTGGAGCCGTCTCAGGAGGTCGACGCGTTCGACGTGGGACAATTCGCCCAGCATCTCGTCAGTGATCGTGGATTCACTCGAAGCGGTTGCGGAGACCTCGGGCGACGTCATGGAGGTGTTTCCTTTGGCCGAGCAGGACCCCGGTCATTTCCGTGGAATTCGTCAGACAGCGCGCGCCGGGCGTTGCTGCGAGGTACACGAGCAAGGGCGTTGTTTGGGTCTTCAACCTTGACGATCGGTGGCAAGATCTCTCCCTGCTCTTGGCGCCCGTGTGCGTCAGGGTCGTCCCTATGAGTCTCACGCAGCCCGGCCTGTGGTTACCGGCTGATCCCCGGCTCCTTCGCCTTCCGTTTCCATTCCGGATTGCAGTGGCTTCTTGGAGGCATTCTTCTGAGGCAGGAAGACAACGGTGAGGACAACGCCAGCCAGAGCGACGCCAGCTGAGACCAGGAGTGCCGTGTCCATCCCGTGGACGAAGGCTCGTTGCACCGAGGTAAGTAGCGCCGGAGAGTGGAGCCTGCGGGCGACCGCCACGCCACCGAAGACGCTTTGGCGGACAGCCGCCACCGCGGCCGCCGGCAGACCGACCAGGTCGAGCCGGGCTAGGTAGCCGGAGCTGAGGACGCTGCCGAGGACGGCGATCCCGAGTGGAGCGCCGGTCTTGTTGACTGCCTGCATCACCCCCGAGCCGACGCCACTTTTCTCCTCCGACAGTTCAACCAGGGCGGCGGACATTGTGGTGGCCATGGCGATTCCGACCCCGAGCCCGGCGACCGCCATCCATCCCGCCACGAAGAGGCCGCTCGAACCGACAGTCATCGTTGACCCGAGGAACAACCCGACCGCGAGCAGGACGAAGCCGGCGGCCACGGCCACCTTGGCGCCCACCAGGCGCACGACCCGGGCCGCGGGAATGGCTCCGACCACGAGTCCGCCCACGAAAGGCAACAGCCTCAGCCCCGATCCCATGGCAGTCGTCCCGAGCACACCCTGGAAGTACTGCGGCATGGTGAACAAGGCGCCGAGCATGGCGACGATCGGGAACATGGAGAGGATCACCCCCCAGGTGAAAGAGGCCGAGGAGAAGAGCGAGAGGTCGAGCAACGGCTGACCGCCGAGCCGGCGGGTCAAGCGGCGCTCCCAGGCGAAGAAACCCACCAGCAGTGCCACGCCGCCCACCATCATGGCCAGGGCGTCGACATTGCCCCAGCCCTCCTGGCCAGCCTTGATCAGGCCATAGGTCAAGACGACTAGCCCCGTTGCCGAGGCCGCCATCCCGACGAGGTCCAGGCCTGGGCGTTTCAAGGCGCGGGACTCCGCCACCAAGGCGACGACGGCCGCAAAGGCGACCACGATGACGGGCACGTTGATCAGGAACACCCAGCCCCACCAGTAGTTCGTCAGCAGCCAACCACCGAGGATGGGGCCGATCGGGAAGGCCACGAAGGTGGCCGCCGACATGATCCCCACGGCCTTCGGTCGCTCCGCCTTGTTGAACAGCACCGTGAGGACGGAGAGCGCCGTGACAATCAGCCCGGCGCCGGCGAGGCCAACGAGCACCCGAGCGGCCATGAACTCGGCCACTGACCTCGAATAGGCACATCCCGCGGATCCCACCCCGAAGAGGGCCAAGGAGACGAGGAGGACCTTCTTGCGGCCGTAACGGTCGCCCAGAAGGCCTGCCGGAAGCATCGCGGCGGCGAGGACAAGAAAGTATCCCGACGAGAACCACTGGAGGTCAGACTCCGACGCGTGCAGCGCCTTAGACAGGGTGGGCAGGGCCACACTGAGCACGGTGCCGTCCACGCCTATCGCCAACACGGCCAAGGCCAAGGCGCCGAGCGCGAGCCACCTTAGCTTCGCGGAGGCTGCGGCGGATGCCGGCGGATTGTCCAGGACCGTCGTCACGGCGTGGCTCGACTAGCTCGAGAGGCAACTAACCCGTCCCATAGATCAATCTGCTCGATCCTTGACTCGGTTGGCACAAGCGGGCAGGGCCACAAGTCCGTTATCATCGTTGGTTACCCAATACCTCATCGAGCCAGTCGAACATGACACGATGCTTCAAACCGAAGTTATCCAGCTGTCGGTAGAAGCATCCATCCTCTGGTGTGAATATGTGCAGTTCTGCGGTCCTGTTCGCGATGGTCGCAATGGCATCGCGGGCCTGCTGAAGAAGTTCCGGGTAGTCGTGCGAGTCATTGAGACCGAGCGTCGGGCAGGTGATACTGCCCGTGTCCACCTTCATCCTCTTGATGGCCTCAGGGCTGGTGAGCCCCCAGATCAGAGGAAGGACCGTCGCGGCGTTCGAGGCCAACGATTCAGTGTCCGTAGATTCAGGAATGACGTGCTTGAAGAACAATGGCGCGATCGGCTCCATGTCGGAGACCAATGGATCGACCACACACGCGGCGATGCGGTGTTCGTACGCTACGGCGCGCGTCATGATGTATCCGCCACCCTCGCCGCCTCCATAGGCCGCGATCCTCGAGGCATCCACATCGCTTCGGGCACACAAGTAGTCAATCGCCGCCGTCACGGGCACCTCCGTGTCAGCACGGAACGCGAGGCCGTTGAAAGAGTTCAAACCGATGCCTGGCAGGTCGACCAGCAACGCGTTGTAACCCCGCTCAAGCGCGGGAGGGCCAACCCAGTAGTAGAGCTCCTCACTCGCATTATCACCAATGATGATCGTCGGTCGCCTTTGCCCGCTGGCATCGGGCCGAAGGAAGTACCCCGGGAGGACGGTCCCTTCATAGGGTATTGCGACAACCTCGATGGGGGGATCGCTGAGGGCCGCGAACCGCTGGAATAGCGTGCGCGACTTCGCGATCGTGGCCCGGTAGTCTGGATCGGAAACCGGTACCGACCACGCGGCATTGCGATAGTAGGTGACGGCGCGCAGGTAGGACTCCCTGGCGCTGACTCGATGCCCCTTACTTTCGGCAGTTCTCGCAATCTTCTCGACTCTTTCCGCGAGGGCATTCCAAGCCTCTCTCCAACTCTCGACATCTCCCTCCTGGATCAGGGCGGCGGCCGAGTAGCACTCCCCGATCTCGGATCCCTTGAAGCCATGCAGCGCCAGTGTGTGGAGAAAGGCCATGTCCGTGAAAGGGTCTTTGAAGTAGAGGCTATGCCTCTCCTGTTCACCAATATTTCCCGCGGTTTGTTCGGTCACAGCCATAGTTTCTCTTCCTAGTTCTTCCTTCTCGATCACGTGATGGACTTCATCAAGCTCGCAACATCTGTGTATTCATGGATCCGATAGATCTTCCGCTGGGCGTTTATGTGATACACCACGCAGACGGGAGCTTTGTATGAGTGTCCGACGAGCATGCTGGGCTCTCCGGAAAACTGCCAGTCAGAGTTCGTGGCGAAGTCGACGATCCCGCTGGCGACGGTGCCTTCATTGACGAACTCGAAGACACCCCATTCTGAGGTAGCAGCATCGAAGAGGATCTTCGGTGGCTGGGTTCTATCAAAGGCTCCTGCGCCTAGCCCCATGGCCTTCAGGACTGCCGGCTTTCCTCTTGAGACCTCCATCGTCGGCATCATCACGTATTCGCACCCACTGTCGATCATGTCCGAGGCGGCACCGAGATCACCATTCAGGGCTGCGTTGTAGAGCGACCAGAAAAGGGTGACGTTGGTCACGACTGGGGCCGCGATGGCTGTGCGAGGACCGCGTCAAGCCAGTCGAAGACCACCTGGTGCAGTCTGGACATGACCCCTTCTTGGCAGTGTGCGCCGCCTCCTTCTGCCGCTGGGAAGAGGTGGTAGGTCTTCTGGCAGCGAAGAGCCTCGTAGAGCCGGGACGAGTCGCAGGGGTCATTCTCACCATCGAGGACGAGCGTGGGACAGCTGACCAGTGGGGCGTAGCCTTCGAGGGTGTAGGGGGCGAAGGCGCGGAGGGCAGCCGCGGGGCTGTCTTCTCCGAATACCCACATACCCCACGGGAGGGCCGGGCCGAAAGTATTGGTTCTGGAGCTTATGATTTCCTTGATGAGGGCGTTTGCCTTCGTGTCGCTTGTGTCGAGGCCGTCGCCGATGAGCTTCATGATCTCGGGCCCAACCAGGAGGTGCACCAAGCCGGCGAACGAGTAGAGGCCGTCGTAGGCGATGAGGGCGGCCAGGCGGTGCTCGCTGGCGGCGGCCCGAGGCGCGAGAAGGCCGCCGAGGCTCATCCCCATGAGCGCAATGCGGTCGGGGTCCACGTCCGGACGCTCCAAGAGCCAGTCGACAGCAGGGGTGACCACAGCTTCCCAGTCCGGGCGGAAGAGCAGCTTTTGGTCCCGAAGGGCGCTGCCTTGTCCGGGGCCGGCAAAGGCGAGCACGTGGTAGCCGCGGCGGGCGGCGGCCGCGCCGCCGGTGAAGTACAGCTCCTCCTCGGTGCTGTCGAAGCCGCCGTGGTACAAGAGCGTGGGCCGGGGACCGTCTGGGTCGCCGCCAGTGGGATGAGGCGTGCCCAGATCAGCCGGGATCCACCATCCGGGCAGGGTGGTGTCCTCGTAGGGGAAGCTCACCCGCTGCGGCGCCGGGTTCATCAGCTGCGCGGCCCGGGCGAAGCTCTCGACCGAGAGCTGGCCCACCTCGCGGACTTCGGGGTCATTCGAGGAGTCGACACGCAGGTAGAACTCGCACACCCGGTAGTAGTTGCTCGCCCGCAGGTAGGACTCGCGGGCACTGACGGGGTGCCCTCCGGCGGCGCTGCGATCGGCCTCGGCGTGAACCCGCTCGGCCAGCGCCCGCCACTCGGAGTACCAAGCGGTCAGGTCGCCGTCGGGGATCCGGCTCGCCGTGCTGGTGACTTCGCCGATGTCGGCGCCGCCGTACGCGGCGTAGCCGAGGGCCCGGAGCGTCTCGAAGGAGAAGGACTGGTCGTTGAAAAGCGCCCAAGTAGACGATGCTGGTTTGGTCGAGACTGTCGATGTCATGGTGCTCCCGTAGCTAGGGAGACGCAGCTCCCGTACAAGGCGACATGACCGTGGGGCGGTCGTCCTTCCCGAACCAGGCGTCTCGTGGATCAATCTGCCAAGCCAGCGCCGCCAATGTCCGGTGCAACGCTCCCGGAGGCTGCCAATGGTCTAAGCAGAGTTCCAACACGGCTACGGGACTACCCGTCGTGTCACAACAGAGCCTAAACCAGGTCAGATTCCACTTCAACGAAAGCTGAGGCACCTCGAAGTGCCTGTCAGCAGTTCCACAGTCTCTTGGCGTTCGATCAACTCTGGGCTCGGGCGGCCCAAGCGCGCTGAGCAGTTTCGACCTGATCCCAGTTGGCAACAACCCATCGCCCGATAGCAGCGAGGGGCTCTTCGAGCGAGCGGCCGAGATCGGTGAGCTCGTAGAAGTTAGCCGTGTCCGTCCGAGCGGAATCGAGACGTCGCATGATGAGACCATCGCGCTCGGCGCGTCGCAGGGTTTCGGTGAGCACCTTGTGCGAGACGCCACCCAAGCCGTCGTGGAGGTCTTGGTAGCGGCGACCTCCGGCCGCCAGCTCGGCAAGAAGTATGAGAGTCCAGCGCCAGCCGATCAGCTCGACGAAGGCGGAAGGTTGTCTCCAGTCCAGAGTCATATGGATGATCGATCACCGCTAATGCGGGCAATAACGACCTCGATGATCTCTTCGCCATCGACACAGCTCCCGCCAACGTGGTGCGACTGGATCATGGGGCTCTCCGGATCGACGAGTGACGGGTACCTCATCGCGACGAGATCTTCCAGTCCGTGACCGTCCATGCAAACCGGCCGAGGGTGCTCGAGGGGAACAGGAGGTTCGAAGTTGTTCTCCTGAGATCCGATAGGACGCCGTGGCGTCCTGACAGTCCTGCTCCTCACCACGACGACCCTCCCCCCTAACGCGAGTTGTCTCGCTTTAGCATACCGGGCACGACGCCAACGCAAGAACTCGCGCGATAGCTTCCCCGTATGGTGGACGACAACGATCCTCCACGGGCTCGTCGGACCGGCGGTAGGAGTGCTCGCGTGCACACAGCGGTCCTGAAGGCCACCGTGGACATTCTCTACGAGAGCGGATTCGACAAGCTCACGATTAGAGAGATCGCCGAGCGGGCCGAAGTCAACGAGTCCTCCATCTACCGGCGCTGGAGGACCAAGGCCGACCTCGTCGTCGATGCCCTGCTCGGCAGGCTGGGTCAGGAGGTTCCGACTCCGGACACGGGCTCTCTGCGCGAAGATCTGCTCGTCTCGCTCCGTGCGGTCAGAGCGTTCCTCGCCACCCCGTTCGGAGAGAATCTGGTCCGCTTGGCGCTGAGGAACGACCTGCCGATCTTGGACGCAGCGCGTCACAAGTTCTGGACCGATCGCTTCACGCGTGGATCTGCAATGCTCGATCGAGCTGAGGCACGAGGCGAACTGCGCCCTGAGATAGATCGCTTCCTTACGATAGAGACGCTGATCGGCCCGGTGTACTTTCGATTCCTGCTGACGAGGGAGCCGTTGGATGAAGGAGTTCTCGAGACCGTCGTCGACCTGTTGCTGGCCGGGATAGCCGTTGAGCCCCCACCGGCTTTGCGACCTACGCCCCGTTGCTCCTGAATGAGAACTTCTCATCGGAGCAGGGATGGATACTTTCTAGATAAGTCACCTTTCGTCGAAGTGCCTATCCGCAGTTCCACGGTGAGCTTGCGTTCGATCAACCCCTGGCCCGGCGAAGCCCAATCACGCTGAGCCGCTTGGGCCTGGTCCCCGTTGACCTCAAAGATGTTTCCTACCACTGTCACGTTTCGTTCGATCTCAAGGAGTCACTGGGGTAGTCAGACTCAAGCCGACGCGACTCTCTCTAGCTCCAGACGGCAGCCGTGCTGGGTATTGGGCGGCCCAAGTTGTCAAACCCGTCGTATAAGGAACATGTAGCAGCCGTAGGCGACGTTGCGACTGTGGATCTCTGCGACGGTCTCGTCCTCAAACATTTCACTAATTGCAGCTTCTGGCTCTGTTCCGTCGTGCACTCGGGCCCCGCAGATCCAGCCTCGCTTGTCATACGCGCGGAGGACCTGCGAACGATACCGCCACTCCGACGGGTAGCTGGCACCGCCGGGAGGACCCCCACAGGACGCAGCATGGCTGAACACGGCGCCCACCTCCCTGTACGGGCTGGGTGGGAGTGGCGGTTCGTAGCCAAACAGGAGGACAGTCTCACCCGGATGGGCGTCTCGTAGACAACATCTGAGCGGCTCGCCACCAGTCGCCACCATCCCGACAACTGCATTACCAGAGGCATCCGTTCGGCCAGATCGGACCTGGCTCAGCACCTCAGCAGAGATGGGAACGATCTCAAATGTCGATGTGGTTGACGTCATAAATTCATATTGCACTAGCGGTCGATCGTCTGCTGGCGGAAAAGAGACATCACCGTGGAGCGAGTGCGAAAGTCTCGTCGGCCAAGCGCGGGCGCCATTGAGACCTCCAGAATCCGCTCGGAATGGATGGGGACCTGCTTACCTGCTCGGTCCGAAAACCTCCATTTCAGCTAGACATTGCCCTCAGCACCCCTTGCGCCGCTCTGCGACGCGTCGAACGATTGTCAAGTGACCAAAGCCACTCGAGCGTGACAACGCCAGCAATAGTGATCGGGTGGAGTCGGTGTTGGAGCTAACGCGTAGATCGCTGGACCAAGCGACAGGGAGAGACGAACTGGGTTCCCGATCGCGGCGAGAATGTCAAGGCGAGTGGGGAGTAAGTGCACCCTTCACGTCATGGCCGCCGCGAAGCAACACATCGCCCTGCGCCTCGGTGCTCCAGACGCGTCCCGGCAACGGACGCGAGGTGAAGCGGGCACTGCGACGGTGTCGTCCCTCGACGACCCTGACACTGCGTCAGAGGCGCGGCATCCCCACGGACTCTAGATGAAGCTCTGCCGAAACGAGCACGACAGCACGAGCTGCCACGGGGACTGGCCTTCATGCAAACGTGCAGTCTGCACCGTCCCGTTCCTCTCCCTCGGCGCGACGCGGCGGTTCCTCGTTAAGGCGCGAGGCGACGGACCATCCACCGTGCCTATCCCGGCGGGAGGCGATCTCGTCTTCGTGGGCGATCGCGATTGCTTCTCGGCAGAGAGTTTCGGTCCGGTCGTTACCGGTGTTCGCCTCCCCCGGGCGGGCCTCTAGCCGGACGACTCGGGATCGTACTGGATGGCCCGTCGGACCTCGTAAGCCCGGTCCGGTCCTGCTAGCCGAGCAACCAAGTCGGGCATCTGAGATGGTGACGGTCGGCGATCTCCTCATAGTTGCTCAACTCGCGTCTTGCAAGGTCCCACTGCTGGTGTTGATACCGAACGGTTGCCGGAACCCTCGTCCGCTGGATTCGTTTGCGCCACCGGTGTCGGGTCTCTGCGGACTGTCGCGAGGCGCGATGGCAGCCACGCAAGCACGACAACGACCCCGCCGATGGCAACACAACTGCCAACGGCAAAGGAGATCTCCCCTCCGCTCATGAACGCGGCCCGCGCCGCGTGCGCCAACAAGGCACCGGTGGCACCACCAACACTGTTTGCCACCGCCAGGGCGCCTCCGAGCGAGCCGAGAATGGTGTGTGTGGCAGCGACCGGTACGTTGCGGCCGGCAAGGGCCGCGGACATGTGATCCTGATAGCGGGTCGACATCACACTGCCGATGACGGCAACTCCGAGCGCGCCGCCGACCTGGAGGGCCACGGCATTGGTCGCTGACCCCATTCCGGAGTCGCCCTGGGGGACCGAGCCGACGACGGAGTTCGTCGCCGTTGGTAACAAGAGACCGGCCCCAAGACCTATCAGAAGCAGGCCAGGTATCACGTCCCCAAATGTCGCGGCCGCCGTGGAGACCGCCGAGATCTGCCACAAGCCGCCCGCCACGGCCGCCAATCCGGCGGCGACGGTGAACTTGACTCCGATGAACCGGGCAATGGTCGGAGACATCGCGGCGCTCACCACGAGCATGGCGGCCATGGGCAAGATGCGCAGGCCGGCTTCTAAAGGTGAGTTCCCGAGATCGAACTGGA
>JBKQHU010000073.1:0-21966 GCA_052148655.1 Acidimicrobiales bacterium
CATGTGGTCGGCCATGGCGAAGCCGACGACGCGTCTGGAGGCGAGGTCGATCACCGTCGCCAGGTACAGCCAGCCCTCCCAGGTGCGCACATAGGTGATGTCACCGCACCAGGCGGTGTCGATCTCGCGAATCCCGATGCCAAAACTGCGCTTGATGAGGTCGATGGCCTTTGTTTCGGCATCCGGATCTGCGATCGTCGTCTTCTTGAACCGGCGCTTGCACCTGCCGACGAGGCCGTTTAGGACCATGAGGCGGGCGACTCGTTTCTTGCCCACGCAGATGTTCTGCTCACGCAGTTCGGTTGTGATCCTCGGAGCTCCGTAGGTGCCCCGGGAGGCCTTGTGGATGTGTCTTATCTGCTCGGCCAGCTCGGCATCTGACAGCTGGCGGGGGGATGGTCCCTTTTTGGACCACTCGTAGTAGGCGGCTCTGGAGACCTCGAGCACCCGGCACGTCATGGCGACGTTGCCGGCATGCTCAGCCTTCTCCGCCCCGACGAACGGGTAGACGTTCACCGGGTCTCCTTGGCGAAGAAAACTGTTGCACGCCTCAAGATGTCGCGCTCTTCGCGAAGCGTCTTGTTCTCCTTGCGCAGCGCTACCAGCTCGGAGTGCTCCTCACTTGTCAGCCCAGGGCGCCGGCCAGCGTCGATCTCGGCCTGGGCGACCCAGCGGCGCACCGCCGAGGGAGTGAGGCCGAGGTCCTGGGCAACCGCGGCCGTCGACTTGCCACTGACGCGACACAGCTCGATCACCTCCGCCTTGTACTCGTCGGTGAACGACCGGCGTGGCCGTCTCCCATTTCCCATGTTCTCCATTATGGACATCCTTTCCCGGCCTGTCCGGCCGATCGTGGATGTCCGTCAGAACGGGTCAAGACCAATCGGCGCCTGGAAACCAGAGCTTCTGGCTCCGGACAAAGACGGCTCCAGAGCCGGCCGCGGCCGTAAGCACCTTCTCGAAAGCCGGGTCGCGGTGAAGGCGCGTGACCAACAGCGGATCCAAGCCGTTGGCAGCTATCTTGACGAGCTTCTCCTCTGAGATGGCCTCCCTTTCGGCCACAAGGGCGCGTTGCGCCCGACCCAAGGCGCGTCTCTAGGTCTGGGCATCACCTCTGGCAAGGTGGAGTGGTCGCCGATGTTGACACTGCTTGTCCCACCCACAAAGGACCTCCTGACCAAGGTCAGGAGGTCCTTTTCCGATCGTCGACACTGCTGCCCCAGGGCAACCCAGTAACCCCGAGGCAGATCCAGACTGGTAACTATCCGGCTGGGAAGCCGCTAGCCGACCAGTTTGCGGCCGGTATGTTCGCGGGTGTTGCTTTCAAGGTTTCGCAGGTGATACTGCCGTTCTTGGCCACTCCGTAGTAGGTACCCGCGGTAAGGGTAGGCTCGTTTGAAATCGCCGCGGTCTGCGTTGACTTCAGATCCAAGACGGCCCAGCAGTCCTTCGTGCCCGGCGAGTAGGCCACCATCTCGAGCCAGCCCAGGTTTCCGTTGTAGGCAACCGATATGACGTTCGACTTGGTCGACGCCGCGGAGCTCGTGTACGTCAGGCCGGTATCAATCGCCGTAATCGTCGACACGGCTGTGTCGCCCGGAGTCATGATATTGCTGTAGGTCTGGTTGTTGGCTGTGTAGAAGGTGTCCGCACCGGTGAGCGCCGTCTGCAGGTTCGCCTGCGCGGCGGTGTTGTTGGCGGTCTTGGTCACCGACAAAAACGTCGGGATGGCGATCGCCAACAGGATCCCGATGATGAGCAGGACAACGAGCAGCTCGATGAGCGTGAAGCCCTCCTCACCGCCTTCCTCGAGCCTGAGGCGCCGCGAACGAAGCCTCTCGGGAACATTCCTCATCAAGCTTTCCTCCTCGGGTCAATGGAACTGCTACCAAGTGAACATCGGCAGCATCGGCGCAAACTTTAGTCCAATCTCGCGCTCTAAGTGGCGGTACGATCTCTGAGGGGCACTTCTCAACCTCATCAGTTGCCAGCGGATCTCGCATTCTCTTGTGCGCCGCTCAACAAGACTCGCAAGGGTGCTGCCAGTCCTTCGTCATGCTCCGCCGTCGTGAGGGCAAGGCGATAGAAATGGACCGCCTCGTTCCAGTTGTGCTCTATCCCGGCCAGCTGGCCGAGGCCTTGGAGGGCCTGGGTGAACCACTTGTCGCACGAGAGCGCTCTGTAGTACTCGATGCGTGCTAGCCCGTACGCCTTGAGGTCGACATCTGCGACCGCCAGCATCGTCCACAATTGCGGGTTGTCCGAGTCTCTACTCGCTGCGATCCCCGTCCACCGGCGCGCCTCGATCAAATGGATCTTGGCGGAGGCGCCGCTCAAGCTGTCGAAAGCCTCGATCTGGGCAATCTTGAGCGCTGAGTCCGGCCAGTACGGCAAGAGCCGGTTGGAGTCGTTCGCAGCAGCGAGATTGTAAGGCTGACCTGGAGCAAAGCTCGTCGAGCGGAACATGTACGCGTCTCCGGTCACCATAGTTACACCCAGGAAGAGCGCCACAGCGACCGCGAGGATGGTCGTGATACGGGCGACAGGTACACCACCGATCCCGCGCGCCCGTTCGTGGGACGCAGATCCCAGATCCCCAGGACTGCGGGTGGCCACGCCCGGAACCTCACTGGGCCTCGATCGCACGGCCGTTGCCGCCCCGAGCGCCAGAAAAGCGAGGGGAAGGACGGCCACGTTGATTGGCTCCACGAGTTCTGTGGCGATCATCGCCGCGCTGAAACCAAGGAGGGCGCTACGCCCCGCTATCCGAGCCGCACCGACCAGCCACACGAGGAAACAGACAAGGCCTACAAGCCCCGTCGTCACGGCAACTTCCACGAAGATGTCATGACCGTCGGTCAGCAACCTGCCTACGAGCACCCGCTGGAAGAACGAGAGGCTTGCGCTCGTATCCATCGCTGTTCGTAGCTGGCCGGGCCCGGCACCCAACAAAGGGTTGTGCAACACGTAACGCGCACTCTCCAGCCACACCCGCAATCGAAGGCCAAACGTCGTCTCGGACGTTCCCGAGGTCACACGGGAGCCGAGGCCTGATCCACCGCCGAGGTAGGCGATGCCGTAGCCGACAGCAATGAGCAGCGCGAAGGCCCCACCGCCACGAGTCCCGTAGGTGTAGAGCGCATACAAGACGAGTAGGGCGAGTATCGCGAGGGCGAAGCGCTCGAATGTGAACTCGAGCCCTACTGCGAGTACTAGGACGACGGCGCCCCAGCACAGAGGTGACCGACATGCCTTCCCCAGCACCAGCGCGAGTCCGCCGAGGAGCAGCGCCTCTAAGTAGATCGGATTCCCTAAGAACGCGTCCGCCTGGCTGCCGTCGTAGAGGCTCAGACCCGGAGTGGGGGAGTTCTGGACGATCTGGAAGATCGCGACGAGGGCGCTGCCGACGGAGCCGACAAGCAGCCCCCCCGCGAGCCAGCGACGTTCCCTCGGACCGAGACAAGTCCCGATTGCAAAGGCACCGGCGGCTCCCAGCCAGAAGAGGAAGCCGGTGCCCCAGAGGTAAAGGCCGAAGAGCCCTATGTTCGGCGAGGGGGAAACAAGGGCCGACACAAGTGCCACAGCGAGAAAGGCGACCGCTGCTCTGGCCGGCCAACGCAGTGGCGAACGAACCATGACGAGACGCGCCAGCGGCACGATCCCGACCGCGGCAAAGAGGAGCACGATCGCGAATTTCGGCGTGAAGGTCACCGAGTTCACCTTGGGCGAAAATGCGAAGCAGAGCGCGGCCGCGGCGATGGCAGCGAACGCGCCTAGGCCACTCACGCCTCCGAATAAGTCTTGCTGTGGCACCTTGGGCGGCTCAGGCAGGTCCGGTTCGGCCACGGCCAGCAGGTCAGTGGCACCGCTGGCGTCTTGTTCTGGACTTGAATGGTCGGTGATGAGTCGTCCGGTCAAGTGGCTCCTTCCTGTCGTGACGCTAGCCGTCGTCATCGCAACCGAGGCGGTTCATTCACACTACGTAGCTCGGCACGTTTACTCGCTAACTGAAGAACCACGTTTCCGCTGGATCCTGATCTTCATCGCCCTGATCTGGGTCACCAGCTACGCGGCTGGCCTTCCCGACTGGGGAGGGCGCCTGTCCCGCCGGCTAGCGAGGGCTTTCGCCGCGCTCGTGTCCGCCGACGTCATCATCTCCGTCCTCCAGCTCTTCACAGGCGCTCAACTGCTTCCTCGCTTCGTTGTCTTCGTCAGCTCGGCGGTCCTGGTGCCAGTCTTCGTGCTCATCTCTGGGTTGTCCGGTGCAACCCAGCGCAGGCGCGCGAGCCTCGACCGAGTGATCGCGATCGTCGCCGGTGAGGAGTCGGAGCGCCTGGCTAGAGACACGCAGGGGCCCACCGAGAGGCCGGTCCAGGTGGTCGCATTGGCACGCCCCGACGACGTAATGCCGACACCTGATCAAGCGGGGCCCTTGGCGCAACTGTTGAGAACCACGAATGCGAACCTCCTGGTACTCGATCGGGAGTCGCAGCAACGAGAGGAGATTGTCGCCCAGGCTGCGGAGCTCCACTCAAAGGGTGTGCGGATCCGAACGCTCTCGCTCTTCTACGACGTCTGGCTGGGCAAGTTGCCGATCTCGGAACTCGAACGCATATCCCTCTTGTTCGACATCAACGAGATCCACAGACCCGCCTACGCTCGGAGCAAGAGGGCGTTGGACCTCGTGATCGCGTTGCTGGGACTGCCGGCGCTCGCCGTCGCCGTGCCGATCGTGGCGATCGTCGATTTGTTCGGTAATCGCGGGCCTCTCTTCTACAGCCAGCCCCGAGTGGGCAAGGACGGCGTCGTGTTCACGATTCACAAGTTCCGGACGATGCGCCCCGGGGGCTCATCCTCGGAGTGGACCGCAGAAGACGACCCGCGGCTCGGCAAGGTTGGTCGCGTGATGCGGAAGCTCCACGTCGACGAACTCCCGCAGATGTGGAACGTCATTCGCCACGACCTGTCGATCGTGGGCCCAAGGCCGGAGCAACCGCACTACGTAGAACTGCTAGCGAAGACCATCCCCTTCTACGAGCTTCGCCATCTCGTCCGTCCGGGAATCACTGGCTGGGCACAGATCAACTACGACTACGGGTCGAGCGATATCGACGCCCTCGAGAAGCTGCAGTACGAGTTCTTCTACCTCCGCCATCAAAGCCTGGGCCTGGACTTGCGGATCCTTGGCCGCACTCTGCGTACCATCTTCGAAGGAAGAGCCCGCTAGCGGCCGATTCGTCACTTGTCAGTGTCGGTTCGCCAGTGCCGCCCGAGTTGAACGACCATGCGACGCAGGCAAACGATCACACATCGGCCCGCGATCCCCGCCGCGACAACGGGCAGCAAGAGCCGATCGGAGCCACTCGTCGTCCGACGAGCGAAGCGCCACAACGACACGTGGTGGGCGACGATCATCCGGTAAGGAAACGGAGCAGTCGAGATACCGGCGAGATGAAGGACCTGGGCTGACGACTCATAGCCGGTGCGCCAGCCTGCCCTCGCGAGCCTCCAGCACAGGTCCACCTCTTCGACGTACATGAAATACCGGTCGTCGAATCCACCGACTGCGTCAAAGGCCTCACGACGGACAAGAAGGCAGGCGCCAGTCACCCAGTCCACGATCCCGGTTCCAGCTCGCGCGCGATTCGCTTCGCGGTAACGCCGGCTGTAAGCGTTCCTGGGGAGCACAATGCCTAGGACGGCTTGGACGGTAGATCGACGGAACGTAGGAAACGCTCGCCCACTCGGCTGGAGGTCCCCCGCCGGGGTGACGAGCGCTGGGCCGACAAGTCCGAGCGACGGATCTCGCACAAGCCGGTCACGCATCGATTTGACAGCCCCCGACTGCAACTCGAGATCGGGGTTGCAGACAAGGAGCATCTCGCCAGCAACTCGCCGAGCTCCGTAATTCACACCTCCGCCGAACCCAAGGTTCTTGCCCGTGTGGAACACGGGCACAGCCGGGTACTTCGAAGCGAGACCTTCGAGCGAATTATCAGTCGATCCGTTGTCGACCACCACGATCGTTTCTATGGCCTCGCGCCGCAGGCTCGCGACACAATCGCTGAGGGCGAACCCAGCGTTGTAGTTCACTACGACGGCAGCAACGTCGCAGGCCGGCGGTTTGCTTGTCATCTGTGACCTAAGACGCTAGTCACCGGAGCCGTCGAAGTCCCAGCTATCGTCTGTCGTGTGCGATCAGGTGTCCACTTGAAGCGCGGACCAGCGAACTCCGACTGCGTGGTAGAAGAACCAAGCCTTTCGAAACGATGTCTCGCTCTCGTAAGGGTCAGTTCATGAGCGGCGCATCGCGTGCTCACCTGCGGGTGGCACTGTTTCATGGATTGCCACCAGGTGGAGCGCTCCGGGCTCTCTACGAGGTTGTCAAGCGTTTCCCGCCAGATATTCAGGTGGATCTCTTCGCCGCCGACCTGACACCCGTAGACCGTTTCACCGACCTAGCCGCGGGCACGTACCACCTCGATCTGTCCGGCTCGGTCGCGTCCACGAGAAGTTATGAGCTTCCCGGAACGATCCGCTTTGTGGCGCGCCGCCTGGGGCGCATAGGCGCTTTCGTGATCGCTGGGGAGGGAACGCGTCGCGTTCAGCGACGGATGGCCCGCGACATCAACCGGGAAGGCTATGACGTTGCATACTTGCATGCGTGCCGCTTCAGTCTGTCTGTACCCATAGCCGAATGGTTGAGCGTGCCCTGCGTGTTCTATGCGCAAGAAACGCGGCGGGTCGGGTTCGAAGCGCAACCTCGTCGCGTTTCGCAGCACCGCAATCGCGATGCACTCGTCCGGTTCGCGCGCCGTCCTTACGAGTCTGTGTGCCGGCGTCGTGATCGCCGCGCCGTCGCGGCCGTTGACCGAGTGCTCTGCAACTCTTATTTCAGTGCCGACATGCTCACAGCCGCGTACGGGATAGACCCAGTCGTGTGTTACCTGGGCGTCGACAGCGACACCTTCTGTCCTTCGGGCGAGCTCGCCGTCGAGTCGACGGCTTCGCTGGCCGGTCCATTGCGAGTGCTGTCGGTAGGAGCATTGCACCCAGTGAAGGGCCATGATTTGGCTTTGGCGGCAACGGCCCATGCTGCTCGTGCGACTTCGTCCCGGGGGGAACTTCATGTCGTCTACGAACGCGAACGACCCGGATACGCGTCGGAACTCGAGATCCTTTCCCGCTCACTTGGAGTCGAGCTCCACCTGCACAAAGGGATCCCAGACACCAGTCTCGTCGATCTCTACCGCGCTGCCCGGATCACGGTGTGTGCGGCACGCCTAGAGCCGTTCGGGCTCACTGTCCTCGAGTCGACCAGCTGTGGCACTCCGGTCGTCGCCGTCGCGCAGGGCGGCTACCGCGAGACGGTGATCGACGGCGTCAACGGGTACCTCGTCGCGCGCAACGCAACATCGTTGGGAGACGGCATCGTGCGTATCGTGCGCGGAGAGCTAAACACCACGCCAACCGCTTTGCACTCTTTGGTTAGGCATGAATGGAACTGGAATGCCGCAGCAAAGCGCATCGCCGACCAGCTTCGACTCGCCGCCTCAAGCTCGGAGAGCGGTGAAGGACACGTGAGACCGTGAACTTCCCCACTTGCCGTTCGTGCGGCACACCTCTTGGACGCACGGTACTCGACCTTGGACATGTTCCCCTCGCAAATGAGTACCCCCGGTCTGAGAAGGAATGCCAAGGCGAGCAACGCTTCCCGCTAAAGGTCAGACTCTGCGAGTGGTGCTGGCTCCTGCAGCTGGAGGAAACTGTGCCTCCAAGACGCCTCTTCTCCGACTATGCCTACTTCTCCTCCTATTCAGACAGCTGGATCAGCCACGCGAAACAGTTCGCCGACGACGCTCGAAAAAGGTGGAAGCTCGCCGAGAAGAGCCTCGTCGTCGAGGTCGCCTCCAACGACGGTTATCTCCTGCGTCACTTTGTGGATCTGGGCATCCCAGTGCTGGGCATTGACCCAGCGGCAAATGTGGCTCCAATCGCTCTGGCAGCTGGTGTGCCGACCAAGGTCGGGTTCTTTGGATTGAAGCTGGCCGAACAGCTCGCCGAACAAGGCCTAGCGGCCGACTTGGTCGTCGCAAACAACGTGTTCGCTCATGTCCCGGATACAAATGACTTCGCGGCGGGTCTAGCGCGAGTGCTCGCGGCCGAGGGAGTGCTGAGCATCGAGTTCCCAGAGCTCGCCACCATGCTCCTCGGCGCTCAGTTTGACCAGATCTACCACGAGCATGTCTTCTACTTCTCTCTCTTGTCGTGCGAGTCCGTTCTCCGCCGAAACGGCCTACGTGTTATGGACGTCGAGCGTCTGGCGACTCACGGCGGAAGCCTCCGCGTGCTCGCGTGTCACGACTCGGCGGAATACGAGGAAGAGGCCTCAGTCAGCCTCAAGCGGGAGGAAGAGATACAAATCGGCCTCGCAGACACGGATGCGTACGAGGCGTTCGCGTCGGCTTCCATACGGCGTGCCGCCTCTGTGCGCGGCTTCTTAGAGCGTGCCGCTGCCGACAAGAAGACGGTCGTGGGCTATGGCGCTGCTGCCAAGGGCAATACACTGCTCAATTATTGCGGCGTCTCCCAACGGGAAATCGCCTACGTGGTCGACCGTAGCCCATACAAGCAAGGACACTTCCTCCCAGGTACGCACCTTCCGGTCTTCCCGCCCGGAAGACTCCTCGCGGATCGCCCCGATTACGTGCTTGTGCTGGCGTGGAACCTACTCGGCGAGGTGCAGACCTCACTTCCCGAAGTGCGCAAATGGGGAGGTTCCTTCGTCACAACGATGCCAACTCTCGCGGTGCTTGGATGAGCATCGCCGGAACTGACTTGCCTGGGGTGTTCCTGGTTGAGCCCGAACTAGCCGCGGATCCGCGCGGATTCTTCGCTCGGCTGTATCGGGAAGCAGAGCTTGCCAATCTTGGAATCGACACCCGAGTCGCTCAACAGGCGATCGCGTTCAACGATTCCACGGCTACGATCCGAGGCTTGCACTATCAACAAGCGCCGTATGGCGAGACAAAAGTGGTGAGATGCACAGCGGGCGCGCTTTTCGACGTTGTCGTAGACCTGCGGCCTACTTCGCCCATGCGGAACCACTGGACCGGCATCGAACTCAGTGCCACAAATCGAAGGTCCGTAATCATTCCGCCAGGCTGCGCCCATGGTTACTTGACCCTGACCCCTGCCACCGAGGTCACGTACCTTATCTCGGTACCATACGTGGAGACGGCGCAACGTGGAGTCCGGTGGGACGACCCTACCCTTAAGATCTCGTGGCCCCGATCACCGCTCGTCCTCGGTGAGAGAGACGCGGCATTGCCTCTGCTCGAACCCTGAACCACAGGGGCAAGATGCCTTGCCTCGCTCGCCGCGATCGCAAGCTCACCGGGAACTCGCACTCCTCCCGGCAGTGCTGCCGCCCAGAATCTGCCTGGATTGGCGGCGGACGTTGCGGATCGCCCGACGTGGGCGCAACAACGCCATCGACGCAAGGAGGGCCACTTCATAGACCGGGTTCTGGCGCCAACCGGTCCGTCGGAACTCGTCTCTCAAGTCATCAACAACAAGGTCTCGAAATGGCGTGCTCGCCAACCACAGAAACAAGGCACGCCGGCCTGCTGTGCGAACAGCGGGGTCGATGTCCACAGCGTCACAACATGCAAGCAAATCCTTGAAAAGCCCGACATGAAGCATACGCGGGGCGCGTCCGGCGCCTTCGGGTTGGATTCCGCGCCAAACCAACTCCGCTTCCTTTACATGGTAACGGCGGTACTCAAGGAGAGTTTCAGTCAACGTGCCGATCCTGAAGCGAAGCAACATCTCCCACAAGAGAAGGACGTCGGAGCCGAACTTCGGCTGGCACAGCTTCGTTCGAGCAAGTGCCTCGCGTCGAGCGAGTCCATAAACCATGAACCAAGACCGGCGATCGAGATACGACCTCAGTCGTGCCGCCACATGTGGCGAGGCCAGGGCGGCTGGCTGACTCACACAGCCTGTAGCGCGCCCCGCCTCGTCGATGAAGCTGATCGCTGGCACACACATCACCTGGTCCGGATGTACGTCAAGGTGAACCACACACCGCTCGAGGTACGAGGGAAGCAAACGGTCGTCACTGGCGACCCACGAAAACAATCCGCCGCTCGTTTCCTGAAAACAACGATTGAAGTTGGCGCTAGCACCAAAGTTAGTTTCGAGACGCAGGTACCGAATGCGCGAATCGGCGGCGGCCAACTCCCGAGCGGCGTACTCCGTGTCGTCGGTCGACGCGTTGTCACAAATCAACAGCTCAAAATCTCCAAACGACTGCTGGCAGACCGACTCCACGCACTCGACGAAATACGGCATACCGTTGCGGACGGGCAGACCGAGCGAGACTGGCGGTGAGGCTGGGCGCACACTGACTTAGGGTACACCGGCCCGCCTGCTCCCAAGAGTCTCCACGATCCCCCTCGGGAATGCCACGATATGGCGTAGTGATGTGGGAGATGGTACTCAGCCCGCCTGGCTTGTCCTTCGACGGGCGACAGGTACGACGGTTGGTTCGGATCGGAAGACGGACGGCAGGCTCGACTTGAGCGATTCTCGGCTTCAAACAAGACGAATCGCGTTCAGCGCGGCCGCGCGCCTCGTCGGACGAACGCTCGGAGCGGCAATATCGCTGGTAGCTTTGCGCGACGCGACCCGGTACTTCGGTCCGATCCAGTGGGGACCGGTCACTGTGGCGCTGGCCTGGTTCTCCCTGTTCGCTGTCCTCGGTGGTCTAGGTATCGCGACACTTGCGATGCGTGAGGTAGCACAACCGGGAGTTGATACCGGGCTTGTCTTCGGGCGCGCACTGACAACCACGGGTGTCGTCTCAATCTGTGGCGCCATCTTGTCCGTAGCCATCGGCATCGGCATCTACTGGGGTAAGAGCGAGACGCTCGCCATGGTCTTGATCCTGGCTCCAGGCATCCCGGTGATGGCTCTCTTCGTGACGATCGGCTCTGTGCTCGCCGGGCGAGGGCGTAGCGATGCACGCGCGGCATTGGACCTGGCGTCCAGCCTTTTCCTGCTCGTCGCGATTCTGCTGGTCGTTCATCAGCATCTGCAACTCCGCGGTTTCGCTCTCGCGTACCTCGGATACCTCACGGTGAGCTGCCTCTCGGCTCTGACCCTGGCCACACGATTCATCCGGCCGAGATTCCGTGACACGAAAAAGCACCTGTGGAGTCAGATCCGTGCGGCGGCGCCGCTCGGCCAGTGCGACATTCTGTCGGCGGCGTACGCGCGCGCCGACAGCCTGATGATCTTCTTCATCCGCGGAAACCGTGCTGTCGCCCTGTATGGACTGGCCTACCAAATCGCTTCGTTCCTCTTCGTAGTGCCGTCCTTCCTGTCCAACGCTCTTCTGCCTGACTTCCTGGGGAGTGATGACACTCGCAGGCGATTCCTCGCTCGGCGCGGGTTCGACGTGATTCTCACCGCCGCACTGCCAATGCCCCTCTTCGGGGTACTCTTCGCCCGACCCTTCGTCATTTGGATCAGCGGAGGGCGATTTGCTGCCGCGGGACCCTTGCTCGCGGTTCTCGTCGGCGCTGCTGCGATCGCGCTGATGAACGGTTACCTGTTCCAGATGGCTGTCTTTGCAGGAGCCGAGCGTGGCCTGTGGCGGACGGCAGCCGTCGGCACTGTGTCCAATATCGCAGCAAACGCGATCGCCGTCACGTTCTGGGGTGCGACTGGCGCCGCTTACGTGATGATTTTCAGCGAAACCATCGGGTTGCTGCTGTATTGGAGGCTCTATCGAAACAGGATGCCGAACCCGCTAGGCCGTCGTTACCCACTCTCCGTCGTCGGCGCCTCCGTCGGACTGCTCGCGATATGGACGATCGTTCACCTCGAGTTCGACGTTGGGTCCGGAATAGGCCTCGCGATTGTCCCACGCGCACTGGCACTTGCCGCCCTGTATGGACTCTTGCTCTGGTTCATCGCGTCCTTGTCTCGTCATCTGGCAGGGGGCAAAGCCCGCCGGATGTCCTCTCGGAACTGAACCCCGGAAGCGGTTGCAACCTCAATGCCTCTCCGCTAGGTAGTATCGCTGCAGACATGAACCGACGCGACAACGATACGAAGGCCCGAACCGAAAGGAGCCCACGCGATCCAGCAAGCATTCGTTCGATGGCGGCTGATCCAGAATCGGCCAGGGTCAGACGTGAATGGATGTCTGTCGCGACCCAGCACGGCTACTCTTACAACTTTAGTTGGCTCGGAGTGCCGATTATCCAGCATCCTGAAGACATCGTCGTTGTCCAAGAACTCATTTGGTTCGCTCAGCCAGACCTTGTGATCGAGACGGGAATCGCTTTCGGCGGATCGCTTCTGCTATCCGCCAGCATCCTCAAGCTGCTAGGTGGAGACCGCGAAGTTCTCGGGGTTGACATCGACATCCGGGCCCATACGCGCGAAACCCTTTCCACTCACCCACTCGCGTCTTCGATAGTAACCATCGAAGGTGACTCAACCGCCCCCGAGGTCCTACAGCGCGTCAGGCACGTACTCTCGAGACATGACCGTGTTCTCGTTATCCTGGATTCGAACCACACTCGTAACCACGTCGCGATGGAGCTTTCCCTCTACGCCGAGTTCGTGAGTGTTGGCAGCTACCTTATAGTCATGGACACGGTTATACATGACTTGCCTCCTCACGCATTTTCCGATAGGCCGTGGGATGCTGAAAACAGTCCCTGGACAGCGGTGAATGATTTCTTGGCTACGGATGGTCGATTCGTCCTTGCCGCTGACGTCAATGACCGACTTCTCGCGTCTGCCGCACCGAACGGTTATCTAGTCCGGGTGCGCTGACGCATGGGTACGTCAATCAACAAGGCCATCATCTGGGGGGGCACCGGCCAAGCAAGGGTCGCATATCAGATCCTCAAGTCGCTTTCGATCAACCTCTCGTGCGTTTGTGACCGGGATGCTGAAGTCTCAACGCCAGTCCCGGGAGTTCCAATCTGGCACACCGAGAAGGACTTTCTTGCCTGGTTGGACACAACGAACCGTCAGGACCTGTGCTTTGTGGCTGCGATTGGCGGATCAGGGGGCGCCAGTCGGCTCGTCGTTCACGCCTACCTTAGTAAGATGGAGATACGAGCTGTGACCATTACACATCCCAGTGCGTGGGTCGACGGCACAGCGAGTGTGGGCAGCGGCAGTCAGATATTGGCAATGGCAGCGGTGGGTGTCGACGTAGCTCTTGGGAAGCAGTGCATCGTGAATACCAACGCGACAATTGACCACAGCACGCGGGTTGGCGATGGCGTGCATGTGATGCCAGGTGCCACCGTTGCAGGCCAGGTCGTGATCGGAAACGAGGCTGTGATCGGAAGCAACGCAACGATTCTTCCGCGTCTCAGAGTAGGGACAGGCGCTGTTGTCGGCGCCGGTGCCGTTGTCACGCACGACGTTGAAGATTGGAAAACAGTGGTCGGTGTGCCAGCGAGGCCAACTGCAGGCAGGAGAGACCGGCCTCTCCTGAATCAGAGCCCGTGGGTCTCCTCGTGAGAGGAACGCCGTGAGCCGTCAGACAGTCCCGATTCCTGTCTTTAGCCCGAACACCGATGCTGGTACGATCAAAGCGGTCGTCGACGCGCTAGCGGACGGATGGCTCGGAATGGGGAGACTGACTCAAGAATTTGAGGTGGCTATAGGAGAATTTCTTGGTCTTAGGGAGCGTCGGGTCGTGGCTCTCAACACAGGCACTTCTGCACTGCACGTAGCTCTGCGACTAGCAGGAGTGGGGCCGGGTGACGAGGTGATAACGACCTCGTTCAACTACGTCGCTGATCACCAGGCCATCCGCATGTGCGGCGCGGAGCCGGTGATGGCAGACATCAGTGAAATGAATCTCGGAATGACTGCGGAGTCTGCAAAACGGATGATCGGCCCACGGACGAGGGTTCTCCTCCCGCTGCATTTCGCCGGGATACCGGCTGACTTGGCGACCCTCTATGCTCTCGCCGAAGCCAGTGGGCTCCGGGTTGTCGAGGACGCGTGCCATGCGTTCGGCACCACTATAGGTGACCGTGCAATCGGGTCGTTCGGTGACATTACGTGCTTCAGCTTCGACCCAGTCAAGATTGTGACATCGTTGGACGGTGGTTGCGTGATCGTACCGGACGCCGCGGGCGAGGAGCAGGCGCGGCTATACCGGTTCCTCGGCGTCGACAAAGAAACTCATTTGCGGTACGAGAACGCCCGGGCGTGGGAGTACGACGTCGTTTCGGACGGGTTCCGCTATCACCTGAACAGTGTCTCGGCCGCTGTGGGTCTGAGTCAGATGGCGCGAGTTCATCAGTTCATTGAAACCCGCCAAGCAGTCTGTACGACCTACAGTGACGCTTTCTCCAAGCTTTCCTGGTGCAAACCCGTCGCGATGGATTTCGGCGGAATTAGCCCGTTTATCTACAGTCTGAGGGTGCTCGGCGGCCTTCGACCCGCTTTCATCTCACACATGGATCGCCAAGGTGTTGCAACTGGGATTCATTTCGTTCCTGTGCACCGCCACAGCTACTTCCGCGACTGCCGTTCAGACCACCTCGTGGTAACAGAGCGCGTTTGCGACGAGGTCGTCACGCTTCCGCTCCACTCCTTGATGCCTGAGCGAACGGTCGAACGCGTGGTCGAGGCCGTCACCCAGTTCCGACCGTGAACTCGCAACTGGGTATTGCTTTTCGATCCGCTGGGGCATCAAGCCCCTTCGTTTCAGCCATGAGCTTCGTACCACTCGACGGTGCGGGTTATCCCGTCTTGAAGAGATGTCTCCGCTTGCCAGCCCAGGCGGGTGCGAGCAGCTGAGGCATCCAGGTACTGCTCCTGCAGTTCGCCAGCTGCACTCGACTGAATATCGGGTAATAGGTCTGAACCCATTACTTCTAAAATGAGATTCACAACTTCGAGTGCGCTTCTTGGCGTCTCCAGGGAGAAGTTGAATGGGCTCCCACGGAGCGAGGGATCTGTCCGCATCGCTGAGGCGAGCAAGAGGTACGCGCGTGCGGCGTCCTCGGCGTAGATGTAATCCCTCACCGGAGTTCCGTCGGAGCGAAGGACGGGTCGGCGGCCGCACATCACGTCTCGAATGACACCTGGAACAAGTCGGCTGTAATTGCGGTCACCACCACCGAAGAGGTTGCCGCATCGCACCACACAAACATTTGCCGACCAGGTGGCCGCGTAGGCCCTGGCGATCAGATCTGCGCAGCTCTTGCTGACGTCGTATGGGGTCCGGCCTTGAACGGGGTCCTCCTCCCGGTAGGGCAGATGACCGCTTGGCCCGTACGCTTTATCCGAGGAGGCGACGACGACTTCGGCTTCGGCTCCGCAAAGTCGGACCGCTTCGAGAACAGTCCAAGTGCCTGTGATGTTGGTCTCGAAGGTCGAAAGCGGGCTCCGCTTCGCGATAGGCACGATTGTCTGTGCTGCCAGATGAAATACTGTCTTTACTTCGTACTCGGCGAGCACTCTCCCCACCAGAGAAGCGTCGGTAACATCTCCGCGGCACACAGTGATGCGGTGCCGCAGGTCCTCGACATCAATGAAAGTGCCCGGAACCTCATCACGAATGATCGCCACCACATTTGCGCCGCGGTCCACGAGCTCGCGAACCATCCAGCCTCCGAGCAGGCCCGTGGCGCCGGTGACGAGAGTCTGCCGCTGCTCCCATTCAGGGTCTAGTCCCACAGCCGCCACGGTGCAGCTCCCTGATCCCAAAGTGCCCTGAGCACTCTCACGTCTTTCAGTGTATCCATCGGCTGCCAAAAATCGGCGTGAGACATAGCCATGACTTCGCCTGCCGCAGCCAGTGGCGCAATCACATCTAGCTCGAGACTCTGGTCGTCCGACTTGATGTAGTCCAGAACCTCTCGCCGCAGGACCATGAACCCGCCATTCACCCATCCTTCGCCTACGTTTGGTTTCTCCACAAACTCGGAAACTCGGTCGCCTTCAAGTTCTATCCAGCCGAATCTGGCCGGAGGCCGAACAGCCATCAGCGTCACGAGCCGACCGTGCTCGCGATGGAACTCGATGGCAGCTCCTAGATCCGCGTTACTCAGGCAGTCGCCGTAAGCAAGGCAGAAGCTGTCATCGGGAAGGTGTGAGGCCAGCCGCAGCACACGCCCACCTGTGTTGGTCGAGTACCCGGTATCAAGGAGGTCGACAGTCCAGTCCTCATACGGTGAGCTGAGCGAAGTGATCGCGCCCGTGGGTATGTGCACGGAAAGGTCGCACGCGTGATTGCGGTAATTGAGGAAGTACGACTTAATGACGTCGCCTTTATAGCCTAGGGCGACGACGAAGTGAGACAGGCCGAACGAACCATATAGCTTCATGATGTGCCAAAGGATCGGCCGACCGCCGATCTCTACCATTGGTTTGGGCCGCGTCTCAGTCTCTTCTTGCAGCCTGGACCCGAAACCACCCGCCAGGATTACGACGCGCATTGACTGATCGCTGGGACCTGTGCCACCGAACCCGTTCTCCTAAGGGCGGACATCTTCGTTTCGGGAATCTTAGCTGTGCGGTCCGCTCAAATATCGCTCTCCTCACAATTGGGTAGCGAGCCAGGATCGTCCGGCGGCACTTTCCTGACGATCCCCCTGACAAAGCCCAGCCCCCAGGCTGCGTGCATGGTGGGAAGGGCCGCGAGAAGTGTCGGCACCGCCGGTGGGTCGCGGGTGAGCTCGACGGCGCCACGCCCGAGAATGATCGCCGCGTAGGCCGCGAGCACGGGCCGGCGCCACGGGCTCGCGAGGCCGACCAAGAGCGCCGGGACGGCAAGCTGGCGCCACGAGAGAGAACCCGGGTGCTTGCGGATCGTACGAGCGCGGTTGTGGCCGTACCGGTAGAACTGGCGCGCGAGCGGTCCGAGCCCGTCGCGTCCGAGGTAGTAGGACTTGATGGACGGGTCGAGATAGACGCCACCGAAGTCCTGCGCCCGCCAAGCAAGCTCGGCGTCCTCGTTGCCTCCTGACCACTCGTCGTAGCCGCCCATCTCGCGGATCGTGCTCGTCCGGAAAGCCCCCAGGTAGACGGTGTCGACGTAGCGCGGTTCCCCGCCTTCTCGTCGGAAGGCGGCAGGCCCGGCTCCGAGGCGGGAGGTCATGGCCGCCACGATGCCGCGCTGGCGTGCGCCGTGGGCCTCGTAACGCATCTGCCCGCCGACGATGGCCGCACCCGAGCGCTCGAGGGCCGACACGCAGCGCTCGACGTAGTCGGTCGCGAGCGCCGTGCGGGCGTCGACCCGGACGATGATGTCGCCTGAAACGGCCGCAATGGCAGCGTTCAGGCCGGCAGGGCGGATGCGCCGCGGGTTGTCGACGAGGCGCACCTTCGCGAACTTGGACGCCACCGATCGGGTCTCGTCCGTGGAGCCTCCGTCGGCGACGACCACCTCGATGATGGCGGGGTAGCTCTGCTGGGCCAGCGACGTCATGCAGCGCTCGAGCTGGGACTCCTCGTTGAGCACCGGGAGTATGATCGAGACCGTCGCAACGCTCGGGGGAAAGATGGCCGCGTCGGACTCGACAGGCTCCGGTGAATCCGCAGACATGGCGGGCCTCCTCCTCTCGGATACAAGCTTGCCAGCTGGCCGGCCGGCGCCTGACGATCCCGGTCTTCGCGCCGGCATGGCCGAGGCCGCATCCGCGGCGGCGGCGCGCCCCGATGGTAGGTTCGCCTCGTCAAGCGATCAGCCCAAGAGTTGACCAAGATGATGCCCAAAGCCCCCACGATCGAGGCACTGGCTGAGGCATGGTGGCAAAGGTGCCAGGCTCGCCGGTGCGCGTCGGGTCGAGCAGACGCCGACGAGCGTGAATTGCTTCTTCGCGCGCTCGGGGCGGCTGCCGGCGGGCCGTCGAGGCTTTTCGGGAGGGCTGGCCCTCCGGACGGGGATCCCGGGTCGACCAAGGACACGAGCCCTGACGCGCCGGGCCCGGACAATGTCGCCCTCCCGCCCGACGCCACCAGCCCGGCCGTTCCGATCGAACGCAGGCGCACGCTTGCTGCCGCGGCGACTCGCTGGGGAGCCCGGGTCGGATCACCGGTTCTCGTCGTCGAGCAGCTCGTCCAGCTCCGGGGTCTGATCGCGGTCGAAGCCGGGCAGCGGGCGATCACGCGCCTCATCGACCTAACCATGATCAACGCCTGTCGCGGGGCAACCGACGAACTGCAACGCGCCGCGTTCAGCGACCCGTTGACCGGGTGCTCGAACCGGCGCGCCTTCGAACGCGACCTCGACCGGGAATTGGCCCGCTGCGCTCGTGCCGAGCTCGACCTGAGCGTCGTCGCCATCGACCTCGACGGCCTCAAGGCTGTCAACGACACCGAAGGCCACGCGGCAGGTGACCGCCGGCTCGTGCTCCTCGTCGACACCTTGAGAAAGGCACTCAGGAGCATGGACGGCATCTACCGCCTCGGTGGCGACGAGTTCGGCCTGGTCCTGCCTGACACCTCGCCGGAGGACGCGTCGGTTCTCATCGCCCGCGCGCTGCGCCTCGGTGCCCCGTCTTTCAGCTGGGGCACGGCAAGTTACCTGTCGACGGGATGTGCCGCGGTGGCGGAGCTGCTAGCGGTCGCCGACGCCGACCTTTACGCGCGGCGCCGTGTCATGCGGGCGTCGCCGGCACGGCGTCGTTCCCGCCCAAAGCCGGCAGATACCGCGCTGCGTCTGTTCCCCGAGGAACAAGTCGTACCGCCGCAATCGCTTCAGGCCCACTGAAACCGGCCGACAGCTCCTCTGCGGACCCGGCACCACTGATTCACACGAGGGGCCAGGGATAGGCCCGGTAGTCGTCGCGCGGGGCAGGGAAAAGAGGCTTGCGAAGCAGCTGCGTGGCTCTTCGTCTCAGTGCCGCGCACTCATCTCGGTCCAGCAGCGCCGCCACCGGGTCCGGGACCGAGTCGACCACCAGCTCACAGCCCGCCAGCACCTCGGCCGGCAACTCCTCGCCGGCGAAGTCCCACATCACGGTCCTGAGCTTCGGCTCGGCGTGGAAGCACAAGCCGTGGTCGATGCCCCAGATCCGTCCCTCCTGGTCGATGATGAGATGGCCGCCCTTGCGGTCACCGTTGTTGGCGAGGAGATCGAAGGCCGCTATCCGGCGCAACTGGGCGTGGTGGGTGGCCTCGTTCAAGAGGGTGAAATAGTGCTCGGCGAAGTCGGCGTCGATGAAACGCTGCACCGATCCCCGGCCGTGAGGCCCCTTGTCCCGCAGCACCGTCTCGGGCACGATGCCGAGGCCGAGCGCGGCGGAAAGCTCGTAGGCGGCAACCTCACGTCGGAAAAGGCCACCCGGGTAGTCCCACAGGGGGCGCTCGCCGCGACCGGGCTTGTAGACGGCGCGCTCGTCGATCCCCCGGAGCCGGACCGCCGCCAGGAACGAGTAGTTCGAGCTCCACGGCAGCCTGCCCAGGACTTCGAGCTCCCCTGCGGCGAGCAGCTCTAGCCAGGCGGCCCCGCTCAGGTCAGCGGCGGGCGGTGGCCGTTCGTCCTCGGGCACACGTGGCCTCTCGGATCGAGCGGATACCCGCAAAGCGGGCAAGGGGGCCGGCCCGCCTCGACGAGCTCTGTCCCGCGAATGGCCAGCGCAGCGGCTTGCTCGCGGGTCATCGCCAACCGCACGCTGTCTCCTGTGTCGGCTTCGGGCTCCGATTCGTCGGCGAGACCGAACAGCGCCTCGACAGCGGTCTCGGCTTCGGTCCGGTCGATCTCGTCCGCGACCAGGATGATGCGGTCCAAGTCGTCGTCATAGCTGACACCGAGCGAGCGAACAACGAAATCCGGTTCGTCGAACGGCTCGAGAGCAAGCTCGTCGCCTGATGGCAGCTCACCGGGGCGCTCGAGCTCGACGAGCATGCGGCCGAGGAAACGTGCCAGCGCCGACACCTGGGCCTTCTCGACCTTGAGCGTCTTGAGGGTCAGCCCCTCACGCACCTGCAGCAGGAACACGCGCTCGCCTACCGGGCCGACAGTCCCGATCGTCACCCGGTCGGGGTTCGCAAGCTCGAATTCCTCAGTCACAGCGACCTCTCACGAGTCGAAGGCAGGGCTGCTGCCGGCGCGCCGGTCGCGCCCATGGCAAGCACTGTTGGCCCCTCGGAGTCGTACACGACCGTGCTGATCGAGCAGGGTGCGACCACGATCCGCTGGAAGAGGTCGAGCGGCACACCGAGCGCGCTTGCGAGCGCGACCTTGATGCAGTCCGCGTGCGACACCGCGACGACGACTTCGCCGGGATGCGATTTGCAGAGCCCCCCGACGGTGTCGGCGAGGCGGGCCTGGAGCTCTGCGAACGACTCACCACCGGGGAAGCGAAAGCTCGACGGCAAGTGTCGAACGATCTCCCACTCGGGAAGCTTGCGCAACTGCGGAAGCGGCTCACCGGTCCAGGCCCCGAAGTCGCACTCGATGAGACCGCGTTCGACGACGACGGGCTTTCCCACACTCTCCGAGATGGCCGAAGCCGTCTCGCGCGCACGCTCGAGCGGCGAGGCATAGACGGCCGACACGGATATGCCGGCAAGGGCCTCGCCGGCCCTCGTCGCCTCGTCGCGGCCCTGGTCAGACAGGTGCAGGCCCCGCGCCCGACCGGGAAGCACCTTGCCTGTCGTTGCCGTCGTCCCGTGTCGGACGAAGCACACCACCGTAGGGCGGGGCGGCTTGGGGTGAGTTGTCGGCACGACCGACACCGTAGCCTTTGGCTCGTGGGATCGACCGCCGGGAGCCTGGAGCGAATCCGCCGCGAGGTGGTGAACTGCTCGCTCTGCCCGAGGCTCGTGGCCTGGCGCCACGACACGGCGTCCAACCCGCCGGTCTCGCATGCCACCGAGAAGTACTGGGAGCGCCCTGTGCCGGGCTTCGGCGACCCCGAGGCGCGGCTTGTGCTCGTCGGCCTCGCACCGGCGGCCCATGGCGGGAACCGGACCGGTCGGATGTTCACAGGGGACCGCTCCGGCGACTTCCTGTACTCCGCCTTGCATCGTGCCGGCTACGCCAGCCAGGCGCTCAGCCGGTCGATCGACGACGGCCTCACGCTGTCCGGGGCCTGGGTGACCGCCGCGGTGCGCTGCGCCCCGCCCGCCAACAAGCCGGCTCCGCTCGAGCGCGACACATGCGCTCGTCACCTCTCCTCCGAGCTGCGAGCGCTCACAGGCGCCCGCGTGCTGCTCGCCCTCGGCGCCTTCGCCTACGAGGCGCTGTGGCGCCTACCGGAGGGTGGAGGCCGGCCAACCGAGAAACGGGAGCGTTTTGCTCACGGCCTCGAGCTGCCACTGCCGCCTCTCGGAGGGCTCGCTCCAGATGAGCGAGGCCGCCCAAAGGCCAGGGTCCCCCGCACGTTGCTGTGCTCGTACCACCCGAGCCAGCGCAACACCTTCACCGGGCTGCTCAGCGCAGAGATGTTCGACAAGCTGCTCGCCCGTGCCCGGGAGCTCGGGGCATAGACCTCTCGGGACCCGGGTGGCCTCAGGCGCTGACGACCGGGATCCTTCTCGGAGCTTGCTCCCCGTCCTCCGGCCACCGGCGCCGGCTCACGCGGGAGAGCTTGCGGAGCAGCGCTATCGCACCGGGGTCGTCGTCGAAAGCGGAGCGCACTTCGATCGCTCCCGCTGCGTGCATAGCCGAGATGAGGTCGCGACCCTTGTCGGTGCGGATCATGGTGAGCGTCCAGTCTGGGAAGGCGCCGATGCCGCCGGTCGAGAGGTCGGCGTGCTCGGCCGCGAAGTCGGGACAGTGGTTGCAGCCCTCCCGCGTCCACTGGTACGCCTCTTTGAGCGGGACTTCGTGCAGCACGCCGTCGCGGGTCCACACCTGAAAGACACCCTTGATGTTCATCTTCACGATGTCCTCACGGGCCAAGCCGTAGCGCGCTTCGAACAGCTCGGGGAAGATCGCGTCGTCGAAGGACTTCGAGCACA
>JBKQHU010000074.1:0-63287 GCA_052148655.1 Acidimicrobiales bacterium
ACAGCGTTGCTCGAGGGACACGCTCGGCGATCTCAACGAGGTCTGCGTCGGCAAGTGGCGCGTCGGCCCATCGGTAGACACCACCGCCGAGCGCGGTGATATCCCCGCTGTCTCGAAGTCGGTAGAGGTGCTTGTCACCCACACCGGCCTTCTTGGCGTCGCCGTAGTTAAAGGTCTCGCCAAGTCGTTCTCGGAGTGCGAAATGGTCGTCAATGTTCACGGGAGGAAATCATACTCACCAGACCCGTATATGGGTACTATTTCCTCACCCGCAGCGCGCTCCGCCCTATAGGCGCGTCGGCCAGGCCACGACCGACCGCTCCGATCGGAGAGTGCCGGTCTCGCACAACCGCTATCGACTGCTGCCAGCTGCTGTCAGCTGATCCGGTAGAAGAACCGGTAGAAACTCGGAAACAAAAGAAGGGGCCTCGAACCCGAGACCCCTTCTGACCTGCTCTTTTCTAGTGGCGGGGGAAGGATTTGAACCTTCGACCTTCGGGTTATGAGCCCGACGAGCTACCTGACTGCTCCACCCCGCGGCGGTAACTCGAGACTTTATCAGCCACACCGGTCCCAGCGCCCAAGCTGCCTCGCTCGTCAAGCTCTGCCTGCGCCCGCCAACACCAGATCCCCCGCTGCGACGCCGCGTCGCGGTGTGATGATGTCGTCGATCAATCCGTATTCGAGGGCCTCTCTCGCAGTCATGAAGTAGTCCCGGTCGATGTCGTGCTCGACCTCCTCGACACTACGACGACTGTGAAAGGCAATGATCTCCGCCATCCGCCGCGTCGTCGCCATCACTTCGCGCAGCTGTATCTCCATGTCCCGAGGCGCCCCCCGGGCACCAGCAGTTCCCTGGTGGATCATGATCTTGGCGTTCGGGAGTGCCAGGCGCTTCCCGGCTGTCCCACCCGCGAGGATCATCGCCGCGGCCGACATGCCCATGCCCACGCAGATCGTCGACACCTCGGGACGCACGTGTTGCATGACGTCGTAGATCGCCATGCCGGCATAGCCAAGGCCCCCCGGGGAGTTGATGTAGAGCGAGATGTCCTTCTCGGGATCGTCCGCCTCGAGGTAGAGGATCTGAGCAACGATCAGGTTGGCGATCTGGTCGTCGACCTCCTGGCCCAAGAACACGATCCTCTCCCTCAACAACAACGAGTACAGGTCGTAGGCGCGGTCGCCGCGGCTCGTCTGGTCGAGCACCGTCGGGATCATGGACTGCCTCAAGGACTCTTCTCCCCACACCTCACTACCCCCTCGTTCCGCGTTGTTATATCATTTGCAAGATATCAGCTACGCTATAAGGAGTCGGCACCGAACGTGACCGAGCGGCGGCATGATCCCGTGTTCCCCGGTTTTGGTGACATGGCGCGACGAAGGCGCGAGCTCGTCGAGGCCTTGGCGGTACGGCGCCGCGCCATCGGCATGAGCCAGACCGAGGTCGCCGCGCTCATGCACACCTCCCAGTCCGCCGTGGCCCGCCTCGAGGCAGGCAACACCGACGTGAGGATCTCGACGCTCGAACGCTACGCGGCCGCCCTCAAGCAGCGGCTCGACTGGCACTTGGCCCTCGAGCCTGAGCACGAAGAGAAATGACCCTGGGCCCGAGCGACTCATGGCTGGAGGAGCGCCTTTTCGAACGCCGGACGGTGCTGTGCCGCGGGGTTCTCGACGACGCTCTCGCCGGACGGGTCGCGGCACAGCTGATGACACTCGACGCCCTCGGTGACAGTGCCGTCGAGCTCCAGCTGGACGGCGAACGCGCCCTCCTCGATGCGGCATGGACCGTCGTCGACGTGATCGACCTGCTCGGTGTGCCGGTCAATGTCGTCTGTGCCGGCCGCGTCGAGGGCGCGGCGATCGCCGTGTTGACCGCGGGCACGCGACGGACGGCACTGGCGCACACCCGGTTCCGCCTGACCGATCCCGAGCTCGAGATCTCCGGACGGACGAGCGAGCTCGCTGCTCTCCTCGAGCACCACACTGCTCGTCTCGATCGGCTGCACGAGCGCGTCGCCTCGTCCACAGGACGTCCCGCCGGAGAAGTTGCGGCCGATTTCCGCGCCGGCCGTGTGCTCGACGCCGGACAGGCCCTCCGCTACCGTCTCGTCGACGAGATCGCCGGTGACAAGCCTGCCGTCCGGTCCATCAGCAGCACACGCCGGCGACCGGTCCACCAGTCCGAGAGCAGCGAACCGTTCGGCTTCAGGCCAGGGCCGGGAAACCCTTGAGAAAGCTTGTCTTCTGAGAGCTAGGCGCGCGAGCGCGTCATCTTGATGGCGTTGACGGCTGCGGTCTTCTGGTCCTTCGCCAGATCGGTGTCCGCCTCGTTGACAAGAGAGCCCACGATCTTCATGTCCGCCGAATACGTGGTCAAGTCCTCATTTCTCAATGCCGCGAGCCCCTGCAGGTAGTAACTCTGCGCGCTCGCGATGAGTGCCCGGACCTGCGCTGGGATGTTGGCGGTGCCCGTTCCGATGCTGCTCGTCGCGGCGCCGAAGACGTCGGACAGGGCGGCTCCCAAGGTGCTCTCCATGGCCACGTCGTTGCCGTAGACGACGATGTAGCGGGTCAGCTGCGGGTACGGGTTCTGCGACGAGCTCACGTACAGGGGCCGCACGTACACGACCGAATCGTCGATCGGGATGATGAGCGTGGTGCCGAGCGATACCGTCGAGCCGGCCCGGCCGACGAGGGTCACATACTGGGACACCTTCGTGTTCGACTGGATCTTCGAGTTGACGACGGCGGGGCCGGCCGTGGCGTTCCTGGTCGGCGTCACGTATGCGGTGAGCTGCCCGTAGTCCTGGTAGTCGCACGAGGCCGTGATGAGCGCCGCCAGCGTCTGGATCCGGTCGCCTTGTGACAGCGGGTCGAGCGGCTCAATGACGGTGAAGCCAGGCGCGCTCGCGCCGGGGAGCTGAAGGAGCTCGTACTCGGGCACGAAGCGCAGCGTGTTTCCCACCGCGTCGACCGGCAAGGCCTGCTCGGGCGAGCCCGTGCCCGAGGTCGGGGCCAGCTCCCAGGCGTTGTTGGCGATGTAGAAGGCGGATGGGTTGGTCAGGTGGTAGCGGCTGTACATGGTCGCTTGAACCATGAGCAGGGCCGCCGGGTAGCGCAGGTGTGCCGAAAGCACGGCGTTCATTTCGCTGATCGGCTTGAACATCCTCGGGAAGATGGACTCCCAGGTCTTAAGGATCGGGTCTGTGTTTGTCACGGCGTAGAAGGTCATGTCGCCCGTATAGGCGTTGACGACCACCTTCACCGAGTTGCGGATGTAGTTGAAACTGGTGGCGAGGCCGGTCCCGCCCGGGAGCTCCGAGGTGGCAGCCTGCTGCGCATACGGGTAGTAGCTGGTCGTCGTGTAGGCGTCGACGATCCAGACGAGCTGGCCGTTGTCGATCACCGGGTACGGGTTGCCGTCCACGACGAGGAAAGGCGCCACCTTGGCGACACGGACACGGACGTCCTGGAGGAACATCAGCCGGGAGTGCTTTGTGACCAGATTCGAGATGAGCAGATTGAGATCGTGGAACTTGAGGGCGAAGGCCGCCTTGGTCCAGAACGAGCCGATGGGCACCCCGCCCGTGCCCGAGTAGTGGCTGGAGACCGTGTTGCCGTTGGTGTCCGAGTAGTCGACCTCGCTCTGGGCGGTGTCCGCGACCACGTAACCCGACTGACCCAGGCCGAAATAGACCGCCGGCTGGCTGATCTTCGGCGCGTCATGGACTGAGACTGGCGGCACGCCCGCGATGTCGAAGACAGGGTTGCCTCCGCTTTGCTGATTGGCCGGCGAGAGAACGGCGCCGTAGCCGTGGGTGTACTGCAGGTGGATGTTGACCCAGGACGGGGTAGGCAGGTCCGCTGCGTTGACCTGCCGGACGCCGATCACAAAGGGGGTGAGCGTCCCGCTGATCCTGTAGCGGTCCAAGGAGAGCCCGGCGATGGTGAAACCGGTCCCGTTCTGCTGGAGCTTCTGGTAGGTCTGCGACGTGATCGACGGCTCCCAGAGGGGCAGGTTGTCCAAGGTCGCCGCCGCGCCTGCGACGACGCCGCCCGTCAGGTTCGAGACGCCAGCGAAGGGGCGCTCGCGGACCGCCGAGAGTCCCAGTGCCGACCGCGTCGCTTGTATGTTGCGGCTGATGTAGGGCACCTCGAGCTTGCTCTGGGCGGGGGTGACCTTGAGGGCCTGCACGGCCGCCGGCACGATCACGCCGGCGGCAAGGGCGACCAGTATCCACAATCCGACTCCGATGCCGGGAAGGGCCAGGCTGCGTTGGTAGACGTTGAACACCATCAACACGAACACGGCGAGAGACACCACGGCGAGCAGCTCGATCGCCGGCAGGCGCACGTGCACATCGGTGTAGCCGGCACCGTTCACGTAGGCGTCCTTCGCCAGGACGAGGTTGAAGCGATCGACGTAGAAGTAGCCCGCCGCCCTCACCAGTGCCATGGCACCGAGGATCACCGACATGTGAGCCGTGACGCGCGGGTCCACCCGCGGGGAGGGGCCCTGGAAGCGTAAGCCACCGTTGAGGTAGTGGGCGATGCCGGTGAGGATCAGGATCACGAGCAGCGCCACGAGTGTCCAGTCGACGAGGAAGGACAGGAAGGGCAGCTTGAACACGTAGAAACTGACCGACTTGTGGAACTGGGGGTCCGTCACTCCAAAGGCTTTGCCGCTGCGGAAAAGCAGCCAGTGCTGCCACTGGTCGCTCGTCGAGGCGCCCACGATGAGGGCGAAGATCAACGAGACGACCGTGCGCAGCGCGAACGTGTGCCTGCCGACGATCTGTTGGTAGCGGCGGACGATCTCGAGCTCCGGCGAGACGAGCAGAGCGCGCGGGGCCACGCGGTCGACCACCCAGAGGCTCACCCAACAAGCGATGAAGAACGCTCCTATGAACACCGCGGCGAGCTCTATCTTGGTCTCGATCAAAAGGCGCCAGACCGCCGTGAAGTGGACCGACCGGTACCAGAGGTAGTTCGTGTAGAAGTTGGCCAGTCCCTGGATCACGATCAGCGCGACGATGACGAACACCACGGCGCCGACCACCCAGGCTTGGTACCGACGGCCCGGGTGCATCCGGGCCGATATGTCCGTCGGCACTCGCATCCGCTGGAGCCTACGACCGAACAGGCACGAGGAGACAGCGGCAGCCCGGGTGCACCGGTGGGTGCGCGTGCCCGGTCGGGAAGGCGGCACCCGGTGGCTGCGGGCCAGCGAGGGAGTTGTCGTCGCAGTCGGGGCAGGAACCGCCGGCGTCGTCGTCCTCGACCGCCCAACGCAGCAACGGCGCCTCGCCGTTGCTAAGTGAGCTCAACACCGCTAGCTCGCCTGTGGCAAAGGCCCGGGTCGTGAAGTCTCCCGCGAGGCCCTCGACCCGGGATCCCTTCCATTCCCGGTACGCGACTCCTGCGGCGTCCGCCGAGCCCTCCAGGCTCCCGTCGAGCTCGGAAAGGGACTCCTCGATCCTCTGGCGCAACAGGGTGGAGAGGTCGTCGGCGAGCTCGGCAGCGATGAATGCCCCGGCTTCGAAGGCCACCGCGGCACTCGGGGCCGGCGCCGACACAGAGGGCCCCTCCACGGCGTCACCGGTCACGAGGAAGGCAGCGCCGGCCTCATAGGCCTTGCTGAGCTGGTCGGTGGCCGCGGCGACGAACCTCTCCCGCTGGACCTCTGCCGGGACCAGCTCGTCGAGCACGGGCTTGCGCGAGCTCTGGCGCAGGGCGTCGAGGAGGTCGTTCTGGTCGTCCTGGAGGGCGCGCTTGAGCGACCGGCCGAGCTTGGCCGTGATGGACCCGAGAAGGTGGTCACGCCGGGCCAGGGACTCGACATCCGGCTCCGTGATGGCGTCGGCGACCGGTTTCTCAGCGGCCACCCCGGTGACCTCCGTCGCAACGGGGTCCGCCACGTTCCCGGCCGGCTCGGGGACCTGCTCCGCCAAAGCCGTGGGCGGCTCGACGACCTGGCCAAGCTCGCCCGGGCGCGGGGAGCTCACCATGGCCGCCTCATCGTCTCCGCGAGCCTCGGGCGCCACCTCGGCGGGCTCGACGGCCGCTTCGATCCCGGCCGCGGAAGGCCCGACAGCGGCCGCAACCAAAGCCACCTCCTCCGCGGCCCGACTGGCGCGGATGCGGGCGAAGAGCTCGTCGACGCTTTGGCGGCTCGCCACCGACCCGTCGCCTTCGGGGGCACGGCCTGCACCAGTCACCCCGGCGCTTTCGCCTTGGGCGACGGCCGATGCGCCGGCGCCCTCGTCATCCCCACTGAATATTTGGGCGCCCCCTCCGCTCGCGGCCGCGGCGAGCTCCTCCTCGAGCTCGGCGAGGTCGCCGTGGCCCTGCTCGGTTTCGACACGTTCGCCGGCTTGCCCAGCGGCGACACGCGCTTCGTCCTCCGCCAAAGCCAGGCGCTCGCGCAATTCGACGACTGCCGCGCCGACGGCGTCCACGACGCCGAGCAGCGAGTCCTTCCCGGTGCGGAGCTCCTCGAGCTGCACACGCAGGGCCCGCCGCCGGCTCACGAGGTCGGCGAGGGCGCGGTTGCGAAGCGCGCGCGCCTCTGCCACCATGCGCCGGCACTCTTCTTTTGTCGCGTCGAAGAGCTCGACGGCCTCGGCGTGCGCCACCTCCGTCATCGAGTCGGCCTCTGCCTTGGCGAGGCTCAAGTGCTCGGCCGCCTCCCGCTCGGCGGCAGTGCGGATCTCCAGTGCCTCGGCCTCGGCGGCCGCTTGCTTTTCGCCAAGGACCTGCCCTGCTTCTGCGAGCAGCTCGGCCGCCCGCTCCTCGGCCTTGGCCACGACCTTGCCGGCTGCGTCGTGGGCCGTCCACAGGATCTTGGCCGTCTCGATGCCAATTGCCCGCGTGAGCGTCGCCTCGTCCAGGACGGGATCGTCCGCACGCCGTTCCGCCTCGGCGAGGCGTTCGCGGAGTATCGCCTCGCGCTCGAGGGCGCCGCGTAGCTCGCCGGCGACCTTGGCGAGGAAAAGCCGGACCGCCTCGCCGTCAACACCACGGCGGGCGGAGGCAAAGGACTTGCGAGCGATCTCGTCAGGACTCAGCGGCGTGGCTGATGAGACCGAGGTGACCAGCGGATCCTGCGACATTGCCAATAGCCTACGACGCCGGTTCACTAAGTGGTGGTCTGTGAGACACGGCCCCCGAGCGACTCGAGGATGTGAACCGCTTCGCTGATCGTGCTCACGGCGTACACCTTGAGATGCGGGCCGGCGTGCGCCTTGGCGACGGCGTACTCCTGTGGGGGCACGAGGAACACGCTCGCTCCCGCGCCGCGAACGGCGATCGTCTTCTGGGCGACCCCGCCGACGTCCCCGACGGTCCCGTCGATCGACATCGTCCCGGTCGCGGCCACGGTCAGCCCACCGGTCAGATTGGCCCGGTCGAGCTCCTGCATGACCCCGAGCGTGAAGGCCAAACCGGCCGACGGCCCGACGATGCCTTCGGAGGACAGGTCGACCTTTACCGGCAGAGGCCCTATCCTAAAGGCGGTCCCGTCCACGGCAACGCCTCCGGAGCCCTGTGGGTAGATGCCCATGCAGGAGACGGCATGGGGTTTGCCGCCTTTCTGGGTCACAAGCTCGGCGAGCTTGAGCGTGGTCCTCTCGCCCCAAGGCAGGCACGTGAGCGACGCCGCGGCGCCCGTGCCCTCGATGCGGAACGCGCCGAGGCGCATGGCCACGGTCCGCGGCTTGCCGGCCGGGTAGGCACTTACCTCGAGGCGCACAGCCGTGCCAGGGGCGGTCGCCTCGAGGTTTTGCTGGAGAGCGAGGTAGCTGGAAACCTTGAAACCGTTGACCTTGCTGATGACATCGCCCACCTTGAGAGCCGAGGCGGCGGGCGAGCCGGGCAGGATCCCGTAGATGAGCGCCCCGAGTGCCACGACGGGAACCTTGTATCCGAGCTGCTCGAGGGCGACGACCGTTGCGGCCTGCTGCGCGGTCGACATGTCGATCTCGCCCTCGGTCTGGTACTGGGCGGTGGATTCGGTCCCGAGGATCGAGGCGCTCGAATAGATGGTGGCGTTCGGGTCTAGCCAGAAGAACGGGTAGTAGAGCGCACGCATGAGCGTGAGCTCCACGTAGACGAGGAGCACCGAGCCGCGGTGGGAGTGCCGGTCGGCGGCGGGAACCTTTATGAGGCTGCTCACAGCCGGCGCCGAGCCGGGCGTGAGGGCGTAGTAGGGCAGCTGGATGAACCAGGCGACGACCGCAGCCACGACGATGACGGTGAGGACCGCCAAGAAGTAATGGCCGGCGCCCCAGGAGAACCGGTCCTGTCCGCGGGGCGCCTTTGCACCGGTCCTCTCGCCGTAGACGTCGATCGTGCCGTCAGGGGCGACAGCCGGGAGTTCGCCCTCTACGCTCGGTCCCTCGTGTGGCGCATTCATCGAGCCGTAGCCTGCCATGGCGCCAGAGCCCGCGGGCGGCGCAGATGACCGGACCCGACGACGAGGCCGCGACGCGGGCCGCCCGCCGGCGGGGAGATGCCGCCCTGGCCGGGCACCTGCGCGACGAGGCGGCAGCCAGGTTGCTGTTAGGCGACGACGATGGCGAAGTGCGCGCCAGCGCGCTCGGGGCCCTCGTACGGATGGGGCGCGCGACGCCGGAGGACTCGGCGCGGGCGCTCGCGGACCTAGACGGGCGGACGCGCCGGCGCGCCTGTGAGCTGGGTGCCGCCCTCCCGGGAGCGGACTTCGCAGGTCTGCTGGAGGACCCTGACGAGGCCGTGGTCGAAGCCGCCTGCTTCGCGCTCGGCGAGGTGGGCGACGTGAAGGCCGTCCCGGCCCTCGCCGAGATCGCCTCGAACCACACCGATCCCCTATGCCGGGAGTCGGCCGTGGCGGCCCTCGGGGCCATCGGCGAGATCGGTGGCCTCCCCGCCATCCTGGCCGGCCTCGATGACAAGGCGCAGATCCGCCGCCGCGCCGTGATCGCCCTCGCCGCCATCGACAGTCCCCAGTCCGAGGCCGCCCTGCGCCGGTGCCTCGAGGACCGGGACTGGCAGGTTCGTCAAGCTGCCGAGGACCTGCTCGCTATCACCACCGGCGACGACTGACCGTTTCGGTGCTGTGGCCCAACGTGGCCATGCACAAAGCGGCTCCGGCCACGGCGCAACGCGCGGGATTCTCGACGAGGTGGACCGGGATGCCGGTCGCGGATGCGAGCCGCTTGCCGAAGCCCGCAAGCAGCGCACCACCGCCGGCAAGGTAAAGGCCCCGGTTCAAAAGGTCGTTCGCGAGATCGGGCGGTGCCGAGGTGATGCACGAGACGGCCGCGTGCACGATCCGGTCCACGCGCGGCGCGATGGCGTCTGCCACCTCGGTGCGGGTGATGACCACCGAGCGCACGATGCCGTTGGAGACGTCGCGGCCCCTGACCTCGACCTTGTCCTCCTCCTCCACCCAGGCGCTCCCGACGGCACGCTTGACCGCCTCGGCGGTCTCGAGGTCGATCACGAGCTCGAAATCGCGTACGCAAAAGCGCTGAATGGCCTCGTCGAAGTCCCCCCCTGCGACGGGAACCGACGCATGGGTCACGAGGCCCCCGAGGGCGAGCACCCCGATCTCGGTCGTGCCGGCGCCGACGTCCACGACCATCGAGGCGACCGGCTCCTCGATCCTGAGACCGGAGCCGAGGGCCACGGCGACCTGCTGTTCCACGAAGCGGACGTTGCCCGCCCCCGCCTGCTTGAAGGCACGGTCGAGGGCGCGCCGCTGCACTCCCGTCGCCGCGCCAGACGCGCAGCACAGCACCGTCGGTTGGCTGGCCGACCATGTCCTCACCACGCGCAGCAGCTCGCGGGCGACCGCCCAGGTAAGGTCAAGATCGGCCAGCTGGCCATGGCAGACGGGCCGGACGAACGCCACCTCCCCCGAGCAGCGGCCCCGCAGGCTGAGAGCACGGTTGCCGAAAGCGACGAGACGGTTGCGCCCGACATCCACGGCTGCGATCGTCGGCTCGTCCACAACCACACCGCGGCCGCGGACGGCAACGAGGGTCCGTGCCGTACCGAAGTCGACCGCGAGATCGGCGCCCACTACAGGCCGGCCTCGGGTGGCTCCCCTATCGGCCGGGCCGCCGGGCTCCAGTCGGTGCCGCCCTCCCAGGTCTCCAGCTTCCAGATCGGGGTCGTCGCCTTCAAGGTGTCGATCAGGTACCGGCAGGCTTCGAATGCCTCGGCCCGGTGCGGTGTCGAGACGACCACGACGACGGACGCCTCGCCGAGCTCGAGACGACCGACCCTGTGCCATACCGCCGCCCGCCCGATCCCGGGCCAGCGCCCCCGTGCAGCCGCCACGATCGCCTCGAAGCGGGGCAGCACCTGGTCCACATAGGCCTCGTAGTCGATCGCCTGCACGCCGGTGCGGCCTTCGGCGTGGTCGCGCACCGTGCCGACAAAGCACGCCACGGCACCGCACGACGGCCTCTCAGCCCAGTGGAGGGCGCGCTCGGCCAAAAGAGGCTCGGTGGTGAGCTCGAGCCAGTCGTCACCTGTCGCCGCCACGAGCACGTGGGTCATGGTATGCGACCCGCTACAGCCGGGCAGCCGCGCCCGAGGGGCCCGACGCCCCATCGGGGGCCACCTTCAGTATCCTCGGTGACCGTGGTCGAACCCGGAGACGACTTCGACGACATAGCCGATGAAGGCCCGTGCGGCCCCCTTCTGCCACCTGACGACCGCCTCTGGCGACACCCCTCCGAGCTCGGCGAGCACCATCTCCCCATCACCGCGGAGGCGCTCTCGGCGCGTCGCAGCTGGATGGCCTCGAGCCCGTCCCGGGCCGGGGCCTGGTCGGCCGGCATCGTCGGCGCACTGCTGGCGACCGGTGTCGTGCTCGTAGGCGGCCACCTCACCCACCTGCTCTCGCCGCCCGCGCCCGGTCCCTCCACCTCGGCCACGACCCGCACCTACACGAGCGCCCAGGTGAGCACGACGATCCTGCCCACCATGGGCGTGAGCGTCTCCACGACGACCACGGCCATGGTGGGCGTCGAGCCCGGGCTGTACAAGCTGGCCTCGCGGGTCGCCACGGCCATGCCGGTCGTCCTCGACGGCGACGCGAGCGGCGTCGGGGTGGTCGTGAGCCCGAAGGGCTTCGTGTTGGTGCCCGCCTCGCTCGTCGCCGAGACCGACGACATCTCGGTCGTCATAGACGGCCAGCAGCTCGTGGCGACACTGGTCGGGGTCGACCCCGGCACCGGGCTCGCCGTCGTGAGAGTGCACGACCCCGACACCCTCGAAGCGGCCCGTTTCGCCCCGGGTGCCCAGATGGGCTACGGCTCGTTCGTCGCGGTCTTGTGGGTCGACGGCAACGGGCCCCACACGTGCTGGGGCTCGGTCGAGGAGGCCGACGTCCAGCTGAGCTCGGGCGGCGACAGCCCCCCTCTTCTCGACTCTTTGGTGGCGCTCGACCCGCTCGCCGGGGTCGAGGCCGGCGGTGTCGTCCTCGACGGGGCCGGTCGCCTCATCGGGATGATCACGAGCGTCAGCGGCCAGACCATGGTGGCCACGCCCGGTTGGCTGGCCGCCATCGTCTCGCAGGACCTCATCACATCCGGGCGCGTCGTGCACGGCTGGCTCGGGATCACGGGTCAGACGACCTCGCTGTCAGCCACCGCCACGGCCGTGCAGGTCATCTCCGTCGCCGCGGGCGGCGCGGCCGCCAGGGCCGGGGTGAGACCGGGCGACCTCATAGAGGCCGTGGACTCCAAGCCCGTGCGGACGATGTCGGACATCGTGGCGGCGCTGTACCCCCTCCCGCCCGATGAGGCGGTCGTGCTCGGCGTGGTCCGGCGCGGTCACGTCTTCGACGCTCACGCTCGGCTCCTGCCAGCCGCCTGAAGTCCCCGCCCTCCACCGCCGGCGTGCGGACCCTGCCTGGACGGCTCCGGCCCTAGCATCGGGCAGGTGAGCGATCCTCTCGCGCCAGGTGGCGGTGACTTCCTCCGCAACATGCTGGGCGACCTGCTGCGGCTCATCAGGACCGAGGGACCGCTGCAGTGGGAGCTCGCCTTTCAATTGGCGGCGAGCGTGGCCGCAGGCGACGAGCCGGACCCGAACCCCGACCCGATCGCCCGCATCCGCCTCGAGCAGCTGAGCGCCATCGCCGAGCTGCACGTGAGCGACGTCACCGGCATGGTCCTCGCCTCCGGCGGCTCAGGCCTGAGGCTGGTCCCGACGACGCGGGTCGACTGGGCCCGCCGTAGCCTCGAGGCCTGGCGGCCGCTCCTCGACCGCATCGCCTCGGCACTGACGACCGCGGCGGCGGCCCCCGGCCCGATCCCCGGCGCCGGCTCGCCCGGGCCGCTCGGCTTCGCCCCCGGCACCAACGCCGGGAAACCTGCCGGCGCCGAGCCGCCCGCGGGCGGCGGCGGAGAGGACGGGCTGCCCCCGGATCCCTTCCTCGGGGAGGAGGACCCCCTCAAGGACGCGGACACCGGCGGCGGCGAGGACGAGGAGGCGGATCTCACCGAGATGATCGGCCGCTGGACCTCGGCGATGGCCCCGGCGATGGCGGCGATGCAGGTGGGCTCTGTGGTCGGACACCTTGCCCGTCGCTCCCTCGGGCAGTACGACCTGCCTTTGCCCCGCGCCTTGTCGAACGAGATCCTCGTCGTTCTCGGCAACCTGGAACGCGTGGCCGAGGAATGGAGCCTCCCCACCGACGACCTGAGGCTGTGGCTGTGCGCGCACGAGATGGCCTTCCACGCGGTGCTCACGCGCCCGCACGTCGCAAAGCGCCTCGAGGATCTCGTCGTTGCCCACGTCCGGCTCGTCCGACCCGATCCGCGTGACTTCGAGGGTCTGCTGCAGGGGATCGACCCCGGCTCCATCCCCGGCCTGTCCCAGATCATGGGTGACTCGAAGCTTGCCGGTGCCGGCGACGAGGGGCCGTCCCCCGAGCTCGAGAAGGTCCGTGCCCAGCTCTCGTGTCTGACAGCCGCCATCGCCGGCTACGCCGAGTACGTCACCTCTGTCGTCGCCTCCCGCCTGATCGGGGGCCACGCCCCCATCGGCGAGGCGATGCGGCGACGCCGGGTCGGCCGAGGCGAAGGCGAGCGCGTGGCGGAGTCCTTGTTCGGCCTGCATCTCGATCAGGAAGACGTCGATCGCGGGGCCGCCTTCGTGGCGGGCGTGCTCGAGCGGTCCGGCGAGCTCGACCTGGCGAGGCTGTGGGTCGACGAGAAGCACCTGCCGACGCCGGCGGAGCTCGAGGCCCCCGGGCTCTGGCTCGCTCGGATAAATCTGGGGACCGAGGGCGACTAGCCGCGCCGCTCAGGCGAGCCCGACCTCTTCTTCGGGCACGCCGAAGTCCCACTCCAAGATCAGGTTCTCGCGCTCGGCGTCCCGGACGATGCGCTCACGGTTCCTGCGGAATTGCGGGTCGTGGGGAGGCAGCAGCACGAGGCGGGCGAGGGCGCGCTGGCGGAACTCCTCGATGACGGCCCGGTCACCGAACTCCGACTCCACCTCCCAGTGGGGCGCGACCGGCCCGAGATAGACCATGCGGACATGCCCCCGTGGAGGCTCGGGCGGCTGGTGTTCCTCCGGGTTGATCAGGCTCATAGTCTCTCCTTGGCGGCACGACCGGCCCACTGTACCGGGCGGCAACCGAAAGCGGCTCCCGGCGATTGGCCTCCTGCCCGGTCAGTGCATGCCCGCGCGGGCGAGGATCTGGGCCACGATGGAACGGATCTCGTCGATCGCGATCGCGAAACCGACGTTCTGTGCGGGTGCGTTGCCCTCAGAGCTCGTCGCGACGGCGGTGTTCATCGCCACGACAAGTCCCGACGAGTTCACCAACGGACCGCCCGAGTTGCCCGGGTTGATGGGGGCGTCGGTCTGGATCAGGCCGGTCAGGTTCTCGGTTGTGCCGTTGTCGGTGGTGGCGGTGAGCGAGCGGTCCAGTGCCGACACGATGCCCTCGGTCACCGTCGGGCCCCCGGCGAGCGCGAGGGCATTGCCTATGGCGAGCACACCGTCGCCTTGCTGGGCCGAGTTGGAGTTGCCGAACCGGACCGTCGGCAGCGAATGCCCGGCACCTTCGACCTGCACGAGCGCGATGTCCTTTACGGCGTCGGTCCCGATGATCCTGGCGGGGAACTGCTTGACCTGACCGTAGAGGGTCACGGTGACGGTCTCGGCCCCTTCGATGACGTGGTTGTTCGTGAGGATGACGCCGTCCGGCTCGATGATCATGCCGGTGCCGGCACCTTGCACGTACGAGCCGAGGGCGCCGACGCCCCGGAAACTGCTCGTGTCGATCGAGACGACCGCCGGCAGCACCGAGGCGAGGATCGACTGGACGTCGCCGACTTGGACCTTGTGGCTTTTCGTCGGGAAGTACTCCCTGACGATCGTCTGGGGGGACCGGCTCGCGAACACGGCGACGATGCTGCTGCCCGCCACCGCGCCGATCAGGGCCGACACGATTGCCACGCCGAACCATCCGGGAAGCGAACGCGGAGGACGCTTCGGCGCCTTGTGCCGCGGTGGTTCGCGGTAGGTCCACTGACCCGGCCACTGCGTCTGTGGGTAGGTGGGCCCGGGCCAGGCGTCTGGTTCGTAGCGGACCGGCCCGTAGTCCTGTTTCAGGTAGAGGCTCTCACGGTCCCCGGCAAAGCCGGGCCCCGTGGTTGCCGGCCCGGCGTAGCCCGCGGGGCTGAAAGCCCCTCCTTCGTGGGCGTCCCGGGGTGGCACGGTGTCGGTCGGCGGTTCGAGCTCGCCCCAACTCAGCAGCTCGCGCAAAGGGTCGGTGCCGGCAATGTCGTCGCCACCTGGGCTTTGGGGCACCTTGACAATCTACCGGTCGCCTGGTGCGGGCGTTTGGGCACCTTTCTGCCAGGTACCGGGAAGGCCGCCCCGATCAAAGTCTTAGGATTTCCTGCGAATATGCTCACGGCCGTAGCGTCGGGGCTGCGGACAGGTCACAATGGTGAGGTGGACACTTCGTGGATGGGGCGGGGCAAGTGCCGGGAGCTGCCTCCCGACACTTTCTTCCCGAGTGACGGCGTGGGGGTCGAAGTGGCGCGACGGGTTTGCGCCGACTGCCCGGTAAAAGAGCCGTGCCTCGAGTACGCCATGGTCAATCACATCGACCACGGCGTTTGGGGTGGGACTTCAGAGCGCGAGCGGAGACGGATCGCCCGTCATCGCCGGCTCACAGCGGCTCGCTCCAGCTAAGCCGACGAGCGGTCATCTCCGGGCCGCCGCAGACGGGAAGCCGACGGCGCACGCCGAAGGCGCGCGACACCTAGAACGGGCCGGACACGGTACCCACAGTCGTGGGCTGGGAGCTCCCGGGCGGGGAGAGCGTGATCAGGTCCCGCCCCGACGGGCGGGTGCCGCTTGAGAGGGAAAGCTCAAGAAGCCGTGTTCGCCGTTTGGGCAAGCACACGGGCGCGCCGGACCCGGCGACGCTCCCTTTCGCTCATGCCGCCCCAGATGCCGAACTTCTCGCTGTTGGCGATCGCGAACTCGAGGCAGTCAAGACGGACCACGCAGCCTCGGCAAACCTCCTTGGCCTCCCGCGTCGATGCACCCCGCTCCGGGAAGAACAGCTCCGGATCGACACCCATGCAGTTAGCACGACCCTGCCAGGTCCTGTCGAGGCCACCTTCGAGCAATGCTTGGAGTGCCATCTTGGGCGCCCCCTCCCCTAACGACTCGCAACCATGTAGTTACAAGATGGTGATTATCATGGACCTTGGCGCGATCGGATGCAAGAGGGAGTTTTTTTCTGCCTGGAATTCGGGCAAAGCGCGACCGGGGGGCCCGTGTCCACAAGCGGCCCCTCGAGCCTTCGGGCCTGTTCTATGCGCCCCGGGAACGCCTTTGCGACAAACGGCGGCGGTTCTCGATGAACTCGACGAGGACGTAGTCGCCGAGTGTTTCCGGCGTCGTGAAAAAAGCCCGGCCCCGGTTCAATTGGGTGATCTTCTCGATGAAGCTGCGCAGGTGGCCCGTCGCGTCCAGAGCGAAGGTGTTGATCCGGATCCCCTCCTGCGAACAGCGCAGGACCTCGAGCAATGTCGCCTCGACGGTCGCCCGGGCGGGCGGGTAGTTGAAGAAAACCTCCCCGTCCGCCTGGATGTGCGCCGTCGGCTCGCCGTCGGTGATCATGACGATCTGGCGGGTGCCGTGGTGCCGGGCGAGCAACCGGCGGGCGATCACGAGCGCGTGCTGCATGTTGGTGCCGTACACGTAGTCCCACGAGACAGTCGGCAGCTCAACGGCGCGGATCTCGCGGGCCCGCTCCGAGAAACCCACGATGCCTAGGTAATCCCTGGGGAATTGGCCCGAGATGAGGGCCTGCATGGCGAGAGCGACCTTCTTCGCGGCAAGGAAATTGTCACGCAGGGGCATCGACAGGGACAAGTCGATGAGGAGCACGGACGCACATTGGCTCTGGTGCTCGGCCCGCTCCACCTCGAAGTCCTCCGGGCTCAGCCGGACGGGGAAGCACACCGCGGGCCCCTCGCCCGGGTCCATGTCGGCCTCGGCGACCTGACGGCGCAGGGCGTTGCGCAGCGTCCGCTCGATGTTCAAGTTGAAGGGGTCACCGATCTCGTAAGGCTTGGTGTCCTCCGCCCGCTCGTGCCCCATCCCGATCCTCGCCAGCCCGTGCCCACCGAGACGGTCCTTCGACAAGTGCTTGAAGAGGTCCTCGAGTGCCCGCTGGCCGATCCTCCGCAGCCCTTTCGGCGTGAGCTCGAGCCGTCCCTCCCGTTGCTCGACGAGGCCCGCCTCCTCCAAGCGACGCGACAGCTTCTGCAGCTCCGCCAACGACGCCGCGGCCTGTGTGCCCAACAGGTCCCGTGCCCGGTCGAGATCGATCTCGGCGAGCGCGCCCGGCTGGGGTGAGCCCGACAGCATCTTTTCGAGCTGGTCGAGCTCACCGAGGCGCTGGAACATGTCGGTCGTCTCGGCCAGGCCCATGGCCTCGCCGCCGCTGAACGAGGTCCGGTGGTCCCACTGCTCGGCCGGGAAGGCCCCGCGCAGGTTTGCCGCCAGACGACTGACCTGCCAGGAAAGGTCCATGTCGCTCAGGAGCTCGTCCATCAGCTCGCGCAACTGCGCCCGTTCGCCGGGCGTCATCGACGCCAGCATCGCCGAGACGGCCGCCATCCGCCGGGCCAGCTGTTCCAGGAGCTCGTCGAGGTTCGCCGGGTCACCTCCGAACAGGTCGCCATAGCGCTGCATGAACTCGGAGAAGCTCGGGTCGAGGCCTTCGCCCGCGGCGCGCTGCTCCATCATCGTGTTCAGGGCATCGAGGGCGTCGCGGACCCGCTCGCGTTCACTTGCGTCGGGCGCCGAGGCGGCACCGGCCACCTGGTCGAGGAATGTCTTGGCCGTCTCGGCCCGCAGGCGCTCCACGAGCTCGTCGAAGCGCTCACTCGCCTCTGACGAGGTGAAGTCGTAGTTCATGAGGCCGCGCACCCGGCCCGCCAGGTCCTCGGGGAGCAGTCCCAACTCGGCGCGGCGTTCGCCCACGACCTCGTCGGTGACCTGCCGGCGGCGTTCGTCGCCGGAGTCTCTCGCCGCCCGCTCCAAGTCCTCGAGCGCCTGGCGCTCGTCGCCGAGGATCGCGTCCAGCTCGTCGGCGATCTCCTGATAGGCGCCGGAGGGATCATGCAGCGCACGTTGCTCGCGCCGGGCCTCCCGGATCCGCTCGAGGAGGTCCTGCAGGCCTTCGATGCGCCGGCCGGCCGTGTCCGAAAAGCCCTGTTGCATCATCCGCCGGAGCGCAAAGCCGACATCGCCGTGGTAGACGAGGTCATCGTGGATCTCCGACAAGATGGCGTCGGCGTCCAGGTCGAACCCGGCCTGGCTGCCGTCCCATCTCGAGTACCGGTAGAGCGTCACGAAGCCCTGCCTAGCGCGACCGGTAGGTCGCCCGCGGCCCTGCCGCGTCCTTGTTGAGCCGCTTGGAGAGATGCAGCCCGTCCAGTACGAGCTCGATGGCACTGGCGATGGCGGCAGGGCTCTCCGACTCGGCGGTCAGCACCCGTACCGGCGTGCGCAGGGCCGCCAGCTCGGCGAGGACGCCCACGTAGTCCTGCGACGAGATGTCAGGGCCGATGTGCACCACGGTCCCGTCCTCGAAGGCGCCGACCACCTGGCCGAGGGTCTCGGGCGGGCAGTGCTCGCGAAAGGTCTGGAGGATGGCCGCCTTTATGAGCTTGTCGACGACCTCCTCGTCCTCGCCCTCCTCGAGCGACTCGATCTCGAGCTTGCCGAGGGTCGAGGACTGAAGTGCGCCGAGGTCGCTCACGCGCGGAGACGCCTCGGTCTCGCCGTGCAGGAGGGCTCGGCGTACGGCGGCCGCCGCCAGCGTCTCCTGGTTCGTCACGCTCAAGCGCACGGACACGCCCGAATGCTGGCTCACCCGGGGGTTGCGACGCGCCAATTGGCTCAAACGGGCGACGATCTCGGACATGTAGTCCGGGAAGACGAGACGGACGCTCCCCGCCTCGAAGGCGCGGGCCTCCTGGGACACGATCGTGAGCTCGGTCTCGAGGTCCTGGGGGTAGTGCGTCCTTATGCGGGCCCCGAAACGGTCCTTCAAGGGGGTGATGATCCTCCCCCGGTTCGTGTAGTCCTCCGGGTTCGCCGAGGCCACGAGCAGTACGTCGAGAGGCAGGCGCACCCGGTGGCCACGGATCTGCACGTCACGTTCCTCCAGCACGTCGAGCAGTCCAACTTGGATGCGCTCGGCGAGATCGGGCAGCTCGTTGATGGCAAAGATCCCGCGGTTGGTCCTCGGCACGAGCCCGTAGTGCAGCGTGAGCTCATCGGAGAGGTAGCGGCCCTCGGCCACCTTGATCGGGTCGACCTCGCCGATCAGGTCCGCCATGGACGTGTCCGGCGTGGCGAGCTTCTCGCCGTAACGATCGCTGCGGTGGACCCAGGCGACCGGCGTGTCGTCGCCGGCCTCTGCCACAAGGTCACGGGCCATGCGCGAGACCGGGCGGTAGGGATCGTCGTTGATCTCCGAGCCCGCCACAACCGGCAGCCACTCGTCCAGGAGCCCGACCAGCGAGCGGATCATCCGGCTCTTGGCCTGTCCCCGCTCGCCCAGGAAGATCACGTCGTGGCCGGCTATGAGAGCATGCTCCAAAGCCGGGAGCACGCTCTGGTCATAGCCGAGCACGCCGCTCACGACCGGCTTGCCCTCGGACACGCGAACGAGCACATTGCGGCGGATCTCCTCCTTGACGGGCACCGAGCACCACCCCGAGGCGCGCAGCTCTCCGAGCGTCGAGGCGAGCGAGGCGGGGACGGGGAAGTGGGGGCCGGCTGCAGCCGCGTGGCCACGGGAGGCGGGTCTTGGCTCAGGGGGGCGTGACATCTCGGACATCCGGCGAGACTACGGCCATCGACTCGCAGCGCATGCAACCCCGGTGCAATGATGATCGCCACGTCGCAGGGAGGTTGTGAGGACATGTCCGACCTACGCTCGGGCGAGATCGATCCCCACGGAGGCAACTGATGAGCGTCATCGAGGAGGCACCGTCCCCGGCGCCCGGGCCCCAGCCGATCCCCGTCCGCATCGGCGCCCCGCGGGCCGGGCCCTCCCGGGCCGTCGTGCTGCGCAAGGATCCCTGGTGGGCACAGCCATTGGTGACCGGGCTCGGCCTGTTCGCGTTCGTCGTCTACGCGACCTGGGCCGCGTTCCGCAACGGGCACTACTTCGTCGGTCTCGCCGAGGCGCGCAACTACCTCTCGCCGTTCTACTCGCCGTGCCTCGCCTCGAACTGCCCGCCGGCGGTGCGCTGGGGGCCGGTCACGCCGGCGAACTCCGGTTTCTCGCCCGCCCTCATCATCCTCATCTTCCCGCTGGCGTTCCGGCTCACCTGCTACTACTACCGCAAGACCTATTACCGGGCCTTCTGGCTCTCGCCGCCGGCGTGCGCCGTCGCCGACGCCGGATCGACCTCGACCAAAGCCAAGGCTTTCCGCAAGCGCTACACGGGCGAGACCCGCTTCCCGCTCGTGCTCCAGAACATCCACCGGTACACCTGGTACTTCACCTTCATCTTCGCCGTGCTTTTGACCTACGACGCCGTCGAGGCCTTCCGCTTCCCCGGCGGCGTCGGCATGGGTGTGGGCACGCTCATACTCGTGGCGAACTCGGTGATGATCTGGGCCTACCAGCTCGGCTGCCATGCCTGCCGCCACTTGAGCGGAGGGAACCTGAAGAAGTTCTCCACCGCCCCGGTGAGGCGGTGGATCTGGACCAACCTCACGACACCGTTGAACAAGCACCACCAGCTGTTCGCCTGGCTGTCGCTCATGACGATCGTGGTGTCGGACTTCTACATCTACCTGGTGTCGTCCGGTGCCTTTAGTGACCCGAGGATCTTCTGATGACCGATACCGAGCGTCACGACTTCGACGTCGTGGTCATAGGCGCCGGCGGGGCGGGGCTGCGAGCCGCCATCGAGGCGCGCGAGATGGGCGCCCGCACGGCGCTCGTGTGCAAGTCCCTCCTCGGCAAGGCGCACACGGTGATGGCCGAGGGTGGCATCGCGGCCGCCCTCGCCAGCGTTTGGCCGGAGGACAACTGGGGGGTCCACTTCCGCGACACCATGCGTGGCGGCAAGATGCTCAACAACTGGCGCATGGCCCAGATCCATGCCCTCGAGTCCCCCGACCGGGTCCTCGAGCTCGAGGAGTGGGGCGCACTGTTCGACCGCACGGCCGACGGCCGGATCCTGCAGCGGGACTTCGGCGGCCATCGCTACGCCCGCCTCGCCCATGTCGGTGACCGCACCGGCCTCGAGATGATCAGGGTCCTGCAGCACCGCGCCGTGTCGCTCGGGATCGACGTCTTCATGGAGTGCAAGATCGTCCGGCTCCTCCAGGACGACGCCGGGGCCGTGAACGGTGTGGTCGGCTTCTGGCGGGAATCGGGGCGTTTTGTCACCTTCGGAGCCAAGGCGGTCGTCATCGCGACCGGCGGGCTCGGCAAGGCGTGGAAGTTCACGTCCAACTCGTGGGAGTGCACCGGGGACGGGATGGCACTGGCGCTGTGGGCCGGGGCCGATCTGATCGACATGGAAGCCATCCAATTCCACCCGACGGGGATGGTCTGGCCGCCTTCGGCGCGGGGCCTGTTGGTGACCGAGGGGGTGCGAGGTGACGGCGGCGTCTTGAAGAACCGGGACGGCGAGCGCTTCATGTTCAACTACATCTCGCCCTTCTTCGCCGCCGAGACCGCCGACACGGTCGAGGAGGCGGACCAGTGGTACAAGAACAAGAAGGACTTCCGCCGCCCCCCCGACCTGCTCCCACGCGACGAGGTCGCCCGCGCCATCAATGCGGAGGTGAAAGCGGGACGGGGCAGTCCCCACGGCGGCGTCTTCTTGGACATCGCCAGCCGCCGCACGCCGGAGGAGATCCGCCGCCTGCTCCCCTCCATGTACCACCAGTTCAAGGAGCTGGCCGACGTCGACATCACGACGACGCCGATGGAGGTCGGCCCGACCTGCCACTACGCCATGGGAGGCATCCGCGTCGAGGCCGACACCGAGGCCACCACGGTGACCGGCCTTTACGCCGCAGGCGAGGCCGCCGGGGGCATGCACGGGTCGAACAGGCTCGGGGGCAACTCACTCTCGGACCTGGTGGTGTTCGGCCGCAGGGCAGGTCTGGCGGCGGCCGAGCGCGCCCTCGGCCTTCCGGGGATCCCGGAGGTCTCCGAGACTCAAGTCGCCGGGGTGACAGAACACGCGATGTCGTACTTCGCCAACCAGAGCCACGAGGACGCCTATGCCGTGCACCGTGACCTGCAAGAGACGATGCAGGCGCTCGTGGGCATAATCCGCACCGAAGCCGAGCTGCTCGAAGCGAGAGACAAGCTCGCCGTGCTCACCGAACGCGCCTCGCACTGCGCTGTCGAGGGCAACCTCCAGTTCAACCCGGGGTGGCACCTCGCCCTGGACCTCGAGTCGATGCTCGCCGTCTCGAACTGCACGACGTTGAGCGCCATCGAGCGCCGGGAGAGCCGGGGTGGCCACACCCGTGAGGACTACCCGGGCTTCAGGCCGGAATTCGAGAACGTCAACATGGTCACGCGCCTCGTCGACGGCGAATATGTACTAACCAAGGAGCCCAAGCCTCGAATGCCCGACGAGCTTGCGACAATGTTCGAGGAGGGGGCGCACTGATGGCGATCGACACCGGACCCGCCCCGTCGCAGGCTCCCCAACCCTCCCCCGAACCCCCGCCGGCAGACCTCGTGATGCGCCTGTGGCGCGGGGACGCGAGCGGGGGCAGGTTCCAGGACTACCACGTCACGCCGCAGGAAGGCGAGGTCGTGCTCGACGTCGTGCACCGTATCCAGGCGACCCAGGCACCGGACCTCGCCGTCCGCTGGAACTGCAAGGCGGGCAAGTGCGGCTCCTGCAGTGCCGAGATCAACGGCCGGCCCAGGCTGATGTGCATGACGCGGATGAGCACGCTGCCGACCGACGAGCCCATCACGATCTCGCCCATGCGCGCCTTCCCGATCATGCGCGACCTCGTCACCGACGTCTCTTACAACTTCGAGGTCGCGAAGCTGATCCCCGCCTTCAAGCCCCGCCCGAGGGATCCGGACGGCCTTTACCGGATGGCCCAGGTGGACATCGACCGCGGCCAGGAGTTCCACAAGTGCATCGAGTGCTTCCTCTGTCAGAACGTCTGCCACGTGATCAGGGACCACGAGGACAACAAGCCCCGTTACGCAGGCCCCCGGTTCTTCGTGCGCCTCGCAGAGCTCGAGATGCACCCCCTCGACACCTTGGACCGTCGCGACTACATCCACCGCGACATGGGCATCGGTCTCTGCAACATCACCAAGTGCTGCACCGAGGTGTGCCCGGAGGACATCCACATAACCGACAACGCCATCATCCCCCTCAAAGAGCGCATCGTGGACTCGCGCTACGACCCCGTCGCCTGGCTCGGGCGCAAGATCACAGGACGCCCGGCTCCCCTTCCCGCCGCGCAGGCCCGCAAGCACACGGGCGCCGCGCACCAACAGCCTGCGGCACCGGCTCCGCCCAAGCCCGGTGCCGGTGCCTGAGCTCTTGAGTGAGGGGTGGTTCGAGGCCCTCGCCGGCGCCCTTGAGGGACTGCCGGTCACCGGTGACACGGCGGGTGCGCCCCCCGGTGGGCTGCGCCTCGGCCAGATCATCACCGACGTGCCAGACGACGCCGGCGCGGTGGGCGTGCGCAACGGAGAGGTGCGCTACACGATCGTCCTTTCCGGGGACGGCTCGGGGTCGCTCGTGGCGGATTCGACAGAATCGGCGGACGTGACACTGGTCGAGGACTTCTCCACCGCCAAAGCGATCGCCTCGGAGAGCGCGTCGCTGCCGGACCTGTTGGGTGCCGGCAAGATCAAGCTGAGAGGCGACGCCCGGGTTCTGGTCGCCGCCGGGGACCTTCTCGCCAGGCTCGCGCCCCTCCTCAGCGCGGCCCTCGGGCGCGGGCCGGGGTCCGGGCCGAAGGGCGCCTGACCGGGCCGACCCCCGGCGTCGTGGCGGCGGCGAGCCCTGGTCACGCGATCGTCATCGGAGTGCATTCTGTCCCACAAACCCACGGGGGTACGCTGTCCCAACGGCATACTGAAAGGGGACCAGGATCATGACCTTGACGGGTGTGGTCGACGATCACATGCTGAGCCAGTACCGCGTGTTGCTCGACCGTGAGGACGCAGCCTTCGATGAACTCGAGCATGCTTTCGAGGACGGAGACAGTGACCACTTCGAGGCGGACTACAAGGACTGGATCCAGGCAATGAGCCGTCGGCTCGCCTATCTGAGGCGCCTCGGCATCGAGGTCAACGCCTGATCTGGTTCTGTCCCGGCACCCGCTCGTGAACCGCCCGAGCTACGCGCCGGATGATCTCGGGATCCCTCTCGCTTCCTGGGGCGTGCGCGCCGTGGGGGCCGTCGCCGACGCCGTGTTCATCGGGGTGGCGACCTACCTCCTCCACCTGGCCGCCCACGTCCGCACCCGCACCGGTTACCTCTACTTGGACCTCGCCGTGAGCTTCGCCTATTCGTTCGCCCTTGTCGGGTTCTTCGGCCACACGCTCGGCATGGCCCTGATGCGCCTCGACGCCGTCGACGCAGTCGAGGGGCGCACCCCGATAGGTCCCGCCCGGGCGGCGGTCCGGTCGTTCGCCGCCGGATTGCTGACCATCATTCCCTTCGCCGCCTTGCTCGACCTGGCCTGGCCGCTGTGGGACAACCGCAACCAGACGCTCCACGACAAGGCCGCCGGGACGCTGGTGCTGCGCCACTAGGTCAACCTTTGAGCAACCCCTCCACCTCGGCCCGCTCCTCGAGCAGCTCTTTGGTCGTCGCCCGGATCTGCTGGGTCGCGAAATCCGAATGCGGCTGGTCCGGGACGACTTCCCAATTCTTCCCGTCCGAGCGCACCGGGAACCCGAACTGCAACCCCTCCGGCACGCCGTACTCGCCTTTGGACACGACCGCGAGCGACACGGCCTCACCGGGCGGCGTCGGACGCAGGATGCTCGCCACCGAGTCGACGATCGCGTGCGATGCGCTCGCGGCCGACGACATGCCCCGTGCCTCCAAGATGGCCGCGCCGCGCCCCTTCACCGTCTTTAGGAACTCGCCCTTCAGCCAGTCGGCGTCGCCTATCACCTCGATGGCGGGCCGGCCGAGGATGCGGGCGTTCTCGTAGTCGGGGAACTGTGTCGAGGAGTGGTTCCCGTAGACGACCATGTTCGTCACCTGCCCGTTGAACACCTGGGCACGGCGTGCGAGCAGGCTCTGGGCCCGGTTCTGGTCCAGGCGCATCATGGCGAACCAGCGTTCCGCCGGCACCTCGGGGGCGTTCGAGCGGGCGATGAGGCAGTTGGTGTTGCACGGGTTGCCGACCACGAGCACCCGCACGTCAGAGGCCGCATAGTCGGCGATGGCGCGTCCCTGGGTCTTGAAGGTACCGGCGTTCACCCCCAGCAGGTCCTTGCGCTCCATGCCGGGCTTGCGGGGAACCGAGCCGACCAGGAGCGCGAACGAGGTCCTGCGGAAAGCGATCGCAAGGTTGCTCGTCGCCTCGATGTCGACGAGAAGAGGGAACGCACAGTCCTCGAGCTCCAGCACGACGCCCTCGAGCGCCTTCATGGCGGGCTCGATCTCCAAGAGGCGTAGCGCCACGGGCTGGCCCGGCCCGAACATCTCACCCGAGGCGATGCGGAACAGCAGCGCATAGCCGACCTGACCGGCGGCACCGGTGACGGTGACGTTGACCGGCCAGTGCATCCTGGCGTCGGCAGTTGTCGTGGCAGAAGTGTCGGTCACGGCGTAGCAGACTAACCGAGCGCAGGGAGGTCCTGTAAACCGGCCCCGCAGCCGCCGCGGCGCCGGGCCACGTCTCGTCCGCCCGTTCAGAGCCGCTCGACGATTGCCTGTGCGAACTGGCTGCAGCGGACCTCGTGGGCGCCTTGCATCAGCCGGGCGAAGTCATAGGTCACGATCTTGTCGGCGATCGTCGCCTCGAGCGCGGCGATTATGTCGTCGGCGGCCTCCTGCCACCCGAAGTGCTCGAACATGAGCACGCCGGAAAGGAGCAACGAGCCCGGATTGACCTTGTCCTGACCGGCGTACTTCGGCGCCGTGCCGTGCGTCGCCTCGAACACGCCGTGCCCGGTCACGTAGTTGATGTTGCCTCCGGGGGCGATCCCAATCCCGCCGACCTGGGCCGCCAGCGCATCGGACAGGTAGTCCCCGTTCAGGTTCGTCGCCGCGATCACGTCGAACTCGTCGGGGCGGGTGAGCACCTGCTGGAAGGTGATGTCCGCTATCGCGTCCTTCACGAGGATCTTGTCGCCGGGCTGGCCGCCGCAATCCTCCCAGGCGACCGCCACGTCGGCGAACTCGTCGCGGGCGACCTCGTAACCCCAGTTGCGGAAGGCCCCCTCGGTGAACTTCTGGATGTTGCCCTTGTGCATGAAAGTGACGCTGCGGCGATGGCGTCGCACGGCGTAGTTAAGGGCCGCCCGCACGAGGCGCTTGGAGCCGGTCTCCGAGATCGGCTTCAGGCCGATCCCGGAATCGGCCCGCACCGTCCACCCGAACTGCTCTTGCACAAAGGCGATCAGCTTGCGGGCTTCGGGCGTGCCCTCCTTGAGCTCGAGGCCGGCGTACACGTCCTCGGTGTTCTCCCGGAAGATCACCATGTCGACCTTTTCAGGGTGCAGGACCGGCGAGGGCACGCCTGCGAACCAGCGCACGGGCCGCAGGCAGACGTACAGGTCGAGCAGCTGCCGCAGCGCCACGTTGAGCGAGCGGAAGCCGCCGCCCACAGGCGTCGTGAGCGGTCCCTTGATTCCGATCAGGTGCTCCCGGAACGACTCGACCGTCTCTTCGGGAAGCCATTCGCCGGTCGCCTTGAAGGCCTTCTCGCCGGCGAGCACTTCGGTCCAGGAGATGTGCTTGCCGTGCTTTGCCGCGGCGGCATCGAGGACATGTTGCGCGGCGGGCCAGATGTCGACACCGATCCCATCGCCCTCGATGTAGGGGACTATGGGGTCATCCGGTACCGAGAGTACGCCCGCCGGCGACATCGTGATCTTCGTTGACATAAGGGCGAGCCTACATAGGGCGGCGCCCATCGGCACAAGGCTGGGACCAGGCCCGCACGGCGCAGAAGGCGGCGCCTCTCGGGTCGGGTCCCCGACATTCCTTTGCCGGTACTCGCCCCCGTTGGTACTAGCCCCCGCCGAGTGCGGCCGCCCGCCGTTCGGCCGCGAGCACGGCGTTGCGAAGCAGCATCGCCCTCGTCATCGGCCCGACCCCACCGATCCGCGGGGTAATCCAGCCTGCGACCTCGGCGACCGATTCCTCGACGTCGGAGAGCAGGCGCTTTCCTTCCCGTGAGACACCGGCACCGACCACCGCCGCGCCGGGCCTGACCATGTCGCGGGTGACCAGGTTCGGGAAGCCCGCCGCCGCGACGACGATGTCGCCCTGGCGCACGTAGGAGCCCAGGTCGGCCACACCGGTGTGGACGACCGTCACGGCCGCGTTGAGTCCCGGGCGCTTCAACGCCAGCAACAGTGCGAGCGGCCGGCCGATCGTGAGCCCACGGCCGACTATGACTACGTGCTTGCCACTCACGGGCACGTCGTAGGTGTGAAGCAGCTCGACGATGCCCGCAGGAGTACAGGGGAGCGGCCCGGGCGCGCCCATCACGAGACGACCCAGGTTCACAGGGTGCAGCCCGTCGACGTCCTTGTCCGGGTGCACGGCCAAAAGGGCCCGCTCTTCGTTCAGGTGCTTCGGCAAGGGCAGCTGGATGAGCAGCGCGTCGACTTCCGGATTGGCACTGAGGGACCGCACTACGGACTCGAGCCGCTCCTGGGTGATGTTCTGCGGGAGCTCCTCGTGCACGGACTCGATGCCGATCTCGGCACAGTCCTGGTGCTTCATCGCCACATAACGGGCACTCGGTCCGTCGTCCCCGACGAGGATCGTCCCGAGACCGGGAGTGACGCCGACCGCCTTCAACTCGGCGACCCGCTTCGAAAGCTCGCCCCGTTCATGGGCGGCGAGCGCTTCCCCGTCCAGCAGGATGGCGGCCATCAGTGGCGGAAGTGGCGCTCGGAAGTGAGCACCATCGAGATCCCGCGGGCGTCGGCCGCGGCGATCACCTCGTCATCGCGAACCGACCCGCCCGGCTGAACGACGGCGGAGACACCGGCGTCGATCATCGCGTCCAACCCATCTCGAAAAGGAAAGAATGCGTCACTTGCCCCTGCTCCTCCTTGCGCTCGTCCGCCGGCCTTGGCGGAGGCGATCCGGGCCGCGTCCACGCGGTTCTGCTGCCCGCACCCGATACCGACTATCTGCCCACCGTAGGCCAAAACGATGGCGTTGGACGAAGTCAGGCCGCAGACTCTCCACGCCAGCTCGAGATCGCGCCATTGTTGACTGCTCGGTGCGAGCCTTGTCACCACACGCCAGGTGTCGGGTGCCGATCCGAACCTGTCGTGCTCCTGGACGAGAAAGCCTCCGTCGATCTGGCGCAGGCCGAGATCTCCAAGCGAGGGTGCAGGCGCGGCCATCACCCGCATGCTCTTGCGCTTGGCCGCGAAACAGGACAGGGCGGCGGCGTCGAACCCGGGTGCTATGAGCAGGTCCGCCATCGGGCCTGTGACGATCCTGTCCGCAAGTGCCGCGTCGACACGGCCGCTCAGGGCCACGATGCCGCCGAAGGCCGAGACGGGGTCGGCGTCGAGGGCCCGCGCGTAGGCGGTGCCGAGGTCTTCGTCGACGGCGACCCCGCAAGGGTTGGTGTGCTTGACGATCGCCGCCGCGCAAAGGCCTGACGCGAAGCTCAGGCCCTCGGGGCCGACGAGCTCGTGCACGAGGCGCCAGGCCGCCTCGGCGTCGAGAAGGTTGAGGTAGGAAAGCTCCTTCCCGCCGTGCTGGACCGCTTCCTCCCACCAGCCGGCGGGATTGCCGCGTGCCCGGTAGAGCGAGGCCCTCTGGTGCGGGTTCTCCCCGTAACGGAGTGACTTGACCTGCTCGAGGACGACCGAGAAGGTCTCGGGCAGAGTTCCGGCGCCATCGGGCCCGGTCTCGTCCATCCAAGCGACGATGGCGGCGTCGTAGGCGGCGGTGTGGGCGAAGGCGGCGCGTGCCAACCTGCGACGCGTGGCGTCGCTCACGACCCCGTTGGCCCGTAGCTCGTCCAGGACGGCCCCGTACTGGGCGGGATCGACGACCGCCGCGACATAAGCGCAGTTCTTCGCCGCGGCACGGATCATCGTCGGGCCTCCGACATCGATCATCTCGACCGACGGCTGCGCCTCGAACGGGTAGAGATTGCAGACCACGATGTCGATCGGAGCGATGTTTTGGGACGCCAGGTCGCTGAGGTGGGACGGCACGGACCGGTCGGCCAGGATGCCCGCATGGATCACAGGGTGCAACGTCTTTACGCGCCCTCCCAACATCTCGGGCACACCCGTGAGCTCGGCGACTTCTAGGTGGTCGATCCCGACCGCTTCCAGGAGCTTCGCGGTGCCACCGCTCGCCACGAGCTCGACGCCGAGGCCATGCAGGCCGCGCGCGAAGTCGCCCAGGCCCGTCTTGTCGTGAACAGAGAGGAGAGCACGCACTCGCGACGACCCTATCAGGGCGTTGCCGGGAGCCTGAGCTGCACTTTCGGTCCCCAGTCGGCCCTCGCCCTGGTGCAACAACCGCGCGATTCGTCCCGAAATTCTGCCAAGTCCGCAGGGCGGGGCGGGTATCCTTCTGTGACGCAAGCCCCCCGTTGCGATGTTTCACTCGCTACGCTCGGTCGAGCTGTTCGGGACAGATGAGGAGTACTTTGAGCGACGACCTCCAGGGCATCGGATGGTGGCTCGCGTCTGACGGCAAGTGGTACCCGCCGGACCTGCATCCGGCCGTACGTGACGTCGCACCCGGCGAACAAGCCCGGATCGCCGCCCTCTTCGACGCCGCGATCGGAGTGGCCCGCGTCCGGGACAAGGTCTTCGCCCAGGTCCATGGCGAGGCCAGGAACGGGACCTTCGTCCCGGCTGGCGGAGCGTATTCCGGCGGGCGAAACGGCAGTGCCGACGAAAACAGCTCCGGCCGGCCCGCTGGACTGCACCGCGACGGTGATCTGCCCCGTTTCGGGGGTGCGGACCGGCCGTACCGGCCCTTCGAGCCCCGCAGCGCATCGGAGCCTGTCACCTCGAAGCCCGAGACCCGGTGGAGACCCGATGGGCGCCAAAGAGCCGAATCGAGACGACCACCATCCCGGTCACCGTCGGGGCCCGACCATCCCGCTCCGCCGGTCGTGGAACGACCCGCGCGCGCCGCTGCCGTGCCAGCACCCCTGCCTCGCTGGAATCCCGCCCGGACCCACGAGCCCGCCAAGCCCTCTGACCAGGCCACTGCGTTGACGGCTCCGTCGGTCGCCATACGAGAGCCTGCCCCGACGCTGGCGCCGCCGATGCCCGCCGTAGAGCCGCCGCCACCTGCTCCCCCGCCTCCGGCATCCACCTTCGCGGTCCCGGAGGCGCCGCCGGCCGCACCGCCTGTCATGGCCGCACCGCCTGTCATGCCAGCACCGCCTGTCATGGCCGCACCGCCTGAAGCAACCGTTGAGAGAATCGGCCCGCCGCCGAGTGCGCGCCGGCGCCCCTCGACGCTCAGGCCAACCTCGGACCTGCGTGAGGCGGTGGCGGGAGCCGTCGCCCGCGCCGCGGCCCAGGGGCCGCTCACGCCGAGGGGACCGGAGGAGTCGAGCGCCGCGGAGCCTGCGACACAGCAAGTCTCCGAGCCGTGGGCCCACGACGAAGGTCCCTCAGCCGGGCTCGCCACCGCCGACACTCCTCCGCCGGTCGACGCCCCACAGACGCCTTCCGACGCTGGCCTGCGGATGTACGACCCCTATGACGATTTCGTCAGAATGGCCGGTGAGCGTGCCCTGAGCGAAGCGGTCCCGAGGCGTCGCAGCAACCGCCCGGCGGCGTCGTCGCTCGGGACGTCACTCGTCGAGGAGGCGATGCCCCCGGACCTCGGAACAGAGTCGCTCCCGGCCGATGGGGCGGTGCATGCGGCTGACTCGGACACGGCTCAGGTCGTGTCTGCGGCCCCTTCCGAGCCCGAGCTTGCCGGTCCTTCCGAACCCGAGCTTGCCGGTCCCGCCGAGCCCGAGCTTGCCGGTCCCGCCGAGCCCGCCGGTTCCGGGGAACCCGAGCTTGTCAGTCCGGCCGAGCCCGAGCTTGTTGGCAGTGGCGGCCAAGAGCTGCACTTCCCCCGTTCGTCCGACGGCGAGGGAGCAGCCTGGCCGATCGGCGAACGGCGCTCGTTCGCTCGCCAGGCGCGAAAGCCATTGCCGGCGGCCCTCCAGGCGGTCGTCGCGGCCGAGGTCGCCCAAGGCGAGTCAGGCACACAGGCATCGGAGCCGCTCGCCTCGAAACAGCCCCAGGCGCCGACACCGCTGCTGGGCACCGCCACCATGAACCGCGAACAAGGCCCGGCACAGGTCACAGCGAAGAAGCCGGGCGTCATCCGCCGCTACGGGTCGGCCATCGCGGTTGTCGCGCTCTTCGTCGCTGCCGCCGGAGCGGCTGGTGGCATCGCCGCTTTCAGGGGTCCCACTCAGCCCGGGCTCACGACCGTCGCCCAGGCACAGCAGGCGGCGGACAATGTGATCCTCAGGACCGGCGACTTCCCACCCCCTTGGCACGTGGCGAAGACCGCGGTCACAGCCAGCTCCTACGGAGTCGCCTCGGGGCTCGTGACACCCTCGCTCGTCCGCTCCTGGACGGCTTCGAACCCGGGATGCGCCACTGACATCCAAAGCGTCAGCGCCGCCCTGACGGCCTCCGACAACAACGCCGCCGCCGTGGCCTCCTCCCAGGCGGCCGCGGCGGACCCGCTCGGCGGTTCCTGGCAGACCGCTGACGTCGTCGCCATCGGCTCCGACACCAAGGCGGTGCGGAGGGACCTTGCAGCGTTGCGTTCCCTGCTCACCGCTCCGGCCGCGAGATCGTGCGTCAACCGGTTCTTGTCGGCCTCCATGCTGGCGGGACTGCCGGACGGATCGCACATCTCGCTTTCAGCCACTGCGGCGTCGCTTCCGGCCCTTCCCTCGAGCCCGCCCACGTGGGCGATGTCGATGGGCGGCACGGCCGTGGTACGGGGCGTGACGCTTCCGTTCCGTTTCGAGGTCGTCTCGTTCGCCGTCGGTCACGCCCAGGTGAGCTTCATCTCGTCGTCCAAGCTCGCACCGCTCCCGCTCAGCCTCAACCAGGCGCTGCTCGTGGTGCTCGCGACCCGCGCAGAGCTGCAAACCTCCTGACGGGCTACCTGCGTCGCCCGGCGCAGGTCCTCAGGCCAGATAGGGGTACAGCGGCATCGCTCCTGTGAGCTCCGCGACGCGGCCGGCCAGGGATCCGTCGCGGTCCTCACCGCCGTCAGCCAGGGCGTCCGCGAGAATGGCACCGACCTCGGTGAAGTGCTCGTGGCCGAAACCACGGCTGGCGAGCGCGGTCGCCCCAAAGCGCAGCCCTGAGCACGCCGGAGCGTCCAGCGGGTCGTAGGCGAGCGCGATGGCGTTGGCGGAGATCCCGATCTTGTTGAGCCGACGGAGCGTGGCCCAGGCCTCGCGACCAGAAGGCGCGAGGTCCACGAGCAGCTGGTGGACGTCGGTGCCACCGGTGACCACGGTCGCCCGGGTCCTGTGCTCCGCCTCGACGAGCACCTGCGCCATCGTCCGCGCCCCCTCCACGGTGCGCTCCATCCGCTCGCGGAACTCGGGGGTGGCTGCAAGCTTGAAGGTCACCGCCTTGGCGGCGATCACGTGGGGAAGCGGGCAACCCTGTTCGCCGGGGTACACGGCGGCGTCGATCCGCTCGGCCAGCTCGCGCCGGCACAAGATGGCACCGCCCCGCGCCCCGCCGAGAGTCTTGTGGACCGTCATCGTGCAGGCGTCCGCCAGCGGGACCGGGTCGGGATGCACCTTGGCGGCGACCAGACCGGCGATGTGGGCCATGTCGACCACGAGCGCGGCGCCGACCTCGTCGGCGATGGCACGGAACCGAGCGAAGTCGAGGTGGCGGCTGTAGCACGACCAACCGGCGAACACGACCCGCGGCCGGTGGCGCCGGGCGAGCAGCTCGACCTCGTCCATGTCCACCAACCGGTCGTCGCGCCGCACGTGATAGGCGAAGGCCCGGTAATTGCGCCCCGCGAACGTCTCGCTGCCGCACTGGGTCGGGTGGCCACCGTGGGCGAAGTCGAAACCGAGCACGGCGTCGCCCGGCTCGCACAGGGCGTGGAGCACAGCCGCGTTGGCGCTCGCCCCGGAATAGGCCTGGACGTTGGCGTGGTCGGCACCGAACAGCGACTTCGCCCGGTCTATCGCCAGACGCTCGATCTCGTCGACCCATTCGCAGGTGTCGTACTCGCGTCTTTCCGGATAGCCGTCTGCGTACTTGGCCGTGAGCACCGACCCTTGCGCCTCGAGAACCGCCCGTGGTGGCACGCTCTCGGAAGCGACCAGGTCGAGCGTGGACCTCTGGCGCGCGAGCTCGGAGTCGATGGCGGCACCCACCTCGGGGTCGAGCTGGCTGAGCGTCTTTTCGAAAGGGCTTTCCGGCCCGGATTTGGCCATTGGGCCAAGCTACTTCTCACAGCCGGGCACCGGGACCGGACCGGGGCGGGCTGTCCTGACAGTTCCTGCTGCCCGGCACGCACACTCGCCTGCAAAGGACGCAAGCCGCCGGCGCGGGTGCGGCTCTCAGGTCGCTTGGCGGCCGGCGGTGCGCACGTCGAAGCCGGCCTTCCTCGCCGCCGCCAGAACCGCCTTGGCGTGTTCAGCGTTGCGCGTCTCCAACACGATGTTGACCGCCGTCTCGCGCACCTCGAGGTCGTAGCCCTCGCGTAGGTGCTCGACCGTGACGAGGTTGGCGCCGTTTTGCCCCAGGCAGGTGAGCAGGCGGGCGAGGCTGCCGGGCCGGTCGGGGATCCGGGCGAAGAGAACGACCCGCCGTCCGGCGTTGGTCTCGTGGCGTCGGATGACCGGGGCGAGAAGGCCGGTGTCCACGTTGCCGCCTGACAGCACCAAGAGCGTCGTGCCGGTGGGCGGCGGAATGATGCGGCGCGCCATCAGCGCCGCGACCCCCACGGCTCCCGCCCCTTCGACCACGAGCTTGGAACGCATCAGCAGCATCACGATGGCGTCGGCGATCTCGTTCTCCCCCACGGCCACGATCTCGTCGACGTGGCGCTCGATGAGCCCGACGGTGATACCGCTCGGACGCTTCACCGCGATGCCGTCGGCAAGCGTCGAGGCGGCCTTGGCGGTAACCGCTCGGTGACCCTGCCTGCGGGCGAGCAACGGGGCGCACACCGCCGCCTGCACTGCGACGACCCGCACGTGCGGGGCGAGGGCGTCGACGGCGCACGCGATCCCTGAGACGAGCCCGCCCCCTCCGAGTGGGACGACGACCATGGCGAGATCGTCGACGTCCTCGATGAGCTCGAGGCCGAGCGTGCCCTGCCCGGCGACGATGGCCGGGTCGTCGAAGGGGTGGACGAAGTGGAGACCCGCCTCCCGGGCCCTCTTCTCGGCCAGCACGACGCAGTCGTCGAGCGAGTCACCCTCCAGATGGACCGAGGCGCCGTAGCCGATGGTCGCCTCGGCCTTGGAGACCGACGCCTCCGCCGGCATGTACACCTCGCAGGCAACGCCCGCCGAGCGCGCCGCGAGCGCGGCAGCCTGGGCGTGGTTGCCGGCCGAGGCGACGACGATGCCGGGCTTGGCCGCGGCGCCGAGAGCGGCCAGCTTCGCCGACGCGCCCCGGATCTTGAACGAACCGGTGCGCTGCAGGTTCTCCGCCTTCAGCATGATGCGTGCACCTGTTAGCTCGCTCAAAAGCCGTGAGGTGAAGATCGGCGTGTGCACTGCGATGCGTTGCACGGCGGGCCGGGCGGCCTCGATCGCCTCGAGGCTCACCTCACCCGGTCCGCTCCCCCCTGTCAACGCGCGACCTAGAAGGCCCGCACGAGCCCGACCATGAGCTCGCCGGCTTCGGTCGGGTTCTTCGCCACGAGCACGCCCGCGGCCGCAAGGGCCTCCATCTTGGCCTTGGCGGTGCCCTTCGAGCCCGAGATGATGGCGCCAGCATGGCCCATCTTCCGTCCCGGCGGCGCTGTCACGCCCGCGATGTAGGCGACGACCGGCTTGTCCATCGACGACGCGATGAAGTCCGCGGCCCGCTCCTCACCGTCACCGCCGATCTCGCCGATCATCAGCACGGCACGGGTCTCCGGATCGGCCTGGAAGGCCGTGAGCACGTCGACGAAGCTCGAGCCCGGCACCGGGTCGCCACCGATGCCCACACAGGTCGTCTGGCCGACCCCCTGCTCCGACAGCTCGTGCAGGGCCTGGTAGGTCAACGTGCCCGAACGGCTGACGACCCCGACCGGGCCCCCCGGCAGGGCGATGTCGCCCGAGGTGATGCCGATGTTGCACTTGCCCGGCGAGATGATGCCCGGGCAGTTGGGACCGATGAGCACGACGTCGGGGAAGTCGCGGCGCAGCCGCGCGTTCACGAGCGCCTCGTCCTTGGACGGGATGTGCTCGGTGATGCACACGACGACGCGAATCCCGGCCGCGGCGGCGTCGACGATCGCCGACGGCGCCGCACGGGGCGGCACGGCGATGAAGCTCGCCGTAGCGCCGGTGGCGGCGACCGCCTCGGTGACGGTGTCGAAGACGGGGATCCCCTCCACGTCCTGTCCGCCCTTGCCCGGCGTCACGCCGGCGACGACATTGGTGCCATAGGCACGGTTGCGAAGGCCGTGGAAGCGACCCTGGCTCCCTGTCAGGCCCTGGACGACGACACGCGTCGTCTCGTCCACGAAAATGCTCACAGCCCCGAACCTCCTTGCGAAATGGGCGCACCCGCGAGTTCGACCGCGCGCCGCGCGGCACCCATCATGGTCCGCTCGCTGATGATCTTCTCCGAAGCGCGCTCGTCGATGATCTTGCGCGCCTCAGCGGCGTTGGTCCCGTCGAGGCGCAGCACGATCTGCGAGGTGATGTCCACCTTGTCGAGCGCCTTGACGATGCCGCGGGCGACCTCGTCACAGCGCACGATGCCGCCGAAGATGTTCACGAAGATGGACCGGACGCTCGGGTCGAGGTTGATCACCTCGAGCGCGCTCGCCATGCCGTCCTCGTCGGCACCGCCACCGACGTCGAGGAAGTTCGCCGCGCTGCCACCGACCTGGCTCACCATGTCGACGGTGCTCATGGCGAGACCGGCGCCGTTGGCGATGATGCCGACCGACCCCTCGAGGGGGATGTACGAGAGCCCCTTGGACTTGGCGAGGCGCTCGCGTTCTGTCGACTCGCCCATGTTGTCGATCTCCGCCCATTCGGGGTGGCGGAAGGACGCGTCGTCGTCGAGGGTCACCTTGGCGTCGAGGGCACGCACGACGCCGTCGGTCGTGAGCACGAGCGGGTTGATCTCGACTAGGTCGGCGTCGCCTTCTATGTAGCAGTCGTAGAGCTTGACGAGGATCTCGGCGGCACCCTCCCGGGCCTGCGGGTCGAGCCCGGCGCGGGCGACCAGTTCCCGCATCGCCTCGATACTCACACCGTCGAGCGGGTTGACGTGCAGCCGCGCGATCGCGTCCGGATCCTCGGATGCGACCTGCTCGATGTCGATCCCACCCCGGGCCGAGACCATCGCCAGGTGCAACTTGGCGGAGCGGTCGAGCGTGAAGCTCGCGTAGTACTCCTTGGCGATGTCCGTCGCCAGCTCGATCCAAAGGCGCCGGACCTTGTGGCCCTTTATGTCCATGCCCAGGATGTTGCCGGCGTGCTCTTTTACCTCGGCGGCGGAATCGGCGAGCTTGATCCCGCCCGCCTTGCCGCGCCCGCCGACTTGCACTTGAGCCTTCACCACCACGGGGTAGCCGAGCCGTTCGGCCGCGGCCTCGGCCTCGGCCACGGTGTCCGCGACCTCTCCGGGCGATACGGCAATGCCGTAGCGCGCGAAGTACTGCTTGCCCTGGTACTCAACTAGATCCACCAGTCACCTTCCTGTCGGTCGACGCAGTTGCTTCGGTCTTGGTCGTCACCCGCGGCCCGGTCCCGGCCGGGCCCCTGCCCGCTCGCGTTGGTCGAGCGCCTCCTCCAAGAAGGCTGCGATCTCGCTCAGGTGGGCGCCGGGCGTGAAGACGGCGCTCACGCCGGCGGACTTCAGCGTCTCGATGTCGCGCTCGGGGATGATGCCGCCCACGACGACGATCACGTCCCCGAGCCCTTCGGCGCGCAGGCCCTCCACGACGCGGGGAACGAGGGTCAGGTGCGCCCCAGACAAAAGCGAGAGCCCCACCGCGTCGGCGTCCTCTTGCATGGCGGTCCGGACCACCTGCTCGGGGGTCTGGTGGAGACCGGTGTAGATGACCTCGAAACCGGCGTCCCGCAAGGCCCTTGCTATTACCTTGGCGCCTCGGTCGTGACCGTCGAGACCGGGCTTGGCCACGACGATTCGGTAGCGACGTTCCATTCCCTGGCGATACTAGGCAGCACGCTGGCTCGGGACTAATCGAGCCTCTCAGTGCGCCGCGGCGGGCAAGAGCACAAAGGCGACCAGGCTCAGGTGCAACGCCGCGGCCGCCACCACGCAGGCGTGGAAGACCTCGTGGTACCCGAACACCTTCGGCCACGGGTTGGGGCGGCGCAGCGCGTAGACGACCGCCCCCAGGGTGTAGAGCAGCCCGCCTGCCATCATCAGGCAAAAGCCCAGCACGCCGAGGTAGTGCCAGAACTCGGGCATGGCCCCCACGGCGATCCACCCGGCCGCCACGTAGGGCAGCGCCACGGCCCACTTCGGCGCGTCGAGCCAGGCGAAGCGGATCACGATCCCGGCGAGCGACGCTCCCCAGACCAGGCCGAGCACTATCCACGCGTCCACCGGGGGGAGCGACAGGCCCGCCACGGCGGCGTAGGTCCCCGCGATGCACACGAAGATCATGGAGTGGTCCGCGTGGCGCATCTTGCGGCGCACACCGGGCGACCAGTCGATCCGGTGGTAGAGGGCGCTCGTGGTCAGCATCGCCGTCACCGCGAAACACACGGCTGCGGCGCAGATCTCCGCCTTGGCACCGTGGGCCTCGAGGCCGATGAGCGGCCCGGCGACCAACATCGCCAGGGCACCCACCTCGTGGAACCACCCGCGCAGCAACGGTTTCGGGCTTGCGACCGCCGTCGCGCTCACCTCTGTAGCCTGCGCCACGGTCGGCACTCTACCTACTGGTCGGTAGGCTCGCCAGCCGGCGGGCGTTCGATGGGGCTGAGCGCCAGGAGGAAGCGCTTCTCGCCGTGTTCGGGGAAGCGGATGGCGGCGCGGGCGTCCTCACCTTGGCCCTGGACCTCGACCACGATGCCGAGACCGAAGCGGGCGTGCACGACCGCGTCGCCGGGGGCGAGGCCGAGGCACTCGGCGCCGCTCGAGGTGGTGGCCGCCTGCGCGCCCGGGCGCGGCCCGCCGGCGCCGGCGGCGCCGCCGGTCAGCCTGCCACCCCATCCCCCGAGGGCGACAGCTCCCCGTCCCCCACCGATGACGACGCCCTCGCCGACGTCTTCCACCAGCTCCTCGGGGATCTCTTTCAAGAACCGGCTCGGGAAGCTCTGCTGGATGCCGCCGAACAACAGACGGCTCCAGGTGTGGGTCAGGTACAGCCTTTCCCGCGCCCGGGTCACCCCGACATAGCAGAGGCGTCGCTCCTCCTCCAGCTCGTCGGGCTCCGACAGGCTCTGGGAGTGCGGGAAGATCCCCTCCTCCATCCCTGTGAGGAACACGACCCGGAACTCGAGGCCCTTGGCGGAGTGCAGCGTCATGAGCGAGACGCTCTCACCGTCGTCGGCGACGTCTGTGGCTGCGATCAGGGCCGTGGACTCGAGGAAGGACCCGAGGTCGGTGTGCTCGGACGCCACGTTCATGAGCTCGGCCAGGTTCTCGATGCGGCCCTCGGCCTCGATCGCACGGCCCCCGCCGATCGTTATCTCGGCCTCGAGCAGGTCGCGGTAGCCGGTCCGCGCGAGGATCGCCCCGATCAGGCGGTCCGGCGGGTTGTCGGGGAGATCGGAGGAGCGCAGCTCGAAGAGAAGGGCGAGCAAGCTCCGGACGCCTGCGAGGGCCTTGCCCGACGCACCGGCCTCCTCGGCGCGTTCGAGCGCTTCGCGAAAGCCGATCGAGCGCTGGCGGGCGAAGTCCACAAGACGCGCCTGGGTCGTGTCGCCGATGCCCCGACGCGGCGTGTTGAGGATGCGCCTGAGCGACACCTCGTCACCGGGGTTGGCGACGGCACGCAGGTAGGCGAGCACGTCGCGCACCTCGCGGCGGTCGAAAAAGCGGGTCCCGCCGATGACGGTGTAGGGGATCGCCCGGTCGGCGAGCGCGGTCTCGAGGGCACGGCTCTGAGCGTTGGTCCGGTAGAAGACGGCGATGTCGCCGTAGCCGACGTTCTCGTCCCGGTGCAGGGCCGCGATCTCGCCCGTCACGAAACTGGCCTCGTCGCGGTCGTCCCCGGCCCGGTAGCGCCTGATCCGGTCGCCCTTGCCGAGGGCGCTCCAGAGCTCTTTTTCCTGGCGGAACAGGTTGTTTCCTATGACGGCGTTGGCGGCGTCCAGGATCGTCTGGCTGGAGCGGTAGTTCTGGTCGAGCACGATCATGCGGGCGTCGGGGAAAGCCCGCTCGAACTCGAGCAGGTTGCGCATCTCGGCGCCCCGGAACCGGTAGATGCTCTGGTCGGTGTCGCCCACGACGCACACGTTGCGCCGCGCCTCGCCGAGGCGCATGACGAGCTCGTTCTGGGCGATGTTCGTGTCCTGGTACTCGTCCACGAGGAGGTGCTCGAAGCGCTCCTGATAGTGCTCGAGCACGTCGGGGTGATCGCGGAACATGCGCACGGTGCGGACGAGGAGGTCGTCGAAGTCCATGGCGTTGGCGGCGCCGAGGCGCCGCTCGTACTCGGCGTAGGCCTGGGCGATACGGCGCTCGTAGATCGTCCCGGCGCGCTCGTCGAACAAGGCCGCGTCGACCATGTCCGACTTGGCCGAGCTGATGACCCCGAGCACGGCCCGGGGCGGGAAGCGCTTCTGGTCGATGCCGAGGTCGTCGAGCACGTGCTCGACGAGCCGGCGGCTGTCGCCGTCGTCGTAGATCGTGAAGGCGGGGCTGTAGCCGATCCGCTCCGCGTTGCGGCGCAGGATCCGCACGCAGGCGGCATGGAAGGTGGACACCCACATCTTGGCGGCGTCGGCTCCGACGAGCTCCACGACGCGCCGGCGCATCTCGTCGGCGGCCTTGTTGGTGAAGGTGATGGCGAGTATCTGCCAGGGCGCCACGCCCGAGACCACGAGGCGGGCGATGCGCCGCGTGAGGACGCGCGTCTTTCCCGAGCCCGCACCGGCGACCACGACGAGGGGGCCGCCGTCGTAAAGGACCGCCTCCCGCTGGGCGGGGTTCAGGTCCGCCACGAGCTCGGCGACCGCCACCGCCACAGTGCCGGCACCGGCCAGCGCGCCCCCGGGTTCTTCCGGTTCCTCCACCGCCACGGTCCGGTAGAGGCTGGCGAGCGGGGGCAGGTCCCCGAGCAGGTCCCACTCGTCGGCTCCGAAGCTGCCCGGAGCGCGCGGGGGGGAAGACGACATCGCCCCCGACACTACCGTCGCGCCGGCGCGCTCCCGGGGCCGCGGCCCGGCACAGCCGGCGGCGTCACTCCCATTCGATGGTCCCGGGCGGCTTGGACGTCACGTCGTAGACGACGCGGTTCACTCCCCCCACCTCGTTGATGACGCGGCTCGAGATCCGCTCCAGCACGTCGTAGGAAAGGCGCGCCCAGTCGGCCGTCATGGCGTCCTCGCTCGTCACGGCGCGGACGACTATCGGGTAGCCGTAGGTCCGCTCGTCGCCCATCACGCCGACCGAGCGGACCGCCAGGAGCACGGCGAAGAACTGCCACAGCTCCGAGTCGAGGCCGGCGCGGCTGATCTCCTCGAGCACGATCTCGTCCGCCGCCCGCACGATGCCGACCCGTTCGGGGGTCACCTCGCCGACCACCCGCACGGCGAGGCCGGGCCCGGGGAAGGGCTGTCGCCAGACCATCTCGGCCGGCAGGCCGAGCTCGGCGCCGATGGCACGGACCTCGTCCTTGAACAGCAGCCGCAACGGCTCGACGAGATCGAGCCGCATCTCAGAAGGGAGACCGCCGACGTTGTGGTGCGACTTGATCGTGGCGGCGTCGGCCGTGCCCGACTCGATCACGTCCGGGTACAAGGTGCCCTGCACGAGGTACCTGGCGTCCTTGTGCTCGAGAGCGACCTCCTCGAACAGGCGGATGAAGAGCTGCCCGATGGCCTTGCGCTTGTCCTCGGGATCGGTGAGCCCGGCAAGGGCCTGGAAGAAGCGCTCCTCGGCCTTCACGTGCACGAGGTCCACGGCGAACTGGTCGAGGAACGTCTTTTCGACCTGCTCGCCCTCGCCTTCGCGCATGAGCCCGGTGTCGACGAAGACCGCCGTGAGCTGGTCGCCGACGGCCCTGTGGACAAGGGCCGCGGCCACGGCCGAGTCGACTCCCCCCGACAGGGCGCACAGCACCTGTCCGGAGCCGACCTGGGCGCGGACGGCCTCGAGCGACGAGGCGATCACCGAGGCGTGCGTCCAGGTGGGCCCGCATCCGCAGGCCTGGAAGAGGAACCGCCTCAGCAGGTCCTGGCCCCGGTTGGTGTGCACCACCTCGGGGTGGAACTGGACGCCGTAGAGGGCGCGGGCCTGGTCCTCGAAGGCGGCGACGGCGACGGCCGCGGTGGTGCCGGTGACGGTGAAACCTTCCGGGGCGCGCACGATCGAGTCCCCGTGGCTCATCCAAACCTGCGCCGTCGGGTCCCAGCCGTCCATGAGCACCGAGCCGGGACGGACCCGCAGCTGCGTGCGGCCGAACTCACCCGTGCCGGTCCGGGCGACCTCGCCGCCGAGCAGCCGGGCGAGGAGCTGGGCCCCGTAGCAGATGCCGAGCACAGGGATGCCGGAGGCGAACAGCGCCGCGTCCAGGGTGGGGGCCCCCTCTTCGTTGACCGACTTCGGGCCACCGGAGAGGATCACTCCCCGGGGATTGCGGGCGATCATGGCGGCGGCGCTCATGGACGACGGGACGATCTCGGAATAGACGTGCTCCGCGCGCACGCGCCGGGCGATGAGCTGGGCGTACTGGGCCCCGAAGTCGACGACGAGGACGGTGTCGTGGCCTGCCGGGGCGCTCACCTCCCGCTCAGCTCCCCATCCCGATCAACTGGGCCCGCTGCAGCTGCTTGCCCTCGGTCAAAAGGGCCGGGGCCACCATGACCTCCACCTTGTGGAATTCACGGATCGTCTCGTAGCCGCAGGTCGCCATCGAGGTCCTGAGCGCCCCGAACAGGTTCATGCGCCCGTCGTTGTCATGGGCCGGCCCGACAAGGATCTCGCGCAGCGTCCCGCGCCGCTCCAGTTTCACGCGGGCGCCCCTCGGCAGCGTCGGGTGGAAGGCCGCCATGCCCCAGTGGTAGCCGTGGCCCGGGGCCTCCTCCGCCGCCGCCAGCGGCGAGCCGATCATCACCGCGTCCGCGCCGCAGGCGATGGCCTTGGCGATGTCGCCGCCGCGGCTCATGCCACCGTCCGCGATGACGTGGACGTAGACACCTGTCTCCTCGAGGTGGCGGGTCCTCGCACCGGCGGCATCCGCGATGGCGGTCGCCTGCGGCACGCCGATGCCGAGCACGCCGCGTGTGGTGCAGGCGTTGCCGGGCCCCACGCCGACGAGCACGCCGGCCGCCCCGGTCCGCATGAGGTGCAGCGCGGCCTGATAGGAGGCACAGCCGCCCACCACGACGGGGATGTCGATCTCGCGGATGAACTTCTTCAAGTTGAGCGGCTCGACGTTCTTCGAGACGTGCTCGGCCGAGACCACCGTGCCCTGGACGACGAGGAGGTCGAGCTCGGCCCCGAGCACGACGTGGGCGAGCTCGGCCGCCCGCTGCGGGGTGACGGCGCCACAGGCGGTGACGCCCGCCTTTTTGATCTCGGCGATGCGCTGGCTGACGAGCTCCGCCTTTACGGGCTCGGAGTAGATCTCCTGCATGCGGGCGGTGGCGGTCTCGACAGGCTGCTCGGCTATCTCGCGCAGCAACGGCTCGGGGTCCTCGTAACGGGTCCAGAGCCCCCCGAGGTTGAGGACCCCGACGCCGCCGAGATGGCCGACGGCGATGGCGGTGGCGGGGCTCACGACGCCGTCCATGGCTGCTGCCATCAAGGGCAGCTCGAACCGGAAGGCGTCGATCTCCCAGGATATGTCCACGTCCTCGGGATCGCGCGTGCGCCGGGACGGGACGATGGCGACGTCGTCGAGGCCGTAAGCCTGCCGCGCGAACTTCCCTATCCCGATCTCGACCTCAGCCACCTGGGCCCTCCCGTTCCGCTCTCAGTGCTGCCCCGGGCGCGCGGGCGCCGACCTAAAGGGGCACAGGTCGCCCGTGGGCCACGCCTGCCCGAGGCTAGTGCGGCTACCGGACCCCGCACCGGCTTGGGCGCCCGCGCAGCCTGACAACGGTGCCCCGGCGCCGGTCAGCGCACCACGAGGCGCGCCGCCAGCGCGAAGGGGAGCGCGGCGAGAACCAGCACCACGACCCGCAACCACACCGGCGACCCGGCGCCGGCGAAGATCGCCTGGTTCAAGGCCGCCACCGGGACGTTGGGGAGCGTGCTGTGGCTGGCGAGGATGCGGGGGAGGAACTCGGTGGCGATCAGGGCTGCGAGCGCCGCCAGCGGCGCCGCCACGAGTGGTCCGCTCGCCGCCACCGCTATCCCGGCCGCGACGAAGGCCAGCACGGCCGCTCCCGCCGCGACCCCATGGGGCAGGTAGAAGAAGGCCGCGACGCCGAGGCCCGCCATCACGATGGCGACCACCGCCCGAAGGTGCAGCGTCGCCCGGGCGGCGTAGACGAGCAGCAGCGCCGTCACGCCGGGCACGAGCACCGCCAGCACCGCCGTGACGGCATTCAGGGTACGGCGCGAGGCACCGTGACCGGCGGCCGAGGCCACGAGGGAATGGCCTCCACTGCCGACGAGCCGCTGGGCGGTGTCGGAGAGCGAGGTGGCCGCGCCGGCGAAATAGGCGAGCTTGCCGACCCCGACGGCAACCCCCACGGCGATCCCGACGAGGAGCCAGATCCTGCCCTTCATCGGCATGATTCTCGGCAAGCCACTCCTCCTCGGGTCGGGACCACGCGGCACGATTGTGCCATTGGGGAGGTAGGGTCGCCACGTTCCTCATTCTCGAGCTTGAGCGCCACGCGCCCGACACCGCCACGGAGGTTGACTGCGATGCGAGTCACTCGTTTCGGCCTGCAGATACCGAACTTCACATTCCCCGGTGTAGCCGACGGGGAGCTCTTCGCGCGCATCGCCCAGATCGCGGTCACGGCCGAGGAGTCGGGGTTCGACTCGGTGTGGGTGATGGACCACTTCTACCAGATCCCGGGCGTCGGGCCGCGCACGGACCCGATGCTCGAGGCCTACACCCTGCTCGGGGCGATAGCCGCCCGTACGGAGCGGGTCAGCCTCGGCGCCATGGTCACCGGCGTCACCTACCGCAACCCCGCCTACCTCGCCAAGGTCGTGACGACGCTCGACCTCGTCTCGGCGGGACGGGCCATCTTGGGGATCGGGGCGGCCTGGAACGACGACGAGCACGCCGGCTACGGGTTCGGCTTCCCCCCGGTCGCCGAGCGCATGGAACGCCTGGAGGAGGCTCTCTTGATCTGCAGGGCCATGTTCAGCGAGGACGCCCCCAGCTTCACCGGCCGGCACTACTCCATCGCCGGCGCCCTGAACTATCCCCGCCCGATCCGGCCCCGGGGCATCCCCATTCTCATCGGTGGGGGCGGCGAACAAAAGACGCTGAAGCTCGTGGCCAAGTACGCCGACGCCTGCAACTTCTTCGGCGACGTGGCGACGATCCGCCACAAGCTCGACGTGCTCGAGCGCCACTGCGACGCCATCGGCCGGGACCCGGCCGAGATCACCAAGACCCGTCTCGGCGGCCTCGCCATCGCCGAGACGAACGCCGAGGCCGAGCGCAAGGCAATCGCCATGGCCCAGGCCCGCGGCATGGACCAGGCGCGCATGCGCGAGTACCTGGTGGTGGGCGACCCGGACTCGGTCTCAGAACAGCTCGCCAGGTACCTCGACGCCGGGCTCGACGGGATGATCTTCAACATGTTCGACGCCCAGGACCTCGAACCTGTGCGCCTGGCGGGCAGGACCCTCAGCGCCATTCCCGCCTGAGGGCGCGAGATCCAGGCCCGGTCTCTCCGCACCCTGTCTAGGTGCCGGGTGCCAAAAGATCGCGGGCGGCATCTTTCACGAGAGCCCCGAGCTCGTCTGGGGACACGTCGGCGAACACGTCCCCGGTCAGCACGAGCGCGCCCATGACGGCCCCGAGCGTGCAGGCCAGCCGGACCCGGTCGCGTTTCGCGATGGCGGGATTGCCGAGCACCTGGCGGAACAGGACGTCCAGGTCCTCGTGGGAGGCGTCGTGGCGCTCGCGGTGCAGCTCCTCCAGCGCCGCCCGGTTGCGCTCATGGAGGACGAACAGCGCCCGGTGCCCGAGGATCTGGCCGACCAGCTGATCGAGCAGCGCCAGCCACGCCTCGGGGGACATCTGCGTCGGGTCGATCTCGCTGAGCACGCCGTGCCCGAACGCGTGCACACGCAGGTGCAGCTCGAACAGGATGTCTTCCTTGCTGGCGAAGTGGTAGTAGATCGCCGCCTTCGAAAAGCCCAGTCTCTCCGCGATCTGGCGCAGCGAGGTCTTCTCGTATCCCTGCTCGGTGAACAGCTCCAGGGCGATGTCGAGGATGCGTTCCCGCGTGGTGGCCTCCTCGGCCGGCCCCGGGCCCTGCCCGGGTTGGCGCCCGGGGCCCGTCGGCGACTCGGCAGCGATCATCGGGGTCATTCTACTTGACAGCAGGTAAGTGGGTCACTTACCATGCGGCAAGTCAGTAGAGAGCGCAAGGACTGGCGGGAGAACCCATGCCGACCGACTCCATGATCCAAGCCGAAGGCCTCGTGAAGCGCTACGGCGAGACGGTCGCCCTGGCGGGGGTCGATCTCGACGTCCCCGCCGGCGCCATCCTCGGGATGCTCGGTCCCAACGGAGCGGGCAAGACCACCGCCGTCCGCATCCTCACGACCCTGGCCCTGCCCGACGCCGGCCGGGCGCGCGTCGCCGGTTACGACGTCGCGGCCGAGGCGCCCCAGGTGCGGCGCAACATCGGTGTCACCGCCCAGGACGCCACCTTGGACGAGCTGCTGACGGGTCGCCAGAACCTCGTGATGATCGGGCGTCTGAGCGGGCTCAACAGGGCCGGAGCGCGCTCGCGCGCCCGCGGCCTGCTCGAGCAGTTCGACCTCGCCGACGCGGGCGACAGCATCTTGAAGGCTTACTCCGGTGGGATGCGAAGGCGCCTCGATCTGGCGGCCGGTCTGGTGACCCACCCGCCGGTGCTGTTCCTGGACGAGCCCACCACCGGGCTCGACCCCACGAGCCGCCAACGCATGTGGGGCATAATCCGCGAGCTCACCGCCGAAGGCGTGACGCTTCTGCTCACGACCCAGTACCTCGACGAGGCCGACGAGCTCGCCGACCGGATCGTCGTCATCGACCACGGCCGGGTGATCGCCGCCGGCACGGCCCCCGAGCTGAAGACCAAGATCGGCGGGGCCCGCCTCGAAGTGACGCTGCAGGCGCCCGACACGGCGGCAGAGGGGGCGCTGCGGCCCTACGTCGCCGGCGCCATCCAGGTGAGCCACGACGGCCGGCGTCTCAGGGCACCGGTCCCGAGTGGCGGCGGCCTCGCGACCACGATCGTGCGCGCCCTCGACCGGGCGGGCATCACCGTCGATGACGTGGTCCTGCACCAGCCTTCCCTCGACGACGTGTTCTTCGCCCTGACGGGGCACCCGAGCTCGGATGCCGCCGGTGACGGGGCCGGCGCCGAGGTGTCCGAGAACGACATGGAGGTCGCATAGCCATGACCGTCGCCGTCGCCCGGATCGTCCCGAGTGCCGCCCCGTCGGGTCCGCACAGGCTCACCCGCCAGCTTGCCAACGTCTCGGCGCTCACCGGGCGCAACCTCATCCACATCGCCCGCGAGCCACTGCAGCTGTCCGACGTCACCATCCAACCGGTGCTCTTCACGGCCCTGTTCGTCTACGTCTTCGGCGCCGGGGTGGTACTCCCGCACGGAGGCACCTACGCCAGCTTCGCCATCGCCGGCATGCTCGCGCTCAACTTGACGACGTCCGCGATGGGGACCGCTGTCGGGCTCAGCAACGACCTCAACGGCGGCATCATCGACCGCTTCCGTTCGCTGCCCATGTGGAAGCCGGCGATACTCGTCGCCCGGTCCGTGACGGACCTGTTGACGGCTGTGATGTGCACCTTCTTCGTCTGCGTGACCGGCCTGTGTGTGGGCTGGCGACCGGAGGGCAACGTGGGCTCGACCATCGCCGGCTTCGCGATCTTCCTCCTGTTCAGCTACTCGCTGTCGTGGGGATGTGCCTGCCTCGGCATCGTCTCCAAGGGCGTCGAGTCGGCCCAGGGGGTCGGGCTCGTCATCCTGTTCCCGCTCGCCGTGGTCTCGAACGCCCTCGTGCCGACCGAGCGCATGCCGACGGTGCTGCGCTTTGTCGCCAACTGGAACCCCATAAGCGCCGTCACCGCCGCCTGCCGCCAGCTGTTCGACAACCCGAACCCTTCTGCGAGCGTCAGCGCCTGGCCCATGCAGCACGCCATAGTCACATCACTGCTGTGGTCCATCGGACTGCTGGCCGTGTTCGCTCCCCTGGCCGCTCACCTGTTCGTCAGGCGCACCCGGGGCTGAAAAGGCCGGCCTCCAGGTTCAAACCCCGCCTGTAAGACGCAGGAACAAGGCGTGGAGCATCTCTGCGGTCGCGCCCCAGACGACGTCCTCGCCCAGGTCGAAAAAGTGCATCGTACGGGGCGGGTCACCTGCCCGGTCCCAGCGCTCGCGCCAGTAACGGCCAGGAGCGACGAGCGAGGCGAGCGGCACGCACAGGACAGAGTCGACCTCGTCGGGGTTCGCCTCGAGCGAAAGCCGCGAGGCCGCCGCGGCCACGAAGGGGACGATCGGGGCCGCACCGAGGGGATGGCCCAGGCTCGAGAGCTCACCGAGCACCTCGAGGCCGTCGGGGCTGAGGCCCACCTCCTCTTCGGCCTCCCGCAAGGCCGCCTGAAGCGGCATCTCACCCGGCTCGATCCGCCCGCCCGGGAAGGCGATCTCGCCCGGGTTCGCCCGCAGGTGCGCCGCACGGCGGATGAGCACGACCGACGCCTGCGATTCGCCGCCGCGCCCGTCCTCGGGCATGAGGGCGATGAGGACCGCCGCCCCGGCCCCGGCCGTTGCGGGACCGGCCCCGGGTCCCGGCGCCCCGGGGCGGAAGGCCTGCCGGACGGCCCCCATGGTGAAGGCGCCGGCGGGACCGCCAGGGCCGCCCGCGCCCGGGACGGCGTCGACCCGCCTGGCCCAGGGCGGGCGGGGGACCACTTGGCGGACCACCCGCGCAGTGTAAGTCGGTGCCCGGACGCGCCGGCAGCCGGGCACCGGGCCCGGCTGCCTTGCTACATCCTTGCGGCTCCGATGAGCTACATCATCCCCATGCCGCCGCCGGCCGCAGCCGCGGCCGCAGCCGCGCGGTCCTGTGGCTTCTCGGGCTTGTCGGCGATGAGCGCCTCGGTCGTGAGCAGGAGGGCCGCGATCGACGCCGCGTTCTGCAGGGCGGAACGGGTGACCTTCGCCGGGTCGATGATGCCGGCCTTGACGAGGTCCTCGAGCTCGCCCGTGAGGGCGTTGAGGCCCGTGTTGCCCTTGGCGTGCTCGACCTCGCGCACCATGACGGCGCCCTCGAAGCCGGCGTTGATGGCGATCCACTTGAGTGGCTCGGCGAGCGCACGCCCGACGATGGAGGCACCGGTGGCTTCGTCGCCCTCCAAGGTGGCGACCACCTTGTTGACCGCCGAGCGGCTGCGCACAAGAGCCGTGCCGCCGCCGGCCACGATGCCTTCCTCGATGGCCGCCCGGGTCGCCGAGAGGGCGTCCTCGATGCGGTGCTTCTTCTCCTTGAGCTCGATCTCGGTCGCCGCGCCCACCTTGACGACGGCGACGCCGCCGGCGAGCTTGGCGAGGCGCTCCTGGAGCTTCTCGCGGTCCCAGTCCGAGTCGGTCTCCTCGATCTCCCGCTTGATCTGGGCGATCCGGCCCTTCACCTCGTCGGCAGCGCCGGCACCGTCCACGATCGTGGTGTCGTCCTTGGTGACCACGACGCGCCGGGCCCGGCCCAACAGGTCGAGGGTCGTGTTCTCCAGCTTGAGCCCGACCTCCTCGGAGATGAGCTGGGCGCCGGTGAGCACGGCGATGTCACCGAGCATGGCCTTGCGCCGCTCGCCGAAACCGGGTGCCTTCACCGCGATCGACTGGAACAGGCCACGGATCTTGTTCACCACGAGGGTGGCGAGGGCCTCGCCCTCCACGTCCTCGGCGATGATCAAAAGGGGCTTGCCCGTCTGCATGACCTTCTCGAGCACGGGCACGAGGTCGTGGACCGAGGAGATCTTGCCGTTCACTATGAGCAGGTAGACGTCCTCTAAGGTCGCTTCCTGGCGCTCGGGGTCGGTGACGAAGTACGGGGAGAGGAAGCCCTTGTCGAACTGCATGCCCTCGGTGAAGTCGAGCTCGAGACCGAAGGTGTTGGACTCCTCGACTGTGACCGTTCCGTCCTTGCCGACCTTGTCGATGGCGTCGGCGAGCACCTCACCGATGGAGACGTCCGCGGCCGAGATGGCGGCCACCTGGGCGATCTCCTGGCGGCCGTCGATATCCTTGGCCTGGTGCTGGATCGACGCCACGGCGGCGGCGACGGCCTTCTCGATGCCGCGCTTTAACGACATCGGGTTGGCACCCGCGGCCACGTTGCGCAGGCCCTCGCGCACGAGCGCCTGGGCGAGCACCGTGGCGGTGGTCGTCCCGTCGCCCGCCACGTCGTTGGTCTTCGTGGCGACTTCCTTCACGAGCTGGGCGCCCATGTTCTCGAAGTGGTCCTCGAGCTCGATCTCACGGGCGATGGTGACACCGTCGTTGGTGATGGTCGGCGCACCGAACTTCTTGTCGAGCACGACGTTGCGGCCCTTCGGGCCGAGCGTCACCTTGACCGTGTCGGCGAGCTTGTTGACGCCGGTCTCGAGCCGGCGCCTGGCGTGCTCGTCGAAAACAAGCATCTTCGGCATCAGGAGACGACCTTTGCCAACACGTCACGGCTGGAGAGTATGAGCAGCTCCTCGCCGTCGTGGGTGATCTCCGTACCGCCGTACTTCGAGTAGACGACCTTGTCGCCGACGGCGACGCTCATCGGGACGAGCTCACCGGTGTTCTCGGTGCGCCGGCCCGGGCCTACCGCGAGAACTTCACCCTGTTGGGGCTTCTCCTTCGCCGTGTCTGGGATGACAAGGCCGGATGCGGTGGTCTCTTCGGACTCGCTCGGCCGAACGACGATGCGGTCGTCCAGGGGCTGCAACTTCATTTCAGGGGCCTCCTGTCTGGCTCCGTTAGCACTCTCGACTTACGAGTGCCAACGATACCGTCCGTGAGCGCCGCTGGCAACCGCGCCCCGGGAGTGCTACCCCGAGCTGTGAAGCTGCAGGTCGGGGACCGCCCCGGTGTCGAGCGGGGTCGGCCCGGACCGCTCGAGCTGGAAATAGCCGGCCGCGGCGATCATGGCGGCATTGTCGGTGCACATAGCGCGGCTGGGCAGGTACGAAGGGAGACCCCGCTGCTCGAACGCTGCGGCAAAACGCGCCCTGAGCAGCGAATTCGCCGCCACTCCCCCGGCCAGGCAGGCACCGCGGGCCCCGATCTCGGTGGCGGCGGCGACGGCGCGTTGCACGAGCACGTCGACCACCGCCTCCTGGAAGGCGGCCGCCACGTCGGCGTTGGTCACCTCGGGATGGGCCCGGACGTAGCTGATGACGGCTGTCTTGAGCCCGGAGAACGAGAAGTCGAGGGCCCGCGCCGTCGAGGCCCTCGGGAACCGGATCGAGCCGGCGTCGCCCGACACGGAGAGCCGGTCGATCTCGGGGCCGCCCGGGTAGCCGAGGCCGAGATAGCGGGCGACCTTGTCGAAGGCCTCCCCGGCGGCGTCGTCGACGGTGGCCCCGAGCACGCGGTAGCTGCCCGGCGCGTCGAGCGCGACGAGCAGCGTGTGCCCGCCCGACACGAGCAGGACCACGACCGGCACCTCGAGATCGGGCGCCTCCAGCATGGCCGCGTACAGGTGCCCTTCGAGGTGGTTCACCCCGACGAAGGGGACGTCCCAGGCGAGCGCGAGCGCCTTGGCCGTGCTCACGCCGACGAGCAGCGAACCTATGAGCCCGGGACCGATCGTCGCCGCCACGGCGTCGATCCCGACCGGGCCGTCGGGGTCGACAAGGGCGCGCCCGCGGCGATCGAGGCCGGCACCGGCCAGGGCGTCGGTCACCACCGGCAGGACGAGCTCGATGTGGGCCCGGCCGGCGAGCTCGGGCACGACGCCCCCGTAGCGGGCGTGCAGGTCCACCTGGCTGGAGACGACCGAGGTCACGATGCTGCGCCCCTGATCGACCACGGCCTCCGCCGTCTCGTCGCAGGAGGTCTCGATCCCGAGCACCCGGCCGCGGGCGGTCACTTCTCGGGAGGGAGGGGTGCCTGACCGGCACCGTGGGGCGGCCCGATGGGCCGCAGGCGGGACTCGATGGCCTCCAGGCGCTGGCGGTAGGCCTCGGTGTCGATGTCGTGCGCCCACATGACGAGGGCATCCTCGTGCACCTCGGAGTAGTAGTTCTTGCGCACGCCCGCGGGCACGAAGCCGAACTCGTGGTAGAGGGCCTGGGCGCCCAGGTTGGACACCCGCACCTCCAAGGTCAGGTGCTGGGCGGAGCGCTGCCGCGCCTCTTTGGCGAGCTGCAGCAGGAGCCGGCGGGCGATCCCGTGGCGCTGCCACTCCGGGGCGACGCCGATGTTGGTCACGTGCGCCTCGCCGACGACCACCATCATGCCCGCGTAGCCGACCACTTCGGGCCCCACGCAGGCCACGTAGTAGGCGCGTGTCGCCGGCTGGGTGATCTCGCTCATGTAAAGCCCGAGCGACCAGGGGCTCGGGAAGATCCGACGCTCGATCCCGATGACGGCCTTCAGATGCGACCGCCGCATCGGCACGATCTCGAGGACCCGTTCGGCCCCTTTGCCGGTCCTGGGCCCGGTTGAGGTGTCCGCGCCACGACGCCCACGCAGGTGGAGGATGGAACGCACGCTCGTCACGGGCCCACCGCCTCGCGGCCTTCACGGGAGGTCCAGTTGATGCGGGCGTCCGCCTCCCGGCCGTAGAAAGGCCGCACCGCGGCCGCATCGCGGCCCTGGCCGAGCTGCATCGCCGCGAACGCCAGCACGGCCAGCGAGGCTACCGGAGGCGCGGCCAGCTCGGGCCCGGCGAACACCGTCCCCGGCCGCCGCCCGAGCAGCTCGCGGTAGCGGAGGGCGCCGTCGCCGACGAGAAGCAGGAAGGTCGTGGGTGCGCCGAGGCCATCGAGCCCGGCCGCCAGCTCGGCCGGGGTGCCCACGCGGACCTCCGACGGGGATGGCCCCGGCTCGATCCACGCCACCTCGCCCCGGCGCATGTCGACGACCGGTACCACAGCCCCCGGAGAAGGCGGGCAGGCGGCCCGCAGCACCTCGAGGCTCGTGGCCGTGACGACCGGGAGCCCGAGGCCGGCCGCGACCGCCTTGGCGGCGGCGACGCCGACCCTAAGACCGGTGAACAGCCCCGGGCCGATGTCCACCGCGACGGCGTCGAGCCCGGCCGGCGTGATCCGCGCGATCCGGCACGCCTCCGCGATGGCGGGGTGCAGGGTCTCGGCCTGGCGCCGCCCGGGCCGCGCCGTGACGGTGGCGAGCGGGCCAGTCTCGTCCGAGACCGCCACCCCCACCTCGATGGTCGCCGTCTCGATGGCGAGGATCCTCATCACACGCCCCGGGCGGCGTCGGCGGCTGCCTGCGTGAGGCCGGCGACCCGGGCGGCGAAGGACTCGCCGCGGGTCTCGATGGCGATCGTGCGCTCCCCGTCCGAGCGGCCCCACTCGAGCCGGACCACGAGGGCGTCGGCGCCGTAGAGGGGCTCGGCCGCCTCTCCCCACTCGACGACGACGACGCCGCCCTCGTCGAGCTCCTCCTCGAGGGCGAGATCGACGACCTCCTGCAGGTGCTCGAGGCGCCAGAGATCGACGTGTGTCACCGGAGGGGCGCTGCGGTAGCGGTGGGCCAGGGTGAACGTCGGGCTCGTCACAGGCTCGTGGCCCCCGAGCGCCGCCACCAGTCCCTGCACGAAGGTGGTCTTGCCGGCACCGAGCGAACCCACGAGCAGGACCACGTCGCCCGCGGCCAGGAAAGGCGCTATGGCGGCCCCGATCGCCCGCGTGCGGGCCGGGTCGGCACTTGTCAGCATCGCCCCGTGCTCCATCAACTGCCCCGCTGGCGCGGTCCGGCCGCCGTCACGGGAGGAACTTCTTCGCCCGTATGAGATCGGCCCGCATCTCCGCCACGACCACGCCGCCGCCCCGCAGGGCGTAAGCGGGGTGGAACGTGGGCACGAGGACCCTCGAGCCGTAGGGGTAGGACCTGCCCCTGAGCGTGGTCACGCCCTCTGTGACGCCGAGCAGGGTCCGTGTCGCGAAGTTGCCGAGCGAGACGATCACCTGCGGTGACACGAGCTCGATCTGGGACTCGAGGAAATGCCGGCAGGTGGCGACCTCCAGGGGCTCGGGGTCGCGGTTGGCGGGAGGCCGGCACTTGACGACGTTGGCGATGTAGCAGCCCGTGCGGTCCAGGCCGAGCTCCTCGGCCAGCAGCCGGTCGAGGAGCTGGCCGGACCGGCCGACGAAAGGCTCACCGACGAGGTCCTCGTCCCGGCCCGGTGCCTCACCCACCAACATGAGCGGGGCGGCGGGGTTCCCCGCCGAGAAGACCACCTTCGTGCGGCCGGCAGCGAGGGGACAGGCGACGCAGCCGAGCGCCAGCGCCTCCAGGTCGGCGAGGGTGGTCACTAGCCGATGATCGTAGCTATGTGCACCGCCCGCAAAGCGGGAGCCCCCCCCAAGGCGGGATCCACCGGACTAGGTTGCTCGGGAAACGCCCGGATTCGAGAAGGGGTCCCGTGCAGGCGCTGGTGTTCAGGCACAACCTCACGCGAGAGGCCGCCACCGTCATCGGCGGCCGGCTCGACAAGCGCGCCTACGTCTCGAGCTACGCCCCCATCGCCCTGGAGGAGGTCCCCGAGCCCGTCCCGCCCGCCGCCGGCTGGGTCAAGTGCGAGACCGTCGTCTCCGGTATCTGCGGGTCGGACGCCAAGCAGATCTTCCTCAACGGCCGCAGGGACAACGCCCTCACGGCCCTCGTCTCGTTCCCCCATGTCCTCGGCCACGAGGCCGTGGCGCGAAGGCTCGACACGGGGCGGCGCGTCGTGCTCAACCCCTGGCTGTGGTGCACCCCACGCGGCATCGAACCGCTCTGTGAGGCCTGTGCCGCCGGGCGCTACCCCTGGTGCCGGAACTTCCGCAACGGCGACCTCCCCGTCGCCATCCACCTCGGCAACTGCGCGGGGGCGGTCGGCGTTCACGCCGAGCGTTTCTGTGCCCACGAAAGCCAGCTTTTCGAGGTGCCCGACGAGCTCAGCGACGAGGCGGCCGTCCTTTCCGACCCGGTCAGCGTCTCGCTGCGCTCCATCGTGCTCAGCCCTCCCGAGACCTCGCGCCCCGCCCTCGTCTACGGCTCGGGCACGCTCGCCTTCGCCGCCATAGGGCTCTTGCGCCACCTGTATCCCGGCCTCGAGGTCTGGGCGGCCACGCGGCCCGGTTTCCGGGCGTCGCTCGCCGCGCGGCTCGGCGCCGACGCCGTGCTGAGCTCGCTGCCCGACACGCTCGTGGCCGAGGTGGCCTCCCGCACCGGTGAGACCGCCATCAAGCCCTGGAGCGGCAAGGACTGGCTCCAGGACGGCCCAGGGGTCGTCTACGACACGATCGGCAGCACCGAGACTGTCGAGACCTCGCTCCGGCTCCTCAGAACGGGCGGGACGCTCGTGGTGAGCGGGGTCGAGCCGCCCAAGCGCTTCGAGTGGACGCCGCTCTACTTCAAGGAGATCTCGGTCATCGGCTCGAACGGGTTCGGCATCGAGGAGGTGGGGGGCGTGCGCAAGCACGCCTTCGAGCACTACTTCGACTTCGCCCGGGCCGGCCTGGACCTGACGGCGGTCGTGACGCACCGCTTCCCGCTCGCCCGTTGGGACGAGGCGGTGCTGACGCTGGCGGACTCGAGGCGTACCGGGGCCGTCAAGGTCCTCCTCGAGCCGTAGTCTCAGGCGGCGCCGGCGCGGGCGGAGAGCGACTCGAGCAGCTTTGTGATCTCCCGGCGCCGCTCGTACATGAGCATGTGACCGGCACCCGAGTACTCGTGCAGGCTGGCGTGGTCGAACCCGGCGGCCAGGCGTCGCGCGAAGAGCGGGGGCGTGAGGTGGTCACTCGTGCCGACGGCCACGGCCACGGGCACCCTGACGTCCCCGAAGGGCGCCCTCTCCTCGAAGGCGAGCACCTCGCCGACGAGGGTCGTGAAGGTGTCGGGCTCCATGGAACGGAGCATCCGGAGCGTCTCGGCCACCTCGGCCGGGTGCGGCCGGCGCCCGAAGCCGAGACGGGAGGCGAGGTAGCCGACGTCACCGGTCGGCAGCGCCGGCTGGTCCGGGCGCCAGATGCCCACCCCGGCCCCGGCGACCCGGCCGACGGCGGCCGCGAGCAGGCCCCAGCTCGGGACCGGCAGGCCGAGCCCCCCGCTCGTCGCGATCAGGGCCACGGCCCCGATGCGCGTCCCCAACAGCTCGGGATGCAGCCGCGCCAGGCGCTGGCAGACCATGCCGCCCATGGAGTGGCCGGCAAGCACCACATGGTCGAGATCGAGCGCCTTCAGCACCTCTGCGACGTCGTCGGCCATCGCCGAGATGGTGACCTCCCCGCTGCCGGCACTCGAGAGCCCGTGGCCCCTCAGGTCGAGCGCGAGCACACGGTGGGACCCGGCCAGGTCACGTAGCTGGTAGCTCCACACCCCCGCCGAGAGGCTGGCGCCGTGCAGCAGCACGAGGGCCGGGCCCTCACCTTTTTCGACCAGGTGGGACTCGCCCCCGTCCCGCGTCGCCAACAGCCGGTGACAGACGTCGCCGGGGAGCGAGAGCTCCGGGTCGGCCGCGACCGACAGGCCCTGGTGCCTTCTCAGGTAGCGGTGCGAGAGGGCAAAGGCGACGCCCGCGGCGCTGAACACCCCGGCCGTGGTGTAGGCGACGGCCCGCTTGCCTGTCGGCCCCACTAGAGCGGCCCGGCGGTGCCGCGGACGTGCCTGCGGGGCAGGCGGGGCCCGATCCGGCAGAGGATCTCGAACGAGATGGTGCCGATCCGGTCGGCCCACTCCTGGGCGCTCACGGTCTCTCCGCCCTGGGAGCCGATCAGCACCACCTCGTCGCCGCAGCGCACGCCCGAGTCCGGCCCGCAGTCGACCATCAGCTGGTCCATCGTCACCGCCCCTGCCACCCGGCGGCGGCGGCCGCCGATGAGCAATTCCCCACCGCCTTGGAAAAGGCTCCTCGGCACCCCGTCGGCATAGCCGACGGGCACCGTCGCGATGTCGGCCCGCTCCGCCAGCTCGTAGGCCCGGCCGTAGCTCGTGCGCTCTCCCGCCTCGAGCTCGCGCACATGGCTGACCTGGGTCTTCCATGTCAAGGCGGGGTGCAGCTCCCCGGCTCCGGCCGCCGCGATGGGCGCCGGGGAGACGGCTCTGGAGGGCAGGTACCCATAAAGGGAGATACCGCAACGCACGAGGTCGTAGCGCGAGGACGGGTGGGCGATCGTCCCCGCCGAGTTGGCGGCGTGGACGCGGGCCGGCGAGGGGAGCCCGGCTGCGCGGAGGCTGGCACGAAGGGCTTCGAAACATGCCAGCTGTTCCGCGGTGAACGGATCGGAGGGCTCGTCCGCGATGGCGAGGTGCGTCCAGAGCCCGCCGTAGTCCAGCTCCGGCGCCGCCACGACCTGCTCCACGATCCGCCGCGCCTCCCCGGGGTCGGCACCCACCCGGTGCATGCCGCTGTCGAGCTTGACCTCCACCTCGACGCGGCGCGATGCCCGCGCGGCCGCGGCGCGGATGGCGTTCACGCCCGCGCGGGTGTACACGGTCGGGATGAGGTCGCGGGCGACGACTTCTCCCATGGCCGCGGCGGCGGGCTCGGACAGGAGGAGGATCGGCACCTCGAGTCCCGCCTCGCGCAGCACGACGCCCTCTTCGACGAGCGCCACCGCCAACGAGGTCGCACCTCCGGCGACCGCCGCGTTGGCGACCGGCACCGCCCCGTGACCGTAGGCGTCGGCCTTCACGACGGCGCACAGCCCGGCAGGTGCGGCGACAGCCCTGAGCAGCCTCGCGTTCGACGAGACGGCGTCCAGGTCCACCTCCGCCCAGGCGCGACGCTGCCAGGACTCAGCCATGGGCGCCCGAGACCACGATCGCGACCAGCTCGGGCAGGTCACCGGCGACAAGGCCCTCCCCGAACCCGAGGCCCGCGGCGCGCCCGTGCACGTGGGCCGCCAGAGCGGCCGACCGTAACGGGTCGAGGCCCCGCGCCAGGAAGGCCCCGATGACCCCGGACAGCACGTCCCCCGTGCCGGCCGTGGCCAGGCGGGGCGACCCGGAGGTGACGAGGAAGGTCTCGCCCTGTGGCGCCGCCACCGCTGTCGTCGAGCCCTTCAGCAACACGATCGCCCCGAGGCCCTCCGCCAGCGAGCGGGCGGCGGCGATGCGGTCGCCGCCCGGGAGGCCGGCACCGCCTAGGGCGGTGGCGGCGAGGCGGGCGTACTCACCGTCGTGAGGTGTGAGCACGGCCGGGATCGCGCGCCCCGACAGCACCTCGCGCGCCTCGGCGAGCGGGCCGAGCGCCCCCAGCCCCTCGGCGTCGACGATCACGGGGACCTCCGCCTCGGCGACGAGGCGTCGCACGGAAGCGGCGACGCCGGGCCCCGAGCCGATCCCGGGGCCGATCACGAGCGCGCGGCACCGGTGCAGCTCAGCGAGCACCGCTTCGGCGAAGTCGGCCCCCGGCACCGCCATGGCGACGGCTTCGGAGGCGGGCAGCTCGTCGGGCGACGCGCCCGGCACGCACCAGCGCACCATGCCGGCCCCGGCCCGCGAAGCGCCGCTGGTCGAGAACCGGGCGGCGCCGAACATCCCCGGCGAGCCTGCGACGACGAGGCACGCTGTGCGCCACTTGTTGGTCTCGTGCTCGCGCCGCGGCAGCCAGCTTGAGATGTCGCTGTCCTCGACGAGCCAGATCCTGCCCGGTGGCACGGCGATCCCGATGGGGGCCACCAGCACCTCTCCGCTGTGGGCGGGGCCGTCACCCATCAACAGGCCCGGCTTGAGCGCTGCCATGGTCACGGTCTTCGTGGCCCGCACGGCGCCCTCGCAGGCGGCACCGGTGTCCGAGTCGAGGCCGGACGGGACATCGACGGCGAGCACGGGAGTCCCGGCCGGCACCGACGGTGCCCGGTACTCACCCCGAAAGCCGGTCCCGTAGGCGGCGTCGATCACGACGTCGCACTGAGGCAGCCTCTCGGGCAGCGCGCCGGGATCGAGCTCTGTGACCCTCACACCGCGGCGGCGCAGCATTAGAGCGGCCACCCGCCCGTCGTCCCCGTTGTGACCCCGTCCTGCGACGACGACGGCCCTCTTGCCGTAGGCGGTGCGTAGCAGCCCCATGGCGGCGTGCGCCACGGCGGCACCGGCGCGCCCGACGAGGGTGTCGAAGCCGACCTCGGCGATGGCCGCCTGGTCCGCGGCCCTCAGCTCGTCCCGGGTATGGACCGGTTGCATCAGATCTTCCTCACTCCGCTACGACGACAGCCGCCGCGACCGAGTCGGTGTGGGTGAGCGAGACGTGCCAGAAACGGACCCCGAGCGCCTCGGCCCGACGGGCGGCAAGTCCCGAGACCTCGAGCCGTGGGGCTTGGGCGCCCCCGCCGACCACAGCCACATCCGCGAACCGTACCCCTCCGAGCCCGGTCCCAAGGGCCTTCATCGTCGCCTCCTTGGCCGCGAAGCGGGCCGCCAGGCCCGGCACCGGATCGGCCCGGTCCGACAGGAAGGACAGTTCGCCCGGGGTGAAAAGGCGTCCGGCCACCTGCGGGCGCCGGGCCAGCAGCAGGCGGAAACGCCCGATGTCGACCAGGTCGACGCCGAGGCCGATCACCGGCCGGACCCTCCGGCTCCCCCGGACCCGGCACTCACGGCGGGGCGGCTCACTCGACCGTGACCACCTTGGCGAGATTGCGCGGCCTGTCGACGTCGTTGCCCCGCGCCCGCGCCACCCCGTATGCGAGCACCTGCAGGGGCACGATCGCCACCGCGGGCGACAACAGCTCGGGCACGGCCGGGATCTCCAGGACCTCGTCCGCGACCGCCTTGGTCTCCGCGTCGCCCTCGTCGCACACGACGACCACCGTCGCGCCACGGGCTTTGACCTCGGCTATGTTCGCCATGACCTTGTCCCACAGCTCACCCCGGGTGGCGACGGCCACGACGACAGCCGCCCCGTCGATCAGCGCGATCGGGCCGTGCTTCATCTCCCCGGCCGGATAGGCCTCGGCCCGGACGTAGGCGAGCTCTTTCAGCTTCAGCGCACCTTCGAGGGCGACGGCGTAGCCGAGGCGGCGGCCCAGGAAGAAGACGTCCTGCACCTCGCTGAGGCGCTTCGCGACCGTGAGGTAATCGTCCATCTTGCCGATCGCACGCCCGACTAGCCCCGGCAGGGCGAGCAGCCCGCCGGCGAGGTCCCGTCCCTCGTCCGGCCGGAGGGTCCCGCGTTGGCGGGCGAAGTGGAGGGCGAGGAGCTGGAGCAGCACGATCTGGGTGGCGTGGCACTTGGTCGACGCCACGCCTATCTCCGGACCCGCCCTTGTGTAGAGGGCACCGTCGGCCTCCCGGGCGAGCAACGAGTCGACGACATTGGTCACAGCGAGAGTCCTGGCGCCCCGCCGGCGTGCCTCGCGCAGGGCGTGGAAGGTGTCGACCGTCTCGCCCGACTGGCTGACAGCCACGACAAGGGTGTGCTCGCCCAAAAGGGCGTCCCGGTAACGGAACTCGCTGGCGATCTCGACCTCGGCCGGCATCTTGGCCCAGCGCTCGAAGGCGATGCGGCCGCTCAGGCAGGCGTAGTAGGCCGAGCCGCAGCCCATGAGCACAACTCGCTCTATCTCGTCGAGGTCGACCCCGCCGGGGAAGAGCTCCTCGAGCTCGGTGGTGCCGTCGGCCCGCAGCCGGCCCATGAGGGTGTCCGCCAGTGCCCTCGGCTGTTCGTGGATCTCCTTCGACATGAAGTCGTCGTAGCCGTCCCGCCGGGCGGCGACGAGGTCCCATCCGACCTCGAGCGCCACGAGCTCGCGCCGGGTGCCGTCGAGACCGACCACGGAGACCGAACCGGGCCTGACCTCTGCGATCTCGTCGTCCGCGAGCTGAAAGAGCGTCCGCGTCGTCGCCAGCAGGGCCGCTATGTCGGAGGCGACGAGGCCCGTTCCGTCGAGGAGCCCCACGATGAGCGGCGAGGTCCTCCTCGCCGCCGCGATCACCTCCGGCTCCCGGGTGGTCACCGCTGCCAGCGCGAAGTCGCCGCGGAGCCGGCCCACGCAGCGGCGCAGCCCCTCGGCGAGGCCGGCGCCGTCCACGAGCTCGCGCTCGAGCATGTGGGCGACGACCTCGGAGTCGGTCTCGGACGACCGCCTGTGGCCCTCGGCGGCCAGCTCGGCCCAGAGCTCCCGGTAGTTCTCGATGATGCCGTTGTGGACGACGGCGACAGTGCCGGTGCAGTCGCAATGGGGGTGGGCGTTGTGCTCGACGGCGGCGCCGTGCGTCGCCCAGCGAGTATGGCCTATGCCGGCGGTCATGGCGCCGGGGGCGTCCCCGGCCGCCTCGCGGAGCGTCTCGATGCTGTGGCCGCGCACGGCGTCGCGTCTTCGCCAGAGGCGGTCGGCGTCGACGAGGACGACGCCCGCCGAGTCATAGCCGCGGTACTCGAGCAGCGAGAGCGCGTCCAGCATGACCGCCAGCGGCTCGGCCGCGCCGGTGACGCCGATGATCCCGCACATACGAGAAGGCTACGACCTGCGCGCTGAGGCGACGGTGTCAAGCTCGCGGACCACGACCGCGACGAGCCGCTCGACCACCTGGCTGGCCTGCTCGTGCGTCGGCGCCTCGGCCATTACCCGCACGAGCGACTCGGTCCCCGACGCCCGCAGCAGGACGCGGCCGTGGTCGCCGAGCTCGGACTCGACCGCCGACACCTCCTCCCACACGGCCGCGGCCGCGCCGAGGTGGGACGGGTCGGCGACATGCACGTTGTGCAGCACCTGGGGAAGGCGCGTCATCGCCTCGGCGGCGAGGTCCGCCAGAGGGCGCCCGGCCCGGGCGACGAGCTCCATCAAGAGCAACGACGTCAGGATCCCGTCACCGGTCATGCCGTGCCGGCGGAACACGAGGTGGCCGGACTGCTCACCACCGAGCTGCAACCCGTTGGCCTCGATGGCGTCGCTCACGTACCGGTCCCCGACCGGGGTCTCGACGACCCCGATGCCGCGTGCGCTCAGCGCCTGGCGCAGCCCCAGATTGCTCATGACGGTGACCACTATCGACCCGCCCGTCAAAAGACCCCGCTCCAACATGTCGAACGCGAACAGGGCGAGCAGCTGGTCCCCGTCGACGAGATCGCCCCGGTGGTCCACCGCCAGCATCCGATCGGCGTCACCGTCGAGCGCCACCCCCAGGGCCGCCTTGGAGGCCACCACAGCCTCCTGTAGCGCCTCGAGGTGCGTCGAGCCGCACCCGGCGTTGATGTTGACGCCGTTCGGTGCGGCAGAAAGGACCTTGTGGGGGATGCCGAGACGCCCGAGCACCGCCGGCGCCACCACGCTGGCGGCGCCGTTGGCACAGTCGACCACGACCTCGAGGCCGAGACGCGCCCCGCCTTCGACGGCACGGGTCAGGTGACCTGCATAGTTCCAGAGCGCCTCCGGGTCGGCCCGCACCGCACCGAGGCCGGCCCCTTTCTGGCCCTCCCCGGGCCGTGACGGCGAGCCGGGCGCCACCGGCCGCGGGTGTCCACCGGGCCCGGACGAGACGCTGAGCTTGTCGAGCTCGTCCTGGATGGCGATCTCGAGCCGGGTGGCGAGCTTGGTGCCGCCGGCGCCCAGAAGCTTGATCCCGTTGTCGCCAAAGGGGTTGTGGGAGGCCGAGACCATCGCCGCCGGCACCCCGCGGTCCGAAGCCAGCCAGGCGAGACCGGGGGTCGGGATGACCCCGACATCCACGACGTCGACGCCTTCGGCCGTCATGCCCGCCGCGAGTGCCGACTGGATCATGGTCCCCGACTGGCGGGTATCACGCCCGAGCAGGAACGGTGAGCCCGACACGAGCCGGGCCGCCGCCCGCCCGAGCGCGAGGGCGAGCTCAGGTGTCAGGTCTTGACCGGCGACTCCTCGGATCCCGTCGGTGCCGAACCGCGGCGCCATCGGCGCTCAGCGCTTCGAGTACTGAGGAGCCTTACGAGCTTTCTTCAAGCCGTACTTCTTGCTCTCCTTCTCCCGCGCGTCGCGCGTGAGCATGCCCGCCTTCTTGAGGCTGCCCCTCAAGTCGGCCTCGAGCTCGATCAGGCCGCGGGCTATCCCGAGGCGGAGAGCTCCCGCCTGGCCGGCGCTGCCCCCTCCGTCGATGGTCGCGTCCACGTCGTAACGCTCGGCGGCACCTGCGATGCGCAGCGGCTCGGTCGCGAGCGTCCTGTGGGTCTCCGAGGGGAAGTACTCCTCGAAGGGCCGCTTGTTGATCGTGATGGCACCTTCCCCGGTGCGCAGCCGCACACGGGCGACGGCGCGCTTGCGGCGGCCGGTCGACTGGACGAGTGGCTTTGCCATTGACAGCGGTCCTTTAGGGTCAGGAAGCTCGCCGGGCGGCGGGCAGATCGAGCGGGATGGGCACCTGGGCGGCGTGCGGGTGCTCGGGACCGGCGTAGACCTTCAACTTCCCGAGCATCTTGTGACCGAGCGCACCTTTGGGAAGCATGCCCTTGATCGCGCGCCGGACGACCTCTTCCGGCTTGTCCTGAAGCTCCTCGGCGTAGCTGACCGTCCGCAGTCCGCCTGGGTAGCCGCTGTGGCGGTAGGAGAACGACCTGCCAGCCTTGCCGGATGTCATGACGACCTTGGCGGCGTTGACGACGATCACGTGGTCACCGGTGTCGATATGGGGGGCGAAGATGGCACGGTGCTTGCCGCGAAGCACGCGGGCGACCTCGCTCGAGAGCCGCCCGAGGACGAGGCCGTCGGCGTCGACGACGCGCCAAACGCGTTGCAGCTCGCTCGGCTTGGGGGAATACGTGCGCACGACCGTCCTTTGTAGAAGTCAACTCGTGGTGCTCACCCTGAGCATCCCGCGGCCACCGGTTAAAGGGCGCGAACCTCAAGCTCAGCGGGCAAGAG
>JBKQHU010000075.1:0-28611 GCA_052148655.1 Acidimicrobiales bacterium
CATTCGCCCGGCTCCGAACCGTATGCGTAGGCACACTTCAGGGGACTGGCGTCATCGACGCTGGCGCGCTGTTTGTCATTCACGATGTCGGTCCCCGCCAAGATGGAAACACCGAGATCGTTCGAGTCGACCTCACCACCTACGCGGTGCGATCAACCCCCCTTGTCGGAGCCGATTGGATATTCGCGGGTCTTGGCGACATCTGGGCGGTGACAGCCTCGAACGTATCGAGCCTTGTGCAGCTCTCTCCTTCCTCTCTCCGGGTGCTACATCGCTTCGCCTACCCGGGCGGTGGGATCCCCTTCGACGGGCGTCTCTGGTTCATCGACAACTACTCGCTGAAGACATTCAACGCGACAAACGGGCAGGTCGTGGTCGTGAAGCTCCCGTGGCTTCCGACTGACCTCAGTCCGGCCAGCATCACGTCATCGGGTGGTGAGCTGTATCTCCTCGCAGCGAGTCAGAAGACTCCCGAGACCGCGATTGCGACGTACAACCCCGTGAGCGGCACTCACCGACTCGTGAGCGAGGTTGATCTGGGCGGCGGGGCGGGGCTGCTCGGCGTGACTGGCAGGGTCCTCTGGGTCCTACCACCAGGAGGCAATATGCACACGGTGGCGGCCTACTCCGCGCAGAGCCTCAGACCCCTGACCGGCGGCTTTTCAGACGGCTTCTTGAACGGCACATGGACAGCGGCCACTGATGCAGGTGACCTTTGGTTCCAGATCGCCGGTGATCCCCTCGACTGTGTCTCGGGTAAGACGGGGCGTGTTGATACGGAGTTGCGTCTGCCCAACACATTCAGCTCGCAGAACATCGCCGAAGCGACGCCACCTGGGTTCGTGGCAGCCGACGCGACCAACCTCATTATTGCCGCCAACGAGACGCACGGCGCGAACCCCTCCGAGTCCGGTATTGCCGTCTACCCGATGGACCCAAGATGTCGCGCATGAGATATCGTTAAAGGCTTGTAGCGGTCCTCCGGTGGGTTAGACGTGCCCGAGTCTTAAGCAAAGCTCACCGCTCGGAACGGGACCTCACCGCCAGTCGGAGATCAGCGCCGTCGGCCCTACGACGCGAACCCCCACCTCACTCTCACTACGGCGAGCGACGCTTCGCCAATCACCGCAGAAGCGACCGGACGGCCCATCTGCGTGGTCGTCCACAGGTGTTGACGGGACCCGCCACCACATGCTTCATTGCGGATTGAACCATTTGCTCGCTCCCAAGTATCAATGGGATGAAGCGTATGAGTACCCCTCTGCTGCGGGTAAGCCGAGGCTCTGGCAAGTCTTCCTGTTGCCAGGGAAGACTCCGGCCACGCCATTGGGGAGAACACAGACAACCAGGGACGGAACGGGGTGGTCAGGGTTGAGGTGCGCGCGCTCGCTGGGTGTCATCTTCACGCCCGCGTTTGCGGAGCCGCGAGCGAGGAGCCCGTCTTGCCAGAGAAGCGCGCAGGCTGAGAGGGCGTCGGTGACCTGTGCGTGCGAGCCAATGGGACCGGCAACTGCCACGGAGGTGCCACGGAAGTCATTGCTTCCAGCGAGGCTGTCGACTGTGTAGCAGCGGGCCAGATTGGTTTCGGTGACGGGAGCGGAGGTCAGATGGACGATGGTGGCTGCTGCGGCGGTGCCGGTCAGGGCGAGGCCTACAGCGATGCCGACTATTGCTACTTTGCGGCGCACGGTCCTTCGCCTCGGCCCGCTTCGGGAGGCCAGAGCATGGGCGGTCGCGAACGGTGGCACGATCTGGCCCACTGGCAGTTCCTCGACGCCAGCTTTCAGTACCCGAGTGAGCCGAGTTTCGAAATCTTCGCCGGGGTTGGTCATGGACCTACCTCCTGTCGCAGTTGGGTGAGCGCTCGTGAAGCGAGGGACTTAACCGTCCCTGGCCGGCACCTGAGGACATGGGCGATCTCCGCCTCCGACCAGCCGCCCCAGTAACGGGCGACGATCACGACGCGCTGTCGATAGGGCAGGGTTCCGACAAGGTCGAAGAGATCGGCGTCGGCCGACGTGAGAGCGCCGCATTCCCGGCTCAGGCGGATCGCTTTGAGCGCGCGCCGGCGTTCGTTGCGCTGCCACGCGCGGGCTTGGTTGACGATGGCTCGATGCACAAACCCTCTGGGGTTGTCGATCTGTCCAAATCCCCGGTACAGCGACACGAAGGCTTCCTGTGCAAGGTCCTCGGCCACCGCCGACGTGCGGACAAGCAACCAGGCGAATCGAGCCGCCTGGGTGAACTCGTGCTCGTAGAACGCGACGAAGTCCGAGCCGGTGGACCGAGGCGGAACGCTCCCAGGCACGATCGTTGCCCTGTCGCTCACAGTCATACGTATCCCGAGAGCCTCCTTCGGTTCCAAGAAATCCCGATTCGTTGTCCCGCTCGCTTGGGCGCGACCGCGCAGCCGCAGTCGAGCCCGGTCGCGCGCTGGGTGTAGGTCATTTTGAGCCCACCGCGCAAGCGACAGGTGGGACCGCGTTGCAGGCGCGCACCGATCAGTTCTGACTGTCGATAGAGCGCAGGTCGGTCGTCTGCCTCTGCAGGCGTTGTGCTCCGGCACTTATGGGTCGCGGTCACCAGAAGACCGCCTTGCGGTGAGTAGGGGGCCTGTTACTATTGAGCAGTTGCTCAATGTGATCGTTTAGAGGAGACGAGATGGCGAAGTCGGGTCCGTCGAGCCGCTTGGTCGCCGAGGGAACGGGGAGATCGGCCGCCACCAAACGTGCGCTCGTGGCGGCGGCTATCGAGACCCTGAAAACAGAGGGTTTCGCTGGTGCGAGCGCCCGGGCGATCGCCGCCAGGGCCGGCTGCAACCAAGCGCTGATCTTCTACCACTTCGGATCGGTCGTCACCCTCCTGTTGGCGGCCCTCGACGAAGTCAGTGCGTCCCGGCTCGAGCGCTACAGCGCAGCGGTTGAGCAGGTCCGCTCACCGACCGAACTCGTCGAAGTGGCTGCCGCGATCTTTCGCGAGGACCTTGATGCCGGCTATGTGACGGTCCTCGTCGAGATGATCGCCGGCACATCCTCGACATCAGGGCTCGGAGCCGAGGTGGCAGCCCGCATCGCACCGTGGACCCAGTTCGCACGTCGGGCGATCGATGATGCCTTTGGCGACTCCGCTCTCGGTTCTGTCATCCCATCGAGTGAGGTCGCCCACGGCATTGTCGCCCTCTACCTCGGTCTGGAGTTGCTCACCCATCTCGACGGGGACCGGGCCCCGGCCTTGACCCTGTTCGATCACGCCAAGCAGCTGGCCACCCTCGTCGAAGCACTTGGGGCTGGCGGGATGTCCGCCGCAGCAGCTCCGACACAGGCAAGGAAGTGATCATGCGCAGGACAACGGTCGTACGAGCGGACGGCGCGACCCGTGCCTTGCTCGGTGCGGCAGCGCTGTGGAGCGTCGGCCTTATCGTCGCCGCGATCGTCGCACCGGCTTACAGCTCCACGTCGGTCTCGTCGTCCTCTGAGCCCGGTGCCGCCTGGCATCCGACGGCCAACTTGGCGCAGGCCTACACACACACGTCGGCCACGCTGGTACAAGTCAACGGGCTCAAGGCGTTGGCGCCTGTTGGGCTGCCCCTCCTCGCCACTGTTGTGGTGTCGCTCACCTTGGGGCGCCGCCGCAGGAAGGCCAAGTCTGGGGCGGGGCCGCTCGCGTGGACAGTGACCGTGCTGGTGGCCGGTGCTGCGCTGCTCGGGATGCTCAGTATCGGGCCGTTCATCGTTCCCGTCGCCGTCCTACTGGGGGTGACCTGTGGGAGGTCATCGGGTGGCCATGCTGGTCAACTACATCCGGCGACCGCGAACCTCTAGCAAGGAGTCCGGCACCTGAACCCGTTTTGAGCACAGAGTGTCAGCTCTGCACCGGCAACGACGTAGCAGCAGGACGAGGCGAACAGTGCGGAACGAAGGGATTGTGCACCCCAGTGCATGTCACACGGCGCAGCGAGTCATCTGGATCCCACATCCACGCCAGGGGTGCGCGTGGATCACCCTTCTCTGTCCGGACGCTGCGCCGCTCTAGCGAGGCGCGAGCGCGAAGCTGGTGCTCCAGTCGAACTGACCGTAGTTGCCGAAACCGAGCGCCAGGAACCTCGGGGTGAAACATGTCGGAGCGGAGGAAGTCGACCTCAGGTAACAGAGTCCCCCGAAGCGCTCGACCAGAAGCCCGGGACCACCGTCAACCCACTGCGGGTCATCCGCGGCGCCGAGTGAGGTGAGTTCCTTGGGCGATGACACGCCGGCTGATGCCCACACGCGAAAGGTGGACTCCCAAGGGCCGACCGCAGTTCCAGTGGGTGCTCCCTTGCCAAATCCGCTCGGACCGCCGAGGCCCGTTGCGGTCACGTAAGCAAATCGACCAGCAGAGCCGTACGAGGGGCTGAAGGAGATCGTGCCGGCTGGTGACCGCTGCTCACGGCAGTGGCCGATGAGCACGTCACAAACGTGCACATGCTTGTCGGTCGCCCAAACAGGGCGTGAGCTGCCGAGGGTGATCGCAAGATCCGCGCTGTCCGGGGACCACGACCATGACCCTGGATCTACGAGCGCGATGCCGAGCGCGCGCTCGGTCATGTTTGTCCGAGCGCGAACCTGCAGGCCGTCGGCAGCGATAGAAGCTGAGTTCACCGGGTCGATCGCATAGAGCAGCGTCTTGCCGTCTGGCGAGAACGCGAGTGGGTCGTAGCTCGAGTTCTTCGAGCTGGCATCGACCCTTGACTTCGCTCCGTTCAGCGGTTCTACGAGAAGCGACCCTTGGGTGAAGCCCACGCCCGCCGAAAAGTAACTCTCCCCGAAGGCGAGCTCATTTCCCGATGCCACGATAGGTCCAACTTCGCCATCTCCGAACTGTTCGAGGAGGCTCCTGCCGGACGGAAACGAGATCGCCCGCACGCTGTGCGTGCCTCCGCTCGAGGTGGCGAAGGCGAGAATGTCTCCGGTCGTCGACCACCGGTAACAAACGATCGCACCTGACGCAAGCTCTCGAAGGCCGGACCCGTTCACACGCACAACCCAGACTGAGCTTGCATTCCTGTACGGACGTTCGAAGGCGAGCCACTGGCCGTCCGACGACCAGGAGAGCCCCGCGATGCCGGGTGAGGAGGAGACCACGGTCTCCCTCCCGTTCCTCAGGATCTCAAGTCGCCCGTGCAGCACAAGGGCAAGGCCGACATCTGGAGTCCAGCCTGCGGTCGTCGTGGCTCCTTGTGGCGCCGCGGAGGCCCGCGACATCGTCACCGCGTTGGTTGCCCACAACATGACCGACGACACCACCAGAACGAGCACCAGTCGACGGTTGGCCTTCCGATGTTGCACAAGAGGCCTCTTTCTCTTATTGCTGGCTGCGCTCGACATCGGTGCCGCCTTCTTGCGTACGGTATTTCGTTGTGGTCGCCCTGCTTTGTCGATCAACCCCTCGCCGAACCTTAGATCTGCGCCGGTCCGTCAGGGCCTCGTCATCCCGGGTCAGTCACACTGATCAAGGCTCGGCGCTCGTGCCACAGGTGCTCCCTCTGAGTCTGCTTGCCCGAAGCATCAAAAGTCCGGTGACGGGCAAAAGCGCCCGCCACACAGGTTGGGAAAGGCTCCTCCCGGGGTCCAGGGCGAAGGCGTGACAGGTAGTGCGAACGGCGCCTTCGCGGGGTATAGCCGCAGTGCCGCCAATCGAAGCTATAGGAAGTAATGAGACCCTCGCGACGCCCAGAGAACCACGTGGCCCGTCCTGGCGAGACAGATCTTCTCGCCGCCCTGTGGGAGGCGACCTACCGTCAGGCACCAGGCCCGCCGTCCCATCACCGTCTCGTGAGACAACGCTGTCGCGGGAACGCCTGGCTCTACCTGCCCGTAGAGAAACGCCGACAAGGGAAAGCTGAAGCTCTGAGTCTGAGCAATCTGGCCGTTGCCCCCCGGCGTGAACGGACCGACGCATCGCCAACGGTTCACCGCGGTCTTCTTAAGGCACTCGTAGTACACCTTGCCGGTGCCGATGAATCGAAGGGTCCCGCTCTTGAAAGGCGCCTGATAGACGAACCTCTCCTGGTGGCGCGGCGGTTGCGGTTCGGACCAGACCTCATAATGTCTTGGGCGACCGTTTCCGACGCGGGGTGGCGCCCAGAGTTGCGTGTAGGTCGCCTGGAACGGCATGCCGATGCCGCGACGCGCCAAGGTGACGAACGCCTGCACACGCGACAGAGCAACGGTTGCAACCGTTGTCCGCGTTGGCGCTGAGGTGCTAGACGGGGGCAGCGTCGTGGCGGTGCAGGCGGCAAGCGTTGCCGCGACGAGGACCGCGACGAGGACGCGGGACCGCATCGTCGTCATCTCTTTCCCGTACTGGTGCGACCGTCACGGATACACATCGAGCAACCCGCCTCCAGCCTGTTGGTAGCTGGTATCGAGCAACCAGATGAATTTCGCCTTCACCAACTTGGTCACCTTCGGCACCGGTATCTCCATCTCGAAGCCGATCGAGTGGTGAGGACCAATCTGGCCTACCGCCCGGCAGTTCAACTCGTACAAGCGCCGGACAGCAGTCCTTGGCGGAATGCCTAACGACTCTGCGTAGGCCGGACATGGGCGTAAGGCAACCGCTCGCGAGCCGCGGTTTGAAAGGTAGACCACATAATCGAGCACACTGCCACCGGTTATGTGAGCGGGGTACGCGACTCGGACATCCAAAAAGGAAACGGTCCCAGGCTGCGGCGCCGGGAGTTGACCTGGTATCGGTGGCTGCACTCCGACTTGGCTCACCTCGAGGGGGCCGCAGTCAAAGATCTTCGCCATCGTGACCACGGACGCGCCGTCAGGCAGATAAATGACGAGCTTGCGATAGTGCAGAGGGTAAAGGCCGCCCACGGACCCCGGCGGTTCGCCGAGACAAAAGTTGCTTGACCCGATGACGAAGTACCCGGCCGCCTTCGGCGACAGGTTGCCGGGCACGGCGTCGATGAAGAATGTGCCGTGTTGCACAGAAAGCGGGACCGACTTGCCCGCCTGGGTCAACCCCCACAGGACAGGATAACCCTGCAGACGACACGTGGTCTTCCCGATGTTGGTGAGTCTGAACGATACGCCTATGTGGCCAGTGGCAGCACCAATAAACGGCGGGCCGATGCGCAGATCGGCCTTGGCGCACAGCGGAGCCGGGGCGAGAGTCGTCGTGGTCGTAGTGGTCGATGTCGTCGGCGGTGCCGGTGTCGATGTCCAGGCGATGAGGCCGGTGGGCGAATGATCAACGGGCGGCGTCGATGAACCGCTACAGGCGGCAAGCGACAGCGTCACGGCCAGCATCACGACTACGCCGAGCGTGCGCACCATGCGCATCATGGCACCGGCTACGGTGGCTTGGGGGTCGCGGTACGGGCATGTCGGACTGCTAGTTGACGCGAGCCTCGGGGGGCGTATAGTCACAGTGTGAGTAGTACCATACCCAAGGTCAAAATTGAACCCACCAGCCCGGCCCCCTTGCACGAACAGGTCGCTGCCGCCATCCGCCGGGCCATCGCAGACGGGGAGGCCAAGCCGGGCGAGCGGCTCCCTCCGGCACGGGACCTGGCAGCGGTGTTGGGAGTCAACTCGAACACGGTGTTCCGGTCGCTGCACACCCTCCGCGACGAGGGTCTGTTGGAGTTCTCCCGCGGTCGTGGCGTGTCGGTCACCGGTGCCGCTCCCCAACGAAGCGTCGTTGTGGCCAAGGCACGGGAACTGGTCAAACTCGCCCGAAAGCTAGGGTACCGCCCCGACGAACTGGTGCAGATCATCGAGCAGGTGTCGTAGGAGTCGTCATGAGCGTCATCGAGGAACCCCGCCAGGCAGAGACGAAGCTCCCAGATGCCGAGGCGCTCATCAAAGAGGCGCGCCAGCGACAGCGAAAACGCCGGTTGCTCATCGGCATCGTTGTGATCATCGCCATGGTCGTGAGTGGCGTCAGCTATGCAGTCGTCAGCCGACCGAGCGCCCGAGCACGCCACACCCGCGCGTCGTCACCGTCCAAGACGGTCTCTGCCTCGACTGGCGAGGTGACGCCGGATCAGCCGATTGGGTTGGCGGTCTCGCACGACGGCGACCTCTACATCGCTGATCGTGGTCGCAACGAAATTCTCGAATGGATGCCATCGGGAAAGTTCCGGATCGTCGCCGGGACGGGCGTGGCCGGGTTGACGGGTGACGGTGGTCGCTCCGACCGCGCCGAAGTAAATGATCCCGACAGCCTCGTGATTACACCCAGCGGGACGCTGTACTTCACCCAGACCGGTCGCTATCAAGCACCGGTCTCGTCGAGCGGCGGAATGCTCAACACTGTGATTCGGGAGATCACGCCTGCGGGCACGATCCGCACCATTGCTGGGCTTCATCCGAGCTGCCCGTCCGGACCCGTCCAATCAATATCGGCGGAATCCGCTCTGTTCCAGGGCGCGAACCTCTCACTGACGCTGGGCGGTGCGTTGGCGGTGGATGCGAGCGTTTGCAACATCCACGACCAAGGATTCAGTCCGAATCTGCTCTTGACCTCGTCCGGGCGCTTCGTCAAGGACACTTCGAACCCCGTGCCCGCGGTCGCGTCGATCAATTGCGGGAGTGGCGTCGCGGGGCCGGGATTCCAGGTTTTTTCCTGTTCGAGCGGTGGTGGGGCCACCGCTGACGGACATCCGCAGGAGCTTCTGGTCGTTCGAAGCGACGGCTCATCCGTCGGCTACCCGTACTACGGGGGAAGTGGACTAGCCGTCGGTGATGGGGAGGTCATTGCCGTCCACGATGGCGACCTCGTCCGAGTGACTAGCAGCCGCCTTGTCCCGCTCCTCCTGAACCATGAACTCCTGAGCGCCCTGCGCATCCAACCGATCGCGGACATCGGGACCCCCGCAGTGGGTGCCGATGGAGACATCTATTTCGTCGCGTCAATCATGAATCGCTCCGGATGTCAGAACCGTATTCTCATGCGCTCAACCGGAGGCGCGCTCCACCAGATATGGGACTCCTCGTCATCGAGGAACAACGTTTGCTTCTAGGTCTTTCTGCACTCCCCGTGGACTGACTCGGACGGGTCACCGCTCGGACCAACCCCACCCGACGACCACGAGGTACCTCTCCGGGTAGGAGTGCCAGTTTCGAGTAGCCCAGATGAGCACTCACGCCACTGCCAGCATGGCTAGGAAGAACAGCCGGTCTGTTCGCCAGAGCCACCTTGCAGCTCCAACTGCTTTCAGTCCACCCTCGGGGGTATCAGCAGATGGGGATTCTCGTTCACTGTCGATAGCCAACTCTAAGCGCGCACTCAACACTCCCCGGGATGCGAGGCGAAGGAGGCGAGGCACCCGCCATCTCGCCGGGGCCTGACGGCAGCGTGGTCGTCGCTGGTATGTCAGGCCTCTACACGATCGCCGACGGTAGCCGGAAGTTTCGGCCTGTGCCGCACACTTTGAACTCCATGCCCGGGTTCTCAGCCCTCCCTAGGGCCTTCGGCGACCATTACGGTCCTCGTCATTTGAGTTATACGTTCTGGGACGGTGATGGAGTCGCCGAGCGTCCGAGCGGGACGATCTACGCGGACGCAAGCCCGTTCCCTGGCTTGGCCTTCTACTGCATCGTCGAGCTGGCTACATCGGGTCGCGCAATGGCGCTCTTTCGGTTCGCCAGATGATGCGCGCGTCGACGACAATGACCATGGGTACCGCCATGACGGGAACGACCTCGCTCATCAGGCCTTCCACGCGCGTCCGCGACAACTGGACCAGGGTGTAGGCCCGGTCGTGGTCGGGGTTCAGGGCACCAAGGGTAAGAGGAGACGGACGGCGGACCAGCTGCGGCCCGCGTTCGTCGTGTGCCACAGGATCCCGGGAGGGCCATAGGCCCATACGGATCGCGGGCCCGTGAGGACCAGGGTCCCTGGGACCGTCTTGGCGCCCGGGCCGCTGAAGCTCAACTGGGCCCACTGCCGTCCACCATTGGCGCTGAACAGCATGTACTCGCGCCCGCTCGGTATGACGTAACACAGGACAGCAACGGAGTCGCCGGCCACTGAGACCGACACCACTGACGTAGATAGCTCGCTGCCGAGGGACACGTCGTACCAGGTGCGCCCCTGGTCGTAGCTGGCCGAGATGTCGTTGCCCGGGCACCCCGCGGCGACAGCGAGCGGTCCGTCAAAAGCGAACGAGATGGGCAGCACGCCCGTTTGGCCTACCTTGTGCCACGACCTTCCACCGTCCGAAGTGGCGAGCACCTCGTCCGAGCCGCACTGGCCCGAGCCGACGACCAAGCCGTCGCGCGCGTTGGCGAAGGCAACGGCAACTATGCCGATCTCTGCCAGGGCCAGCACTTTGACGGCCCTGCCCGTCCGCCCTCCGTCGTCGCTCAACCAGAAGTCATCGTCACCATTGAGGATGACCACCAATCCTCCTGGGCCAAAGGTCAACGAAGAGCCGTAACTCGAGGTCAGTGGTACCCGTCCCATCGCCGCAGGCGCCCGGTACCAGGTGTGCCCGCCGTCATGGCTTATGTACTCACCGGCCTCGGTGTTCACCCACAGCTCGCGCCCACTGCCCAAGACGTTCAGCACAGCCGTTCGCGCCGGGTTGCCCACCTCCGACCATGTGCGGCCTCCGTCCTCTGAGCGGAGGAGGACGTCGCCGCCAGCAGCCGGTCCGCCGTCCAGCAGCCACACCTCGCGACTGCCGTCCACGACGAGACGGAGACCTGCAACCGCTTGCTCGGACCAGTGGCTACCGCCATCGGTTGTGACCCACAGGTGCCCGCCGATAGGGCCGCCGGCGCCTGCCGTCTGGCCGCCGTCGAGGGCAAAACCCTTCTCCAAGCTGACGAAGTCCACCTCGCCGAAGGGGTTGTAGTCGAGCGCCGGGCCCGGCGGCCCTGAGGCTTGGTACACCTTTGCCCAGTGCTGGCCGCCGTCGGTCGTGCGGAACAGGTTGAGTCGCTGCCGGCCGTTATTGGTGTACTTCGCCCAGTCACCACCGCCCGCGCAACCCTGGCTCGGTGTTGGGAACGAGAGAGCGTCGAGCCAGTCGTCGACGCAGGTTCCCGGTACGGCTGACCAGTTGAGACCGGAGTCGCTCGTCTGCCAGATCTCGCCAAAGCATTTGGAACCAGAGCCAGTCGCGAAGCCACGGCCGTTGCCCACAAATGCCAAGCCGCCTGTGGGCACCCCGCCCGGTAGAGCCACCCGCGACCACTTCCTCCCGCCATCAGTGGTGCGGAGCAGTGCAAGGGGTCCAGGGGCCATGAACCCCGCCTGGCCCGTCATCGAATCCGGTATGGCGAAGCCGAGGCTGGGCGTGACGAAGTCAAACTGGTCATAAGCCCACAGCGACCAGAGCGCTTGTTGCACATAGGACTTCTGCACCCCGGAGACCAGGCTCGGGCTGAGGACGACCTGAACCGTCTGCCAGGTGGCACCACCATCGCTGCTCTCTATCAAGAAAGGTTGTCCCACCACTAGTGAGATCCCGGTGGCAATCACCTCACTACCAACGGCCCCGATCCACGAGAGCGAGGTTCTCCTCTGGCGCCAGACGGTCGTCCAGCTCTCGCCCTGGTCCCGCGTGCGCTGCACTTCGGCGACCGACCCTGCACCCGTCGGGACGAGGGACGAGCTCGAAGCCAGGAACCCGGTACCGCCTTGGGTGAACACCAGGCCGCGCTCGTCCGGCCCTGGGCCCCAGTTAGGCGCCTGAGACGGTGCCGGCAGCCAGCTCGTGGTCTGGGACGTGATGTCCAGCGTCGGCGGCGGAGGCGGACTGGCGTGCACTGTGCCTACGATGGGCACGAGGAAAGTGAGCGCTGCAACTACCGGAGCGAGCTTTGCCATGTCCTGACACCTCGGTGCGCCGGGCAGAGGTTGCGAATCGAGCGCCCCGACGCCGACCCATTCTGGCAGGGACGCCGCTAAGGAACTGATCGCGTCAGTAGCACTGTCGGCGGCGCTCGAGGAGGGCTTCGAGCCATACGCTGAGTTACGGAACGCTTCTTACGGCGCTGCCCGGATAACCGGCGCCGACTGGACTAGCCGCGCAAAATGATGGTTCGCGCGGGCGCTCGCGCACATTCACCAGTGTGTCCAAAGCTCGCCCAACTACCAGATCCGTCCCGTTGGTCAGAGGTTCAGTTGCCGGTGAACTGTCCCGGTGGCATGTCCCACTGGCCTTGACTGAAGCTGAGTGGGTCCAACTTGCCGGTGGTGCACGCGCCGGTGTTCCCGGGGTTGTTGGTGATCGAGTACCCCTGGCCAGCGCCGTTCTCTCCGAAGCCGATGTTGTGCTCGGCCGATGCGCTCGGCGAGGTCGTGTCGATCACGAGGTAGCTGTAGTCGCAGGCGGACCTCGGAAGCGTGCCGATGTAAAAGGACACGCCGTTGACCACCGCCACGTGCGGGGAGGGCAAAGGCGACTCCATGGTGAACCCTTGCGAGCCTGTGCCGATGTCGACAGTGGCGAGGCCTGGGTAGTTGACGACGCCGTATATGACCGCGTCGCCACCTGTGTCGATCATCTCGGTCTCTGAGGGGTTTGGATACCCGGGACACAGACCGTACTCGTGTCCATCGAGGACTAGACCACCGTCTTCGAGCCCGGCAGCCCCGGACTGGCCGTTGGCTGACCACAGACTCCAGGCCATACCCTCGACCGTCCCACTGGCCACCTCGTGCGCCGAAGCCATGAGCGCCTGAGGCGACCCTCCAGAGATAGCGGCGTCCGTCGTCGGGGCGCAGATCGCGGGCCCGTCGTAGCCGACGCTCGCGGACGCAGAGGGCACGGTCGGCGTCGGGTCCTCGTTGCTGGACAGCGCCGCGCTCACGTTCAGCGTGGTGCCCGAGCTACCGCCTGTTCGTGAAACGGCATAGCCGACGCCGGCCCCGACCAATAGCGTGACGACGACAAAGATGATCCTGCCTCGCATCTCGCGCGAGACATGCGGTGCCTTTGTAGTGCTCGATTCTGATTCAGCCACAGCCGGCCTCCAGTTCGTGATCTTGACGGTGGAAGAATCGCGCCGCACCGCTGCAGTTACACGTCGCCAATTCGACGATTCGGATTCCGAACGATTGCATCTCGGCTACGGACACACTGGATCGACTGACATACCTCCTGAATTCTGAACATCACCACCGGACGTCACATATCCCGCGTGGGGCGCCTGCGAAACAGATCGGCGCACCGAATTCCGGCTCGCCGTAACAAGTGGCGAGCGCGGATCGACGGCTCGGTTCGCTGGTCTTGATCGACCCCCGGTACCCCCGTCTCCTCTGCGTCTGCTGTTAGCCCGCGCGTGAGGCACGTCTGAGGCACGAGCCGTGAAGGAGGTGAAGCGCCAGGATCGACCTCGGGGCACGTCTAGGACCTGTGCTGACGGCTTGCATCGGCGTCACATCAAGGGGCGTCCGAGCATCACACGCCTGATGCACAAGGTGCCATGGGCTTCGCGGCGTCCGGCGCGGACGTCCGAGCCTTGCAGCACTCACGATCGCGCCGTGTTCGCGGAGCATAGTCACTCACGAGGACTTTCCGTCGCTCGACACCGGCCTCGGTGCTGGATTCAGGTCGTCGCCTTGTCGATCAACCGCCACTCCGCTCCGAGGGCGTCGGCGAGACGAAGGAGCGTCTTCTCGTTCGGGAAGATCGAACCACGCTCGATCCTGCTGATGTCGCCCTGGTCGATGCCGGTCTTCTCGGCTAGCTCGATCTGAGTGAGGCGAGGAGCTCCCGGCGCTCCATCACCTGAACCGCGAGCCGGTAGGTCTGTTCGAAGACCGCCCCGTCACCTTGAGTTTCGGCCGGCAGGCGCGCACGGCGGGTCGTCGAAGCCTCTTCGTAGCTGCGAGTCATGTCGCCTCCTCAGATCATTATGGGCTTTCACCCATAGCACGCCCAACGCGACCGTGGCGTGCGCCTGGCCGTCAACGACGACGGGAGCGGCACCGCCCCCGGGCGTCGCTCCGCGACCCTAGTCCTTCTACTCACAGGGCTCTGACCAGGGGCTGTGAGTGTTCCTGTGAGTGTTGCTGTGAGTGTTGCTGTGAGTTGCCGGTGCGCGCAGACCCTCCCCTGCGTGATTGCCGACCGAAGAAATCGCCCCGCGATCTCGTCTGTGAGCACTGCTGTGAGTGTTGCTGTGAGAGGTGCTGTGAGTCGATCGGCGCACCATTGCGCAATGGCTCGGCTCCGTTCCGCCCGTCGCGCGTCCACCGGTACGTCTCCCCTACTCCCCGAATCGGCGTCCTCGGGGCAGCCCGCGGCCGGAAGGCAACCGGCGGTGTCGCAACCAGCAATGAGGGATTGCTGTGCATGATCGAGGGGGGTTGACCCCGGCACAACGATCCCTTCGCTCCCGCTTGGCTGCCTACAGCCTTCACGCCAAGCGCGACCCCAAAGAAACGACCCAAGCGGCCCGTGCCGCGTTCCTGACCCGTTTCGAGCGTGAAGTAGACCCCGATGGCTCTCTGCCGCCTGCCGAGCGTGCCAGGCGCGCCCAGGCAGCGCTAAAGGCGCACATGACTCGACTGGCTTTGGCATCGTCACGGGCGAGGTCGAGAACAACATGAGAACGCAACCGGTGCTGGGGTCTTTCGCCAGGGGCGCGACGGTAGATACGGCCAAACGCGACACGCACACCGAGAGACGCTCCGGGGCACAGCGGTTGAGTTCTAGATGCGGTCACCGGGGAGGATTCGTCGGTAGCTGTCGCGGGCGCGCTCGTCAGCGTTGGAAGCACCGTACCTGTTCAACATGACGCGACTCTTCCATCCGAAAAGTCTCATTGCGTCGGTCTCGCCTCCGCCAGAGGCGAGCCACGCATGGGCGGCAGTGTGTCGGAACTGATGAGGATGCAGCTGAGCGATACCCGCCGTCGCGCAGCGCCGCCTGAGTATCTGCGCGACGCCGCTGGTGGTTAGGCCACCTTTCGGACCGAGCCACAGGGCTGGGCAATGCGACTGAGGATGGCGCTTTCGCAGACGGAGATATCGGTCAAGAGCGGAACTGGTCTTCGGTCCGTACGGTGCCGACCGCGGACGCTTTCCCTTGCCGACGACGTTGATGACTTCGGCCTCCAAGATGACATCCTCCACCGCGAGGTCCGTTATCTCGGCGAGGCGACACCCCGTGTCGATGAACAGACGCAGAATCGCCATGTCGCGTCGGCTCTCGAAGTCTGTACCTTCACAAGCCTTGAGCAGTCTCCTGAGGTCATTATCGGTCACGATCGGCACGGGCACGTCGGGGATGCTCGGGGGCTTCATGCGGGCCATCGGCGAATCGGTCAACTCCCCTTCGTCCACCAGGTAAAGGAAGAACTGCCGCAGCGCCTGGTGGCGCGTGAGTGCGGTTGTCGGCTTCCATCGAGCCAACTGGTCGGCGATGAAGGCTTCAACGTGCTCGCGCTTGACCTCACCGACAGCAGTCGGCATGTCGTGACAGTGCAGGAACTGAAGAAACAGTTGAACTGTCTCGCCATAGCCACGGATTGTCTTCTCCGAGCGGTTGCGCGCTCGAAGCCGCCGGCCCCAGCTTTCGAGATACTCGTCGACCTCGCCACCTTCTGCATCAGCGAGCTTTGTTGCCACTCGGTCCCCTAGCGGCTACCGACTCCGACATTCGGGCCGTGCCACACTTCACCCTAGCGCTATTAGCAGGTTTAGGTGCGCTGTGCGCTGTGCTAATCCATCTGGACTTCGCTATACATCCAGGTAGATGGCACTTTGTGGGCGCTGACGGACTTGAACCGCCGACCTGCTCGTTGTAAGCGAGCTGCTCTAACCACCTGAGCTAAGCGCCCTTCGCCTCTACGGCGAGCGGACTGTACCCGTGGCGGGGAAAGCCCTCTCGTCAACACCATCCTCCCACGTCGATGGAACGATTGAGGCTGGACCAGCAAAGCGTCAGCTCGCCCGCAGATCACTCTCCGGGACTAGCGCCGATACCGAGATCGTGGGTCCTCCACAAGCGGTGAACGTCTCAGCAACCGTGAAATTGGTCGTCACTTCAGGCAAGGTCACTTCCATCGAGCTGACAACCGGGCAGGTCTGCTCTCCATTGGAGGGAACGTCACTCGACTCCACCATGAAGCCCACGTCCGCGACACCGCCAGGAGAAAGTGTCAGCGTCGTTGGAGCGATACCGAAGACCGACCCCTGACCCGTTGTGAGGATCGTTGTCCGGAGCGAGGCTGACTGAGCACCTTGCACGGCTCCGACAAGCGTGATGCCCGGTCTGCCCGCGAGCGTGCAAGCCGTTGTTGAGGTGTTCAACACGTTGACGGGGCTGAAGATGGAACCTGCCGCGCCGGTTCCTTCCATCGCCACTACCTTCAGTTGACTGGCGACACATGGAGTTGGGCCTGGCTGGCTGGAGGTCGTCGTGGTCGTCGAAGAGGTGCTCGTCGTCGAGGTCGTAGGTGCAACGGTCGTCGATGTCGACGTCGTGGTCGGCGCAGTCGTGGTCGTGGTCGTGGTCGTTGTCCGAGAACAGCCGGCGACAAGGCCGATCAGGCAGACGATCACCAAGACTCGCCTGACAGCTGCTGATCCCGAAGGGCGCATGAGCCTCCTGGCTATGGGAACCGCTCCGCGGGCACAGGCTCACGGAACCGTCCAAACCGACACCCACGTACAAGTATGACGACAAGCCGGAGGCAATCTGGGTCAATCCCCGTTCACGCCCTCAAACGCTCTCCCTCGGCGGCGTCGTAGTTCCAAAACCGCGGCAGCACGGCCGCGAGCGCGACCGTCCCGACAACGCACAGCACGCCCCCCGAGACGATGGAGGCGCGCAAACCTGCGAAGGACTCGACAAGCCCGGCCTCGACGTTGCCGAGCGCCGGACCGGATGAGTAGCTGAGCATCTCGATGCCCGCGAGGCGCCCGCGCAGCGCGTCGGGGATCGATTGATTCCACATAGTCGTCCGACAAAGCCCACTGACCATGTCGGCTCCCCCTGCTATGACAAGCCCGGCGATCGCCCAGGGCAGCGTCCTCGCAAACCCGAAGCCGATGATCCCGAGACCCCAAACTCCGGCAGAGAGGGCGACCATGCGGCCGTTTCGCCGAACGCGACGCGCCCATCCGCTCGTGAGTGTCACCAGCAACGAACCCGCTGAGGGCGCCGCGTACAAGACTCCCAGCACGGCTGCGCCCCCGAGGTGACTAGCAACCTGTGGGAACAATGCGGTCGGGATCCCGAAGAACATGGCATTCATGTCGATGAGATACGAACCGATCAGGTCTTGGCGGCTTCTTGCATAGCGCAGCCCGTCGGCGACCGCCCTAAGCGAAAGCCCTTCGGACTCAGGCGGCGGTGGTACCGCGCGCATCAGGGCAAGAGCCACTAGCGACGCAACGAAGGTCGCTACGTCGACCCCGTAGGTGAACGGCAATCCGACAGCGACGATGAGGACCCCGGCCACCGGCGGCCCGGCGACCATGCCGAGAGTTCCCTTGAGCGACGAGAGGGCGGCGGCCGCCGGAAGCTCCTCGGGCGCGACGAGCCGCGGCACCATTGCGTCGAGCGACGGCCGCTGCAGCCCATCGATGCCCGCCGCGGCAAATGCGACCGCGAACAGCACCCACAATTGCGGACGTGCCAAGAGCGAATTCGCGACGAGGGCGCCGGTCACGAGGCACATCGCGGTCTCCGTCAGGCGGACTATCCGTCGCCTGTCCACCACGTCCGCGAGCGCTCCACCTACGAATGCCGTGATCACCAGCGGGACGAGCTCAGCGAGACTGAGCAGGCCCACAATGAGCGACGAGTGGCTTATCCGGTAAGCCTGGTAAGGCAGCGCGACATAGGTCACCATGGTCCCGAAAAAGGACACGCCCTGGCCGATGAAGAGCAGCCGGAACTCCCGCGAGCGCCGCAGCGGTGCAACGTCGATCCGCAACATCGTCGCCAGCCCGGCCCCGCGAGTTGCCGCCCCGGCCGCCTCCGCCACCGTGTCAGGGACCGCGACGGGTTCAGGCAGCTCAGGTAGCGGACCGGCCCGCGAACCTTCCGGCGCCGGATGGGAGTGGTCCATGGTTTCCAATCTGGCCGCCTGAGAGGATCAGAACGGCCGTCGAAGGCAACAAACAGGGACCCTGGCGACCACGGCCCTATTGGGGCCTCGCCAGTGTCGAGTTGTCCGTAATCGTGTCGCAGGCGCCTGTCCCCCGAAGAACCTACGGGAACAGACCTCTCACCTCGATTGCCTCACCCACTCTTTCGAGCGCCACCGCCACTGCACCGCGCCGCGGCGTCACCTTAAGCTCCTGCGACCTGCGCCACACCCCATCGAACGCCGTGGACATCACGCGGCGGAGGCGCTCAGCGACGAGGTCGCCCTCCCACGCGAAGCCTTGACGGCTCTGGGCCCACTCGAAGTACGAAGCGGTCACCCCGCCGGCGTTCGCCAGGATGTCGGGCACGACGACGATCTCGCGCCGTTCGAGGATTGGGTCCGCCTCCGGCAACGTGGGCCCGTTGGCCGCCTCGACGACCAGCCGCGCCCCCATCTTCTCGGCCACCGCGGCCGTTATGACCCCCGCCAGGGCTGCCGGGATGGCGAGCTCGCACTCGATCTCCCAGATGCGGTCGGGTTCGAGTGGGTCCGCGAGCTCGAACCCGGCGACGCTGCCCGTCCGGTCGACGTGTCGGGCCAACAGGGCTGCGTCCAGACCTGCCGGGTTGTAGACACCGCCTCCGGCGTCAGTCACGGCTATGACACGCATGCCGGCCGAGGACAGCATGTACACAAGCGGTCCACCGACCTTGCCATGACCCTGGATCACCGCTCGTGCCCCTGTCATCGAGAGGCCGAGCTCGTGGAAGGCCGCCCGCGTGCAGATAAGGACGCCCTGAGAGGTTGCCCCCACGTGACCCCGGCTACCGCCTATCGCGAGCGGCTTACCGGTCACGACACCGGTCATGGCCTCACCGCTGACCATCGAGATCGTGTCCATGAGCCAGGCCATCACGTTGGCGTCGGTGTTGACGTCGGGCGCGGGGATGTCACGGTCCGGGCCGATCATCGAGGCGATGCCCATCGCGTACCGGCGCGTGAGGTGCTCGAGCTCGACCACCGACAGCGTCGTCGGGTCGACCTGGACACCTCCCTTGGCGCCACCGAAGGGCACGTCGACCACGGCGCACTTGAGCGTCATGTCGGCAGCCAGTGCCATGATCTCGTGGGCGTTCACGGACTGGTGGAAGCGGATCCCGCCCTTGCCGGGGCCGCGAGCACTGCTGTGGTGCACCCTCCAGCCTCGGAACACTTCGATCTCGCCGTTGTCCCGCCGGATCGGGACGGCCACTTCGAGGACCCGTTCGGGCAGGGAGAGCATCGAGAGCGTGTCAGGGTCGAGCCCGATCAGCGACGCCCCGTCATTGATCCGCTCGAGGATTGCCTTCCATGGGTCGGAATCTGACATCGCTCAGCCTCCAAGCCTGTTCACTCGACTTCAAGCTACTGACGGGAACCACCCTGCCACACAAGACCGCCACCCGGCTCGTCTTGTGCCCACGCACCGTCCTTGCGCAGGTGGAGGCGCCGGCGAGCTAGCCATCCTTGATCAGTGCCCCCTCGTCCGCGAGGAGGAGGTGCCAGGACTTCCGGTGTTCCTCGCACGGCCCGACCTCGAGCAGTGCCGCGCGGTGCTCGGGAGCGGCGTAGCCCTTGTTCGACCGCCACCCGTACCAGGGATAGCGATCGGCGAGCTCGACCATGTGCCGGTCGCGGGCGACTTTCGCGATCACGCTCGCCGCAGCCACCGAAGCGCAGGTCAAATCTGCCTTTACTTTCAAGGTGACCTGCTCAGGCTCGATCTCGGTGGGCGAGGACATCGAGCGCTCGGGGCGCGTGAACCAGTCGTAGTTGCCGTCGAGCAGCACCAGGTTCGGCCGGACCTTGAGCAGGGCAAGTGCTCGCTCGCCGGCCAGCCTTAGCGCCCGCAGGATCCCGATCTCGTCTATCTCGGCGGCGCTCGCATGCCCGATCGCCCAGCAGCACGACCATGACTCGATCCTCGAAACGAGGGACTCGCGCACGTGAGGTGCAAGGAGCTTGCTGTCTCTGAGACCTGCGGGCGGCCGACGGGTGGCGGCGTTCACGACGACCATGCCAACCGAGACCGGGCCACCGAGCGATCCCCGGCCCACCTCGTCGCAACCGGCGACAAAGCAGTTGCCTTCCGCGAGCATTTCGCGCTCGAGCTTGAGGTTCGGAGGACGTCCGGCGGTCATGCCGGCTCCCTGCCCGACCCGGTCGCGCCGCTCACACAGACGAAGGTACCTCCCGGGGCCGGTCAGGGGTGGGTTACCCGATCGTGACGAGCAACACTTGCATATGGTCAGTTATACTTGCGCCTCATGAACCCTGCCATTGGATCACGCCTCAGCGTTACGGCAGTCTCACTCCTCGCCATCGTGGGGTTGGCTGTCTCGTCGGGGGCCGCCTCAGCTACAACCGCCACCGTCAACTCGGCCAAATCGACCACGCACGGAACCGCCAGCGTCGCCTACGCCGGCTCTCTCGAGTTGTGGGCCGCCACAGACCTCGGCCCGAAGTTCGAGGCCGCGACCGGCGACGGCTTCCAGGGCCGGGCGGCAGGCTCGGGCACGCTCGCCTCGGAGATTCTCGCCAACGAGATCAACCCCGGGGTCTTCATGTCGGTCGGCAAGAAGAACATCAAGCGTCTGTGGCCGAACAGGTCGAAGTTCGTCATCCAGCTCGCGACCGATCCGCTCGTGGTCGCCTATGACCCCCACAGCAAGTTCGCGCCGGAGTTCGACGCCATCGCAGCTCACAAAGCCTCCATCGCCTCGCTGTTCACACTGCTGAGCTCTCCTGGCATCCGCGTGGGACGCACCGACCCGAACGCAGACCCGCAAGGCGTCTACTTCATCTTGATGATGGAGCTCGCCCAGTCCACGCTCCACCTGTCGTTCGACCCCGCCACCACGGTGCTCGGCGAGTCCAAGTCAACCCCGTTCGGGTTGCCGGCACAGATGGTGGACGAGGACTCGCTCATCACCGACCTCCAGGCCGGCGAGTTCGACGCCACGAGCGCCTACCTGACCCAGGCGATCCAGTACCACCTCCACTACATCACCCTGCCCCAGAGCCTGAACTTCGCCGTCCCGGCTGACAGCGCCAACTACGGCAAGGTCAGCATCACACTCACGGGAGGGACCGTCGACCAGGGCGACCTCATCACGCTGAACATCACCCTCGTGCTGCCAGCCAACGCCAAGAGCGCTGCATCGCCAGCCGACCAGGCCGCCGACGACGCCTTTGTCGCCTGGATCGTCTCCGGGGCTGGTCGCGCCCAGCTCAAGTTGGGCGGCTACCCGCTCACTCCGGAGGTCTACATCAGTGCCACACCCGCGGACACCGCGGCGACAACGTTGCCTGCGAATGTGCTGAGCGCGTTCACCGCCTCGGGTGGTACAACCTCGTCCTGATGAGCACCACCGCCCCGGCAGGCAATCTGGCCGCCTCCGGGGTGGTGCCGGGGTTCCCTGTCGCAGGGCGCCTGGTCGCCCGTTCCTCGACGGCACTGGCGCTTCTCGGGGCGCTCGTCATCTGGCTGGCGCTGCTCGGGCCCTTCGCGGTGCTGATCCAGCACCTCTCGTTCCACTCCATCCGGGCGGCCCTCGGGCCGCCCGGAGCCCTCGACCCACTGTGGACCTCGCTCGGGGCGAGTGCCATCGCCCTCGGCGCCATGGTGCTGCTCGGTACGCCGCTCGCCTACCTGCTCGCCCGGGGGCGCCTGCCACTGGCGCGCATCGTCGAGCTCGGCATCCTCCTCCCCCTCATGATGCCGCCGCTCGTTATCGGGCTCTTGCTCATCTTCCTCATAGGCCCTGAGGGAACGCTCGGGAACCTCCTCGCCGACATCCACCTCACGGGCGTGAACACGTTCTTCGCGCTCATCGTCGCCGAGTTCTACGAGGCGGCACCCTTCTATGTGCTCGGTGCCCACGCCGCCTTCGCGTCGGTCGACCCCCGTATCGAACAGGACGCCACATTGCTCGGTGACCGCCCCCTGCAAGCCTTCCGCCGCATCACCCTCCCCTTGGCGGCTCCCGGGCTGGCGACCGGCCTTGCGACCGCCTGGGCGCGTGCCATGGGTGCCTTCGGGGCCGTGGTCATCATCGCCTACTATCCCCGCGGGCTCCCGAACCAGATCTTCATCGCCTTCCAGGAGTTCAGCCTCCCCGGCGCGCTGCCCTTCGCACTGCTGCTCGTGGTCGCGGCACTCCCCCTCCCGGTCCTCGCCTACCTTTGGAGCGCGCGCACGCGCTCGCGGGTGGCAGGGGCTGAGGCGCCGTGAGCGCCGCACCCCCACGACTCCTCGAGGTCGACCTCGAGGTGGAACGTCGGCAGGTGACGGTGAAGGCCGGGTTCACCCTCGATGCCGGCGAGCGCCTCGCCATCTTCGGCACGTCCGGCGCGGGGAAGACGACGATCCTCGAATCGATCGCAGGTTTCGTCCGCCTGAGCAGCGGCAAGGTGCTCGTCGACGGCAGGCTCGTCGCCGGCAAGCTCAAGGGCGAGGCGGCACTCGAGGCCCGCCACAGGCAAGTCGCCCTGGTGCGCCAGCCCACCACCCTGTTCCCCCACCTCACAGTCGAGCAGAACGTGGCCTATGGGATCCGGCGCTCCCCCGCCGCCCGAAGCCGTATCGCCGAGCTCCTGGAACACCTCGGGCTGGCCAGCCTCGCACGAGCGCGCGGCGCCGCTTTGTCCGGTGGCCAACGCCAACGCGTGGCATTGGGAAGGGCTCTGGCGAGCCCGTTCCGTGTGCTGCTGTTGGACGAGCCCCTGTCGGCCGTAGACGTCGCGGCGCGCGAGGCGCTGCGCCTGCTCACGATCGAGACCTCTCTCGAGCACGACGCGGCCGGGATCCTCGTGACCCACGACCTCGCCGAGGCGCAGGCGTTCAGCGATCAGCTCGCGATCATCGACGAGGGAAGGCTCCTGCAACTGGGGGGAGCGCACGAAGTGGTGCTCTCCCCCCTCACCCGCCGCGTGGCCGAGCTGGTCGGCTACAGCGGCTTCCTCCCAACCGGCACGGCCCCGGACACGTCGTTCGCGATCCACCCGGACCGGGTGGTGCTCGGAGCCCTACCAGAACGCGGCCTCGTGCTCGAAGGGACCGTGCTTGCGACGCGCCCGTTCGGGCCACGTTACGAATGCACCGTTCGGGAGCGCTCCGGAGGGCAATTCGCCATTCGGGTCGACCAGCCACCGCCAGGCGGCGCCGAGTGCACGTTCACCGCACTTCACCCACCGGTTGTCCTGGCTGATACGAATATGGGCTGATGACTACCGCCAGCCACAGGATCGATGACCGTTTCCGGCTCGCACGTCTCGCGCGCGGGCTGTCCCAGGGCGCGCTCGCCGACATGGCAGGAGTCACGCGCCAGTCGATCTCGGGGATCGAATCAGGCCGCTGGTCGCCGTCGCTCGAGGTCGCGCTGGCACTCGCGTCGGCGCTCGGCACGAGCGTCGAGGATCTCTTCGGGGCGACTCCCGAGCTGCCAACCCTCGATGCCCGCCTCGCCGCTCATGCGAATGCACCGGCGCGCCTGCTCTTGTCGGAGATCGACGGTGCTCCGGTCGCGTATCCACTGGTCGGCGACTCGGGCTTCGTCCCGGGCTTCCGGCCCGCCCTCGCCCTGGCGACGATCACGCGGACCGAGGTCGCCGGTTCGTTGATCGCCACCCAGCCGATCGCCACTTTGCGCCCGAGCGTCGCGATCGCGGGATGTGACCCCGCCCTCGCTCTTCTGGCCGGGCCGCTCGAACGGCACCGCCCTCCGGCAAGCCTCATCTGGTGGGCGTGCAACAACACCGCCGGGCGCCGGCTGCTCGAGGCGGGCACGGTGCACGCAGCGGCCGTTCACCGACGCGCCGCGCAAGGCCTGGCGCGCCCTTTTGATCACGAGGTCGTCGGATTCGCGGGCTGGCGCGAAGGTCTCGTCGTCTCCAGAGCGCACGCTGGCTCGGTGCGTTCGCTCGCGGACGCGCTGAAGGCCGGTCTCCGTCTCGTAAACCGCGAGCCGGGCTCCGAAGCGCGCAGGCTGCTCGACGACGCCCTCGGTGAGCTCAGGGCAGATCCGACAGCAGTCCCCGGCTATGACACCGCCTGTAGCGGGCACCTCCTCGTCGCCTCCTCGATCGCGGCCGGTCTGGGAGAGATGGGAGTCGCCAGCGAACCGGCTGCACTGGCCTACGGGCTGGGTTTCCTGCCCTGGCAGGAGGAGGTCTGCGAGCTCCACATCCCGCGCTCTTTGCTGGGCACCCAGGAGATCCACGCCCTCCTGGACGTGTTGGCGGGTGCCGAGCTCCCCGCCCAGCTGGCGGCGATCTCCGGCTACGACACCGGCCCCTGCGGCAAGGTTTCCGAGGCGTAGCCTGCACGACATGGCCGACTCGACCGATGATCGCAGGCCCACGCCCGAGGCCGGACGCCCCGGCGCCGCCCGCCGCAGGGTCGATATCGTCCCCCACACACACTGGGACCGCGAGTGGTACTCGCCGTTCCGCACCTTCCAGCTCCGTCTCGTCGACCTCGTGGACAAGCTGCTCGACCTCATGGAGTCGGACCCGTCGTACGCGCGCTATCTCTTCGACGGTCAGATGGCGGCCGTAGACGACTACCTCGAAGCCCGGCCGGAGAACGAGGCTCGCCTTCGCCGCCTCGCAGCCGCGGGAAGGATCTCCTTCGGCCCCTGGTATGTCCTGATGGACGAGTTCCTCGTCTCCGGCGAGACGATCGTGCGCAACCTGCAGCTCGGGCTCGAACGGGCGGCCGCTTTCGGGGGGGCCATGGAGGTCGGCTACCTCCCCGACATGTTCGGCCATGTCGCCCAGATGCCCCAGTTGCTCTGCGGGGCCGGCTTCTTCGATGCGGTGGTGTGGCGGGGCGTGCCATCGGCCGTCGACAAGACCGTGTTCTGGTGGTCTTCGCCCGACGGCTCGACGGTGAGGACCGCCTACCTCCCCGACGGCTACTCGACGGGTGCCTCGCTGGGCAACGACGCAAAGGCTCTCGTACGGCGTCTCGAAGCCTTCGAGGAGGACAACTCGGGCTTTTTTCTCGGGCCGGACACGGCGGTGCTGTACCCCAACGGAGGTGACCATCAAGAGCCTGAGGCGTGGCTGGGGCGCGTCGTGGCGGAGGCCAACGCGATCCAGGACCGTTTCGACATCAGGATCTCCTCACTGCCCGAGGCCCTCGCACAAGCTCCCCGCTCCGGCTTGCCGAGCTGGCAGGGCGAGCTGCGCTCCAGTGCCCGGACGAACGTACTTATGGGAGTCGCGTCGAACCGCGTCGACGTCAAACAGGCTGCCGCCCGGGCCGAACGAGCTTTGGAACATCTCGCCGAACCGCTGGCAGCCCTGCTCATGCCGCCGAAGAGCTACCCGGAGGCAATGCTTCGGATCGCGTGGCGTGAGCTCGTGCGGAACTCGGCTCACGACTCGATCTGCGCCTGCTCGCACGACGAGGTCGACGCCGCCGTGCTACACCGTTACGCCGAGGCGACGCGGATCGCCGAGGGCGTCACCGAACGTGCGCTGCGCCGGCTGGCGTCGTCATTGTCGGAACCATGCCACGTAGCCGTGAACGCCTCCTCCCGGCCACGTTCGGGGGTCGTCGAGCTGGTCCTCGGCGGGCAAGGTCCGATCGAAGGCGCTCAGATCCTTGACGAGCGCTTCGGCCTCGCAGCCGACCTCGTGCTGACCACCACCGAGGTGCGCGGTGTCCTGTCCCAGTTCGGCGGCCAGGACCAGCTCGGCGAGGGCGCCTTCCTGGCGGGCGTCGAGGTCGGGGAGGACGACACAGGCATCGACGTCGTCGTGCGCGTCCGTCCGGAGCGCGCCAATGACGTGCAGGTCGAACAGATCAAGAACGACCTGCTCGCCCGGTTCTCGCTCCGGCCCGACGCACAGGTCAGAGTTAAGCTCGACCAGGCATCCTCGCGTCGCGTGCTGGCGCGGGTGGAGGACATCGCGAGCTTCGGCTGGAAGGCCTGGCGGCCCACGGCTTTGCGCGACCCGGTCGCCGCCACCGAAGAAGCCGACGGCCGGCTCGTGCTCGCCAACTCGCTCGTTGCCGTGACCCTCTCGCCGTCCGACGGCACCTTCGAGGTCAACGGCGTGCCAGGCTTCAACCGCCTCGTCGAGTCCGGCGATTTCGGCGACACCTACAACTACTCGCCACCCGAGCACGATCTCGTTGTCGACGCACCGGTGTGGACGACCTTGTCGCTGATCGAATCCGGGCCCGTCCGGGCTCTCGCCGTGGTTGAACGGATGTACCGCTGGCCCGAGAGGATCGACGAAGGCCGGCGCGCCCGGACGGGCGAACAGGAAGTCGTCGTCAGCTCCCTCGTCGACGTCCGCGCCGGCGAAGCGATGGTCCGGGTGACGACCAGCTTCGACAACGTCTGCCGGGACCACAGGCTCCGGGCCTGGTTCCCGCTGCCCGAGCCGGCCGACCGCTCGCGGGCCGAGTGCGCCTTCGCCGTGGTGGAACGTGGTCTGTTCCACGAGGGCGGCCCGAGCGAGCAGGCGCTGGCGACCTACCCCTCACGGCGTTTCGTGAGCGCCGGCGGGCTCACCGTCTGCCATGAAGGGCTCTGCGAGTACGAGCTCGTCGACCTCGATGACACCGCCGGGGAGGGCGCCACGGCGGCGCACGGCCTGGCGTTGACCTTGCTCAGGTCGACGGGGATGCTGTCCCGCCTCACCATGGCCAACCGCCCGCTCCCTGCCGGACCGGTCGACCGTCTCGAAGGCCCACAGCTTCAGGGACCCCGCACGATGCGCTACGCAGTGGCCACGGGCGTCGAGGACCTCTACGCACTCGCCGACAACGCCTTTTCTGACCTGCCGGTCGTCGCCAGCCTTGGCGGGGGTCGTCTCCCGCTCGAAGCCTCGATGCTCTCGGTCACCGGGGCCGAGGTGAGCTCTCTGCGGCGGGTCGCCGGCGGCGCGCTCGAGGTCCGGGTCTTCAACCCCGGCGCCGAAGCGACGCGTGTCGTGGTCGAAAGGGGCACTGCGTCGGCCGAAGGCGACGGGAGCTCGGGGTCTCATCTCGGCCAGCTCGTCGATCTGCGCGGCCGCTACACCGCCGGTTTCGAAGGGTCCTTTGAACTCGGACCGTACCGGATCGCAACGGTGAGGTTGTCCGACGGGACTTAGACTCCCCCGGGCACAAGCCGTGCTCGTCCCCGTGAAGTCGTTTCGCGCTGCCAAGCTGCGACTGGCGACAGTGCTGGACGGACCCGCCCGCGAGGCGCTCGCCCGCGATCTGGCCTCGAGGGTGATCTCTGCTGCCGCTCCTCTTCCCGTCCTCGTGGTGTGCGATGACGAGGATGTCGCGAAATGGGCGAGAGAGCACGGTGCCCGCGTCGCTTGGACGCCGGGCCTCGGCCTGTCAGCAGCCGTCATGGCAGGAGTCGACCAGCTCGGCGCCGAGGGCGTCGAGCTCGCGTGCGTCGCCCACGCCGATCTTCCCTTCGCCGCGGGACTGGCGACACTCGGGGCCGCGGGACACGTGACGCTCGTGCCCGACCGCCGGCGCGATGGGACCAACGTCGCGGTCGTGCCCACCGCCGCCGGCTTCTGCTTTGCTTATGGGCCCGGGAGCTTCGAGCGTCATCGCACAGAAGCGGCCCGGCTCGGGCTGCCTTGCCAGGTCGTCTACGACCGCCGCCTGGCGCTCGACATCGACCTGCCAGAGGACTTGGCGCTCCTCAACGTGGCAACGTAAAGCCCATGGAATCGAACCTGCCGGTCCCAAAACGTGCCCTCGCGGTCGGCGCCCATCCCGACGACATCGAGTTCGGTTGCGGCGCAACGCTCGCCAAGTGGGCGGCGAACGGTTGCGAGATCTTCCACCTCGTGTGCACGGACGGGTCCAAAGGGACCTGGGACCCGGCCCACGACCCGGCCGAGCTCGTCGTGACGCGTCGCGCCGAACAGCGGGCGGCGTCGATAGCCCTCGGAGGCAGGGGCGAGGTTGTCTTCCTCGGCTGGCCCGACGGTGAGCTCGAATCGGGGCTCCGCCAGCGTTTCGAGGTCGCGGCTTGGATCCGCAAGATCCGCCCCGAGGTGATGCTCGGCCATGACCCGTGGAAGCGGTACCGCCTGCACCCTGACCACCGCAACGCCGGCTTTCTCGTCACCGACGGGATCGTCGCAGCCCGTGACCCCCTTTTCTTCCCGGAGCTCGACGCCCCTCCGCACCGCCCGAAAACCCTCCTGCTGTTCGAAGCGGATGAGCCTGACCATCTCGAGGATGTCGCGCAATTCGTCGATGTGAAGCTCGCGGCGCTCCTGGAGCACCGCAGCCAGTTGCGCTCGACCATGGGCATAGCCGAACCGAACGCCCTGGATGACGGCGAGCACCCCGAGGTGGTGGAGTTCAAGCGCCGCGTGACCGAACGGCTCGCCGAAAACGGGCGCAAAGGCGGCCTCACGGCGGCCGAAGCCTTCAAACGCCTCGACGATCTCTAGAGCCGGACTCCGGGTGCTCCGGCTCGCGGCCGGGTCGCGACACGGGCGACGGACGCGACGGGGCCTCGCGGCAACAGCGCGCCGCGAG
>JBKQHU010000076.1:0-7028 GCA_052148655.1 Acidimicrobiales bacterium
CCATCGCAGAGATCGAGATCGTCACCGATCCCGCCGTGGTGGCCGCCTTGGACATCGAGATCCTGGGCGGGGCCGCCCAGAGGGAATGATCCACAGCGAGTTCGTTGCCGATTGACGGTTGCGCTCCAATTCTTGACCGCGCAGCTGCTACTCAGCGCGCGTCGCCCACCGGAGCCCGACGTGAAGTTCGCGACTCGCCCCGATTGCCGGGTCGCGGGCGCACATCACAGTCCGAGCCCACTCATCGTGGAGCGCCTCTTCAGGAACGGCGATCTTGTGCGCACTCGGAGCCCTCGTTAGGTGCGGCTTCACGTGACGACTCGCCTGTTCGTTCGGAGCGGCGTTGTCTGTGCCATTGCTCCAGCGCTGCTGTCTGCCCTCGCGGGAAGGTTTCGGGAAGTGGGCTTGTGCAAGCTGGCTGCGCGGCCCCAAAACATTCCGCCAACGAGGCGTCACTACCCCACCAAGTCCGATAAGGAAACCGGAAAGAAGTCATCAAATGAGACGTTCCATCGCAGCCCTTGCCAGCGTCGTGGTACCGCCCACGCTCCGACAGGTGCCCGCCCGCACCAAGCACCTACCGACACCGGGTGCCATCACCTTCGCCAATCGGAGGCCAGCTGCGATGGCGCTGGGCGCGCTCGTAATCCTCGGTCTCGTGATGCCTGCGTTAGGAGCTGACGCGAGCACTCCTTCAATCGGCGTTCCCAACAAGACTCCGGGCACTGTGTGGACATGGGGTGACGGGAACTTGTTCAACAGCTCCTTGTTGGCGAACCCGGTGCACGACCTTTCCGATGTCGTGGAGGTCGGCGTTGGCGGAGGCGACGGCAACGGCCAGGACACGGGTTACGCGCTACGCGAGGACGGGACGGTATGGGCCTGGGGCGTCGGTGGGAATGGCGAGCTGGGCACCGGCACCAACGTTTCGCAGACAAACGTCCTTGCGCGGATCCACGGTCTCTCCGACGTGGTGGAGGTGGCCGGTGGTTACTCGAACGGCTATGCGCTGGAGAAGGACGGGACAGTCTGGGCCTGGGGAGTCGGTGCAGACGGTCAGCTGGGGAACGGCACCAACGTCTCGGAGAGTAACGTCCCCGTACGAGTGAAGGGACTTTCGGGCGTGGTAGCGGTCGTCGGCGGCTACCTCGGCGGCTACGCCGTGGAAAAGAGCGGGAGGCTCTGGGCATGGGGAGCCGGTTCAGGCGGCGTCCTGGGCAACGGTACCAACGTCACGGAGAGCGACGTTCCTGTGCAAGTCAAGGACGTCTCCGACGTTGTGGCGGTGGCAGGGGGTTTCTCGGGTGCCTGTGCCCTGGAGAAGAACGGGACGGTCTGGGCCTGGGGAGCCGGGGAGTCCGGTCAGCTGGGTAACGGAACCAACGTCTCGGAGAGTGACGTCCCGTTTCAGGTTCACGCCCTCTCCGGCGTCGTGGCCATCGCCGCGTTCAACGGCGACGACAGCTACATTGCCCTTCGCAAAGACGGGAGCGTCTGGCACTGGGGGGCGGTTCCGAGTGAGCGCGGCGGTCCGAGCAACGACGTTCCGGCCGAGGTCCGCGGACTTACCAACGCCGTGGCCATAACCGCCGGTTACGACACCGAGTTCGCCTTGCTCAAGGACGGAACGGTATGGGGTTGGGGCGACGCCGCGGACGGAGAAATGGGCAACGGCACGCAGGCCTCTGTCGATACAGTTCCGATCCAGGTCCATGGCGTCCACGGAGTCGTCGCCATCGCTGGTGGCATTGGCGACGAGTACGCCATCGTCCCACCGAGTTGAACAAGCCAACAGATCGCGACCTCTGGGTGGGCCTTGGCGCCGAGGGATCGGCATCACTTGATTTAGGGTGCCGATGTTGACCGGGGTCCAGGTGATTCAGAACCACTCCCGATAAATGACACCACAGAACGGCACCTTCAGCCTCGGGGACCATCACTCCGGCAGATTGCGTACCCGGAACGGCTACGCGCAGGGCCGGGCCACTTTGACGTCGAGGCGCCCTTCAGGAACTCGATCTGGAGACCGCTGATCCTGCCAGGCCCCGTTTGGTGACCACACCGATGAGACGTTCGGTCTGCCGTGATCGGTCAAACGGGGTCCGCCGTGGCGGGAGCGGTGGTGGCGGTTCGCGTCGGAGGGCCGACGGCGTGGATCTCCGAGTGGCAACGGGGCGTATGTGTTGTGAACGCCTACCGACTTGGGCGCGGCATCCGGGTCGATGCTCACTGTCATTCTGCGTTCCCGTACGCGGCTACTGTCCGGATCGCTTTCAGGCCCTTCACGACGACCCGCGGGGCGGGCGGCGCACTGGACAGCCGGGCACGAGCATCGAGATCCGAGGGCCGGAAAGTACCGTTGAGGTGTGTCAATCCTTAAGGCGGGCTACCGTCTCGACCCGAAGAGGCAGGGTGAACCCAGTCGCGGCTGACCCCGGGCACGAGGCGAGGGGAGCCGGCTTGCGACCGATCCCGCTCGAGGTGTGCGGCATCGTCGGGTTCGTGGGGTGCCTCTCCGTGCTGCTCGGAGTCGCTCAGCCCGGTTCGCCGTTCTCGTTGAGGGCGCCCGGCGCCTGGTTCTTCGCCACGACCGGGGGGGCGCGTACGGCTGGCACCGGTTTCTTCGGGGTCATGCTCGTCTACGTCGGGATCGTGCTGATGCTCGGCGCATGGTTCGAACTCGTCCGCTTGGTGCGCCGCTCGCCCCCGGTCCCGATGCCGCGGTTGGTGGCGATCCTCGTCGCCTGGGTCGGCCCCGTCCTTTTCATGCCGCCGCTGTTCAGTCGGGACGTTTACCTCTACGCGGCGCAGGGGGAGATGTTGCATCGGGGCCTCAACCCCTATGTTCACACCCCGAGTGCGCTTGGGGGCGGCCCGTTCTTGGCCCTCGCCGATCCGCTCTGGAGCCACGTGATCGCCCCCTACGGTCCGGTATGGGATTGGTTCTCCGGAGTTGTCGTGGCCTTGTCGTCCCACGACGTTCCCATGGCCGTCGCTGGTTTCCGGCTCGTCGCATTGGTGGGCCTCGGACTGATCGCCTGGGGCGTTTCCTCGCTCGCCCGATCGATCGGGCGCCCCGCCACTGTGGCCTTCGCGCTCGGTCCGCTCAATCCCCTCGTGCTCCTGGTGCTCGTCGGCGGAGCCCACATCGAGGCGCTGATGTTGGGGCTGCTCGTCGCCGGTTGTGCGCTCGCCCGCCGCCACCACGTGTTTGCCGGCTTGGTGATGTGTGCCCTAGCTGCCCAAGTCGAGCTGCCGGCGCTTATCGGCGCCGTTTTCATCGGATGGTGGTGGCGACACGGGAACTGGCGCCAACGGGTCCCCTGTGTCGTAGGCGCGCTGTCGATCGTGGTCGCGCTCATGGGGGTGATCACCGCTGTCTCGAACCTCGGGTGGCACTGGCTGGCCGGACTGGCGGACCCGGGCAGGATTGTCTCTTGGCTCGATCCGGTGACGGCACTCGGCCTGGCCATGGGCCACGCGGCAAGCGCCCTGGGCATTGGAGGGCACACGGCAGGGCTCGTCGAGATCTCACGGTGCGTCGGTCTCGGACTGGCGGCCGCGCTGTCGGTCGTGCTGCTCCTGGGTTCCAAGCACCAGGGGGAGGTCGGGGCCCTCGGTTGGGGTCTGTTGCTGTTCGCGGTCCTTGGACCCGTGGTCGAGCCCTGGTACGAGACGTGGGGCTTGGTTGTGCTGGCCGTGGTCGCCGAGCGCTGGACGCTGGGGCTCGTGCTTGGCCTGTCCGCGCTTGCGTGCTTCGCCGATATGCCACCGGCGCGATCCCTCGGTGCTTCGGATCCGGTGTTCACCGTGATCTGGTGGACCGTGCTGGTCAGCGCGGTCGGCGCCTACGTCACCCTCCGGCTGCTGCCGTCCCGTCCGCGCCTGTACATGCCGGCCTGGTCCGAGCTGTCGTCCAAAGTCCGGCCAACACTGTGGGCACGTCCCGGTGGTCTCCCTCCGAGTTCTTCCTGACCCGTACCGATCTCACTTGGCTTGGCGCTCGCCATTGTCGCGGCCAATCCGAGCTACAGACGTCGCTCCGAGTATCCGATCGTTGAAGACTTTCTCGGCGCCATAACGAGGCAGTTCCGGTGCGTGGTGGCGGTGATGTGGCCGGTGCGTGCCGTTTGATACAGCGAACTGCAAAGGCATAGGGCCGTCGGTCACTGCCAGAGAGGCGCTCAGAATCACTTAGGGATAAGCGCTATCGGCTTACGACGGACGAATGATATTCGGTGATCTCGCGCCGCGAAGCCCGAACGTCGATCGGTGCGGCTCAGGATCTCTGCTCCCCCAGGTTGCGGGCCGCTCAGATGAGTTGTTCTGGCTCACGAAGACGGGCGTCGGCGAGGGTCGGCGACAGCGTCGACGATGACGTCCGCCACCTTGCTCACTGTCGTGGTGGTCTCAACGACGAGGTCAGCGGCGTCGCGTAGAAGCGGAACGACCCAAGCGATGTCCTCGAGCACGCGGTCCCGCTCGCCTTGTGACTTCCCGAAGGAGTTAGTGCTTCGTGTCCTTAGCCGCTCCAATAGCACGTCGACTGGCGCGCTCAAAACCACCTTAAAGTCGAACTCGAACTGAGCCTGCTCGTCAGAGCAGCCTGCGAAGAACAGCAGGTTGTCGTCGTGCTGGTCGAACAAGGCCCGAACGAGATCCACTCGCCATTCCCACGTCCCGTCGGGGCAGGGTTGGGTGAGCTCGTCATCGTCGGCGTCGAAGGCGGCGTATCCGCGCCTTCGAAGCTCCCCGACCAGCGATGACTTTCCCGTCCCGGAGACACCGGTCAGCAACACGCGCATGACGATGAACCATATGTGCTTCCGCCTCGCCAGGCCGGCGCGTGTGCAAAACCGGGTAGGAGCGATCACTCAGAACATCCGCCCCGCCCAGGTGGCGACCCGAGCCCTGGCAAGCAGAGAGTCGCGTTATGCGCTTCGACGGTGTGGCCTGGTATGGCACGAGGAGGGTCGCCAACACGCCCACACCTTCAGGAACGTCGTTATGAGCGGCGTCCGGCAGTGGCGGTACGAGTTCCGATCGGTCGCAGAAGATCTGTTCACAGCCCGGTGAGCGCGTTCGACGTTGTCACCCATCGCGGCAACGGACCGTCAGGAATCGGTCAGGACCGGATTTGCAGCCGCATCACCCACCGCCACTTCGCTATCTTCCGGTCTCGCTCGAAGCCGAACTCCTCGAACAGGTCGGCAGGACCCGTATGGAAGTAGGCACCGCGCCGAGGGGGGCGCTCCTCGACCTGCTCGGGGTAGGCCTCGACGAGCCCACCTCCAGCATCGTGGATGGCGGCGATCGCGGCGCCGAGCGCCGCCCGCGCGACCCCCCTGCGCCGGTGCCCGCTTCCGGTGAAGATGCAACCGATCCGCCAGTCGGGCATCTCGAGCAGGTCCTTCGCATAGGCCTTCGGGTTGTTGATGTTCGGAAGCTCCACCGGCGTCCCGTACTGGCACCAGCCGACGCATTCATCGCCGTCGTAAACGAGAATCTGGTGCACCGTTCCGTTGCGAACGTGGGCTTGCTTTGCCAGACGGTTTCCAGAAGGGGTGTGGCCCTTGCCGACGCCCTCGGGGTGGAAACCCATGCACCAGCAGCCGCCCCAAACCCCGTTGTTAGCCTCCACCAGACGGACGAAGTCGTCCCAGGTATCAGGACTGAGCGGCCGCGTCACATAGGAGCTGACCGGTGCCATCCATCGATTATGTCCCGCAGTCGTGGGCTGGTGTCGGAGTAAAGCCGCTCTGTGTCACCGGATCTGCATCACTGCCCGTCAGTCGATCTCGCGACAGAGACAGAACGGGTGGCCGTCCGGATCGAACATGACCCGCACGTTTGCCTGGGGCTGGATCTCCGCTAGCTCGGCGCCGAGGCTCTCGGCGTCGGCGACGGCCGCATCGAGATCGTCGACCTGTACGTCGAGGTGCATCATCGTCCGCTGCTGGCCCGTCACGGGCGGCCAGAGCGGTCGGACGTAGTCCTCGGCGAGTTGGAAGACCATAAACACCGATTCCTGGGGAGGCTTCACAACCGACGTGCCGGGCTCCTGATGGATGACTGGCCAGTCCAGGAGCCTCGAGTAGAAGGCGGCAGCCGCCGGAGGGTCCGGAGACTCGATGGCCGTACCCCACCACATGTTCGCCGCCCGGCCCTGCATGCGACGATCATAACGATCCACCGCGGACGGCCAACTGGTCCGCCCAACGATTCCCGAGACGCTCGTAGTCGGCGGTCTGGGCGGACTCGTCAACCGACCCTGGAAGCCATCCACCTCCTGGGTCCCAAACTCACCGGGAATCGCCCAGCTACGCTCATCAAAGGAGGTTCTTGGTCAGCCGTCTCACCTGATCCCAGGCGTCCTGGTTCGAACGTTGTCCCACTCTCTCCGCCGCAAACGTTCTGGTGAGGGGCTTAAACATCCCCTCTGTGAGGCTTGCGACGTGGGCGCGAAAGCGTTTTGACCACCAAACTGACCACCAAACTTTGCCGGTAGCGACGCGGTCGTAACGGAGAAGCGGGCCGCCGATCGGAGAAGCGGGTCAGAGAACATTGGATCGAAGCCGTCACGACAATTGTCGCCTACCCCGATCGCTGGAACATCGACGACGAACTCCTACCTATCGGCCCGAAAGTCCCAGCGCGGACCATCGAAGCGATCAACCAGCACAGTCTCGCCCGGGCTGCCCTCGACAGGGTCTCAAGGCTCAGTTGCGCGGCCGAGACACATCGCCTCGTGCCGGAGGCTGTTGATGTCGGTCTCATCGCGACCGGAGGACCGAGCCTGTTAGCCAGCGCTGCGGGAGATGTGGAAGCGCAGTGTCTCGGGTCGGCGCCACCGCGCGCGTCGACCGCACCGGAACGAATGCGCAGGAGTCTCTCCAACCAGCCCGGCCCACATATCCCTACCTAGTCTGTTGCGGCGGCTCGCTCGCCTCGATTGTTCGCGCGATAGCGGCGTGAGGCTGCCAGTATCCGCGGAAAAGGCCTCCTCAACTGGGAGAATGTCTGTGTTC
>JBKQHU010000077.1:0-5306 GCA_052148655.1 Acidimicrobiales bacterium
TCGCCCTCGACGAGATCGAGGACGGGGCCGGCACACGCTATGACGCCAGAGCCTGCGAGACGGCCGTCTCGCTCATCCGCCAGCACCGCTTCGAGTTCTCCAAGTAGGCAGCAGTTCCCGCAAGGCCAAGGACTCGTCCACCAGAGAGCCGGACGTTCATATCCAACAGGCGACGAGGAGGCGAAGGTGATCGTTCATTCGCGCATCGAAAGCGCTCATCTCGCCGGCAACCTCTTGCGGGACCCGAGTGAGCGGGACCTGTTCGTCTACCTCCCGCCCGGCTACGAGGACTCCGGGCGCCGGTACCCGACGGCGTACCTTCTCCATGCTTTCGGCGAGAACGCGGAGCAGCTCGTGTACCCACCGACCGACGGGCTGCGATGGAAACCTCCGCTCGAGGACGTTCTCGACCCCGTCTTCACCCGCATGGGCACTGCGCCGATGATCGTCGTCATCCCCGACGGCTCGACCCGATACGGGCACAGTCAGTGGGTGGACTCGCCGGTGAACGGGGATTTCGAGAAGTACGTTCTGCAAGACGTCGTAGCGCACGTCGACGACAAGTACCGCACGCTCCGCCAGGCGCCCAGTCGGGGCGTGTTCGGCTTCTCGTCGGGCGGCTTTGGTGCATGGCACCTCGGCTCGCGCAACCCGGGCACATTCGGCGCCTTGGCGATGCTTTCCGGCGACTCGTTCTTCGAGGTGACGCACAAGACGACTCTTTATGACTACCTGAACAGCATCTGGCCCGAGGGGCCTGCTGGCCCGGTCGAAGGCAACGATGTGTCCCATGTCGTCTACGCCTGCGCCGCGTGTTATTCGCCCAACGCGGACAACCCGCCCTTTTACGTCGACCTCCCGGTCGCCTTTCCGAGCGGTGAGTTGCGCGGGGAGGTCTGGGACCGCTGGCTCAGCTTCGATCCCGTCGTCAACTGGCGCGGGCGTCTCGACAATCTCCGCAAGTTGAACGGCATCCTGCTGGATGTGGGTTGCAACGATGACCACTACCTGCAGTGGGGCCACCGGCTCCTGAGCCACCATCTGCGGGAGGCCGGTGTCGCCCACGAGGCCACCGAGAACACCGGCAATCATGGCGGCCGTTCCCGAGAACGGTGCCAAGTGGCGCTGCGCTGGCTGGCTCAGGTGTTGGCAGGGAGCTGAGGCCTTCCACAGCCGCCGGCGATGAACACAGTTCATCGTCGGCGGGCAGCGACGCCGCGAGCGGATCTCTGGCGTCTTCGGCCGTGTCCGACCGCCTCTCGGGCCGCCGTTCAGGCGGGCCGGAACGAGCCGATGATCGTCCTTGCGACCAGGCCGTCGCCGGCAAGGCCGACCGTCAGCGTGACGACCTTGTGCGAGCCCGGGCGCCTGATCGTGTAAAGGGCCGGTCCGTAAAGGGTGTTGTCGCCAGGGGAGAGGCAGATCTTTAAGGCGTGGATCGAAGCACACGGTACGGGCACGGGACCGGTGATGTACTCCGTGCCGTAGAAGCTGAGGGGCGGGGAGGAAAGGACGACTCCCTCCTGGTCGAACAGGTCAGCGGCGAGGCCGAGGGCGGTGCCCCCCTCCGAGACCTCGCTGGCCCCCGCCATGGAGGCTTGGCCGCCGGAGTAGAAGAGGACCGTGTTGGGCAGCAGCCAGAGCGGGCCATCGCTGTCGGCCTGGGGGAGTCTTCGCGCCCAGTGGTCAACTGGCCAGTTCGACGGCACGGCGAATTGCAGGCCGTCGCCGATCAGCCACCCCCAGTCAGCCGGGACCGCCGGCGCGGGAGCGAGCTTGGTAAGGCCAGCCCGGGCCGAGTAGGTGAGGGTGTGCAGCACCGCTAAGGCTCTTGGGCCCTCGGTGTAGATGACAAAGCCCAGCTTGGGGAGCGACAGCTCCTGCCATCTCCCGACGACTTTAGGGCCGTCGACCGCGATGCCGTTGATCTGCTCATGTCGCAGTGCCCCGGCATTCTTGACAAGGGCGGGGTACCAGACGAGAACGGTCGTTCCAGCCGTCCGGCCTGCACAATCCGGTCTCGGCGGGTTGTTCGGGCTCGGGCTCGTGTAGATGAGAGTGACCGGGCCCGAAAAGCCAGTCGGGCAGGCTAGGGGCGCGGCCTGGCTGTACCAGACGTCCCAAGTCGGACGGACAGCCATCTGGATGTAGCCGAAAGAAAAGGGCAACCACCCGCGGGGGACAGCCGCAGTGTCAACATTCGTGCGCTCGGCTCCGAGCGGGCTGGCACTTGCTCGCGCCTGCGCGCCCAGGCCAACCGTTGCGAGCAAAACGGCGGCCCACAGGGCGGGACCGAACCCCGACCGCTTCGTCGAGCTCCGCTGTTCCCCAGGACCGTTGGTTTCGGAGTCAGCCGCCACTCGGGCCACACTAGGGCCCCTTTTGCCGCAGTACTCGCCTTGCAGAAAGACAGCACCGAGCGCGTCCGGAGCCCCAACCCATGACGGTCGCCCCATCGTTCGATGCTGTAAAGATTGCTTGACATAAGCGATCTTGTAAAGGTACCTTGACATCGTGAAGGACCCGTTTGACGCTTCTGGCGGTGACGTCGAACGCGACGTGCTGGTCCTGATGCTCCGGACGAACGCCGAGCTCCTCGTCGAGCGCTTGAGCCACGGGCCGTCAGCGGAACAAGGCTCCGCGATTGCGGCTCTGGCTGCAGCTACGAGCCTCGGCTCGGTGCTCGACGACGTCGTCGTCGCCCTCGTACGCGAGGCCCGTTCGCAGGCCAACTCATGGGCGGCCATCGGCTACGCGCTCCAGGTCAGCCGCCAAGCGGCCTTCCAGCGTTTCGCGTCCCGTATCGGGGAGTCCGCGGAAGTGGACACCGGAACACTGACCGATGCGCCGAAACGCGCCCTCGAAGCGTTAGGCCAGTTCCTTGCCGGGGAGTTCGATGACCTGCGGGCCGGTTTCGGCGAGCGCATGAAGGACGCCTGTCCCGTGAGCCTGCTCGATTCGGTGCGCTCGCAGCTCACCGCCGAGCTGGGCCAGGTGTTGGGTCTCGGGGTTCCCTCGGTCACGTCCCGGTCCGGCTACAGCGTCGTCGAAATCCCCATCACCTACGAGAAAGGCAGGCGCAAGGGCCGGGTTGCTTTCGACCCCGAGGCCCGGATCGCCGGCTTCTTCGTGCTCTTGGAGGGCGCGGTGTGATCACTCCGCACAGCGAAGCCAGGTAGTACCCACCACCCCCAACCACCCAAGGGAGCTGAAATGAAACCCAGGATCTCGCCTTTAGCCCCGGCCAAGGCCGGGATAGCGGCGGACCGGTGCCGGCGCGGGCCGCGTGCCAAGGTGCCGCGCCGGTGCAGACCGATACGCACTCGAGGCGCGATGGTCGTCGCCCTGCTAGTCGCTGCGGTCGGGGTCACCGCGCTTTCGGCGCCGGTGCCCGTGGGAGCGACGGGACGCCACAGCCCGCGGAGCGCTTTCGCGCTGGGCGGCGTTCCGGTCAAGGTGCCGTCGAGCCCGGTCGGCAGGCAACTGGGCTGGCTGCTCGGCATCGCGTCGCAGCTTCCTCTCAGCAACAAGGAGATCTCGGCCCATTTCGATGCGGCCTTCCTCGCCCAGGTGAGCCCCTCGGAGCTCAACCAGGCGCTCGAGTCACTCGGGCCGCCCGGGTCTGAGACCACCCTGCTCCAGTTGTCGAAGGTCGAGGCGAGCTCGCTCGTGGCGCTCGTGCGCATCGGGCCCAGTCTCTATTCGGTCGAGCTCGCAGTCGACAGCGCCGGGCTCATAGCGGGCCTGTTGTTCAAGCCCGCAACCACCACCGTGGTGCCGAAGTCCTGGTCTGAGGTCGACAGCCAGCTGGGGGAGATCGCCCCCGGGGTAAGCCTCCTCGCGGCCAAAGTCACCTCCCGGGGATCTTGCAGCCCCGTGCACTCCGTGCTGGCCGGGAGCCCACGGCCCCTCGGGTCGATGTTCAAACTGTTCGTCCTCGGTGCCCTCGCCAAAGCGCTGCAGGATCACCAGGTGAGCTGGAACCAGAAGCTGACCGTCACGGCGTCGGTGAAAGTCGGTGGGAGCGGGACCCTCCAGGGCGTGCCCGACGGGACCAAGATCACCGTGCAGCAGGCCGCAGTGAAGATGATCTCGGTGAGCGACAACACCGCGGCTGACTTGTTGTTGCAGCTCGTCGGGCGCTCGGCGGTCGAGGACCAGGTGCGGGACTGGTCGTCCCACGCCTACCTCGACATCCCGTTCCTCACGGTCAGCGAGATGTTCGCCCTCAAGTACCACGACTTCCCGGCTATGGCGGACCACTACTTGTCCCTCGACCCGTCGCAGAAGGCCGCGTACCTTGCCAGCACCGTCGACAAGGTCAAAGCGGGCGAGGAACAGTCGGCGAGCGCGCCCCGCGACATCAACTCGATCGAGTGGTTCGCGTCGGCGGACGACATCTGCCGCGCCCTCGCCGGGCTCGCCGAGTCGCAGGCCGAGCCCGGGCTGGGCCCGATCGCCACCGTGCTCTCGACCAACAACGGCGGCCTCAACCTCAACCCAGGCACGTGGCCGAGAGTGTGGTTCAAGGGAGGCTCCGAGCCGGGGGTGTTGACGCTCGGCTACCTTGCCCGCGACAGCAGTGGTCAGACATTCGTCGTGGTCGTGCTCACCGAGGACACTTCCAAGCCCGTCCAGGAGTCGCTCGCGGTCGAGATCCAGGCCCTCGACGTCGTCGCCGGTGCTTTCGGCCTGTTGCGCTGACCGGTTCGATCCGGTCGTGCCACAGTCGCGTCATCCCTGTTCAGGCGCCATCCCACGCTGGGCCGGGGCAGGGGCGTAGGGTGCGTTCCCCCCAAGAGACGAAGGCGCGTGGCATGGGAACCCGCATGGTCGACATCGAGGTCGGCTCCGAATGGGCCGTCGGCTCCGAGGCGATCGCCCGCGCCGTCAGGGCACAGGCCGGCGAGCCGGGGTTCCTGGAGCGTTACGGGCTCGACGACGACGCCTTCATCCATGCCCGCGGGCCGAAGGGACCCTGGGAGTCTCTCCTGGCTCTTTTGGATCCGGCCCAGGCGCTCGCGAGACTGATCGTCCTCGACGGTACCGATGCCTACATCCGCGACCTCTGGTACGGCTGTTATCACGTGCGGGTCACCGTGCGGGCCGTCAGGGTGGCGTACAGGGCGCGGATGGACGGCGTGGGGATAGGGGTCACTGCTCGGGGCATCCCCGTCGACCTCGTCGTGCACCGCTCGGTGCTGGAGTGCGAATGGCCGACCTGGATCGTGGAACGGGAGATCGGACGTGCCGCTTTGGTCGCCCGTCGCTACGCCCGCTACGACGAGGAGTTGCGGCGCCTGCTC
>JBKQHU010000078.1:0-20477 GCA_052148655.1 Acidimicrobiales bacterium
GGCCGATGTTTCGGTAGTGGGTGAACACCCACGGTATCGCTCAGGGCGTTGACAGACTCGCCCTTTGACAGACTCGCCCTTGTTGAGCTGGCGGCCGACTCGCTTGCGGTAGGCGGTTCCACTTACCCGCCCTCATTAACTCTATCAACCAACGATCCCACATCCTCAGTTCTACAGGCACGCCGATCGCTGGCCCAGCTCTCGATCGTCGCCCGAGTCCGGCTCAACGACGCCGCCAGCCCTCGCTATCTCCACCAGGGCCAGCGCCGTGAGGCGCACCACATCGACGCCGACCATGTGGTCACGTGCCCGTAACGCACCCCTCGGGCGCTTTACATCAGGCCATATATGTGCACCCACGGGGTCGGGCCGTGCAGCCGGGCGACCAGAGTGGCATGCCGTCGACACTGCAGACTGGCACCTCCGCAGACCACGCCTTACCGTAGCGCGCTTAGCTCTACCTCAGCTTAGCTACCCTCCCTCACGCTGGAAGCTACCGTCGAAATCGCTTGTCAACCGCTCGAAAAGGTCTCCGAAGATCGCGTCACGCTTGACCGCCACCACTTCAGCGATAAGGTGCCGGCCCAAGTCGAGCGACCACGTTAACTCGCTGTTCAGGACAGGGCTGCCGACCATTACGGTGGTCGTCCACGTGTCATCCAACAGCCACGCGGTGGCAGCCAGGTCCCAAATAACACTTGACCGACCCGCTCCCTCGGCGACGTAGTCCATGTAGCGCTGGCCCAAAAACTCCCCTACACGGCCCGCCGTGGCCACGTACCGACCTATCTCAGCCCTTGTTGTCACAAGATGGTCAGCCACCCCCAAGCACGGGACGTGCACGAGCGCCACGCCTGACCCCAACAAGATGCGTGACGCCAAGGGATCCTGATAAAGGTTGAACTCCCGCGCTGTCGGCCAGTACAGTGCGTTGCCGCCGAGCCAGATCACGACGACGTTCTTCACGATTTCCGGGCAGAGCGCCAGGGCGGCGCTAACGTTGGTCGGCGCTCCGATGGCCACTACATGAAGCGGGCCGCCCTCGTCTTTCAGGGCCCGCTCGATGAGATCCTCGCTGGCGGGCGACAAAGGCGCCGTCCCACTTGTGAGCCATGCTTCCGACCCAGCAAATACTTTCGGCCTGTCGAGGCTTACTAAGTCCACAACGCGCTCTATCTCCTGATAGCTTTTCCACATCCCATCGCCGGGTCCAGTAGAACGGCTGTTGTGGAACGGCGCTGCATATATGGCTTCGAGCTTCACCCGATCCGGGCTGAGAAGAGCGTGCACCAGAGCGAACTGGTCGTCCACCTCGTTGTACGCATCGGTATCCAGCACCATCCTAGGAAGCTCGTCTTGCCCCAGTGCCAAGCGTGCGTTGAGCAACCTGATCCGCTGCTCGTCAGTCCCCACGGGCCATTGGTCGTCTCGGCATGTCAACGTCATATCCTCCCATCGTGTTGGGCACCTTTCCCTTATAGCGGCAGGCGAGTGGACATCTCGTACCGCTTACCGCTGCGAGCTGACTCCATGGCACCCACCATCATTTCGGTGACATGCCGACCCCATTCCACGTTGACGATTGGGTCCCGGTCTTCGACAATACATTCTAAAAGATTACGACAAGATTCTTCATAATAATTGAACGCGCCGGGAATGGGGCGCGGCCACTTCGCCTTACTGGGGTCTCCCCGCCGTGGCAGGTGGTACCATCCCTGGTCGTCGACTTCAGGCAGCAAGTCCCGGCGCGTGCTGATTATAGAGGCCATTTGGCCCTGACCGCCCATGACTAAATTACCCTCGCTCCCATACACCTCCAGCCCCAAACCACCTCTTGACACCGTGGGATGGTAGATCCGTCCCGAATGCAGGCAACCAATAGCCCCATTCTCCATCTCGTAGAGACAAAAGACATTATCGGCTGCCTCCGATCGTACCTCTTCGGTCCGAGGTAAGGACAGGACCGTGTCCCAGTAGTCAGCCTGCTCCGGCGACACAGCGGCAGTTAGGAATTCGGTGAACTTGTTGTCTGGCACAATATAATGTGCAGGCACGGATATTCTAGCCGCTCCGCTCACACCCAGGCAGGAGCCTAGAATGGTGGCGATAGCTGACGACGAGTACGCATCGTCAAACAGGAAGCCGCCACTGTCAGCTGTGAAGAAGGCAGCCGCTCCATAAGGATTCATCCCAAGGCCCGGCCCGTAACGGTCGGGTCCGGACGTTATTAGCGAGAACCAGTGTGGGTCACCCAGCACTCCTGCTTGGACGAGCCGACGAAGCGTATCGTAGTCAGGGTCCAGTGGCGAATTGGCACTTGGTTCTATTAGGGCTTTAACCCCAGCGTTCCGTACCGCCTTGACTATCGCCTCGGCGTCCTTGAGCGTCGTCGCCATCGGCTTCTGCAGCAAGATATGCTTGCCCGCCTCGGCTGCGGCCACGGCGAACGGCGCGTGGGAGCCGGGTCCAGTAAGTATGAACACCGCTTCTATTTCAGCGCTGGCCAACATCTCTAGATAGTCTCGGTACCACTCCCGTGCACCGAAGAGCCGGGCACTTTGTTGGGCGCGAGTTTCATTGTTATCACATACGGCGACGAGATCTGCGTGCTTCATCAGGTAAGGCAAGTAATAGGCGGCAGCTACGACGCCACAGCCTACGACTCCGACTTTCACCCTGTTCGCACTGATGGACATTTTAGTCCCTCCCTCTATCAGGAAGCCGTCCTCTTCTCGTTCACCCTTTCCCGAGAGCGGGTCGTCTTCTCAGTCGCTTAGCTGAGCTCCACGGTCTTGCCTGTGCGGCCCGACTGCAGTACGGCGAGGCATACTTCTACGGCGGCTTGGCCATCTTCTCCACTGGCGCCGCAGAGCGTCCCTTCTTGGACCGAACGTACGAACGACTCGACGGCACGGATATGAAGGGGGAAGCACTCAAATGGGTCGAGTTCGTCGGGCGCAACGGGCGGCGCACCATAATCGCGCTCGTAGTGACGCAACCTGGAATCGTTCCACTCAAGGCGGTGGAAGGTGTGGAAGCGGCCGGTAAGGGTGGTCTGGCCGGTCTCACAATAGATATTGATTCGCTGTCCTATGCGGCTACCGTGCACGGCCGCAGCCGCTCCGCCGATGGCCGAACCTATCGCGCCGGAAGCAAATTGCATGGAGAAGGAGGCGCAGTCGGGAGTCGGCTTCCCCCGGCCACGGACGTTCGCCACCAAGGCGTTGACGGCGACGATGTCACCGGCCAGGAAGCGAAGTGTATCGATGAGGTGGCAGGTGTTCTCGTTGATGGGACTGCCACCCGTGGCGGCGTCAAAGGCCCAATGCCCTTCGTTGAGCGGGCCGATCACGTAGTCAGCTGATATCAACCGTGGCGGCCCAAGGCGATCTGCGATGAGATCCTTGCACTGCGCTACCGCTGGCAGTTCGCGCATGGGGAACTCCATCTTCAATATTACGTTCGCGGCACGACACGCCTCTCGCATGGCGACGCAGTCCTCGGCAGAGACTGCCATGGGCTTTTCCAGCAACACGTGCATCTTGCGTTTCGCGGCCGCAGTGACCAGCTGCCGGTGGGTTGAGGGAGGAGTGGCTATGACCACTGCGTCGAGGTCCTCGGTCTCGATGAGCTCTAGGCCATCGTCGTACCACACACTGCCGCCGAAGTGCGAGCAGAAGTCGTCCTTTGATACCCCTAGGTGCCGTCCCGTATGGTCAGCCACGGCCACGACCTTCACTTCGGGTATCTGCGCGAGGTCGTTCGCGAGCATCGCGCCAAAGGCAAGGCCAACGACGCCGGCGCGCAGCTTTTCAGGCATTGGACACCTCCGATGGTTCGATGAGCTCGAGAAGCACGCCGAAAGGATCCCGGCAGTAAACGAAGCGCCCACTACCCAGCTGTACGGGCCCAGAAACTGGTTTCGAGCCCATCTTTGTCAGACGTTCTAGTACCCCGTCGATATCTTGGACACGGAAGGCGAGGTGGACGGCGGACGGCGTAGTCGTTTCCATCAGGACCGCCCGTTTCTTAGGCTCTTCGTACATGACCAGCTCTATCAGCTGACCTGCTGGTGTCCGGAGCATCGCACCGCGGATCTTCGCATCTGGTACGCCGACCAGGCGACGCACGTTCTGGTCTGAGCCGGGCTCGGGACGAGATACAACAGTGCAACCGACCACGTCGCGGTAGAAAGCTACTGCGGCTTCTATGTCGGGGACTGTGAGACCTATGTGATCAATACTTTCGACGGACACTGTTATGCCTCCTCTATCTGACCCCGGAACTGAGGGCGTGGATCATTATTCTCGCGTCGGCCGGCCCTGTGATCTCAGCTCGCCTATCGGTGAGATGTGCTGGTGCCGGGGGAACCTGCCAATGCCCGGCGCTGACAGTCTTGGCGTCCCCACTGAACCCTGGCCGTATACCGCGTGTGAATTCGGCCTTTAGCTGCTGCCAGCGTTCCAGGAGATCTTGTCGTCGAGCGCCGAGCTCAGTATTGAGCTCGGTCGGGAGCGTCTTTGTGTTCTCGTTCATTGGTGTGTCACGACCCGCTCGCCGCTCGCCACGGCTCTCGATGCCTGGTTGCGCTGAGGACATGGCCCGGCCGGCGGCTATGAAGAAGGTGGACGCGAGAGCTAGCGCGGCCAGGACGCACAACTCCTGGTCAGTGCGGACCCAACGGCCGGCTGCGGCAAGCGCGGTGGGCAGCAGGAACCCGACGTAGGCCAGGGCGTAGTAGACGCCGGTAAGCGCGGCGAGGTCGTCGGGGTGACTGAGGCGCTGGACTTCCACCAGTCCGGCGACTAGCGCCATGCCGAAGGCGAGGCCGAGGACAACGGCTGCCAATGCGCCGCACCACGGGGAGTCGAGGGCGACGCTCGCCGCGGCCACGCCAATACCGATAGTCACCGCGACCATGGCGGTGAGGATGGCGCGGGGGTTGGTGGCGTGGTCGAGGCGGCGGGCGACGGGTTGGACTGCGGCGCCGGCGCCAAGCGTAGCAACCGTCAGTACGGTCGCGTACAAGAGTGCCCAGTGCCCCATCCGACGGGCCATCGCCTGGGGGAGGATGGCGTATGCCACCCCGGCCGCGCCGAAAACCCACGGAGCCATGGGCAGCACCAGCCGGCGGAACCGCCAGGAGCGGACCGATGGGATCCGCAGGCGATCGGCAAGCGCACGACCCGGCCCGTCTGGGCGCGTCTCGGTGCACCAGCGCAGCACGGCGCCCAGCACGGCAAGGGTGAGGGCTAGATGGACAAGGTAGGGGAGGGTCCCCGGCCACGGGCCCCATTGAGCCAGCACGCCTGCCACGCCGGCACCGGCCGCGAAGCCCGCAGTCAACGACAACGAAGCCCGGCGGGCCCCCGATGCCTGCGTCCGGCCGCCAGCGACTGTCAACTCGGCAACCCAGCCGGTCCCCGCGGCCATGCCCAGCCCGACGGCGATGCCGCTCAGTAAGCGGCCGGTGGCCAAGCAGGGCAGGCTGTCCAGCGCCAATAACGAGCTCCCGAGACCCGACGCGACCAGGGCGACAAGCGCTGTCCGGCGCCGCCCTTGGCCGTCCGACACGGGGCCGCCAACTAGCAGCGCGGGCGCCAGCCCCAGCACGTAGGCACCGAGGAGGGCGTCAACGACCGTGGCCGAGTAGCCATTGACCTGGCGGTACATGGTGAGGAGAGGAGTGAACTGGTTGCCTCCCCAGCCGCAAGTGAATATCACCGCGCAGGCCACGGTCCACGCCGGGACTGGGGAGGGCGGTGGCCCGAGGGCACGACCGGTACCGGAGGCGGTCATGAAAACATCAGGACCTGGTGCGTGGACTCGAAATGCCGGCGCAGAGCGGCGGAGAACCCGTCGCTGTCGCCCTTTTCGACATGGCTTAGCAGAGCTCTGTGCTCGGCCAGCCGATCGTTCAGCCGCTGCAGGTCGGCGCCGACCGCTCCAACGGTCATCAGCCGCTGGCGGTCACCAATAGCGGCATAAAACCGCGACGCCAGAACATTGCCGGCGGCATCGACGATCGCCCGGTGAAAGCGCTGATCGGACACGGAAAACGCCGGCAGATCCAACATGGCAGCGTGCCCGGCCTGTTTCTCGAGCTCTGCTTTCGCTGAGACTAGGAGCACGTCGCGGTCCGGGCGGCGGGCCAGGCGGCGGACAGCTGAGACCTCCAATGCCTCGCGCACCTCCAGGACTTCGAGGACCTCGCTGAGGGCCATCGGGACGACGACCGCGCCACGACGCGGGAGTAGCGATAGGAGCCCCTCCGCTTCGAGGCGGACAAACGCTTCCCGGACCGGCGTCCGGCTGACCTGCAGCTGGCGTGCCACCTCGACCTCGCTCAGGAGCGTGCCTCCGCTCAAGTCGCCGGAGAGGATCTGCTCCTTGGTGGTGTCGTAAACCCGTTGGGCGGACGGCTGACCCTCGGACATGGTTGAATGCTATAATCAATACAAGCTTGCACGCAAGACGGAGGAAGCGGATCGATGTCTGTCGGGTGATCGCGCTCTAGGTTTAGCGAGGGATCTCAGATCGTAGGTATCAGGCGGCGGGCTCTCTAGGGAAGCGCGGAACATCGGAACGAAAAGTCACGCTGGCCGCGTGCTGATCGTCGGCAGGTGCGTCGGGGCCCTGGAGGGTTCGGAGACCAAGCTGGGTCCGACAACTGGGACGAGTGCCTGCCATGGACGTTCAGGTGGCGGCGTATGAAGGGCGACGGCTTGGCCGACGTCCTCGTCGATGACGGCTACCTCGGCACCTTCCTGGACGACCCGCTCGACGTGCCTGACGAGGTCGTCGATTGCCTGTCACGGCAGTTGGAGGTGGCCGACCCCTCGTGCGTGAAGCGTTAGACCCGACGGCCAAGGCACGCTTCGAGCACACTTGGGCGATCCGGGAGCAGTACCACCTGCGCGAGTTCGCCGAGGCTGAAGGCGATGCTGCCCGCGCCGATCTGCCCGAGGTGGTGATGGCCCGGACGCCGTGCTTCATCGAGGCCTTTGCGGCCCCCTCGGGCGGCGCGGCTCGGATGGCCGGCCTTGAGCCCGCTTGGCCGCCTGCCTCGGTGCCCAGGGCATGAACGTCGATTACCAGCCGGTCGCCCCGCAAGGGCTTCCCGACACTGCCACGGGACCGGCTGTCCCACGTCGCCCAGACGTACTTCCGTGCCGAGAACCTGGCGTCCGCCAACGCTCCCCTCGTCGCTCGCCAGGCGCAGATCCCCTTCGCTCAGGCCCTGGGGGGCGGGCTGGTCGCCGCTGTTGACGGCGTGCCCTTCGTCGTGCCGGTCCGGCGGTCTACGCCCGGGCGAACCGGAAGTACTTCGGGACGAAGAAGGGGGTCACCTGGCTCAGCATGATGAACGACCAGGCAGCGGGCCTGGCCGACAGGGTGGTCTCAGGCACCGTGCGGGACTCCCTATACGTCATCAACGTGATCTACAGCCCAGGACGGCGGGCAACGACCCGACATCGTGGTCACCGACACCGCCTCCTACTCCGACTTGGTGTTCGGGGTGCTGCAGCTCCTCGGGTTCCAGTTACCGGCCGGCGCTCGCTGACATCCCCGACCAGCGGCTGTGGCGCATCAACGGCCACGCCAGCTACGGCCCCTTCGACGTCGCTGCGCGCGGGAAGATCGACCTCGACAGGATCCGTAAGAACCGGCCCTACATCCTGCGGGTAGTCGGCTCCATCCACACCGGCGCCGTGCGTGCTTACGACATCGCGCGGACACTGCAAAGCGACGGGCACCCCACCCCGCTCGGGGAGGCGATCGCCTCCCACGGGCGGATCTTCAAGTCACTGCACGTTCGGGCGCTCATCGCTGACGACCTACAGACGCGACATCAAAGGCCCCGTAACCTGCAGGAAGGCCGCAGTGTCCCGACGCAGCAGATCTTCCGCGGCCGAAAAGGCGAACTTTACCAGCGCTAACTAACCACGACGGCTTGGAAAACCAGCTCGGTCGCTCGACCTGGCCCTCAATTGCGTCGTGCGGTGGAACACCGTCTACATCGACGCTACCCTCAACCGGCTCCGGGTCGCCGGCTACCCCGTCCACAACGAAGACATCGCTCGCCTCTCGCCGTGCATGCGAAAGCACCTGAACGTGCTCGGCGCGTACTCCCTTCGCCCTCTCGGAGATGCCGGGCGGCCCCGTGTCGGGAGCTGCGTGGCCCAGACACGCCTGACGACGACTAACGTGGCCACCAAGGCGGTCTTCCCTTTGGGCCGTTTTCCGTTTCAATGTTGCTCACGGGCCGGACCCTGTAGCGTCCTTCGCCGGGCGGGATCCGGTGCGTGCGCTCCGGGCAAAGTCGGCGATGCTCGCAGCGGTGTCGCGGCTGATGTCGGGGCACAACATGGGAAAGACCTCGGTGCCGTGGACCGTACCCATAACCTGGCGCCCTCGCGCCTTGACACCCGCCCGCAGCAGCAAGCGGTAGAAGTTGATGCCCTCGTCGCGGAGCGGGTCGCATTCGTTTACGCTGATAATCGTCGGCACTAGGCCGCGTACGTCTTCCTCGGTGGCGAAACCAGGCCAGGCGAGTGGGTTACGACGGTCCAGTTCCTCGATCCCATATGCCATGGCGCCGCGGTTGTTGGGTAGGTGCAGAACGATGCCGTTGTCCTCGGCCGAAGACGGATTTTCAGGCAACGGCCAGATCCCCGCGATGTAAGGGCAGAGCGCGTAGAGACCACTGATGATGCTGAGATCGCCGTCTCGCTTGAGACGGAGCCCCGTTGCGAGGGTGAGGTTGCCCCCTCCGCTCTCCCCGGCCACGACGATCCGATCGGGGTCGACGCCCAGTTGGGCGTGGTTGGCCCGCACCCACTTGGCGCCCGAGACGCAATCGTTGAGCCCAGCCGGGAAGGGAGCGACCTCGACCGCCGACGACGGCACAAGGGCGTTGCGGAAGTCGACCATTGCCACGGCCACTCCCTGGGCTGCAAGGACCCGCCCCCACGCCCGGTAGTTGCCGTCATAGCATGACATACTCGCCATGCCGCCGCCATGGATGTAATAGACGCAGGGCAGCACATCGGGCCCGTCGGGGCGGATGAGGCGGATTTTGACCTTGTTGGCGTCCGGCTGGGAGACGAAGGAGTGCTCGGTCACGGCTAATCCGTTCGACGGTGCAAACTCCTCGGTGTCGCACATGTCCCAGAAGGCCGTGTCCTCGTTGCGCTGACCTACCGCCTCCTCGGTGTTGGCCTCCTCGAGCAGCTGCTCCCGGCTTTCAGCGTCACCGAGCTCGGCTGGCGAATCGAGATGCGCGTATACCGCCTTGATGCGCGGGTCGATCCTCTGATCCTCGGTGATCATGGCATTTCCCATCCCGGTCTCCTCATCTCGGTTGGGTCAACCGTATTCTCGCCTGACGAGCCGACACCAACGGCGAAGGGCGCCAGAACCTCGATCTGTGCTCTGAGCTGGCCGGTCGCGCCTCTACCGAAAAACCATGGGCAGTGGCTTTGTCTCGTGCGCTGGTCATCAGACGCCAGCTCCATGGCCGTGCACGGTGCCAAACGGCGGACAGCTGGCCTGCGCTGTGCCACCCGAATCAGATTCTCTCAAGTTGCATTTGTCCTGCTAGTGGAGGCGAAGGGACTCGAACCCTCGAACCTCCTGACTGCCAGTCAGAACTGACCGAACGGTGTGCTTACCTGCGGTCTTGCAGGTAAGAGGCGAGCGAAATGGGGAAAGTTAGGTGCTATTGCATTATCCCAGGTCAACCCGTTGCGGCCTTGGGAGGATCGTAGTTGTCCCTGACGCCCGTCTCAGGAGCACGCGAAGGACTACGGCGCGACGCGGCCTTCGTGCTTGGCCTGGAGCTGAGTGTCGGTTCCTGCCGTTGCGGGATCTTCAGGTCGAACTCAACATCGAGAACACTGGCGACGCGCCGTAGCGTCTCGATTTCGGGATTGTGGATCGCCGCTTCAAGCCGAGCCACCTGGGGCTGCGACATATGAAGCTCGTCTGCCAGCGTTCGCTGTAACAGACCATGTGTGACTCGATACGCGACCACTTGCGAAGCAAGGGCGCGCGCGACCGCAGTCCGCTCCCACTCTGCCCGGAACGCGGGATCGCGCAGAGCGCCCGCGAGAACCTCTTCGCTAGTTCTGAGATCGCTGAGCTTCATCGTTCCGTCCTTGCGCATGACCCCCGAGACCGCCTCGGCTCCTCCAGCGTCTGCCATCTGCCTGCACGTGAGGCACGATTGAGAGGCACGGGGAAGCGGTGAGCGGCAGGATCGACCTCGGGGCACATCTACGACCTGTGAGCTGACGGCTTGCATCGGCGTCATAACAGGGGGCGTCCGGGCAGAACACCATATGCTACGTGACCTCGACGACGTCTGGCCGTCTCAGTCTTGCCCGCGCCTTTCCGTCCCTCCGTCGCGATGGCGGCGACGCGCCGCTAACAATTTCATGGTCGCCGATGGCTCGATGTGCCCTATGCTTGAGTCAGCTCACCTTCTACAGCGAGGGTCCGCCAGGTCGGCTTAGCCGCCGCCAACCGCCTGAAGGGCCACGCCCGTGCACTGGACTCGACGTCCGAGAAGGTATGGCACCGCTTGGTTCGGTATATGCCGTTTGGCGGTCCCATGAGTCTCAGTCTTTCAGCGGCGCTGGCCCCATCTGATACAAAGAGCGACCATCATTGGGCTGCGTTGGGGGTCGTCTGCGCCGCCGCTCTCATCATCAACGTAGACAACACGATCCTCAACGTGGCGCTTCCGACGCTCGTACGGGAGTTGCACGCGACCTCCAGCCAGCTGCAGTGGATCGTCGACTCCTATGCGATGGTGTTCGCAGGGCTCTTGCTCGTCAGTGGGAGCCTGGCGGACCGCTTCGGGCGAAAGAAGTCCTTCCTCATCGGGCTGGCTGTCTTCGGAGTAGGGTCGATTGGGGCCGCCTTCTCGGGCTCGGTAGATCTATTGATCCCATTTCGAGCCGTCATGGGAATCGGGGCGGCACTGACGATCCCGGCATCGCTTTCGATCGTCAACGACGTCTTCCGTGACCCGCGAGAGCGCGCCCGGGCCATCGGCGTCTGGGGCGGCATCATCGGGCTCGGAATTGCGATTGGTCCGATCGCGGGCGGCTTGCTGTTGGCAAGGTTCTGGTGGGGTTCTGTCTTCCTCGTCAATGTCCCGATTGTGATAGCCGGTTTCATAGGAGCCTTGGTCCTCGTGCCGGACTCGAAGAACCCCGCAGCCGGACGGTCCGATCTCACTGGCGTGCTGTTGTCGATCACCGGCCTGGGCCTGCTGCTGTGGGCGATTATCGAGGGCCCGACCCAGGGCTGGGCATCAGTGGATGTCCTTGGGACCGGCCTCTTGAGCCTTATGGTTATAGCAGCGTTTGTCGTCTGGGAATTGCACAGTCGCCACCCGATGCTGAAGCTGGAGCTGTTTCGAGATCGTCGGTTCTCGATAGCGGCGGGGGCCGAATGTCTCGGCGTGTTCGGACTGTTGGGGGCTCTGTTCGTCATGACCCAGTTCCTCCAGTTCGACCTCAGTTTCTCACCCCTCCAGGCTGGTCTGCGCATCTTGCCTATGGCCGCCGTCCTCGTCGTGTGCGCCGTGTTCTCCCCGGTCCTCGCGCGCAACATCGGAACCAAGCTGACGGTTGCTGGCGCGCTTGCAGCGGTCGCTGGCGGTCTGTGGCAGATCTCAGCTGCCTCGACGAGCACGACTAGCTACGGGCGTGTATTACCCGGCCTGTTGTTGATCGGTCTTGGAGCCGGCCTCCTGTTACCAACGGCGACGAACTCGGTCGTGGGGTCGGTTCCCCAGGGCGACTCGGGAATCGGATCAGCGATCAACACCATGGCCCTCCAGGTCGGCGGCGCGATCGGCGTGGCAGTAATAGGAAGCGTGCTGGCAACTCGCTACCAGAACCACATGAACGGTGCCCTCGCCGGGCGGCACCTTCCGCCAGGCGTCACCCATACGATCCTCGGCTCGTTCGGTGGTGCACTGGCAGTTGCCGGCAGCGCCGGAGGTACGAGGGGCGCACTGTTGGCGCGTGCTGCACGCGAGGCGTTCATGAGCGGGTTGGAGGTCTCCTTTCTAGTCGCTGCCGTTGTCGCGCTAGGCGGTGTCGTCATCGTGCTCGTCTGGCTACCTTCGCGTGCGCTACCAGGCGCACCCGGCGAACGACTAGTAGAGGTCGATCGTTCGGCGACACACGACGACGAACAATCTCTCCAGGGATTAGGGGAAACGTCCCGGCAGGTTTGGGGTTCCCCAAGTGGTATTTCGTCTACGAGATCGTCCGCTGCGTCCATCCCGTACGTCCCAGTGGTAGAGCGCCCTCCTGGCGAGTTCGACCACATGGGCCAACGCGAAGAGGGCAAGCCACGAGCCGTGCCGGGGAGCGGTCAGCGCGAATGAATGTCCCGAGCCTCAGGCACCGGTTCGAATTCGACTGGCCCGAAGACCTCTTGAATAGGAACACGACAATGTGGGGAAGGACGTGGGGGAACAAGTGACAACTCGAGTGGAACGATTCTCACTGATCGTTGCCTCTTTCAACTTCGTCGCCTCTTCAGCTAGTGGCGCCACGCCGTGACGACGGTCCTCGACAATCCGAATGCACTCGTCACAACGCCGGGGAATCTAAGGTGGTGGGCGCTCGGCGCCCTGGCCTTGGCCGTGTTGGCGGTAGGCGTGGACGGCACCGTGCTCAGCGTGGCCCTGCCCACGCTGTCCAAGGCGCTGCACGCCTCGGAGTCCGACCTGCAGTGGTTCTCGTCGGGGTACTTCCTCGTCCTAGCCGCGGCGATGCTTCCGGCTGGCCTCTTGGGCGACCGTTACGGCCACAAGAAGGTCCTCCTCGTCTCCTTGGTGCTTTTCGGGGTGGGATCCGCGGGATGCGCCTATTCGAGGTCAGCGGGCGAGTTCATGGCTGCTCGGGTGCTCGTTGGCTTCGCCGGCGCAGGGCTGATCGTCATGGCGCTCTCGGTTCTCACGGTGCTGTTCAGCAAGGGGGAGCGGCCCAAGGCCGTGGGGATCATCTCGGCGGCCACCTTCGTGGCCTTTCCGATCGGCCCCATCCTCGGTGGTTGGCTGCTGACGAACTACTGGTGGGGCTGGGTGTTCCTGATCAACGTGCCCGTCGTCGTGGTCGCCTTGGTGGCCGTCGTCGCCCTGGTGCCGGAGTCCCGCGCCTCGGAACGCCCGGGCATGGACTTCGCCGGGGTCGCTGCCTCGGCCGCTGGGCTAGTCGTCTTGACCTACGGCCTCATCAAAGCTGGCCAGCAGGGCTGGGGCAATGTCTACGCCCTGGCCATGATGGTCGGCGGCGTGGCACTACTGGTGGGTTTCTTCGCGTGGGAACGGCGACTGACCCGCCAGTTCGGTGGTCAGCCGTTGCTCGACCTTTCGCTGTTCGGCTTGCCCTCGTTCACCTGGGGGGTGATTCTCTCCATGTTTCCCATCGTCGCCATGCTCGGCATCTTGTTCACCATGCCGCAGTACTTCCAGGGCGTGCTCGGTAGCAACGCCATGGGATCGGGCATCAGGCTGTTACCTCTCGTCGGCGGACTCATGGTCGGAGCCATTCCCGCGGCCCGGGTCGTGCGCCTGGTAGGCGCCAAGGTGGCCGTGGCCGCCGGCTTCGGCCTCCTCGCGGTCGGGTTGTTCCTCGGTTCGACTACGAGTGTTGGGTCAAGCGGCCTATTTGTGGCGGTATGGATGGCGGTCGCCGGGATCGGGACCGGCATCGCCATGGCCACCGCCATGTCCGCCGCACTGGTTGAACTGTCGGAGGAGAAAAGCGGCGTCGGCTCAGGGGTGATGCAGGCAGTCAACAAGACCGGTGGTCCACTCGGTATCGCCATCCTCGGCAGTGTCCTGAGCGCCGGCTATCTAGCCCGTCTCGACCTGGTAGGTCTGCCGGCGGCCGCTGCGGCGACTGTGCGCCAAAGCGTCTTCGGCGGCGTGGCGGTGGCCGGCAAGCTCCACTCGCCGGCGCTGCTCACCTCGGTGCAGCGAGCCTTCGTCCACGGGATGGACATGGCACTCGTGGTCTCAGCGGGCGTCGCTGCGGCTGGCGTTGTCCTCACCGTTGTCTTCCTGCCTCAGACGAATGCTGCGAAGAAGCCGCTGACACCGGGAATGGACACGGAAGGCGAAGGAGTCGGCGATCAGCCGGTAACCACCGGCCGGGCTGCGTGAACGACGCCGTGGTCACAGATCAGGGCGGCGTTGTCCCGGCTCTCCGGAGTGTAAGCGCTCCAACTTCCTCGAGTGAGGCCGCCGTCAGTGATCACATCCTGCGATCGCTGTCCCATCCCGAGCGGGCCGACCTCCTGCGCCGCCTCCAGATGCTGACGGCATCAGAGTTCGCTGTCAGCCGACGCCAGCAGACGGCCAGACGCTGGTTCATACGATTTCTGGCTGTCTGTTGTATCTCCTTGATTCCCTGGACAATGGCCCTGGGTATGTCATTGCCGCGGACCTACGTTGCCGCCAACTGGCGGCTTCTCTGGACCGGCTTCGACGTCGTCCTGCTCGGCTGCCTCTTGGTCACGGCGTGGGGGTATGGAAGCAGCGTCAGGTCGTGCCGGCATCTGTCATCACGAGTGTCCTTCTGTTGTGCGATGCCTGGTTCGACCTGTTCACGGCCAATGGGCATTGCCAATTGGTCGTGAGCACCAAGGGAGACGACCTCTGTCCCGTCGAGATTCCCTTGGCCCGCGCCCGACCGTGAGTTCCATGGCTCATGCCGTGACCGGCAACCCGCGGGGTCCCCGAACCAGGAACTCAGTGAACCCGTGAACAGAACAACAAGTGCCAGAGAGGGTCGCACCCGCGCCCGAATCGGCGTTTCAGGCGCCATCGGCGCGGAGCGCGTAGCCGTTCGGGCGCCCTGAACGCTTCGGAGTAGGTTGGCGCTCGGTACGACATTCTGCGCGAGATCGACCGCTCAGCTCGAAGCGCTGCTGTGATCGAGCGACGGGGATGCGGCGCGCGTGTCCCAGTGCTCTCGGCGCTCGTGCGTGGGAGGAGCTTTCGTGGAGGGAACAAAGCATTCGGTGATAGTTGCCGACGACGTCAGCTCGGCCTGTTGACAGCAGGCACTGGGCCGGCGCTGCTGCTCGTGCATGGAGGAATGGGCCGGATCGAGCAGTGGGAGCCCGTATAGTCAGCTCTGGCCGAACATCGACTGCGATGGACCGTCGCGGAAGGGGCACCAGCGGTGACGCTGAGCCCTACTCGCTTAGGAAGGAATTCGATGACATAGCGGCGGTCGCCAATCATCTGGCAGAAGAACAAGGCACCCCCGTCGATGTCTTCGCCCACAGTTACGGAGCGACCTGCACACTCGGAGCCGCAGCTCGACGAGCGCCTTTCCGCCGTATTGCGCTATACGAGCCACCCGGGCCTCAGACGGTCCCAAGAGAATGGGTCGAACGAGCCACTGACTTGGTATTCGATGGGAAACCGGGCCGAGCGATGTTCAGCTTCATCACCGAGATCGTCGGTCTCACCGCTGAGCGGTTCGAGGAGTACAGGAGCGCCCCCGGAGCCTATGACGTCCTCCCAATCGTCACGGCAACGCTTTCGCGAGAGGCTGAGGCGCTCACGAGCGTCGACCTCCTTGGTCTCGCCGCGCAGGTCGCGGCTCCGGTGTTGTTGTTGCTCGGCACGAAGAGCCCCCGTGGGCTGGTGAAATCAGTCGCGCGCTCGCAGCGACATTGACGATCGCCGAACTGGTAAGCCTCTCAGACCAAGGACACGACGCCATCGATTCGGCGCCGGACCTCATCGTCACCGAGCTCCGGCGTTTCTTCGACAACGACTGACCAAACCGCGCCTCGGTCGGACGCTTGTGTACAACCGCAAACACATCACCGTCTGGCTCAAGCCTCTTGGTACTGGGGCCACACCGCCGCTGTTCCAGATCGAGCACTATGGGCTGTCAGCTCCGACGGCGGGAGCTGAGTATGCAGAACTCGTTACCCTTTGATCAGCCAGCACAACCCATGACTCCTCGCCCTGACCTACATCCGCCCGGGTAGCTCCAAGTGCCAGCATCCGCTCAACCTCTCTGTCCCTATCGTCAGGTCGGAAGTCGAGGTGGAGTCGGTTCTTAACCGTCTTCGGTTCAGGGACGGCGCCAAAGAGCAGCCCAGGGAATCGGTCTGGCGCTGGTCGAATCTCAAACTCCTCCGGATCGTCATTCACGACAACCCATCCGAGTGCCTCCTGCCACCATCTTCCCAGAGCAGCCGGATCTCGCGCGTCAATGATCGTCTGTTCCCAGTCCAAGCCCATACTCTCAATCTAAGCGCCTCGCTCTAGCTACCGAAGGATCCATCTCGCGCTCCACCCCTCGGCCAGTCATCGAGGCGATTCCGCTCGTATTTGGCGTTCTGCGCTCTAGTGGCGGCTCTTCCGATAGCCCACCGGTAGCGATCTCCCAGGCTGTTGTTGTCGAGTCGCGCCAGGTCTATGAAACTGACCTCGTGGTTCTCCGATGAGGCGCAGATGGATTCTTGTCCAGCGGGGTTCCTTCCAATCGCGGGGCGCAGTTCAAGACTTCCGCCGCTCTCGCCAAAGGGCGAAGGGAAATAGACAACAAGCAATATTCCCGTCCCCGTGCGAAGTGCGTGACCCATGCTCCGGCGAGGGTGGGACCGCCCCAGGAGTTGCGAAGGTTGGCGGCGTCAAAGACGGGGTACAAGATGCCACTTCGTGGTCTTTCGTTGTCTAGGAAATCCTCCGTGGCGCTCCTCCAGTACCTACCAGTAGAGGGTGCTCTTCTAACAAGCTCGACCCGCGGCCGTTCCAAACCCGTTGTTCGGGATGCAGAACGGCAACTGATGGTTACAAATTCGCGCGCCGGGCGTTCAAGCGACACAAACGTTGGACTTGGCGCAGTTGTCGTTCTGTCTTGCCCTTACGCGGCTAGGTGCGCCCGCTACTTCCGGACGCACCTAACTCCACGCCGCTCGCACTCATCCTCGGTGGGTGGCTCTACGCGTGGTGAACTGACACCACCTCGGCCAGTACAGGTGCAGCAATCCCGATCTCGCCCAGCTCACGTAGGTGCCTGCGGGCTGCGGGGTTCTGGAGCATCGCGGTGAGTGCTTCCCGAGTTTCCCATTGCGCGTAGTTCACAACCTTCGTGCCGTCGAGGCTCCGGTGGATGTTTGCCGAGACGAAACCCGGCAGGTGACGGATCACCTCTTCTGTGGCGCGCTGCCAGCGCTCAACGAGTAGTCGCTGATTCTCGGGTTCGACGGTGAACACGTTGACCATTGTCACCAACGGGGCGTCGGCTCGGATGGTTGATTCATCCATCGTGCATCTCCCCCTTCCGAAGAGTCGCCACTGATCCGATTGTTAAGGGCTATGCCACCTCAATCGGCGTCATCTCGGCGAAGTCGGCAAGGTCGGCCTCCGCTGTGGGCTCAAGAGTGGAGACTTGGTCCGAAGCCCGAGCCGGCAGGTACCGGGCTGCGACCAGCGAACCGAGAATAGCGGCAACGACGGTCACGAGCACGGCTCGGTCGGCACCGGCGACGAACGCCTGTCGGCTGGCGTCGACCAGGACCTGGCCAGCGGACCCTGGGATGTGCTTGGCAATGGTGACCGCCGCGCCGACCGAGGCCTTGGCTTGCGTCGCGTACTGGGCTGGCAGGTGGACGAGGGCGGGACGCAAATGGCTGGCGAAGACCGAGGAGGCGACCGAGCCGGTGAGCGCCACCCCGAGGGCACCGCCCAGGAACCGGGTCGTGTCGTTAACCGCCGAGCCCACGCCGGCTTGAGATCTCGGCAGCGAGCCCATGATCGACTCCGTCGCTGGCGCCATGGCAAGACCCATCCCGGCTGCGATGATCACACTCGCGACAAGCAAGAACGGGTAACCGGTGTGGACCGTCGAGGTCGATATCAGCCCGAATCCAACGGCCATGAGCGCGAGTCCTGAAGCAACGACGAGCTTGGTACCGATCCGAGCAGCCAACTTGGCCGACTGGGCGGCAGCCAAACCCATGGTCACGGCAAACGGTAGACAGCGCACTCCGGCCTGCAACGGGTCATAGCCGAGCAGGAACTGGAGCTGCTGGGTAAGAAGGAACAGCCAGCCGAAAAGAGCGAAAAAGATCATCGTGACGGCGAAGCTGGCCGCGCTGAACCTCGCGTTGGTAAAGATCCGCAGGTCGACCATCGGGTGCGAGCTACGAAGCTCGAAGACCACGAAGGCGGCCAGAACCGCGACGCCCACTGCGCCAGTACCGAGGGTCGTGACACTCAGCCATCCGTGCGAGGGCGCCTCGATAATGGCATAGACGAGGGCGGAGATTCCCGCGATCGACAACGCGGCACCGATCGGGTCAAGGGCGCGTGGGTGAGGATCCGCCGAGGGCGGAACGAGCATCCGACCGGCGATGAGGGCCACGGCGACGATGGGCAGGTTCACCATGAAGATCGAGCCCCAATCGAAGTGCTCAAGGAGCCATCCGCCGAGTGTCGGGCCGATGGCGACCCCGAGCCCGGCTATGGCCGACCACATGGCGATCGCCTTGGCGCGCTCGCTCACGATGGTGAAGACATTTGTCAGGATCGAAAGCGTTGCGGGCATGATGGCTGCTGCTCCTATCCCCATCAGCACGCGACAGGCGATCAACTGGCTCGCCGAGGTGGATGCGGCAGCGAGCGCGGAGCCGAGTCCGAAGACGAACAGGCCGCCGGCCAGCAACCGGTGGCGCCCGATCCGGTCACCGAGGCTGCCCAGGGTAAGAAGCAGACCAGCCATGGCGAGCGTGTAGGCGTCGACGACCCATTGGAGCGCACTGGTCGAGGCGTGCAGCTGGCGCACAAGGGTTGGTAGAGCCACATTGACGATGGAACCGTCCACCACTACGGCGAGCAGGGACAGGCAGAGCACGGCGAGGGTCGCCCAGCGCCGGGAGTGAATCTGTTCAGTGGTCAGGTAAGTCATGGTTCCCCCTCTACATGTTGATTCCGACATGTCCAAGTAAACACTAACCCTCTTGACATGTCAAGCGCAACATGTAGACTATTTCTCATGACCCTACGCCATGGACTGCTCGACCTGCTCGCCGGCGAGCCAATGAGCGGCTACGACCTGACCCGCTACTTCAGTGCCTCGATGGCGAATGTCTGGCCTGCCCAGCACAGCCAGATTTATCCCGAGCTTGGGAAGCTTGTGTCGGAAGGCCTGATCGAGCAGACCGGAGCAGGCCCGAGGGGCCGAAAGGTGTACGTGACCACACCAGCTGGGCTCGAGGCGCTGCGGTCCTGGCTGCGTGAGAGTAAGCCCGACTACTCGGTCCGCTACGAGGCGCTGTTGCGTGTGTTCTGCCTGTGGGTACTGCCCACCGATGAAGCACTTGAACATCTAGCGCGCGACCGGGGCGAGTACGTCCGACACCTCGAATATCTCGAGAAGATCATCGCCAACAGGGACTGGACCGCCAACCCGACCAGCCGCGCGAGTCGTCTCGCGATCGAGTTCGGCCATCGCTTTTACGCCATGCAGGTCGAGTGGATCGACTGGGCAGCCGAGCAGGTCGCTGCCGGAGCCCTTAAGCCCGGTGGCCTGTTCACGAGCAGGATAGGAGAATAGGGCCGGCGGTATACAAACTGCCGACTAGCTGGGAGAACTTAGGAGTTAGCCAGCCAGCAATGCGGCCCGCAGGTCATGTCCCACTACGTTGGTCATGCGAGCGAGAAAGCTCGTGCGCACGTCGCGCCACGAGCAGCCGACGAGGTCCGCCCCGCGGAATCCTCGACGACTTCATATCGGTCGGGCGCGACGGCCACTCGACTGATCCAACCGATCGGATCTTCGAGGGTGAGGCGAATGGCACCTGCCGATCGTTGGAAGCAGCACCCAGAACTTCGCACCGAAAACGCCGACGCGATGCGGCAGGTCACCCACCCATATCAGACTCGCGTTCGGTGGCCTCGATCATCACCTGTTACTTGTCTGGCGAGAGCATGCCTGCGCTGTGCAACCCGAATCAGATTCTCTCAAGTTGCATTTGTCCTGGTGGTGGAGGCGAAGGGACTCGAACCCTCGAACCTCCTGACTGCCAGTCTGTGACTGTACCGTCCGGCTGGTAGTGTCCAGTACCCATAAATCCAGGTAAATCGGCACTTCCGTCGTTGTCAAATGCTGCTTAGTTATGTCCAGTCCGGCTAAACGCAGCCAGTATGGCTATCAACTTGGCTACATTTTCTGACATTACGTCTGACATAACAAAAGTCCCCCGCGAAGCAGAGGTGTAGGGCTACTTCCTATGCGGACGAAGCTTCCGGAACCATGGCCCTCGATCCGGACGGGTCCGGCCACTTCCGCGAAGTAATCCTAAGCCCCCGTCTTAAAATCACAGATTCCAGCCGCATCCAGGACGCCCAGGCGCTGCACCATCGGGCCCACCAGATGTGCTTCATCGCGAACTCGGTGAACTTCCCCGTCAGGATC
>JBKQHU010000079.1:0-11805 GCA_052148655.1 Acidimicrobiales bacterium
CAAAAGAGCCGATCTCCGGCCACCACTCCGTGAAGACGTCCGGGGGATCCCCGGCCGCGATCGTCGAGAGCAGCTTGGCGGTGCTCGTCGTGGCATCGCTCGGGATACCTGTCTCGGTGACGTGAACGCCGGGATGGGTCTTGTTGAACTGGGTCACCATCTGATTCAGTAGCTGGACCGTCGTCCCCGACCACATCGTCCACCACGTCAGGTTGACCACCGGCGTTCTTGTCGTCGAGCTCACCGCCCCAGCGACGCCCCCGCCCGCGGCGCCGAGAGAGACAGTGCCGACGACGGTCACGGCGGCAAGCGCCACCGCGAGGCGCCTATTCCAGCCCAGGAAGCGCGAGCGTCTGCGGCTCGTGCGACCCGGTGCGTAGCTTTCTTGTCCTTCCTGGTTGTTCATTCGTATTGCTCCTCACTGTGTCCGGGGCAACGTGCCCCCTTGTCGGTCACTCGCCTACGGATGCTTGCTAGTTGGAAGCCTTCTCTCGCTTGCCTTGGGTCTCGGAGTACCGGGCGTCCCACGGAAGGACCGGCAAGGACGCGTGGGTGGCGTTCGAAAGGGAGCGGCACTCTCGCACGTCACGAACCGAGCGAGTTGATGCTCCCCTCGCTCGCCACGGCGGGCTGCCGGTCTGTACGACCAGATCGGCGGGACAGCCACCTCTTCGGGCGGTCCTCGACTCCTGGCGTACCCGGGAGGTTCTGCCGGGTCGAGCTGGTCAGGTGCGCTGTAGGTCTATCGCGATACTCCTTTCGCCGTCTTCCTGGTTTGTTCTCGCCCGGCGCCGGCGGTTGCGGCCGGTGTCGCGGAGGACGATGGGGGACCCGCCGCGCGCCGCGGACGGCCACCCTTGCGGTCATCTGCCCCGGTTCCCGCGCGCATCGAGCCGCTTTGTCTACCGGCTCGCTGCCACAGCAAAGGTGGTGGTCCGGCACTTTCCCGGACGACCAGCTCAGCCTGCGGCCACGGGTGCACGTCTTGACTGGCGTTCGCATCCAGCAGTGAAAGAAGCTTTGCGAAACACGCTTTGCCCAAGGCCGCGAAGTCCTGGCGGACGGTCGTGAGGGCCGGAATGTAGAACGCCGAAAGCGGCGTGTCGTCAAAGCCGACGACACTGACGTCGTCGGGAATCGCGCGTCCCGCCTGATGAAGGGCGCGCATGACGCCGATTGCAAGGTCGTCGTTTCCGCACAGCACCGCTGTCACCTTTGGGTCGCGTGCCAGCCTGTGCTGTGCTGCTTGGCTGCCCGACTGCGGGTCCCATCCGGCCTGCATGGGCTTTGGCACACTGACGCCAGCATCCTCGAGGGCTGAGCGCCACCCCAACATACGCTGGCTGGTGTTGGTGGACGACGGTATCGAAACGTAGTGCACGGTCTTGTGTCCCAGGCCCAACAGGTAGTTCGTCGCTTCCCGGGCCGCCTTGCGGTCGTCGATCCACACCCACGGCATGCCTGCCGCTTCGTCGCCCGAAGGGGTCTCGACCATCGCAGCCACTGGCACGTCAGGCGGGACAGCTCTCAGCGCGGCAATGCCCGCACGGTCATAGGCGATGACGATCAGGGCGCCCGCGGGTTCGATTGCTCGTTCGACCGCGTCCCGCACATCGCCCGGAGTACCTGACTCCACAACCCTGACGCCCAAGGCGAAGCCGGCTGCCCGCGTCGCCTCTTCGATGCCTTCCAGGGCCGCGGCAAAACCATACTGGCGGGTGTTGGATGTCAACACCGTGACCGACTGCACCGGCCCACCGGCCAAGGCGCGTGCGGCGCGGTTGGGCCGAAAGTCGAGCCGGGCGATGGCGTCAAGCACGACTTGGCGCGTGGACTCCTTCACGCTCGGGCTTTCATTGATCACTCGGGAGACCGTCTGGTGCGAGACACCAGCTTCACTGGCGACATCGCGGATACTCACTGAGGCCAGTCGGTCACTGGGCACCGGCATTCCACGCACCCCTTCTCAGCTCCGGCTCACCCTGAATTGCTTGTGTGACCGGTCACAACGCGCTATTGTGACCGGTCACACAGTCTCTGTCAAGCGCTTGCAACAAGAGAACGAGGAAGACTGTTGGCCGTGCTCGAGGAGGATCGACGTGGTGGGCGCTAGGACATCATCTTCGTCGGCGATGGACTGGTCGGACGACGCGCTTGAGCTGCGGATCGAGGTGGCCGAGGACGGCATAGCGCGACTGGTTCGGCTCGCCGCGTGCGCGGCCGGCCGGACAGCATCGACCGACGGGGACGACGAAGGACACGGGACGGGCGATTGGCGGGCCGCCGGTTTACCCCTGGTGGACGTGGTCATGTCCGGTAGCGGCCGGGCGTGGTCGGGGGGGCGCTACGCGGAATCAGTTGTCGGCGGTCGACTTCGTTATGTGGGACACGAAGAGCGTGGCGACGATCTCTGGCGCGAACTGCGGATCGGCCTCGAGGACGTGAGCACCGGACTCAGAGCAGACGTCGTTTACCGCGCGCTCAAGAGACGGGGCGTCGTCCAGTCTCGGGTCCGCCTCACAAACGACGGTGCCGCTGCGGTGACCGTGGAGTCGGTGACGTCCTTTCTCGGCTCCGGGCTGGCCGGTCCAGCGGGCCGTTTGGCTGATGTTGACGTCTTGTGGGCCGAGAATGACTGGTTGGCTGAGAACCGATGGCAGGTCCGAGCACTACGGGAGGCCCTGCCAGATCTGAACCGCTGTGTGCACGAGCACGATCCGCGGGGCTGGTTCGGTTTCACGAGTGCTGGGAGCTGGTCGTCCGGCACATATCTTCCTATGGGAGCTGCCGTCAACCGTCGGACTGGGCACGCCTGGGTGTGGCAGATCGAGCACAACGGTGGCTGGCACTGGCAAGTCGGCGAGCACACCGGTCTTGACGTCTCGGCACAAGGCGGCGACAGGCGTACCGATGCCTACCTTGCCCTGCTCGGTCCGACCGACGCCGAGCACCATTGGAGGTTGGTTCTCCGACCAGGGGAGTCCTTCGAGACCGTTCCGGTCGCAGTCGCGTTGAGTAGCGAGGGCTTGGTGGCCGCGATGGCGCGTCTCACCGAATATCGCCGTGCGATCCGGCGGCCGCACCAGGACCACCGACGTCTTCCCGTGATCTTCAACGACTACCTGAACACCCTGATGGGCGACCCAACGACAGAGCGGTTGCTCCCGTTGGTCACAGCTGCGGCAAGTGCCGGTGCGGAGTACTTCTGCATCGACTCAGGGTGGTACAACGAGATCGGCGAGGGATGGTGGGACACGGTGGGCGCGTGGAAGCCTTCCACGACGAGGTTTCCCAACGGCCTCACCGAGGTGCTCGACCGAATCAGGGCCGAGGGCATGGTCCCTGGCCTGTGGCTCGAACCGGAAGTCGTCGGAGTGCGCAGTCCCGTCGCCGAGCAGTTGCCCACCGACGCCTTTTTCACCCGCGACGGCGCGCGGGTGGTGGAACAGGGCAGGTACCACCTCGACCTGTCGCATCCTTCGGCCGTGAAACACCTTGACCAGGTGGTCGACTTCCTCGTCGGCGATTTGGGAGTCGGGTATCTAAAGATGGACTACAACATCAGCGTCGGACCAGGGACCGAGACCGGGAATGTCAGTCCCGGCGTCGGTCTGCTGGCGCACAACCGGGCCTTCCTTGACTGGGTGGACGGGCTCCTTGATCGTTATCCGAGCCTGACGATTGAGAACTGTGCCTCCGGAGGGATGCGCACTGACTACGCCTTGCTGTCGCGCCTTCAGCTCCAGTCCACGAGTGACCAACAGGATTTCTTGCGCTACCCGGCGATCGCGGCGGCAGCCCCGACCGCGATCGCCCCGGAGCAAGCTGCCGTGTGGACCTGCCCTCAAGCAGAGTGGAGCGACGACGAGATAGCGTTCTCGATGTGCGGCGGCTTGCTCGGCCGCCTCCACCTCTCAGGGCACATCAGCCGGATGCGACCTGCCCAACGGCAGCTGGTGGCCGAGGCGATCAGCGTCTACAAGCGGATCAGGCCCGACCTGGCCGTTGCCTTTCCGTTCTGGCCGCTCGGGCTCCCAGGGTGGACCGACTCGTGGATTGCGCTCGGGATGGCGGCACCGTCGGCCACCCACCTGGTCGTCTGGCACCGAGGGCCTGTCGGCGACACCTCGGATCCAGCCGAGCAAGTTGATCCGACCCAGATGATCCTCCCTGTGGCTCACCTGCACGACGAGCCGCTCGCCCCCGAAGTCAGGTATCCCTTGCTCGTCGGAGCGCAGGTCGAGTGGCGTGCACCACGCGGAGAGCTGGTCGTGACCCTTCCCCGAGCTCCCTCGGCCTGTCTCATAACTTTGCCGTGCAGGCGACCGCACTCCGCCTAACGGTCGATGCCTCCAACCATCGAAAGCAAGTGCAACGGTGGGGAACGGGACTGAGCCGGTAGCACAGGACGCCTGAGGCGCGCCCACACCGTTCCGAGCGGTGAGGTTGTCAACGGCGCCCGCGGCTTGGTGAGGGGAAAGCAAGAGAAGACTACGAGTACCTGGGAAACTTTGGGACCGAGGCCATCAGCCTGGTTGGCTCCGAAGAGAATTGTAGGTGTGTCAAATGCGAGTAGTCGTTATTGGGGCGACAGGCCACATCGGTGGCTATCTGGTTCCCCGCTTGGTGAGTGCGGGCCACGACGTCGTGACCGTGAGTCGGCACGGGCGTCCCTACTACCGCGAGCATGCGAGCTGGGCGCAGGTGACAAGTGTGATCGTGGACCGAGAAGCCGAGGATGCCGCGGGCACGTTCGGGGAACGAGTGGCTGATCTCGAGGCCGATACGGTCGTCGACCTCATCTGCTTTGAACCCGACTCAGCCTCCCAGCTCGTCGAGGCGCTCAGGCCCAAGGGAACCTACCTCGTCCATTGCGGAACAATCTGGGTACACGGCCCGAGCACCGTGGTGCCCACAACTGAGGACGCTCCGCGCCGACCGTTCGGCCATTACGGAGAGGCGAAAGCAGCCATCGAGGAACTCCTGTCGGAGGAGCGCCGAGAAGGAGGTCTGCCGGTAGCCGTGCTCCACCCCGGTCATATCGTCGGGCCGGGGTGGGTGCCGGTGAACCCGGCCGGGAACGTCGAGCTGTCGGTGTTCGAACGCCTGATGACAGGCCAGGAGATCGCTCTCCCGAACCTCGGACTGGAAACGTTGCACCACGTGCACGCAGACGACGTGGCCCAGGCGTTCGCTTTGGCAGTCGAGCGCCCCGAGGCGGCATCGGGCGAGTCGTTCCATGTCACATCCGAGCGTGCGATCACGCTTCGGGGTTACGCCGAGGCTGTAGCCGAGTTCTACGGCCAACCGAGCCGCCTCTCCCTGCTCGCATGGGACCCCTGGCGGGACACGGTGACCGAACCCGCTGCCCAGATCACCTGGGACCACATCGCACACAGCCCTTGCATGAGTATCGACAAAGCGAGGCGACTACTGGGGTACAACCCCACTTACACATCGCTCGAGGCGGTCTGGGATTCGTTGGCTTGGCTTGTCGCCAACGGCCGGTTAAGTGCCGGCGCGTCGCAGAGGTCCTACTGAGTAACCGGAGACATCGAAGAGCTGGTGCGGTTCGGGTTCGGTGGGATCCAGGGGTGGTCGCGTTCTCGACGCCCCGCGAATGCTCCGGCGTGCCCTCCTGGGAGGCGTGCCAGGGCGACAGACCCTACTGTTCAGGCCGCTCGAACCGGCGCCCGCTGACCAGAGTGGATGTGATTCGGACGATCCTGTCGGCTCCGTCGACGGCCCAGGGCTCCACGGTCAACTCTTGAGCCCGATGCAGCTCGGTTGGGTCGGTGACAACTCTAGACACGCCCTGGACGAGAACGCTCCATCCACTCAGTCCCTCGACGTCATAGCCGTCGGCTTCGAAGGCGAGGACTCTCCCGGCGGTGGCTGCGTGGAACTTTGTGCCTTCCACGGTGCGGAACACGACTTCGCCGTCCAACAGGGCGAAGTTGACTGGCAACACCGCGGGAAGTGCTTTGATGCTGAGGCCGACCCGCCCAACAGACACGCTGGCCAGCAGGCGGAGACATTCGCTGCGTGACAACTCTTCGAGCTTTGGAGCGCCCATGTGAACACGTTGGCTGACCGCTGCAAGCGGAACTAGGGCCGAAAGTCTCTTTGACGGTCGTGATGCGCAGGCGGAAAGGGCCGTATTCGGCGGCCTGCCACCATCTCCGCGCGGGCGTCCAAGTATCGCCGCGTGGGGGCGGTGTCCCGACTGGCCCCGGTCTTTGTTGGTCTGTCCCTGGCGGCCATGCTCGGAGCAGGGTTGGTCAGTATTATGCTCGAGCCGCGAGGTGGCGAGCCTGCTCGATCGTCCGAGGGACGCCTCCCACCGCGGACATCTCTATTAGGAACGAAGTAGCAGCTCGCACACCGCTCAAGAAGAGCTCGTCTTGCTGTTGAGCGGTCAGGTCGAACTGGGTCGCGCTCAGACCCAGATTGTCGACGAAGATGGTCCGTGCCGCTGTCGTCTGGTCGACGTGATAACGGTCCCACTCGTTCATCATGGTTCGAAGACAGCGCACCGCCTCCTGCGAAGTGTGATGGCAGGCAACGGTCTTGGGCATCTCGAGCGCTTGAGACGACAGCTTGATGCCGATCGTCGGCCAGCGCGGGGGCTGGCCGTCGACGCGATCAAAGGCGTCGATTGGGAAATTGGCGAGCATGCCGCCGTCGACCCAGGTTACGGATCCGCCGCCGTAATGCTGGACTGTTGACGTGTTCCCTGGTCCAGGAATCGTCACATCGGCAGGGTTTGCCTGGACGGTCACAGGCTCGAAGAAGAACGGGATCGACATCGACGCCCGAACGGCTCGAACGACCTGCTCGTTATCGCGATCAAGCCCGTAATAGTTGAAGTCCCAGGGCAGGCGTGCCAGTTCAGCCCGAGTGATGTCGGAAGTGTGAAGGACGACTCGGTAGCGACGCTCAGGCGGAAGGCTCATCCCCGGGTCGTCGGTTTCGGTGATCTTTAGATCGGAGAACGTCGTGACACCGAGCTCGTCACGGAGGATCGGGCCCAGCCATTGTGCAAGGTAGTCACCGGAATAGATGCCCATCCGGCGCATCAATGCGGAAGCCTCCACGGCGTCCTCTCCGATGGCGCTGATATCCGCGATCCAGTGTGCGATGCGGCCCGTCTGCATGAACTGTTCGAAGTCGAGGTTCTCGAGGTAGCTCCTCAGCGACCACATCGGCTTGCCCGCCTTGCCTATGGCGGCAATTAGGACCGCCGCAATCGCTCCCGCACTGGTTCCGGCGACGCGAGGGAATGTGTAACCGGCCTCGCTGAGCACGAGCACAGCACCAACGAGGCCGATTCCCTTGACGCCTCCGCCTTCGAGGACGAGGTCGGCGACAAGCCCCTCTTCGCCTCTGGGATCTTTCGAAAGGTCGACCTGCTTCAGGGAGGCGACCGCCTCCTCAAAGCTATCTTGGAGCGCTTTCGACCGCAGGTATCCGAGCGGACTCTCGTTGTCTATGACTACATCGGATCCTTCGACCTGCTGGCGTCCAGTAGCTTGATCCACTGTTCCCCTCCCTAGTGCGGCCGCCCTGTCAAAGCGGTGGCTTGGCCGCGCTCGTAGTCGTATCTGGGTACGTCTCACTTCCCGCGAGGGCTTCATCTCTTGTCGGGACACCTCGGCCAACTGAAGCGTCAGGCCGCAATCCTCGCTAGGTCGGATTGGAGAGCCGGGAGGTTGACCCCGAGAGTGTCGGCTCCCTTCTCGGCCAACTCGTGGCTGACGATCGCCCAAGCTTCTTCGAGGTACTTGCGAAGGAATGTCCAGGTGACTTCGACGACGCTGCCCCAGGTGACGCAGAGCAGCCCTGTCGATGTGTAACCGACGGCAACGATGCAGTGTCCACCCTCGATCTGGGCACCGGGTACGACGGTCCAGGGGACCATGTTCCCGGTCTGCTGCTGTTCAGCAAACTGGTCTTGAGCTGAGCTCGGACAGGCGATCCCGAGGTACGCGCCGCCGAGAAAGGCGACACCCTGTTTCAGCTCGATCTCGTTACGGTGATCGAGCGGTGCGTAGCCGGCAATGGTCTGCCCGAACAGACCCGGGTTAAGCCAATCGGCGAGTACGGTGGCCTCGACGCAGCCCTGGTCGTCCGGCGAGAGCGTGTGATACTCAGCTTCGAGGACAGACAGAGAGGGCCGGGGGTCGGACACTCCAAAGAGCACGTTCCAGGCAGCGATGAGGTGGTCTACGCCGGCGATCGTGCAGTCACCGAGTGTGTCGTTGCCGTCCATCCCCCATTGGACGCCTGAAGGTGCGGCGAAGACCGGGGGTGGTGTCGGGAAGGAATCCGTCGCCGTGTAGCACCTGAGGTCGGAGAGCCCTATGGGGCGAACCGCCGGCTTACGTCCGAGCATGAGCGTCATAGTTTCCCCCCCGTCGACAAGCCGAGTCTTACCAACTCGGAAACTGCCTAAGCCTCGCGATGAGACGTGTTGGCACTATCTTGTCACGACGCGGAGCTGACCTTACATCGTCCACAGACCCCAAGATGTTGTCTTTTGGAAACCTCGCTGCAAGCAGCAGTGGCTCCGCTTCGCGAGACTATGACCGACGACCAGGAGGACGGCATGTAGCGCGGCGAGAGCTTATTGACCGAGCACTTCAGTCAGTGGACAGTTTGCGACTGGCGGCGCCATCCATCTTTCAATGAATAGCTCGTGAACAACGGTCGTCGTACGGGCACCTCGCTGTGTTGCGGCGAACCAAGCGATCATTAGCTTCTGGCCGTTGCTCTGGTTCGGTCGCCCCTGGCAGATCCCTCGCCAGGGCGGCGCTCTTGCCATGAAGGGCCTTGGGCGGGGTGGGAACCGCAGCTGACCAGGCGAAGCGGCCGAGAAGTGGCGGAATCGGCGCGACACGCCTCGTCTGACGCCAGCAAGATCGTTGGAGTGATCCGCTCGGCTGGAAGCGGCAAAATAGGACGGTGGATCGTGCCGCCGCTCTGACCATGGATCTCGAGGACCCCCTGGCCCCCTACCGAAGCCAGTTCAACACCGAAGGACCCATTTATCTCGACGGGAACTCCTTGGGTCGCCCATCAGCGTCCGTCGTCGAGCGACTGGCTGAGGCGGTGCGCGACTGGTCGGAGAACCTTGTCGGAGGTTGGTCCAGGTGGATAGACCTGCCTGCCGCGGTAGGTGACCGGGTCGGCCGGTTGATAGGTGCCGAGCCGGGCCAGGTCGTGGTTTGTGACAGTACGACCGTCAACCTCTACAAGCTCGCCGCGGCTGCCTTGTCTGCCCGGCCGGATCGGCAGGTGATTCTGGCCGACGCGGACGACTTTCCAACGGACCGCTATGTGCTGCAGGGGCTCGCGGAGCTCAGTGGCTATGAGTTGCGTCTCCTGCGTGGCAGTGCCGTCGACGGCCTGGAGACCGAGCTCGTGACCTCGGCAATTGACGGCCGTACGGCGCTCGTATGTCTCTCTCACGTCAACTTCCGTTCAGGCGCCCGACTGGATCTTGCAGCCATCACCGAGGCGGCCCATGAGCGGGGCGCGCTAGTCCTTTGGGACCTGTGCCACAGCGCCGGTGCGATCCCAGTCGGCTTGGACGAGGCGCGTGTCGACCTCGCCGTCGGTTGCACTTACAAGTACCTGAACGGCGGGCCGGGTTCGCCCGCCTTCGCTTACGTGAAGCGTGACCTGCAGGTCGAGCTCCGCCAACCCGTGTGGGGCTGGTTCGGCCAGCAGGAACAATTCGCCATGGGCCCGGCCTACGATCCGACGCCTGGGATGGGTCGTTTTCTCGCCGGTACGCCGCCCGTGCTGGGACTGTTGGCCGTTGACACGGCGGCCGAGCTTGTCGAGTCTGCTGGCGTCCCGGCGCTGTGGGCCAAGTCGCAGCAGTTCACGGCCATGTTGGTCGGCCTCGTAAAAGACCAGTTGGAGCCGCTTGGAGCGACCCTGGCCTCTCCGACCGATCCCGGCCGGAGAGGCGCTCATGTGTCGATCTCCCATCCTCGAGCCTGGCCGTGGTGCAAGACACTGATCGACGGCCGGATGGTCATCGGCGACTTCCGCCCGCCCAATGTGATCAGGCTCGGCCCTGCACCGCTCTACACGCGCTTCGTAGACGTGTTCGACGCCGTGCAACGGATGGCCGAGGTCTTGGAATCAGGCCTGGAGGAGGTTCGAGAGCGCCCAAGAGTCACCTGACCAGCGGATGGAATATGCCCACCTTCGTTCAGGGTTCCGGGATTGAAGGAACGCTGTCGGTCGTCGCCCAGTGCGATGTCAGCCGGTCATCTCGCAGCGAACCTGCTTTGCCCGTGGCACCCGATCGTGCTGTCGCAGTGTCGGACTCTTCGACCGGTCCGGGAGTGCTGGCTTAGCCCTGAGACGAACAGCGGGCCGGCGCGCCGGTGAGTCGGGGCGTGATCTCTATTGTCACATGCCTGTCAGATCACCGGCGGCGCTGAGCCTCCTACCTAGTAGCCGTAACCGCCCGTCGTCGTAGTGGTCGTCCCACCGCTGTTGGTGACCGTCTTCACGGGCGTACCGGATCTGGTTGTCGCCCCCGCGTGCACGAGGTCCCAGGTACCGCCGAAGGCGACGATGTTCTCGCCGTCGGACTTTCCGGGACCTGAGTCGCCGACGAAGGTGTAAACGGGCCATCCGTTGTAGGTGACCTGCCACTTGGAGCCTCTCGTAACATGGGAGACCTTGCCTTTGACGCCCGCACCCACCGTGATCATGGTGTTCTTGGCGACGAGCAGGGGTGGCCAGCCACTGAGACACGCGCTAGAGGTGCAGTGCAGCTTGCCAGTCGACTCGGTGCTGAGGACATAGAGAGAGAAACCAGCCGAGTTGGCCAGAACTTCACCGTACTTGGCGACCTTACCCTGTTGCAGCGTCGCCTTAGAGCTCGAGTGCCCGGCTGGTTGCGCTCCGGCGAACAACGGTGAGGTGACGATTCCGCCGACCGCTGCTGCAGCCAGCAAGCCTGCTACTCCTAGGCGCCGCCGGCGCCTCGTGGACCGGTTTGACGAACTTGTTTCCACGTGTTTCCTCCCCACAATAAGGACTGGTTGCGAGGTAGTACGGAAAAGCTCCTCGGATGGATTGCGGCGACCAGAACCTTCGCACCGGGTGTCCGGTGCCCTCGACCTGGCGGAGGTCCGCAACGCTCGGAGGCGGCCGAGGACTCGGTCCCATATCGACTCGAACGAGTCGATCGCGCCTCCGAGTGCAGGCCGCCGAATTCAGCTCTGAACCGCAGCCTCGACGCGGTGCACGTCAGGGTTGTGCCGCAGGCCTTGGGCCACGCTGCGCGTGTCGGACTCTCTCACGCTGCGGTTATCGACCTGTTAGGCGGCCTTAGCAGGCCTTGTCGCCCTCTTGCTTGCCTGGGCGCCCCGTAACAGGTTCCCAGCGGCGCTCGGCGAGCGTGCGCAAGTATTCGACCTGTTCGGGGCCGGCAAGCTACGCGCCGAGTCTGTCCCGTTCGGCTTCGACCTGGTGGAGCCGGATTCGGCATTGGTTGCGTTCTGATTGGAGGATGGCTTGGCTGTCACCGGCTGGCGCGCTAGGTCTGAGCTGGAAGGATTCCAAAGCCGTCACGTTCTCGTTACGGCCGGGTGAGTCCTGCAAAGTGCAGGCGCGACAGCCCCACCTCGGTGGTTTGTGACGGCTTGCTCAGGCCTCTCACGGCTGTTGGCACTCGGTGCCCGACGTGGCGATCGTCGTCTCGGTGGGGGTGGCGGCCGACTGGGCGCTCACCCACTTGGTGCCCACGTAGGCCTCCACCTTGAACCAGTAGTTGCC
>JBKQHU010000080.1:0-8849 GCA_052148655.1 Acidimicrobiales bacterium
ACCCGCTCCACGGTTGTGAACCGGCGCATGCACGAGATGCACTCGCGCCGGCGCCGGACCGCCTCACCCTGTTCCACCTCGCGTGAGTCCACGACCCGGTCCTCAGTCGCTCCACACCAGGGGCAGCGCACGAACCGACCGTAGCAACGATCCGGCCTCGACCGGGGTGCATCCACGCCAGCCGGGGTCCTCCCGCCTCGAGCGGAGCGGGCCGCAGTCCACCGGGCCGGCGGGCCGGCGCGTTTCTCGTAGGCAGACGGCCATCTGCCCGCGTCGCCGTGGCCGCGGGCTCAGGGCAGGATGAGCCGGTCACCGGCGACCAGCTCGCCACCGTGCAGCTGCTGTTCGAGCTGGGCGACGAGCGGGCGCGGGTCACCTCCGGGTTCGAGCGCGGAGGCGATCGACCAGAGCGTGTCCCCGGGCCGGGCGATGTACAGATATCCCCCGGAGACTTTCACGGCCGCAGCCGGCGACCTCAACGCGGGCCGCTGCAGGTTCGAGAGTGCTCCGGCACCGAGCCAGAGACTCGCCAGGACCGCGAGGGTGGCAGCGCCGGGGAGGAGGCGCCGCAACCCTCGCGAGCTGTGCGCGACCTGCCGGGATCTCACCGGGGTCGCACGGGCGACCAGGCCTGCCGCCACGGGTGTCGTTGGGGCCGCCCGCCTCGAAGTCGCCGCCTGGTAGGGGGCCCCGGCGTCGCAACCTTGAGGTTGGAGCGGAACCCCGTGGTCCTGCGCAGGCGGCCTCGTCCCGGCACGCTCGGCGCGCCGTGGAGGGCGCTGTCTTGGACGGCCCCCGGTCGGCGCGGCCGGAGGCGGGAAGGGGACGAGCTCTTCTGCGAGCACGTTCCAGCTCGTGCGGCGCCCCCCCGCGGAACGGGCACGGCGCGCCGGAGAGCGCTCGGGTCGGGGCGGCTCTTTCTCGCCCGGCCATTGCCCGACTCCCCGGTCCGTTTGTGCCAGTGCTCCCACTATCCCTCCTCGAGCCTGCCGAGGAACCGACCGGTCCGGCCGGCCCTGTCAGTCCCGGCGCTTGCGGCCGGCGCACGTATGTTCGACTTCTTCATCAGACCACGAACGCTTGTTCGTTGTCAAGCCTTCAGTCGAACGCTTGTTTCACGAACGGGTGTTTGCATTCGACCCCGGTACGGCTTAGCCTTGTGCCGGAGACCGCAACGGCGGAAGAACGGGAGGAGCACGAATGTCCGAGGCGACCCTGGCAGGAAAGCGGCGCAGGATCCTCGAATTCATCGCGGAACAGATCCGGGAACGGGGCTATCCGCCCTCGGTTCGCGAGATCGGCGAAGCGGTGGGCCTGACCTCGCCTTCCACCGTCCACACCCACCTGCAGGTGCTCCAGCGCGAGGGCTACCTAAAACGGGACCCGACCAAGCCGCGGGCGATCATAGTGAGCTGGGAGCCGTCCTCCGGTGCCGCCATCCGCGTGCGCCCGGTGGCGCATGTCCCGCTCGTCGGTCATGTCGCGGCAGGAACAGGGGTGCTCGCAGAAGAGTCGGTCGAGGAGCTCCTCCCCATCCCGCAGGACTTCACGGGCTCCGGCGAGCTGTTCATGTTGAAGGTGCGAGGCGATTCGATGATCGAGGCCGGAATCCTCGACGGCGACTACGTCGTAGTGCGCCGCCAGCCCGACGCGGAGTCCGGCGACATAGTCGTCGCCGCCATCGGCGAAGACGAGGCGACCGTGAAGACGCTCCGCAAGCGGCGCGGGAAGGTCGTGCTCGTGCCGGCGAACCCGTCCTACTCCGAGATCGAGCTCGCGGCTGACCAGGTCCTCATCTACGGCAAGGTCGTCACCGTCCTACGGCGCCTTTGACCCGGTGACCGGGCGGGGCGGTCACACCCCGTTCGAGACCAGCTTCTCGAGACCCGACAGGACGCGCTCGAGGTCGTCGCGGCCGACCCACTCCCCCGCCGTGTGGGCCAGCTGCGGGTTGCCCGGTCCGAAGTTGGCCGCGGGCACCCCCCGGGCATTGAAGAAGCTCACGTCGGTCCACCCGAGCTTGGCCCGTGGCGCGCTCCCGCTGGCGGCCACGAGCGCCGCTAAGAGCGGGTGATCGAGGTTCGGCGCGGCCGCCAGGGAGACATCCTCTAGCTCGAGCTGGTCGCCGAGCCGGGTGTCGATCACCGGTGACAAAAGCTCGCAGATCGCCCCGAAGGCCTCGTCCTTGGTGCGGTCCGGTGCGTAACGGTGATTGAGGACGAGCCGCACTTCGTCCGGCACGACGTTGTTGGCGATGCCGCCGTCGACCCGTACCGCCTGCAGGGACTCGCGGTACTCACAGCCGTCGACGGTGGGCATACGGGCGTCGAACCCGTCGACGAGGTCGAGAACGAGCCCGAGGCGGTGGATGGCGTTCACGCCCATCCAGCTCCTCGCCGTGTGCGCCCGCTCGCCGCCGAGGCGGACGGCGATGCGCAGCACTCCTTGGCAGCCGGCCTCCACCACACCGGAGGTCGGCTCGGCGAGCACCGCCGCGTCGGCCACGAGGAGCTCCGGGGCGGTGCTCTCGATCTCCATCAGGCCCGAGTAGTGCTGCTCGACCTCCTCGCAGGCGTACCAGACGTAGGACACATCGACCGCGGGCTCGACGGCACGCCTGGCGAGCTCGATCATCACCGCCACCCCGCCTTTCATGTCGGCGGAACCCAGCCCCGAGCAGCGGTCGACGGACATGACGGCGTGCTCGTTGCCGTTCGGGGGCACAGTGTCCAGGTGACCGGCCACGAGCAGCCGCCGCCGTCGCCCGAACGAGGTCCGCGCGACGACGTTGTTGGCGATCCGCCTGATCACGAGGTGGCCGGCGCCGCTCAGGGACTCGAGCACGAACTCGGCCGCCTGGTCCTCGTCGTGGCTGACCGAGGGGATCTCGACGAGCTCCGCCGTGAGCTCGAGCAAGGTGGTGCCCAGCGAGCTCACGCCGAGGTCCCGTGCTCGCGGAGGATCTCGTTCAGCATCGCCTTGTCGTGGCGCTCTCCGGGGGTGAGGTGGCGGACCACCAGCACGCACGGGAGGAAGAACTCGCCCGACGGGTACAGCCTGCGGCGCATCGCTCCGACGGCGACACTCCACGGTGGCACGTATCCCCGTCCGAGCTCGTCGCCGGACCAGGCGTCGAAGACCGGGATCGACGGATTGAGGATCGTCGCCTCCCCCAGCACCGCGCCCTGCCCCACCCGCGCGCCCTGGGTGATCATCGACCGGCTGCCGATAAGCACGTCGTCCTCGATCACGACCGGACGGGCGTTGGGCGGCTCGAGGACGCCGCCGATCCCGACGCCACCCGAAAGGTGAACCCGCTCCCCCACCTGTGCGCACGAGCCGACCGTCGCCCAGGTGTCGACCATCGTGGCCGCCCCGACGCGGGCACCGATGTTCACATAGCTCGGCATCAGCACCACGCCGCGCCCCAAAAAGGCGCCCCGCCGGGCCGAAGCGCCGGGAACGGCACGCACGCCCGCTGATTGCAGGCCGTGTTTCAGGGCCAGCTTGTCGGTGTACTCGAAGGGCCCGTACTCGACGGTCTTCACCCCGGAGAGGACGAACAGCAACAAGATGGCCTGCCTGAGCCACTCGTGCACGACGACCTCGTCGGTCACGGGGTCGATCTCGGCGACCCGGGCCTCGCCCCGGTCGAGAAGTTCGATCGCCTCGTCGACGACGTCGAAGGCGCCCTGGTCCGCGGGCGAGAGCTGGTCACGGAGCTCCCACAGCTCGCCCACCGCCGAGGCCAAGTCGTCCATTGTTTCGAGGTTATCCCTTCGTCGACCCGTCGCCCGGAACCGGCCCCGGACGACGGGACGGTCAGGGGAGGGTTGCGGTCTCGAGCCTGCGGGCGACAAGCTCGAGGCGGTCGTCCGGCTGCACCATGGCTATGCGTACATGTCCGGCACCGGCCGGCCCGTAGGTGTCACCCGGTGCGACGAGCACGCCACCGTTGACCGCCAGCCAGCGCGTCAACGCCCAGGCCGGCGTCTCTTCCCCCGGCGCAGGGGACGGTGCCAAGCCCTCGGGAGCCGCCACCCAGAGGTAGAAGCTCCCGGCCGGGAGCCCGGCCTCGATCCCGCTCCGGCCGAGAACCCCGGCCATACGCCTGAGCCGCCCGAGGTAGACCTCCCGCTGTTGTGCGACGTGCCCGTCGTCGCCGAGGGCGACCGCACCGGCGTGCTGCACGGGACCGGGCACCATGAACCCGGCATGCTGGCGCAGGCGGGACAGGTACCCGACGAGATCGGCGTCCCCGGCGTAAAAGCCGGCCCGCAGCCCGGCGAGGTTCGACCTCTTCGAGAGCGAGTGCACCGCGACCAGGCCCTCCGGCCCGTGCTCGAGGATCGTGCGGGCGGGCCCCTGCCAGGTGAACTCGACGTAGCACTCGTCGGAGAAGACCGGCACGCCGTGGGCGCGGCCCCAGCGCGCCACCTCCCCCAGGTCCTCGAGCTGGCCGGCGGGGTTGCCGGGGCTGTTGACCCACAGGCAGACCGCCCGGGCGGCGTCGTCGGGCGAGATCGACGCCAGGTCCATCGTCCCGTCCGGCCGCGTCGGCACCCCGACCGCACGGCACCCGGCAAGCAGGGCGCCCATCTCGTAGGTCGGGTAGGCGAGCCGCGGGCCGAGCACTGTGTCGCGCCCGGGGGTGCGCAGGCGCAGCCAGTGGGGAACGCCGGCAACGAGCTCCTTCGTGCCGACACAGGCCGCGACGGCCAGATGGGTGGTGTCGAGCCCGAACCTGCGCGACATCCATGCGAGGGCGGCTTCGCGGTACTCGGCCGACCCCATCGACGAGGGGTAGCCGCGCTCTGTCCCCGAGCTAGCGAGCGCCTCGAGGACCGGTGCGGGCGGGGGGTCGCACGGAGTGCCGACCGACAGGTCGACAACGCCACCCTCGTGCCGGCCGGCGAGGGCGGCGAGGGTGTCGTAGGGGTACACGGGGGGCACGAAGCCGGCCACCGCCTCCCCGCCCGATGCCCGGGCCGGCACCTTCTCGCCTGACACCTGCAGCCCCTTCATTCCAGGACGAACTCGGCGTAGCGCCGGGCGCCCCGTTCGTCGAGGCGCGCCCGCACGAGAACGCGCTCGCCCTCGTAGCGCTCCTCCAGCACTTCGCCCTCACGGTGGATCGCGGCGACGACATCGCCCCGGGCCACCGGCACGGCGAGCTCGACGAGGTGATCGGCGATCCGGAGCTGGTCGGCGACGGCGCGCAACAGCTCCGGCACGCCCCGGCCCGTGAGGGCCGAGCATGCCACCGAGCCGGGGTGCGAGGCCATGAGCCGTCCCGCCTTGCGCCGGTCGAGATCGGCCTTGTTGAAGGCGAGCAGGACGGGGACCTCGCCGGCCCCGATCTCTGTGAGGACGGCTCGTACCGCCTCGATCTGCGCCGGTGGGTCGGCGGCGGAGGCGTCCACCACGTGCACGAGCAGGTCGGAGGACCCCACGACCTCCAAGGTGGCGTGAAAGGCGTCCACGAGCTGGTGGGGCAGCTTGCGTACGAAGCCGACGGTGTCGGAGCACAGCACCGACTCGCCTCCGGGCAGGTCCAGGCGCCGGGTCCTCGGATCGAGCGTGGAGAAGAGCTTGTCCTCGACGAGCACGCCGGCGTCGGTGAAGACATTGAGCAGGGAAGACTTGCCGGCGTTGGTGTAACCGACGAGCGACACGGTCCGCAGCGCCCCCCGCTTTCGCGCCCTGCGCTGGGTACGCCGTGTGGACTCGAGCTCCCGCAGCTCCACCTCGAGCTTGCGGATGCGGCGCATGATCCGCCGGCGGTCGACCTCGAGCTGGGTCTCACCTGGGCCCCTCGTGCCGATGCCACCGGCCTGCTGGGAAAGTACGAGGCCCATGCCCCTAAGACGCGGGAGCCGGTAGCGGTTGAGCGCCAGCTCGACCTGTGCCCGGCCTTCTTGGGTATGGGCGTTCTGGGCGAATATGTCGAGGATCACCGCCGTCCGGTCGATGGCGGTCCTGCCGAGGATCCTTTCGAGGTTCCTCTGCTGGGCGGGGGTCAGCTCGTCGTCGAAGACCACCGTGTCGGCGTCCACGGCCTCGCTGATCCTGCGCAGCTCCTCCGCCTTGCCCCGGCCGATGTAGGTCGCCGGGTCGGCGGCCTCGCGCCTTTGCACGATACGGGCCGCCTCATCGGCACCGGCGGTGTCTATGAGCAGGGCGAGCTCGTCGAGGCTCGCCTCGACCTCCTCGAGCGTGCGCGGCCACGCCACCATGCCGACGAGCACGATCTTCTCCCTGAACCTGCGGTCGATGAGGGTGGTCGACACCGGTCTCACGCCGAGGCACCGCCCGCGCCCGGCCGCTCGAGCCCGGCGGGCTCGACCTGGACGCGGGCCACACGCCCCACCGGCCCGGCCAGTGTCGCCATCACCGCGAGCCGGTCATCCCCCTCAAGGACCACCTCCGCCGTCCCACCCGGGTTGTGAACCAGCACGCGACCGGCTGAGACCCCGGCCGAATGCAAAGCCGCCGCCGCCGCCACGCTGCCGCTCCCGCATGCAAGCGTGACCCCGGCACCGCGCTCCCAGACCAGGAGCCACAGCTCCTCGCCCCCGGGCCGGCAGGTGACGACCTCCACGTTCTGCCCGCCGGGCCTCATCTTCTCGAGCGCCGGGCCGACCGCCGAGATCTCGACGCCCTCGAGCGAGGGGGCCAGCACGACGGCGTGGGGGTTGCCGGCGTCCACGAACCAGGCGGGCCACGCCTGTGCCCCCGAGCCCGGGAGGGACCGGTGGGCGACCGGGTCGAGGGGCCTCACACGGATGCAACCCATCTCCACCGAGACGTCCGCCGAACCGAGCCCGTCCCTTCGGCCTAGCACCGCCCGGCGCAGGCCGGAGTCGGTCTCGATGCCAAGCTCGGGACCGGCCACAAGCCCGGCCTCCACCGCCGCGAGGGCGAAGCAGCGCAGGCCGTTCCCGCTCGTCTCGGCCCGGCTCCCGTCGGCGTTGCGCAGCTCCATGCGCACGTCGCCGCCCGAGACGGCGGCCCTCAGCACCAAGAGCCCGTCCGCCCCGACGCCGGTGTGGCGGTCGCAGAGCGCCCGGGCCAGCTCGGCGACGGGATCGGCTCCCCTGTCCGCACCAAAAGGCCCGGCCGGGGCCCGCCCCGCCCGTTCGGCGGCGGCCGCGTCGAGCCCGCGGCCGTCGAGGGCGACCAGGAAGTCGTTGCCGAGGCCTTGGTACTTGACCAGAGTCAGCACGACCATCAGTGTCGCACGGCCTTGGCGTCGGCGGCGTCGGCGAGGACGCCACCAACCGCCTCGCAGAGATCGACCCGGTCGGCCCTGATCCAGACCACGCGCGGGTCACGGCGGAACCAGGCCTCCTGGCGGCGGGCGAATGCCTTGAGCCTGCGGACGGCCGCGGCCTTGGCCTGGATCAGGGCGACGCCGTCTTCGAAGTGCCCGAGCAGCTCCCGGTAGCCGATCGCCTGGCGAGCCGTGCGCGACAACCCGGCGGGCCTCGACGAGAGTGACCTGACCTCGGCGAGCAGGCCGCGGGCGAGCTGGTCCTCGAAGCGCTCGGCAAGCCTGCGGTCGAGCTCGGGGCGGGCGAGCTCGAGGCCGATGATGGTGGCGTTCGTGGGGCGGTAGGTGACAAGGCCGGGCCCGAACGAGGAGAAGGGGCGGCCGGCGCCGATCGTGACCTCGAGGGCACGGACGATCCGGCGGCGGTTGCCCGGCTCGATCCGGCCCGCCGCGACCGGGTCCAGGTCACAAAGGCGTCCGAACAGCTCCGCGAGACCCCCCGGTTGATCGGCCCGGTACTCGAGCTCGCTGGCCTGCTCGGTGAAACGGCCCGGGATCTCCAGGTCGTCCAGGACGGCGCGGTGGTAAAGGCCCGTGCCCCCCACCAACAGCGGCACCCGCCCGCGGGCGTCGATGCCCGACAGCGCCCGGCGGGCCTCGATCTGGAAGGCGGCGACGGAGAACTCCTCTGAGGGGTCGACGATGTCGATGAGGTGCCAGGGCGCGGCCTCACGCTCGGCCGCCGTGGGTTTGGCGGTGCCGAGGTCGAGCTCCCGGTACACGGCCATGGCGTCCACGGAGACGAGCTCGTAGCGCTGCGGGCAGGCCCGGTAGAGCTCGAGGGCGAGCGCCGTCTTTCCCGTGGCGGTCGGTCCCACGACCGCGACGCGGGGGGGATCGGGGAGTTCGAGGTCTTTCAGTCCGCGGGCTCCGTTGCTCGCTGGCCCGTCACGCCGTGACGGGGACGAGACCGCTGCACGAGACGGTCCTGCATCCGCGTCAGCCGTTGCGTCTCCTTGGCGAGGGCCGACTCCAGGGCGAGATTCGCCAGGTGGCCGCTCGAGCGGACCCGGACGACACGCCCGTGGGCCACGACCGAGATCTCGCAGGTGACATGGCCGTCGTCGCGGGCCGCGTGGTCGCGCGAGAAGATGATGTCGGCGCGCTGGGTGCCTTCGAGGAACCGCTCGAGATGCCGTGCCTTCTCAACGGCCGTCTCGCGAAGACCGGCCGGGAGCTCCAAGTGGCGGGTGAGCACCGTGATCTCCATGGAGCAGCTCCTTTACCATCGCGCACGGCTGGAACGGTGACGGGCACGCGCGGCTGACCTGGTCTTTGACCCCACACTCGCCTGCTGAGGGTGTCCCGTGCTGGCGGGCAGGCCGGCTCCGCCGCCCCGTTCCCACCTCGAGCTCACAGTTGGTCCCTTCTCCCGCCGGCACCGCCGATCGGTGCCGCACAGGGCAGGACTTACATCTAAACCGCACCATGCTCAGCGACCACGAGTCGCCTTACGTGGGTCGTTTCGCCTGCGACTGGCATCGACTTGCAACCACAGACCCGCGCAGCCCATCGA
>JBKQHU010000081.1:0-3616 GCA_052148655.1 Acidimicrobiales bacterium
CCCGGCGCCTCGGGCCGCTGCCCGGGCCGAGCGCCACGACGTCGACCTCATGCGCAGCCCGCTGCTGGGCGTCGTTCACGACGGTGGTGCCGACGGTGACGACGGGCTGACCGAGGAGGGCCGAGCCGACGGAGCGGACGTGGCGTCGGGCGAGCTGCTCGAAGTGGGGGCCGAGGACGAGGGACCCGAAACTCTGCTGGGAGTCCGCCCATGCCTCGGCGCCACGACGGTCCTCGTACATCGCCGCCCGGGGGTGGCGTACGACTTGGTGGAAGCGGATAATCGGATCGGCTACCCGATAGGTGGGCCGCCGCTTCCGGAGAACGTCGTCGTCCTTGTCCAGGAAGCCCGCGCGCACGAGTGCGCCGAGGGGGTGCAACACGCTCTGCTGGGAGCGGCCCAGTGCCGAGGCGATCGCCGACTCGGAGGTGGCGCCGCCGGCGACGGTCGAGAGCACTGAGAGGTAGAGGCCCCGGTTCTCCAGGCCCCGCTGCTCTCCGAGGAGCCACTCGTCCTCACGGAACAGGGCGGACGCGGGAGAGAGGACCTCGTCGACGACCCAGGCGTCGAAGTCGTCCAGCAAGGAGGGCGTGCGCCGCACAAGCTCGCGGTAGCCCGGGGTCCCGCCGAGGATGGCGTCGAGGCGGAAGGCGAGGTGCGGGTCGGTGATGCCCCAGAAGCGCGCGGCCTCGAGGTGGTCGAAGGGGCGCACGAGGAGGTCGGCCTGGATGCGGCCTCGGAGGGGGCCCTCGAGGAGTTCTGCCATCACCGAGATCGCCGAGCCGCACAGGACGAGGCGGACCGCGGGCCACCCGCGCTCCTGGGAACCGTCGACGGCACGCTGGAGGAGCGAAGGCAGCTCGGGGGTCTTCTCGAGGAGGTAGGGGAACTCGTCGATGACCGCTACGGCTGGGCCGATGACGTCGCTGCCCCCACCCAAGGGGGTGGCGCGGAACATGGTCATGCCGAGCGCCCCGCTCGTCCGAGGCGCGAGGCGACCGAGGCTCTCGACGGCCTCGTCCCAGTCGGCGAGGGCGAGGCGACCGACGCCGAGGTGGGCGCCCAGGCGCTCACCGAGCTCAGCGAGTGCCTGCGCCGGCTCGTGCTCGAGCGCTTGATAGTAGAAGCCGTGGGCTGCAGCGGCGAGGCGACGCAGCGGGTACGACTTGCCCTGCCTCCGCCGGCCGTAGACGATCGCGATGCGCAGACCCGGTGCCGGGTCGGAGATGAAGTCGGACAGCTCGTCCCACTCCCGCTCCCGGTCAAACAGGTCGGCTGGTCGCCCTAGCGCCGGGCTCACGGGGTAAGAGTACAAGGCAGAGTTTGTAAACATCAACCTTGTACTTGTCGGCGTTGTATTCGCCGAGGCTCGCCAAGGCCGCCTCGTCTCAGCCGCCACCGATTGCCGTAAGACAATGATTAGCTCTTCGGCGCGAAGTGGTTCGCGAATCGGGTGAGGCAAATCCGCCGGGACCCGCAAAAGAGCGGCCTGGACACGCACTTCGTGCCGCGCGTGGCCCGCCATCTCCTAGACGCGACTCGCAAAGCACTCGCTACCCGCAAGCGCGGCATGTGACTCACCAATTCTATCGCGCGTCTATCGCGCGGCCGCCGCTGTGCGAGGTAGTTCGTCAGCGTGTGGATAACGTTCTGACCTGCTGCAATAGGTCGTAGTAATCCGTCGAAATCTGCCGGATCTACCTTCGCAACGTGGAAGTCGGCGGTTCGAGTCCGCTCACCTCCACTCGGCCAAAAACACAACGTTTTAGCTGGTCAGCGCACATTTTTCGTGTCCGGTCGCTCGTCGACATTGAGACCCTCTGCGTCGACGCCAGATCCTCGTTCGGCGTGCCTCGGGGAAGCCGTCCCCTGCGGAGACGGCGCGCCAGATCGGTTGATCTAGGCCGAGTGCCGGCTCACGGTCGCCGCGGTTGGTCTGATGTATCGACAGGCTGCGCTCTCCGACCACCAAGGGCTCTGCCTGAGCCCGGGCCACCAGCACAGGCGGCGACGCCAACGGTAGGGCGCCGCTGGCTACCGGCTCGGCGCCGCCGTCTACTGGCCGGAGCGACGCTGAGCGGCGATGAAGTCTCGGTACCAGCCAAAGCTTGCCTTTGGTGTCCGCTTCTGGGTCGGGTAGTCGACGTGCACAAGCCCGAAGCGCTTCCAGTAACCCCAGTTCCACTCGAAGTTGTCCATTAGCCCACAGACGAAATAGCCCTTTGGCGGCACTCCCTCCCGGGCCGCTCGGGCCGCAGCGTCAACGTGCGCCTCCAGATATTGCTGACGTTCAGGGTCGAGGACGCGGCCCTCGTGGTCGACCACGTCTGGGAAGGCGGCACCGTTCTCGGTGACGTACACGGCGTTGGGGCTGTAGTCGCGGCTCACTCGTGTAAGTACCTGGCGCAAACCATCCGGACGGATTTCCCAGCCCATGTCGGTCCGGGCGGCCCCTGGCTGTGGCACCGCTCGGGCTCGCTCACCGTCGCCGGCGCCAGCGCCGATGGCGCTGCCGGTGTAGTTGTTCACCCCGAGGAAGTCGATGGGCGCAGCTATGCAGGCAAGATCGCCGTTGTGGCCCGCCGGCATGAGGTGCTCCCATTCCTGGAGGAGGTCCGCCGGGTACTCGCCCCGGAACAGCGGATCTAGGTACCACCGGCTCCGCGTCCCGTCCCACCAGCGAAGAGCTTCGTGATCATCGTCCCGGTCGGTGGCCGCCCAAAAATGTTCCAGGTTGAGGGCGATCCCAACCTCTGCTCTCGGTGCCACCCCTCGGAGCACCTCTACCGCTCGGCCATGCGACAACAACAGGTGGTGCGAGGCGGCCACGGCGTCTGCCTCCGAACATCGCCCGGGGGCGTGCATGCCGAGCCCGTAGCCCAGCCAAGCCGTTACCCACGGCTCGACCTGGGTCACCCACAGCGTCACTCGGTCCCCGAAGTGCTCCCCGACGACCCTGGAGTAGTCAGCAAAGGCCTCCACCGTGGCCCGGTTCGTCCAGCCTCCCTCTTCTTCCAGGGCTTGGGGGAGGTCCCAGTGGTAGAGGGCTATCAGAGGCTTGATCCCCGCTTCCAGCAGTGCGTCCACCAGGCGGTCATAGAAGCCGAACCCTCTCTCGTTGACCTCGCCCCGCCCCGAAGGCATGATGCGGGGCCAGGAGACCGAGAAACGGAACGAGTCGACGCCAAGCTCGCTGACCAGCCCGACGTCCTCCCGGTACCGGTGGTAGAAATCGCACGCCACGGCACCGCTTTCCCCGTTGCGGACTTTGCCCGGCATGGCGCAGAAGCGGTCCCAGATGCTGTCCCCCCTCCCGTCCTCGGATACTGCCCCCTCGAGCTGGTAGGCGGTAGAAGACACACCCCAGATGAAGTCCTTTGGGAACAACCTTGCTCTGGGCTCGCCCACCCCCGTCACGCTAATGGGGGGCCGGCGGCCGAAGCGGTTCCATGGTGGTCTGGCGAGACATCATGGCGAGGAGGCAAGTGCCTTCCACAGCGAAGCTGACGCCGTCATCATTCGGTGCTCACGTTCTGTGCTGACCCTGGTGACCAGTAGACCGATGGGCGAATGCAACCAGGCCTGGTAACAACTGAAGTGTGCCTAGGAATCCCTG
>JBKQHU010000082.1:0-15491 GCA_052148655.1 Acidimicrobiales bacterium
GCACCGCTTACGACGAGGATCTCGCGAAGTTCGGTCCCGGGGTCGAGATCTTCCTGGCTGCGATGGAGCATTTCGACCGCGAGACCGACGCACGCTGGTTCGACACGTGCTCTGCTCGCGACAACCAGCACCTGCTAGGGCTGTTCCCCGACCGGCGCCCCATGGCAACTGTGATGTTCCGTGTGCCCAACAGCTACAAACCGGCGCAACCCGCTGATCGAGGTGTCCCGGAGGCTTCCTTCGCTCACACGAGCGGCCAGGGGTAAGCACGGTGGTCCTCGCGCGGCGAGGGAAACAAGGGCTTTCGAAGCAACCTGACGGCCCTACGCCGGAGTGCCGCGCATTCGTCGCCATCCAGGAGTGCCGCGACAGGATCCGGGATCGAGTCGACGACCAGCTCGCAACCCGCGAGCACCTCGGCCGGCAGCTCCTCGCCGGCGAAGTCCCACATCACCGTCCGGAGCTTTCCCTCCACGTGGAAGCACAAGCCGTGGTCGATTCCCCAGATCCGTCCCTCCCAGTCGATCATGAGATGGCCCCCCTTACGGTCGCCGTTGTTGATGAGCAGGTCGAACGCCGCTATCCGCCGGAGCGGGGCATGATGGAGGGGCTCGTTCAACAGCGTGAAGTAGTGCTCGGCGAAGTCCGCGTCGACGAAACGCTGTACCGACCCCTCGCCGTGAGGCCCCTCCAGGCGAAGCACCGTCTCGGGCACGATGCCCAGCGCGAGCGCCGCAGAAAGCTCGTAAGCAGCGACCTCGCGGCGGAACAGGCCACCCGGGTAGTCCCACAGCGGGCGCTCACCCCGCCCGGGCTTGTACACGCCACGCTGCTCGATCCCTCGGAGCCGGACCATCGCGAGAAACGAGTAGTTCGAGCTCCACGGCAGCCTGCCCAGGATCTCGAGCTCTCCTCTACCCAAAAGCTCGAGCCAGGCGGGCCCGCTCAGATCAGCGGCGGGCGGTGGCCGTTCGTCCTCGGGCACACGTGGCCTCTCGGGTCGAGCGGGTACCCGCAGAGCGGGCAAGGGGGCCGGCCCGCCTCGACTAGCTCCGTCCCGCGAATGGCCAGCGCAGCCGCCTGCTCCCGGGTTATCGCCAGCCGTACGCTCTCGCCCGTCTCGGCCTCCGGCTCGGGCTCCTCCGCGATGTCGAAAAGGGATTCGACCTCGGTCTCGGCGTCGCTCCGGTCGATCTCATCCGCCACGAGGATGATGCGGTCGAGGTCGTCGTCGTAGCTGACACCGAGCGAGCGGACCACGAAATCCGGCTCCCCGAAGGGCTCGAGAGCAAGGTCCTCGCCCGCCGGCAGCTCCCCGGGACGCTCGAGCTCGGCGAGCATCCTGCCCAAAAAGCGCGCCAGAGCGGAGACTTGGGCCTTTTCGATCTTGAGCGTCTTTAGGATGGGGCCCTCCCGTACCTGGAACAGGAACACGCGCTCTCCCACGGCGCCGACCGTCCCGATCGTCACCCGGTCGGGGTTCGCAAGCTCGAAGTCCTCAGTCACCGCGACCTCTCATGAGTTGAACTCAGGCCCGCCGGCAGTGCGCCGGTGGCGCCCATGGCCAGGACAGCCGGCCCCTCGGAGCTGTAAACGACCGTGCTGATCGAACAGGGGGCGACGACGATCCGCTGGAACAGGTCAAGCGGCACGCCGAGGGCGCTCGCGAGTGCGGCCTTGATGCAGTCCGCGTGCGACACGGCGACGACGACCTCACCGGGATGGGCTCTGCAGAGCCTCCCGACGGCGTCGACCAGACGGGCCTGGAGCTCCGCGAACGACTCGCCGCCGGGAAAGCGAAAGCTCGAGGGCACACGCTGGACGGCCTGCCACTCGGGAAGCTTGCGCAACTGGGCCAACGGCTCCCCTGTCCAGCTCCCGAAGTCGCACTCGATCAGCCCCCGTTCAATGACGACGGGCTTGCCCACACGCTGGGAGATAGCCGACGCCGTCTCTCTCGCCCGTTCGAGCGGCGAGGCGTAGAGCGCCGAGACGGATATGCCGACCATGGCCTCGCCGGCCTTTGCCGCCTCATCCCAGCCCTGGTCGGACAAATGCAGGCCCCGTGCCCGGCCCGGCAGCACCTTGCCGGTCGTCGCCGTCGTCCCGTGGCGGACGAAGCACACCACGGTCGGGCGGGGCGCTTTGGGGCGAGTTGCCGGCACGACCGACACCGTAGCCTTTGGCCCGTGCGATCGACCGCGGGACGCCTGGAACAAATCGGTCGCGAGGTGGCGAATTGCTCCCTCTGCCCGAGGCTCGTGACCTGGCGCCACGCCGCGGCCTTGAGCCCACCACTCTCGCATCACACCGAAAGCTACTGGGAGCGACCTCTGCCGGGCTTCGGCGACCCGCAGGCACGGCTCGTGATCATCGGCCTGGCCCCGGCGGCCCACGGCGGGAACCGGACCGGCCGCATGTTCACGGGGGACCGCTCCGGCGACTTCCTTTACGCGGCTTTGCATCGGGCGGGCTACGCCAACCAGGCCCTCAGCCGGTCGATCGACGACGGCCTGCAGCTGTCCGGGGCCTGGGTCACCGCGGCGGTGCGCTGTGCCCCGCCCGCCAACAAGCCGACCCCGCTCGAGCGCGACACGTGCGCCCGCTACCTCTCCTCGGAGCTGCGGGAGCTTTCCGGCGCCCGCGTGCTGCTCGCCCTCGGCGCCTTCGCCTACGAGGCGCTGTGGCGCCTACCTGGCCTCGCCGGCACGACAGATCGCAAACGGGTGCGCTTCGCTCACGGCCTCGAGCTGCCGGTGGCCCCGTATCAAGGGCGTCCCCGAGGCGCCCAAGCCCGACCAGAAGGTCCTCGCACGTTGCTCTGCTCTTACCACCCGAGCCAGCGCAATGTCTTCACCGGTCTTCTCACCGCGGAGATGTTCGACGCGGTGGTCGCCCGGGCCCGCGAACTCGGGGCGTAGGCCAGTTCGGGGCCCAGCCTCAGGCGCTTGCGACCGGGATGCGCCTCGGTGCCGGCTCCCCGTCCTCTGGCCACCGCCGGCGGCTCACACGCGAGAGCTTTCGGAGCAGCGCCACCGCGCCCGGGTCGTCGTCGAAAGCGGAACGAACCTCGATGGCTCCGGCCGCGTGCATCGCCGAGATCAGCTCCCGGCCCCGGTCGGTGCGGACCATCGTGAGCGTCCAGTCGGGGAAGGCGCCGATGCCCCCGGTCGAGAGGTCCGCGTGCTCGGCCGCGAAGTCGGGGCAGTGGTTGCAACCCTCCCGCGTCCAGGGATACGCCTCTTTCAGCGGGACCTCGTGCAGCACGCCGTCGCGGGTCCACACCTGGAAGACGCCCTTTATGTTCATCTTCACGATGTCCTCACGGGCCAGGCCGTAACGGGCCTCGAACAGCTCGGGGAAGATGGCGTCGTCGAAGGACTTCGAGCACAGAAGGCCGATCGTCAGCACAAAGCGCCGCGCGACCTTGCCCGCCTTGCGGGCGGACATGACCGCCGGGGCCGAGGCCTGGCAGCCCATCCCGACAAGGGCGATGCGCTCCGCGCCTGCCTCGGTCGCGGCGGCATAGGCGCTCGGATTGGCCGAATAGGTGTAGCGCGAGCCTGCAGCCGCGATCACCTCTTCCCTGTTGCGGGCGACTCCCGGCACCGCCTTCCAGGTGGTCCCGTCCCCCTCGAGGACCGAGACCAGAGCGGCGTCGATGACGTCGTGCTCGAGAGCCCAGATCAAAAGTGCCGAGACTAGGCCGCCGTCCTGTCCGGCCGCCAGCAGCTCGGGGTCGCTGGCCCGGGCGAGGATCACGTCCTGCGCGATGCCGTAGACCTCGTCCTCCTCGCGTTCGCGCCCGAATAGGAAGGTGTCGATCTCGGGCTCCCAGGACCTGAACCGCGGACAGGCTCTCGTGCACAGCGTGCAGCCCTTCTCGCCGTGGGTGCAGTTGTCCGTCCCGCCCATCTCCGCGACGTGGAAGGGGCGGTACACCCCATCCTGGTCGTTGTAGCCGAGTACGTCGTAAGGGCATACGACCACGCAGGCCGAACACCCCGTGCACAGACCGGAAGTGACGACTTCGGTGTAGAGGTGAGACCAGTGCAGCTTCTCGGGAGGCATGGGACTGATCCTAACCCTGTGCAAACGCTGCGCCATGGGGCCGGCGGAGGTCCCGGGGCCGACTGCTCTGAGTGACAATTCCGCGACGCCCGGCCGGGGCCGGCCTCAGGGCGTCCCCGTTCGGGAGGGTCGCAACATCGTAGTAATCTCTCGTAATGGCCTGTTGCTCGACCAGGAGCTTCTGATGGAAGTCGCCGTCATCGGGCTGGGCTCGTGGGGGCTCAGCTTCCTCGAGCGCATCGTGACAGGTTCGCGCTCACAGTGGGGAAAAGTACGCGTTCATGTCGTCGAGCCGGGCACGCCGGGATCGGGCGTCTACGCCGTCGACCAACCCGACTACCTGATCCTCAACACACCTTGCGGGCAGATATCGCTCTATCCCTGGCAGGACGAGGGCCCGTCGCCCCGCTACGCCGTCGGGCTGTACGAGTGGGTCACCGCAGCCGGCTACCGCTGGGTCGGAGACACCTGTCGGGTCGGCACCGCCGGCCGTGAAATTACTGGCGACGACTATCTTCCCCGCCGGCTCATGGGCGAGTACCTGCAGTGGTTCTACGCGACGCTCGTGGCGTCGGCGCCCGCGAAGGTGGAGATCGTCCACCACCACACCGCAGCGGTGAACATCGTGAGCCGCGGGCAACGCGAACGCGTCCTTTTGGCGAACGGGGAGCAGCTCGAGGTCGACCACGTCATCTTGACTTCTGGTCACACCGACAACGTCGAGCCGGAGGCGAACCCGGCACTAATACCGCGGCCTTACCCGGTTGATCGTTATACGAAGGCCATCCCAAGCGGCGCCACGGTCGGAGTCGAGGGCATGGGGCTCGTGGCAACCGACGTCGTCATCGCCCTCACGGTCGGACGGGGCGGCTCTTTCGAGGAGACAGGCGACCGGCTGCGCTATGTCGCCTCAGGCGACGAACCGACGCTCCGGCTCTTCTCCCGCAGTGGGTTCCCCTACTGCTCGAAGGCGGTGGCGACCGTCGACGAGAGCGACGAGTTCCAAGCCGTCGTCTGCACCAAAGAGGCGATCGGCGAGATCCAGGGAGGTCAGGCGACGGGGACGCCCAGGCGCCAGATCGACTTTCGTTCCTCGGTCCTGCCCCTCGTCCTCACAGAGATGCAGATCAGGTATTTCTCCCAGTCGGCCCTGTTGGCAAAGGGCCGCGCCGCCAGCCACGAGGTGACGAGTCAACTGGGCCGGGCATGGCACGACGGGTCTTATCGGACCGTGGTCAACGGCTTCGCCGGCCGCTACGGCGATTTCGACCCCTGGGTGCATTTCTTCGGCCCCCGGAGCGACTACGTCTCCTCCAAGGACTACGAGTCGCAGATCTACTCGTTGGTCGAGGCTGATCTGCGGGAGTCTCTCCGCGGGGGCTCAGGCCCGGTCAAGTCCGCCTACGAGGTGCTGCGTCACCTGCGGGACCTCATGCGCACGGTGATCGAGTTCCGCGGCCTCACACTCGACTCCTACCTCGACTTCCGCGACAACATCAAGACGAGGGTCAACCGCATCGTGGCCGGCCCACCGGCGACCCGTTCCAAGCAGCTCCTCGCCCTCATAAACGCCGACGTCGTCACGATCCCCTTCGGACCCTCGCCGTGGGTCGAGCCCGTCGGGGCCGAGGGATTCCTGCTGGGCTCGAGGCACCTGGAGCACACCTACTCCGAGAAGGTGAACTGGCTCATCCACGGGCACCTCGAGAACCCGACGGTCTCGCGCTCGAGCTCCGCCCTGCTGACGAACCTGTGGCACGACGGGAGGCTCCAGCCCCTCTGCTACGGCACGACAGACGTGGGAAGCGTCGCACTCGACGAGGAGTTCCACCCGACCGACGCCCACGGAAGTCCGGCTCGGAGAATCTGGCTCTTCGGCTCGCTCACCGAGGGCGTGCGCTACTTCACCCACTACGTCCCCTCGCCGAAGAGCCGCCTACGGGCGTTCCTCGACGCCCAGCGGTGCGTCGAGGAGATCATGGGCTCAGCGGCTCACTCGAGCTGACCCGCGAGGGGCCGTCAAGTCAGCGCCCGGCCCGCCTCACTCGTAGTCGATCGACACCTCCTCACGGAGGAATCGTTCGATTTCCAAGAGCCGGTCGTAATCCGCCGACACGCCGAAGACCGCGTAGACGTAATGGCGGGTCCCCTCGCGCCAGTCGACCAGGTCGCCGGGCGACCTGTTCACAAAGATCTCGTTGACCCCCGGAAGCTCGGCCAGCCGGTCGAGGCCGTCGATGGCTACGACGCGGTGGGCGGAGGTCGGGGGCTGGAACAGGAAGCGCCAGCCGACGGCGGAGCACGGGACGGGACCCTCCACGGTGAACTGCTCACCGAGGGCGACGCGCATCGAGAGCTCGAAGGCCGACACGCCGCTCGCCCGCAGGAGCATCGCGGGGATCCCGCCGCCGAGCCGGCCGTTCACCTCGAGCACCCGGGGACCGTCCGGTGTCAGCTTGAGCTCGGTATGGAAGTCGCCCGTCCTCACGCCGAGTGCCTGCAACGCCGCCGTTGTGACTGCGAGCAGTTCCGCAAGCTGAGCCTCCGGCAGGTCGGCGGGGATGAAGAAACCCGTCTCCCGGAACGGTTCGGCCAGGGGAAACCTCCCCGTCACGGCAAGGTGGCTGATCTCACCTCCGGCCACGAGGCTCTCCACCGACACGTAGTTGGCGAATGGCTCGTCCGGCGCCGCCGCGAGGCCCGGGATGTACTGTTCGACGAACATGCCCGCGTCACCGCCGGCCTCGGGCGGGAGCAGGGCGAGCGAACGGACAAGATCGCCCGCATCGCCAACCGGCATCGTGTACTGACCGCCGCTCGCGATGCGCGGTTTTAGGACCGCAGGGTATTGCACGTCGGCGGCGAACGACTCGACGGCGGCAGGGTTCCGGTCGGCGGGGACCTCCCAGCAAGACGGCGAAGGCAGCCCACCGCTGCGAAGCGCCTCTCGCTGCAAGAGCTTGTCCACGAGGCGCCTGGCGACCTCGGGCGTGCGGTACTCGAGGCCGAGTTCTGCGGCTATGAGGGAAAGAGGAACGATGTCCTCGTCGCGATAGGCCACAACCCCGTCGGGGGAATACGACGCCAGCAACGAGGCGGTCTCTTCCGGCGACCGGCCGGCGACGTTCACAACAGTCCCGACCTTGCTGAGCAAGCGGGTTGTGAAGGCACCGTCGGGGGAGCTCTCGTCGATGAGCCACAGGATGTCGCAGAGCTCTGACGCCGCCTCCACGATCTGCATCACGGGCGCGGAGCGAGGGCCGTGCCCCACCACGAGCAGAGGTTGCCGGCGATCGGCACTCACCGGTGGCACAACAAGGGACTACCAGATGGTTGTGAAAAGCACAAGCAGCGCCCCGCTCCGGCTCCGCCGAGTTCAACTCCTTCAACGCAGGTTGACTCCGCCATGATCGCCCGCGTCCGACCAACAGGGCGCATCCCGACTGCTCGCGGTCGTTCCCCAAAAAGGCGGCAAGCTACAAGCCGGGCCGCCGCGAAAGGTGGCCCGGTTGCTCCTCAGCGCGCCAGCGCCGATTGCGATCCGGCGACAGCCTCGTAAAGGCTCATGTGGAGTCGTGCCACCGTCTCCCAGCTCAGAACTGTCGAACTGGGCATCACTGGACCCATCGCCAGCTCGCCGAGAACCACATCTGCGATCTCCTCCGGTGAACTGGCGAGCGGGACAAGGCGCATGGCACCGTGTTCGTCGAACTGGCGCATGTCGCGATGAGCAGGAATGTCACTGGCCACGACCCGTATCCCAGCGGCGAGCGCTTCGAGCGCGACGATGCCGAAGGACTCATAGGCCGACATGGATATCACGACATCCGCCGTGGCGTACCAGCTTGCAAGTTCATCGTCGTCGACTTCCCCTATCAGTTGCACCTTCTCGCTCTGGAGGGACCTTTTCGCCAACTTGGAGAGTGCGGCCTCGTGGGGCCCGTTGCCCACCACTACGAGCTGCGCTTGGCCCAGATGCGCCATTGCCTCGATGACGCGCGCCACACCTTTGTAGGCGGTCAGTCGCCCGACGCAAAGCACGACCGGAACGGTCTTCTCCTTGGGCTTGGCGGCTAGCAGGCGGCTGGCGTCGATCCCACTCGGGACGACGACCGGGCGCACCCCGGGCACGCGCTGTGCCACCAGGTCCGCCTCGGATGACGAGAGGGCGATCACACTCGACGCCGCCCGCAACATCCTCCGCCCAAGGACCCCGTAGGGCACGTGCAAGACCCTCGCGGCGAAAGACGCGGGCCGGGCATGCAGGTAGGTCGAGACGACCAGCGGGCGGCAGCCCGCCAGGTAGCTCATCGCCGGTGCCGCCGAATGGTAATTGTGGGCGTGGACGACGTCGTAACGGCCGCGTGCCGCTCTCAGATAGCGGAACAGGCCGGCCGAGAAAAAGGCGGCCTGCGACGGATCGCTCGCCGGCCAGCGGCGAATGACGAGTCCGTCCGCTTCCTGGTTTACCGAATTCGGGACGCGCCGTGGAGCCTGTGTGAGCACCTCGACCTCACACCCGAGAGCCGCCAGGCTGCGTGCGAGTCCTCGCACGTGGCGCTCGACGCCGCCGACGCGGGGCGGATAGGCGATCGCGACGAGGGCAACCCTCATCGTGTCAACTCGCGCGACAAAGCCCGCCGAGGCCGCGGGCGAGCCCAGAGCCCCTCCTCATCGGGGCCGTTTCCGCCGACCGAGCCGCAGCGTCCTCGTGGCGACGATCTCCCCATCTGTGACTCGGTCATGTCGGCACCGCCTCGAGCTCGGCACTCACCGACGGGCGCAGGATCGCCCGGCCGAGGACGAACCCGCAGCCGACGCTCTGGGCGATGAGCCACGCCAGTCCGACCGTGCCGAGACCGCCGTGGGTCGCCCGGAGAGGGCCGATGACGAGCCCGAGCGTCACGACGGCCGTGAGGCCGCTCAACACAGCGGCGGGGCGCAGCCGCTCTCGTACCCGCCACCGGGCGACGGCGACGTTCGTGATGGCGTTGGGCACCGTCGAGACGGCGAGCCAGACGAGCAGCACCGCTCCGTAACGGCTGTAGGAAGGGCCGAAAAACCCAAGGATCTCGTGCCCGTAGGCCAGGAACAGTGTCACCGGAATCACGAGCATGAGGCCGATGATCACCGCCGCGTGTCGGGTGGAACGGGCGAGGTCGCTCTCATGTGTGACCAGCATCGCCTGGGCGACGGCAGGAGAGATCGAGAAGCACAGCCCGCCTAGCAGCCAGGTGAGCGAGAAGTCGCCCGCCAGCGACGCACCCACTTGAGCCGCGACGAGGGTGGGGAGCAGTTGAGCCGGTACCGTCGCGCTGATCGCGGTGATGGTCTGGTAGCCGAGACCGGGCCGGATCGTGGCGAACGACCATCCGGAACCGTCGGTCACCCTTCTGAGCCTCCACAGCGCCCAGCACGACGTGAGGGTCCCCGCCGCGGCCCACGAGCCCACGAGCACGTCGGTCCCCGCCCGCATTCCGACGGCCGCCATCAGCGCCACGAGGGCTAACTTCCCGGCTCCGAAGGCGGCGTTGCGGCCGACGAGGAGGCGGAACCTGCCGAGGGCGAAGGCGGCGCCGTCGACGACGAGCCCGACGGTCTGGCTCACGCAGACGACGATCATGGCGAGTGCCGCCCCGGCGTGGTGCAGCACGCCCAGGGCGGGGACGAACGCCAGAAGGGCAACGAGCCCAACCACGGACAGAAGACATGCAACCGTTCCGGCTACGAGTACCGACGACGCGAGAACAGCTCGCGGGGTGTCGCTGCGGGGAAGCCGGACGATGAGGGAGGCCACGATCGCCTGCCCGGCGACCAGTGCCACGACTATCGAGATCGAGGTGATGCTGGCGGCCTCCCCGATCTCGTGCGAGGGATATGACCTGGCGCCGATGAGCCAGTAGAAGTAGCCGGTGGAGGACGTCGCCGCTTGTACCACGAGCAGGCTCAGCGTGCCGCCTAAGAGCGGCAGGCGTCGCCACTGCCCATCGCCGAGGCTCACGACGGACCCGACTGCGCCGGTGGCAGAAACTTGAAGATCGCGATCTGGGGGTTGGAGTAGACGAGGCGGAGCCAGCTCGCTGTCATCAGCCGTTGGTAGGCGGCCGGAGACACCGGCGATTCGTGGAAGGCGTGCGGTTCGGTTGGCGAGTAGAGGTACCCGCGTGCACTCGCCTCGTGATACATAAGCTTGTCGATGATCAGGTACCCCACGCGGCAACGGCTCACGTCCCGTTGTGCGACAGCACCCAGCATTGCCCCGCCGAAGGTCAACTCCCAGGTGGGAAAGGCACCGGGAGCACTGAGAGTGCCGCCGTATGCCCACTGCACGACCTCTGTGTCGCTATCGGACGCGATCACGGCGCCGGGAGCGTTGAGCCGCATCCACGACGCCGCATCGAGCTGGTCCGGCGTTACCAGTCCGGCTCCCGAGCCGAGCTGGTAGGGCACGGCGAACATGTAGCTTGCGGGCGCATTGACAGAGGTGTTGCCCACAAGGGTCACGAGCACGAATGCGACAACGCCCGCCTTCAACCAGTGCTTGGCCGCCGCGCTCTGCAGCGAGGTACCGTCCACCGCGCCCACGAGCAGGTAGGCGAACAGCAGGCAGACCCCGACCCAGACGAGCTGCCAGGACCGGTGTACCCAGGTCACAGAGGTCGGGGACAGGTCGAACGGGTACGACAAGAAAAAGAGCGCCCCGAGCACGAAGCAGACCCGGAGCACGACCCGTTCCCGGTCGCTCAGCGACCGGCGGAGACTCCCCCGGCGGTAGAGGACGAAGCACGCGATCAGGGCCAGCGGGACCAGCACAAGGGTGACCTCGCCGCAGTACCTCTCGTATGCGGGCAGTCCGGAACCCTGGAAGAAGCTCCGGTGGTCGCCGAAGTGGGCAACGGCCGAAAACGCGCTCGTGAAGGCGGAGCTGCCCGGTAGCACGTAAGCCCAGATCACAGTCCAGTTCGTGGCGGCGATCCAGACGAGGTTGACGGCCGCGGAGCCGAGGCCGAGCAGGAAGAGAACCGGCACCCGGCCGAAACGACGATATGCCCCACCCCGGTAGGCGTCCGAGAGCCCCAGGATGAGCAGGAAGCAGGTGAGGAAAAGCCCCGACACCGGCTGGGCGCTGGTAGTCGCCATCATCCCCGCGCCCGCTGCCCAGATCCACCTACTCCGGTCGTTGGACGCAACACGCAGGCATGCGCACGCCGTGAACAGGGCGAGGGGCAAACCGACTGACTCGTAGGAGGCCTCGCTCAGCCAGAAGAGCACTGATGGTCCTATGGCGTAGAGCAACCCTGCCGTCGCTGCGATCTGCACGCTCCCGGTCACCTGCCGGGCGAGAACGTAGATGCCGAGCACGATGGCGACGTGGCCGAGCCCGGCGACAAGCAAGTCGCTGTCCCACAGGGACAAACGGGTGACATCGTGCGCGGCGACCACGAGCAACTGGTAGAGCGGGAAGTACCCGACCGTCGGGTCCTGGGAGTTGTGGCCCATCAGGATTCCCTGCTGCAAGAGACGCGCCTGGCCGAGATGAAGCAGCTCGTCCAGGTACGCCGGCCGCCGGTAGCTACGGAACAACTTCGGGAGATAGGTGACGACGCTCGCTGCGAAAAGGGTGAAAAGACGGGTCCGGTCCGAGAAGCGCCTGACGAACAGCACCCACGTCGATGCCGCGACGAGGATGATCATCGCCAGCCAGAACAGGACGAACATGGCCGAAACCGCAAGCCGGGGCGCGAAGTAGGCCGCCACCAGACAGATTATCGACGTGACGAAGGCCGACACGACGACCAACCGGTGGCTCATAGGGCTCTTCAGGACCTCTGCTGCGGTCGGCCCTGCCAGAGTGCCCCTGCCCTCGTCTGGGACGTCCTCAGAAGATGTCAGGGTCCCAGACGAGGTGATCATTCCCGGGGCTCACGAGAGCTCGATCCGGAGGTAGTCGACCTTCATGGACGAGCTCGGTGCAGTCGAAGGACCCGGCGGGCTCGCCCATCCACCGACGGCCAGGTCGTAGATGAACACATACGGGTGGTCGAACGAGAGCGTCCAGTACTTGGCGCCGATCTGGTGTTCGGTCACCTTCATCTCGAGCGTGTTGTCGATGTAAAAGGCGACATATGAGTTGCTGGCCTTGTTGCACCAAAGCCACGAGTACACGTGCCAGCCGCTGTCGCCCGAGGGGACGCCGAGAGGGGTCTCCACCTGGGTGTCGCGACCGCAGGGACCGTCGCGGTTCGAGATACCGCAGTGCATGAACTGGCCGACCCAGGGATCGTTGTTTTTCGTCTCGGCAAAATCGTCCTCCCCGGCCATGGGCGCTGCCTGCGGGTTCGTGACTGCGGGGAGACCCAGTCCCCAGAAGGCAGGCCAGTAGCCCGGGCCGCCCGCGGGCAGGTCGATGCGCGACTCGACGAGCATCTCCTCGCCCGGACCGGGCATGTAGGCGTGCGTGGTCTCGACCTCGCCGGAGAGCCAACCCTCAGGGCTCTCCGTGGCGCCGATAGCGAGATGGCCTGTGCCGTCGACGCGGACCACAGACGGCGAATCGACGAACTGCCCGATCCCTATGCCTGTGCCCGTGTACACGCGCCAGGACGGACCGAGCGACGAGTCCGCCCCGCCGGAGAAGTTGTCGTCGAACACCGTCGTCCACTGGACCGAAGACGGTTTGCCCTGTGCTCGCGTACCACCGTGAGCCCCAGCCTGGTGCGAGGTGGCGTTGGCGGGCGCGCCGCCCGTCAGGTAATAGACGGCCACGCCTGCAACCATGGCAAGCAACACCATCAAGCCGATCGGACCGCCCTGGTCGCGAAGTCTGCGACTTGATCCGTTCCGGTCAGAGCTCATGTCGAAACCTTCCAGGCCCTCGCGGAAGACCCTAACTGCTCGAGGCCGACCGCGCCGAGACCGAAGCGCCCGTAGAGGTACCCGCTAGCAGTCGCGCCCAGCCCACCGATGAGGTATAGCGCCGTCCGCCACCGTCTGGGGAACGCGAGCGATGTGGCGAGCGCAGCGGCGATCCGGCGCGAGTGCGCCTTTTCGTCGCGCAGCGGTGCACCGCTCACGCTCCGGACCACCCATTTCGATGTGCCTTCTCCAAAGCCACGACGCAGCAGGTAGCTGAAGGTGACTCTCTCGGGCCCGACATAGTGGTGCACAACGGCATCGCGGGCGTGCACGATCGTCCCCCGCGTGAGGGCGGTCGCTTGGATCCCGGCCAGCGTCTCTTCGCACCCGCCGATCGCCCCGCTCCGGTTGCCCACATGCCCGATCGCCACGTTGAAGCCGCCCACGTCCGACAGCACGCCGCGACGCCAGGCCATGGACGCCCCGATCGGGTTGCGCAATGTCTGGCGGTCCTCCAAGCCTGCCCAGGAACAGCCGAAGACCCAGTAGAGCTCCTTCGGGTACCAGGGGGCCACGTTGCCACCGCCGGGCAGGACCCAGCCGCCAGTGGCGACCACCGTCGGCCTCGTCTCGAGCGGCGCCACGAGCTGCTCGAGCCAGTCGGTTTCCGGGACGGCGTCGTCGTCGAGGAAGGCGACGAGGTCACCGTTGGCCGCCTGCAAGCCGAGGTTTCGGGCTCCCGCGCAGCCTCGGGCACCTTCGTGCAAAAGGACACGGCCCACTCCGAGCGATTCCAGCGCACCGAAGAGCTCGGGATTGCTGTCGGCGACAAGAAGGATCTCGTCGGGTTGCCGGCTCTGGCGCCGAAGTCCCTCGATGGTGGCGCACAGGCTCTCCCACCGCGACATCGTGTAGGAGCAGACGACTACCGACGCGGTTGCCACCGCAGCTCCTTCAAAATCGCGAACATCACGCGGCCCCCGTCCCGCCACGTGGCAAGGTGCGACTCGCCGCTGCGCCGCTTGTACTCATGACTGAAGACCTCGACTATGCGCAGATGGGCACGAGCTGCCCTGCAGTAAAGCAGCGCCTCGATCTCAAAGCCGTGGCCGTACCAGGGTCCCCGCCACAGCGTGGACGCCTTGCGCTCGGGACGCGCAGCGCACAGCTCGACGAGGCCCAGCTGGTCCAAGGAGTCCTTCCAGAAGGCGGCGTAGCCGTAGCAGAGATCACTCCACGACTGGCGGTAGGCGAGGTTCGACGAGAGACGCAGAACGCGGTTCCCGATCTTCCTCACGAAGGACAGGTCCTGGGATCCGCCGCCGGCGATTGTCCGGGATCCCTTCACGAGGTCGGCTCCGGCACACAGAGCCTCGACGTAGAGCGGGATCTCGACGGGGTCCATCGACCCGTCGGCATCCAACATCACGACCACATCGCCACTTGCGGCGAGCAGGCCGGTCGCGATCGCATTGCCCTTTCCGGAGCAGCCGTGCTCGATCACCTTGGCTCCGGGTCGGGCCGAGCGGACGATGGCGGCCGTCGCGTCCTCGGACTGCCCGTCGACGACGATGACTTCTGTGACACAGCCAGGCAGGCGGCTCAACACCCAGGCGATGTTCCCGCCCTCATTCTTCGCGGGAATGACCACCGAGACGGAGGGATCCGACGGTCGCAGCAGACGCCCCAAGGGCGCTACCGCCGTGCGGGCCCGGCTGTCAGCATCCGGTGGCGGTTCGACTCGCTTCCCGACTGCTCCTAACAGTGCCACTATCGGCTTTCAGCCTCAGACTCCAGACCCAGTGCCGTTACAGTCATCACCGGCCTTCCTTCCGCGCGTGTAAGGAAGGGCCACCCCCTCTCGGTTCACGATAGCGCCTCGGCCCGCTGGCGGACTGTCTTGTGCTGCTCCGGTACCCGTGCAACGCTTCGCCCCGGGGACCGCCGGCGCCGTGGGAAATGTTCGAGGGAGAAAGACCCGCAGCAGGCGGCACACGCAAGGCCGCTGCGATTCCAGGTGAACGGATATGAAACACAGGATCCTGAGACCCTTGGCGCCGCTTACAATATTCCCTACGCATGGCCGCACGGCCCGACTGTTGGAGAAGAGCCGATCTCACTTGTGATCACCTCGCCCGCCGGTGGCGCTTCAGCGGCGGAGGGTGACGAACTCGAGAACCGACGCCGCCGGGGCCCGCACGTCTCGATCATCGAGATCGCCTTCGTCAACAACATGCCCGACTCAGCCTTCGAGGAGACTGAGCGGCAGTTCGTCGGGCTCCTGGAAAATGCGGCTCGCGAGGTAGGTGACGTGACGGTTTACGTGAGCCGCTATTGGCTTCCAGGTCTCACACGGTCCGCGGCGATCGAACAGATCGTGGCTCGCGAGTACAGGCGCGTCGACGACATTTACCTCGGTCAGCCGGACGGCCTCATCGTGACGGGAACAGAGCCCCTCACCGACGATCTCAGGAAGGAACCGTACTGGGAAGCTCTGGCGGATCTCATCGGTTGGGCCGAAGGCACCGCGGCGTCCGCCCTGCTCTCCTGCCTGGCCGCGCACG
>JBKQHU010000083.1:0-28693 GCA_052148655.1 Acidimicrobiales bacterium
CGTGGGCTCCAAGATGACCGTGTCGGGCCCGATCAGGCCGGCTTTCTCGGCGGCGTCGATCATCGCCACGCCGATGCGGTCCTTCACGCTGTGGGCCGGGTTGAAGAACTCGAGCTTGGCCACGACGCTGGCCCCGCTGTCGGCTGGGAGCCGGCGCAGGCGCACCAAAGGTGTGTTGCCAATGAGCTGAGTGATGTCGTCCGCGATCTTCATGCCCAAATGCCTTTCTCGCAATCCTGAAGGACAAGCCAAGCTCGACTTGGAATGAATTCTATCGCAATCATGTAATAGATCACATACACGAGCTCCTCCGCAATCCCGCGCCGGGACCGGCGAATCCTTGGAGTATCCCAACCGCACTCCGCGGCGCGACCGAAACTGTCGGGGCCTCGACTGGGCGCCCTTGGCGCACTGAGCAGCCTTTCTTGGCAGCATGAGCCTCGCTCGCTACAACTAGGGTCATGTCGAGCCCCAAGCGCCGAACAACCGTCGCATCCGAGATGAGCGCGGTCGCCAGCAAAGAGTTCCGCCTTTGGTACCGCCAGCCCGCGAGCAACTGGCTGGAGGCGCTCCCCCTCGGTAACGGAAGGCTCGGGGCCATGGTGTGGGGCGGGCCCCGGCGAGAACGGGTGGACCTCAACATCGACACCCTGTGGTCCGGCGGTCCCCGCACTGCCCGCCCTGAGGGCTCCGCCGCTGTGCTGGCGGCACTGCGTGCCGCAGTCCTCGAGCGCCGTGACTATGCGCAAGCCGATGCGCTCGCCCTGCGCCTGCAGGGCTCGTTCAACGAGGCCTACCAGCCGCTCGGCTACCTGCTCGCCGAGTTCGGAAACGGCGACGGGGCCCAAGGCTACGAGCGTTCTTTGGAAATGCGGGAGGGCATTGCCTCGGTGCGCTACGAGGTCGGGGGATCCCTCTACGAGCGCGAGGCTCTCGCGTCTGGTCCGGACGGGGCCTTCGTGATGCACCTGAGGGCGTTGGGGACGGGGAAGCTGGACGTGACCCTTGAGCTCGCCAGCCCCCATCCGAGCGGGCGGGACCGGGGTGCCGACGGGATCATCTGGCTTGAAGGCAGGGCGCCCGCGCACGTCGTCCCCCATTATTGGGCCGAGGAACCGGCCGTCGTCTACGACGCCGGCCTCGGCTTGCGTTTTGCCGCCGGCTTGGCCTTGAGGGCCGACGGCGGCGTGGTGCACTCCGCCGAGGGGGGACGCTTGCGGGTGGAAGGTGCCCGATCCCTCACCTTGCTCGTGGCGGCCGCGACGGGGTACGCGGGATACGACACCCCGCCGGTAGAGGACCCAGTCGCTCTCCGTCGCACCTGCCGGGAAGTCCTGGACCCCCTTCTCGACGCGAACTACGACGCCATCCGGACGAGGCATGTGCACGATCACGCCGCACTCTTCAACCGGTGCTGGTTGCGGCTAGGGCGGAGAGATCGGGACGGGGTACCGACTGACGAGCGGCTCCGGGCCCTGCGCGAAGGCAACGCCGACGAGGGACTGTGCGCTCTGTTGTTCCACTACGGCCGCTACCTCCTGATAGCGAGCTCGCGTCCCGGCACCGAGCCAGCCAACCTGCAGGGGATCTGGAACGACCAGGTGCGCCCACCTTGGAGCTGCAACTGGACGACCAACATCAACACCGAAATGAACTACTGGCACGCCGAGACCACCAACCTGGCTGAATGTCACGAGCCGCTCTTGGACCTGGTGGCGGACCTCTCACGTGCGGGGGGGAGCACAGCCAGGGACTTGTACGGTTGCCAGGGCTGGGCGGCCCACCACAACGTGGACCTGTGGCGTTCGACCTGGCCGACCGGTGACCAGGCGGCACACCCGTACTGGGTGAACTGGCAGATGGGCGGCCCCTGGCTCTGTCAGCACCTGTGGGAGCACTATGCCTTCTCCGAGTCCCGGTCCGTTCTGGAGCGCGCGTACCCTGTCATGCGCGGGTCGGCCCTCTTCCTGCTCGACTATCTGGTACAGGGACCGGACGGGAAACTGGTCACCTGTCCCTCGACTTCTCCGGAGAACAGCTTCTTCACACCTGACGGTGGGCAAGCCGCCGTCGCTGCCGCGTCGACGATGGACATCTGGTTGATCAAGGATCTCTTTCGCCACTGCATCACCGCCTCAAAGACCCTCGGCCTGGACGACGAGCTGCGGGCGAGATTGGAGGGCGCGCTGGCGATGCTCCGTGAACCTCGGGTGGCCGCCGACGGCCGCTTGCAAGAGTGGTGGGAGGACTTCGGTGAACCGGAGCCCGGGCACCGTCACCTGTCGCACTTGTTCTGCCTGTATCCAGGTGACGAAGTGACGCCGAGGTCAACCCCCGGGTTGGCGGCAGCCGCCCGGCGCTCGCTCGAGCACCGCCTGGCGAATGGGGGCGGCGGACCTGGCTGGAGCCGAACATGGGTGGTCGGCCTATGGGCGAGGTTGATGGAAGGACACCTGGCCTGGGAGAACCTGCGCCAACTCCTCGCGGGCTGCTTCTCCGACAACCTCTTCGGCAGCCACGACCCCGGCGTGTTCCAAATAGATGCCAATTTCGGGGCTGCGGCCGCCATCGGTGAGATGTTGCTCCAGAGCCACGCCGGCGCCGTCGACCTGCTGCCCGCCTTGCCGCCGGAGTGGCCTGAGGGTCAAGTTGCCGGGCTCCGGGCCAGAGGGGGGCTGACCGTAGGTATCTCGTGGCGGGACGGCCGTGTTACAGAAGCCGACTTCGAGGTCCCCAGCGCCCGTGTCGTGAAGGTGCGTTGCACCGGCACGCTCCGCCTCGCCGGGGACGCGCCGGAAGGCACCAGGTTCTCGCCGACCGATGAGGCGGGGTTGGCCGCTCTCGACACGCCAGTCCCGGGTCGTTACACGTTGCGGGCAGAGGTGTAGTACCCGGACCTCAAGGGCTCACGGCGTGAACGGCCTCACCGACGGGGAGTCTGACCACTTGTGCGGCGACGGCCACGACTGACCGCTGCGAGTACGGGGCCACCGGCCCCGTGATCTCGGCCACGGCCTGCTGGCGGATGTCGGACGACGACGCCCCCACGGCGAAGCGGAAAAGGCCCGGCTCGACGACGAACCGCATGGCCTCGTCGTAAAAGGCGAGCCGGCTCGGGTGTACCTCGAAGGTGACCCGCACCGCCTCGGCGGGCGACAGGCTCAACCGGGTGAAGCCAATGAGGTAGGTCTCGGGTCGCGCCACCGATGCCACCAGGTCCGACACATAGAGCTGCACAACCTCCTCGCCTTCCCGGTCCCCCGTGTTGGCCACCGTCACCCCAACCCTGACGGGAGACGAGGTGTCGCCTGCCTCGACGGCGATGTCGGAATAACCGAAGGTCGTGTACCCGAGCCCGTGCCCAAAACTGAACAGGGGAGTGTGGCGGCAATCGGTGTAGTCGCCGTAAAACTCAGAATGGCCACCCCCGGAACGGTGACTGCTGTAGAGCGGCACCTGGCCCGTAGACCTCGGCAACGTGACAGCCAGCCTGCCGGTGGGTTCCGCCTTACCCAAGAGCACGTCTGCCAAGGCATTGCCGCCCTGCTCGCCAAGGGGCCAGGCGACCAACAAGGCCTGCACGCGGTCGGCCACCTCGCTCAATACGTGCGCCCTGCCGCTCATGACGACGAGCACCGTAGGCGTGCCCGTGGCCGCCACGGCGCTTACAAGGTCCTCCTGGACGCCCGTGAGCCTGAGGTCTGTGGCATCTCGGGCTTCGCCTACCGTTGAGCTCCTGTGCAATCCGGAACGGCCCCCGACCACCACCACGGCGACATCGGCTCGTGCGGCCGCCTCGACAGCGGCAGGGAAGCCGGAGCGGTCGTCGCCCAGCAACTCGCAACCCTTCTCGTAGGTCACTTCGGCCCGGGCGCCGAGGGCCGCTCTGAGCCCCGCCAGGGGGGTGACGTGCTCGGTGTAGTACTCGCCGGGCTTGAGCGCCCCTTTGCCGCTGGGCAGGTAGATGAGGTCTAGGATCCCGCCCTCCGCGCTCCCGTCGGCCTGTGCCCCCGGGCCGGCCTGCACGGCCGTACCGGCCTCGCGACGGCCATCTGCCAAAGAAGGTTCGTCCGCGTCAACGTGCCCTCCCGGTTGCAGCACCAGTTCCTGGTGCGCCGGATAGTGATAGTCGCCTTGCAGCAAGCGCCGGTCATCGGCAGCGGGGCCTATGAGGGCCACTCTGGAGACGTGCGCAGCCAAGGGCAGCACACCGTCGTTGGCCAAAAGGACAATGCCTCGGGCGGCAGCGCGCCTGGCTAGACGAGCGTTGGCCGGGTCGGCGAAGACCGGCTTTACCCTTGTGGGGTCGACATAGGGCGACTCGAACAGGCCCAAACGCATTTTGGCGGTCAGCACCCGGCGGACGGCGGTGTCGACTACAGACATGGCTACCTTGCCCTCGCCGATAGCTGCCTTGAGGGGCGCCCCAAAACAGTCCAGCGCGGGAAGCTCGAGGTCCAATCCGGCCGTGAGAGCCTTGACGGCCGCCTCGGAACGGTCGCCAGCCACCCGGTGGTAGCTCATCAGGAGGATCACCGAGAAGTAGTCGGCGACCACCATGCCGTCGAACCCGAGCTCTTCACGGAGCAATCGCGTCAGGATCTCTGCCGACCCGCTACCAGCAAGCCCGTCCACGCAACTGTAGGAGCTCATGACCGAGCCCAAGCCGGCGTCACGTATGGCGGCGGCGAAAGGCTCCGCAAAAACCTCGCGCAGTTCCCTCGGCCCGACCTGTACCGGCGCATAGTTGCGCCCACCCTCCGATAGGCCGTGGGCCAAGAAGTGCTTCCCGGTCGCCAGGACGCCTCTTGACAGGTCGTCAGTCTGCATGGCGCGCACGTAGGCGGTCCCGAGTGCTCCCGCCAGCACCGGGTCCTCGCCGTAGGTCTCCTCCAAACGTCCCCAGCGGGGGTCGCGAGCCACGTCAAGCACCGGTGCCAGGCTGTGGCGGGCCCCCACCGCCAGTAGCTGGCGGCGGACGCGGTCCGCCACCTCATACACCAGGGCCGGGTCCCAAGAACAGGCGAGAGCGAGCGCCTGGGGGAACACTGTGGCTCCCCTGGCGCAATAACCGGCCAGCGACTCTTCGTGCACGATCACGGGGATCCCGAGCCGGGTGCGCTCAACCACGACCCGCTGGATGTGGTTGAACAGCTCGGCGCTCTGCTGCGGCTCAAGGCCCGTCGTGGCACCTATGCGCGTGACCTGGCCGATGCCGTGCGGTACGACGGCCAGCGCCGCGTCCTCGTCGAAGCGTTCGCCCTTCAGCAAGTTCGGGAACTCCACCGCCCCCAGCTGGGCCACCTTCTCGTCGAGCTCCATCTGGGCGATCAGGTCGTTCACCCGATCCCCTATTGCCAAATTCGCATTCAAATAGGCAACGGCGGTCAACTGTTCACCTCGGTAGTGTCTTCGGGCAGTCTGGCCGCGCTATCGAGGCTCGGCCAGGGGCGGGCCAGTTTCGAGTCACCGGAGCGCGAAACCTCCTATCCCCTTTACGAACTGGCGGCGCAGGACGATATAGAGAAGCAATATGGGCAGCATCGTGAAGAAGACGAACGCCATCACGATCGGTACGTTCATACCGTACTCCGAGTTCGTCGCAAAGCGGTACAACCCCAGAGGGAGCACCATGTCGTTATTGGACTGAGTGATGATGAGCGGCAGGAGGAAATTGTTCCAGGCCCCGAGGCCCGCGTAAATGCTGACCACAGCCAGTACCGGACGAGCCATGGGGAAAACCAGGCGGGCAAAGATAGTCCATTGGCCCGCCCCGTCGACGGCCATCGCGTCGTAGAGCTCCCGTGGTATCAGCCGCACGTAGTTGACCATCAGCAGCACACCGACTGGGATCAGCGACGCCGCGATCACCAGCACTAGGCCGTAGAGCTTGTCGTAGATATGGATCTTGGTTGTGATAAAGAACAAAGGTATTACGATCGCCTGGATGGGCACGGCGATGCCGAATAGAATAAGGCGGAACGAGACGGCGGCGTAACGAGACCCTCGCCGGACGATGCGGTAGGAGGCCCCGAGCGAGAGCACGGTGACCAGTGCGACAGTGCCTGCAGCGAGCTCGGCGCTGTTACGTAGCAACGTCCATATACCGGATCCGTGAAACATGGCACTGTACGAAGACAGCGTCAAACCGCCCGTCGGTAGCCAAGCGTTTGCCGTAAAATACTGATTGGTGGCCCGGAAACTCATCAGGACCATGTAGTAAATCGGGCAAAGCACAATCACCAACCAGATCGTGCCCAAGACGAAGCTGATGACGTGAAAACCCTTCGAGCCGCCCTTGACGCCGCTCAAAGCCTCTGAGCGGGACCGCCGCCGCTGCCGGCGCGTGGGCCGGCTGGCGGGCGTGCTTGTAACGCGCTGCGGGGCTGTCGTCACCACATGCCCTCCTGGCCCCCCTCCATCGAACCAAACCCCGTCAACCTGACAAGCGCGATGGCCACGAGAATCCCGAGGACGCCCAGGACGGTAGCTATCACACTCGCATAACCGAACTCTGTCTCGGTGAAGCCAACGTTGTACATGTCCATCGCCAAAACACGGGTTGTGTCGCCCGGGCCGCCCAAAGTCAAGATGTAGATGATGTCGAAATACGTCAGGGAACCGACTAGGACAAGTGTTGACGACGTTACGATGCTGTAGCGCAGTTGGGGCAGTGTCACGTGCCAAAATGCTTGGCGCATATTGGCGCCGTCGACCGTGGCGGCATCATAAAGCGCCGCCGGGATGGCGCGCCTGCCCGCCTGAAAAATGAGCGTATGGAATGGGATGAACTGCCAAGCGATGATGACCACGATGGTAAAGAGCGCAAGGCTGGGACTCCCGATCCAGTTTTGGTTGAGGAAGTTCATGTGGAGGTGGTTGCCGAGCCAGGCAAGCCCACCGAACTGAGGAAAGAGAAGGTCCTCCCACATGATGGACAGGCCCGCGGTGGAAAGCAAAAGAGGCACGAGATAAATGGCGGCGTAGACAGCGCGGTAACGCTGTCGCCCGGCGACAAAGATACCGAGGGCCATCGCGATCGGAGTCTGTGCCAGCCAACTCAGGCCGGCAAGCTCGAAAGTCACGACCAGGGAATGATGAGCTACCGGGTCGGAGAAGAAGTGGCGCCAGTTTGAGAAACCCGCCCATGTGAGCGGGCCGATCACGGCCCAGTTCGTGAAGGAGAGGATTATGGCCAAGCCCGTAGGGATCACCACGAAAGCCCCGTACAAGGCCAAGGTTGGTGAGATCCCGAGCAGGTCGCCCAGGAAGTTGCGGCGGCGGGCTGTGACGTTGCGGGAACGTGGGCGACGTACTTGGTTCTCTCGGAGGAGCTCAGTTCCAGCGGCCATCGGCTCACCTCATCTCATGAAAAGCCCGGCCCCACCGAAGGCTGGTGAGGCCGGGCCTTTCGTCCACGTCCAACAGTTTCCTAGCCGGGACCCTTACTGCAACTTGTTCATCACAGCAGCGAACTGCTTCGGGGTCTGCAGGAGGTCGAACACCTTGGAGAGGTTGTCGAGCATGGTTTGAGCCCTTGGCTCGCCTAGCGCCTGGTCCCAGGAGTACTGGAAGTAGGGCGCCTTCAATACGGCGTTGTAGATGGGGATGAGGTACTGCTTCAACTTCGGCACGGCGTTGAAATCGCTCGGCGGGACCTTGAGAGCAGGCACTGCACCTTGGGCGATCAGTTCCTTCGCGTACGCCGGGGTGTCCCAGATGTACCTGGCGAACTGTTCAGCGACATAGGTCTGCGCCGTGCTGATGTGCGCGGCAAGGCCTGCGTACGTCGTTGTGTTGCCCTCGAGGTCACCCGGGTTGCCCTTCCCGCCTGGCACGGCGGGGAAAGCCCCGATGCCAAGCTTGCCCGAGTTGACCCAGGCCGGGGCGTCGGAGGTGAAGAAGCCGATGTCCCAGTCCCCCATGAGCTCCATGCCAGCCACACCGTTGTAGATCATCGCTGTGGTGAACCCAGTTCCCCAGTCAATTGCGTCGTAGCCCTGTTCGAAAGCCTTGTCCTTGACCATGGTCTGGATGTCGGTAAGGGCCCTGATGACGGCGGGGTTGGACCACGCCCCCGGCGTCTTGTCCTGGATGTTCAGGAACACTTGAGGGCCACCCTCTCGGTCCGTGAAGTACTCCAGGTACATGAGGCCTTCCCACTCGCCGTTATTTCCCAGGGCGATAGCGGTGACATTGTGCTGGGCCAAAAGCGTGATGTCGGCGATGAGCTGGGTCGTCGTGGTGGGGAAGCTCAGGTGGTACTGGGCCAGCACGGGCTTGTTATAGAAGAAGAAGACAGGCTGCGTACCCGTGAAAGGCATGCAGTAAAGGACCCCGCCGTAAGTGCAGCTGCCGAGGGTCGATGACAGGAAATCGGATTCCCAGGTGGGGTGACCAGCGTCGCTCTGGCCGGCGTCGCCGATGGGTTGGACCACCTTGGCAGTTATGTACTGCTGGAAGATGCCACCGCCCCAGGTTTGGAACAGCGCCGGAGGGTTGTTGCCCTGGAGTTCGAGTAGGAGCTTTTGCTTGTAGACGTTGTTATCGGGGACGACATTCATGCTGACATGGTCGCCGGGATTGGCCTTGTTGAAGGCCGCGGCCTGCGCGATGTAGTAGTCGTTAAGGACGGTGCCTTGGCTTTGGACCTCCACGCTGATGCTGGCTGTCGGCGCGGATGCCCTGGCTGTCTGCTGGGACGAGACGGCGTGCGTAGCGGCGCCTGCTGTGGTCGCCACCATGGTCCCGGCGAGTGTTGCCACCGCCACCGCGGCGAGCACGCCCCGCCAGGGCCGCCGCAAGCGATGCGATGCCTCAGCCCGTTGACAAAGGGACATGAATACCCCCTTCTCTTCGTCGGCTCGAGCCGGTACCTTTACCGAAAACTTTCGAGCCATGAGTGTGATGTTAAGTGTTACGAAAGGACCATACACTTCTGCCCACGCGGGATCAAGGGTTCGCGACACTGCCGCGGTTGCTTTGTCGGCGCGCGTGGTCGAGGAGCAGGGCTGACGCTTCCCGAAAGATATCGGTATCATCCAGAATGATGCGAGTTCGTCCTCATGACCACCGAAGCTGACGGCGCCGTGCCCCTGGGGTCGGCGCGCGGGCAGCGGATGGTAACGCCGCGGCGTTCGGTCGGCAACGGCCGCGTCACGATCGCGCAGATCGCCGAGGAGAGCGGCCTCTCGGCGGCGACGGTGTCCAAGGTCCTGAATGGCAGGCCAGACGTGTCGGCGCGCACGCGCACGCTCGTCCAGGACTTAATTGTGAGCCGCGGCTACCGCAAACGCGCGGCGAGTGCTGACGCACCTCCGATGATCGACATCGTGTTCAGCGACTTCGACAGTCCTTGGGCGGTCGAGATCGTCCGCGGTGCGGCCGCAGCCGCGCAGGCGGAAGGACTCACCGTCGCGCTCACGGCGCTGTCGGAAGCCGGCGAGCGGCGGGTGTGGTTCGACCACATCACCTCACGTGGCACACGCGGGATCATCCTCCTGCTCTCGCAGCTGACCTCGCGCCAGCATTCGGAGCTCGCAGCCCGACGCCTGCCGATCGTCGTGATCGATCCGACCGCGGAGCCAGGCCCGGAAGTGAGCTCGGTCGGTGCCACGAACTGGTCCGGTGGTCTCGCCGCGACCAAGCACCTCATCGAGCTTGGTCACGCGCGGATAGGCATCGTGACCGGGCCGCCGGACCTTCTCTGCAGCCGGGCGCGTCTCGACGGGTACCGTGCCGCCCTCGAGACGGCAGGGCTCTCGTTCGACGACCAGCTCGTGCGCTGGGGGGACTTCCGCGTCGACGGTGGCTACCAGCAGGCCAAGGTACTCCTCGGACTGGGGAGGCGACCGACCGCGATCTTCGCCGGCAACGACCTGTCCGCGCTCGGTGTCCTCCGCGCGGCCCGCGAGGCGGGCATTCGCGTCCCAGAGGAGCTGAGCGTCGTCGGCTTCGACGACATCCCGCTCAGCCGTTGGACCTCACCGGCGCTGACCACAGTGCATCAGCCGCTAACGGAAATGGCGGCCCTCGCGGTGCGCATCCTGCTCGAGAGCGTTGAGAACGCTGGGCTTAAGCGGCGGGTCGAACTGGCCACCGACCTCATTGTGCGGGAAAGCACTACAAGGCCCACAACAGCCTGACGCGCTCCGCCACGGAGCGCGGCGGCGAGCCGACTGGTCGGGTGGCTGAGTCGGGCTAGGGCTGATCGCCTTTCAGCCGATGTGCCCTAGAAATCGTCATCGTCGAGCCCCCATGTGGAGGCGCTGTCTCGGCTCCTGGGATCACGGTGTACTTGTCCAGCACGCTGACAAGCGTCGACAAGGAGCACCTGGAGTACGTGGGACTGCTCGAGGTCCGTACATCTATAAACCAGGGGTTCCCCCGGCTGGTGCCCGGGGACCAGTCGAAAGATTTCTCCTTAAGAGGTTCTTGCCTCCACACGATCGAGGAAATCATTCACCGTGCGCATGAACAACTCCCGCTCTTCGTGGAACGGGGTATGGGAGCTGTTCTCGAAAACCACGAGCTCCGAGCCGGCAATGCCTTTCTGTATTTCTTCGGCCTGGTCCGGGCGCAGCTCGTCGTAGCGGCCGCTCATCACCAACGTAGGGACGCGAATCTCTCCCAGGCGGTCGAAGACGTCCCAATCACGGAACCGCCCTGTGACCGTGAACTCGCTGGGCCCATTCATCGTCTCGTAAACAACCGGGCTCATTTCGGCGAAGGTGCGCTCAAGGCCGGGTGGCCAGGGGTCGAGACGGCACAGGTGGCGCCTGTAGAACACGCCGACCGCTCCTGTGTACTCGGGGCACGAGGTGAAGCCCGTTTGCTCATGCCTGGTTATCACGTCCTGAACATCGGCAGGCAGTTCTGCGAACAGCTCTGCGCAGCCCAGCACCCAACGCGGCATGCTCGCCGGGCTCCCGGACATCAACAAGCTGACCAACGAGGCCGGTTGATAGTCGAGGATGTACTGCATGGACAACTGCCCACCCCACGAGCTTCCGAAGAGGTGGAACCGATCGAGCTCGAGAGCACCTCGTACTGCCTCGACCTCGCGGACGAAATGCGGCACGGTCCACAGCGAGGTGTCGTCGGGCTTGTCCGAGCGCCCGCAGCCGAGCTGGTCGTAGAAGATCACCTGGCGTCGGGCGCCCAGGTCTTCCAGGGGCTCGATGTAGTTGTGCGTCATGCCCGGCCCACCGTGCAGGCAGAGCAGCGGGATACCCCCCTGACCCACGCTCCTGTACCAGACCCGGCCGCCCGGGACGTCGATCATTCCCTCACGGATTCGCATGGCTTTCACCTCTTCAGGCTTGGACTGAACGCGTGACCGGCACCTTGCTAGATCGAAATCTGGCTCTCCGGCTTCGACGGGAGCTCGTCGTCGAAAATCCGCCCCGTTTGGGCCAGGCGGTCAGGATGTTTCAACTGCAGGTACACGAGATAGGCGACACCGATCAGTACCCAGATACCGTCCACGAGCCCTGCCAGGGAGGACGGGTAAGTGAGCTTGGTGATGAAACTGAAGACGCGAAGACCGCCAGCGGCGAGGAATGCCGGCACGAAGGCGGCGATCCCGAGTACAGGAATGATGCCGTGGAGGATTATGTTGGCGTCTTGCCTCTGGAACCGCCAATAGTAGGTGATGCAGCTGACAAGAATGAGAATGTATATGACTATCAGAATGAGGGTGAACAGAGTTGCCATGAACAGCCACGCTGTGTACGCCCCGTACTGAAAGCCGAGCCACAATGCGAGGCCGACCGCCACTACAAACTGCGCCATTACAGCAAAGTGCGGCGACTTCCAACGTGGGTGGACCGTGGCCAGGATCTCCGGCAGCAAGCGGATGCGACCCATCGCAAACCAGGTCCGCGTCGTGGCGTTACTCCCAGCGTTGGCGTTGGCCAGGCAGGAGTTGCAGATTGCAATGAGGGCGACCACCCATCCGACTCCCCACACCGCCCTGGCCAGGAAAGTCCAAGGGTCGCCGTTGCCAAGGGAGGAAAAAACAGCCATGTTGCCCGAGATCGGCGACACGCTGGCGGCGTAGGTCGTGAAGACGTAGAAGACCCCGATGCATAGGCACGAGAGGATGACTGCCTGACGGATCGTGCGTTTCGGATCGCGGGCCTCCTCAGCGAGCGGCGCCGCTGACTCGAAGCCAGTGAACGCCAGCACTGAATAGACGCATGCTGCGATTATCCCCGACATCCCGGCGTACCCCTTGATATTGGCGTGTGAGGTGGTGAAGACGGAGAAGGAGTTGGCACTGCCCGCCTTTACGATGAGCCACAGGGCGATCAGCCCGAAGACGACGATCTCGAAAGCCCCCATCACGGTGCCGGCCCTGGTCGAGACGCGAACCCCGACGTAGCCGAGGACCAAAACGATCAACGCGCTGGCAACGACCCAAATCCACCAGGTGTCCTTCGTCCAGCCGAACTCCGAGTTCAGAGCGTCGGCGAGTACGAAGGAGAAGTTGAGGAACAGGAAGGACGCGATGAGCGCCTCGGCGCCTGCGTAGGCCCACGCCACCAGGAAGCCGACCCACGGATGGAGGGCTTTGGAGGTGTAGGTGTAGAAGCCGCCGGCCGATGGTAAGTGCTTGGCCAGCTCGCCGATGGACACCGCAACGAACAAGCATGCGATCAGCGCCAGCACCACCGCTAGTGGTAGAGCACGCGCCGCGTAGGCCGCTCCAGCCGGGATGGAAAAGGCGACCGCTGCCGCCGGCGCCATATGGGTGACAGACTGGAAAAGAACCTCGCGGAGCCCGATCGCATTCTTTGCGAGAGCCGGGTCCTTGGCGGCGACAGAAGCCATAATTACCTCCCTGGGCTTCAAGTGTCTGCATAAAGAGGCGCTAGAAAGGCATTATTACAGAGGCGCGTCCGGTGCGCTACACCCGTACAGGATCTGCTGGCGCTCCACAAGGCGGTTGCTGACTTCCGTAACTATCTTGTCAACTAACTGGCAGTGCAAGCCGGGTCAAGAGGGCAATGCCAGATGTCCAACCGCCGCTGGGAGGCACGAGGGGCACAAGAACCTCCCCTAGTGGGAGTCTTTCTCTGTCACTCCTGCCGAGTCGAATGTGGCCATCTCGCGGAGGATCTTGGCTGCTGCCTGCACGACAGGCACGGCCAACACGCCACCACTGCCTTCCCCGAGCCGCATCCCCAAGTCGAGCACAGGCGAAAGACCCAAATGCTCCAAGCCCACGGTGGCCCCCGGCTCACTGGAGCGGTGTCCCGCGATCAGGTAGTGCCGCACCTCGGGATTGAAGGCCGAGGCGACAAGGGCCGCAGCGACGGCGATCACGCCGTCGATGATCACCGGTACCCGGGCGGCTGCTCCTGCGACAATGAAACCGGCCAGCGCGGCGATCTCCAGACCTCCCAACTCGGCGGTGATACCGAGAGGAGTGGCGTTCGGCGAGACGCGGCCGAGCGCCGTCTCGATCACCCTCGTCTTGACGTCCAACATCGCATCATCGATCCCGGTTCCCCGCCCAGTGATCTGGCGAGGACCCGTTCCGGTCAGTACCGCGATGAGGGCCGCAGAAGGCGTGGTGTTGCCGATTCCCATGTCTCCCGTGACGAGCATCCTCGCCCCCTTCGTGACCGCTTCGGTCCCGACTTCCGCCCCAACATCGAGCGCCGCGGTGGCCTGTGCTTCTGTCATCGCTGGCCCGATGGCCAGGTTGGCGGTGCCCGGGGCGACCTTGCGGTGGAGCAATGCGGTCGATTCGGTCGGAATCGGACTGGCAACTCCGACGTCGACGACCACGACGGTGGCGCCGACGTGCCGGGCGAGGACGTTGATCGCCGCCCCACCGGCACAGAAGTTGGCCACCATCTGGGCCGTGACCTCTGACGGCCATGGTGTCACACCGGCTCGGACCACTCCGTGGTCTCCGGCGAAGACGGCAACAGTGACCGGTTCGGGAACCGGAGGTGGACAGCTCCGGGCGATGCCCGAGAGCTGGATGCCGAGAGCCTCAAGGCGTCCGAGTGACCCTTGCGGCTTGGTGAGCCGGTCCTGGAGCCGCGTGGCCGCATCAATGGCGGCCGTGTCCAGCGATTCGAGGTTCCCCACAAGTGTGGCGAACGATTCCTGGGTCATATGCACCTCTTCTTGTCGGTCACCGTAGGGGAGCTTCACACCGGTCGCCGACGGGAGACACCTGCAGCGGCGCGCACTGCCATCTTGCCGCATCGGTCTGTGCCCGGCACAAGTGCTCCCGCGGCACCGGCGCGTGATGACGGCCCGGTTTCGGCCCCTGCCGGAAGTCGCCCGCGTCAACTTGGGCCTCATCGTGGTGGCCTCGTCGAAGCTTGCCGTCGTTCGCTTGACTCGCCTAGGGTCTAACCAGCAGCCAACTGGTTCAGCGAAGTCCGGTGGGAATCCGGCGCTGTCCCGCAACTGACGTTCCTTCGACCCCGGGGTTCTGGGATACGAGGACGAGCCAGGTCGCCTGGCCAGTTGGACGCGATCACGCACGTCGAGGTGAACGGGCGGTCGCAGGGACATTCCCTGTCTCCAGACACGAGTCCTCGACCGGAGGAGGAGTGCCATGAGACGAACGTTGATCTCAGCCACGGTCCCTTGGGCACTCGTTGCGTTGCTCGCCGCTTGCGGCGCGACGGCAGCGACACAAACACCGAAGGCCCCTGAAGCGAGCGGTGGGGCATTTCCCGTGTCGGTGACGAGCGCCGCCGGCACGGTCCGCATCGCCCAGCGCCCGAGGCGGATCTTGTGCCTGTCGCCGAGCGCGACCCAGATGCTTTACGCAATCGGTGCCGGCCGGCAGATCGCCGGGGTCGACAAGTACTCGTGGTACCCGGCCGACGCCCCCCGCACGCATTTCACCGGCTACGAGTCGAGCGCCGAGGACTATCTTCCCGAGCGCCCGGACCTGGTCATCCTTTCCACAGACACGACTAACCTCGTTGCCCAGCTCAAGACGCTGCATATCCCGGCGCTCCTCCTCCCGGCGGTGAGCACCGTCGCCGGCGCGGATCAGCAGATCGACGAGCTCGGGTCCGCAACCGGACATGTCGCCGCAGCCGCCCGCACCGTGTCGGCGATCACGGCAGACCTGGCCACTGTCGCGCGTCCGGTCGGCTCGAGGGCAAAAGGCAAGACGTATTACGTCGAGATCGACCCGACGCTCTACAGCGTGACATCGAATACTTTCATCGGGGCATTGTTCTCCCGCCTCGGGATGGTCAATATCGCCGACGCGGCGGGGCGCCACGGAAGCGACTACCCCCAGCTCTCGGCCGAGTACCTGATAAAGGCGAACCCGGACTACGTCTTCCTCGCCGACACGGTGTGCTGCGGCCAGAGCGTCCTGACCTTCGCGAGGCGGCCAGGGTTCTCGACCCTGCAGGCGGTACGGCTCGGTCATGTGATCGATGTCAACGACTCTGTCGCGGCCGAATGGGGCCCCCGCAGCATCGAGCTGTTGTTCTCGGTGATCGCGACCGCCGTCACGCACGGGGATAGCTGATGCGGACGGTGGTTGCCACCAGCGGGACCGGCCGACTCGGCGCGTTCGGCCTTCTCCTGCGGAGGGGCGCCTCCGCGCCGACGCTCAGGCTCTTCGACGACGGCGGTGAGGAGGAACCGAAGGTCTTCCCGACGCGCCTTCGCGCCTTTCACGTAGGCATCGGTATCTGCTTTCTCCTCGGCGCCGCCGTCGTCTCGCTCCTCATCGGCCCGGCCGACCTCTCCCCGGGCGCGGTGCTGAAAGAGATGCTGAGCCGGCTCCCGCTCGTCCCAGTCCACTCCGGCCTTTCGGCGACCGGTGTCGCCGTCGTCTGGCAGCTGCGCGTCCCGCGCATCGTCCTCGGCGGCCTCGTCGGGTCGATGCTCGCCCTGGCCGGCTCCTCCTATCAAGGCGTTTTCCACAATCCGCTCGCCGACCCGTACCTGCTCGGCGTGGCATCGGGAGCAGGCCTCGGCGCGACAATCGCGGTGATCGAGATCCCGCACCTCGTCAGCTGGTCGGTCAATCCGGTCCCTATCGCGGCGTTCATCGGCGCAGTCGTGGCCGTGAGCGCCACATTCGCCCTCGGGCGGTCCGGCAACCAGGCGCGCAACGCCACGACCCTCGTGCTCGGCGGCATCGCCGTCGGGGCGTTCTTCACCGCAGTCCAGACCTTCCTCCTCCAGCAGCAGAACCCACAAGTGCTGGCGGAGGTCTACGACTGGATCCTCGGCGGTCTCTCGACAGGCTGGGAACAGGTCGGGCTAATCCTGCCTTACCTCGTCGTGTCGACGGTCGTACTGCTCGCGTGCAGGCGGCTGCTCGACGCGCTGAGTGTGGGGGACGACGAGGCCAACAGCCTCGGTGTGCGTGCCGACCGGATACGCCTCGTCATCGTCGCCGCGGCGACGCTCGGGACCGCGGCGGCTGTCTCGGTCAGCGGTCTGATCGGCTTTGTCGGTATCATCGTGCCGCACACGATCCGGCTCATCGCCGGCCCGAGCTACCAGCGAATCCTCCCGTTGTCGGTCCTTTTCGGTGCCGGCTTCCTGATCCTCGCCGACCTGCTCGCAAGGACGGTGCTGTCACCGAGTGAGATCCCGCTCGGGGTCGTCACGGCGTTCATGGGCGCCCCCTTCTTCCTGATCGTGCTCCGCCAGGCACGCACCTTCTCGTGATACTTGAGATCGAGAACGTCTCGGTGGCCCTCAGCGGCGTGACCGTGCTCGACGCCGTCTCGGCGCGGGTGGACCAGGGCAGCTGGCTCGGCGTTGTCGGACCGAACGGAGCCGGCAAGACGACACTGCTGCGGGCCGTCGCCGGTCTTGTCAGCTACGAAGGCAAGATCCGCGTCGCGGGGCGCGTCCCGAACGTCTCGCGGCGACGCGAGGTGGCCCGCCTCGTCTCCTACGTGCCGCAACGGCCCGTGATACCCCAGGCGATGTTGGTCACCGACTACATCATGCTCGGGCGCAGCGCGCACCATTCCTATCTCGGGGCTCCGACGCGGCGCGACAGGCAGGTCGTGGCGGCCGTCCTGGAACGTCTCGAGCTCACCGCCTTCGCCGGCCGCCCGCTCGGCCAGGTCTCAGGCGGAGAGTGCCAACGCGTGGTCCTCGCGCGGGCGCTCGCGCAGGAGGCACCCGTGCTCGTCATGGACGAGCCGACAGCCTCACTTGACCTGGGCCACGGCCAGCTCGTTCTTGAGCTTGCGGATGAGCTACGAAGAGAGCGGTCCCTGTGCGTGCTGTGCGCCCTGCACGACCTTACGTTTGCCGCCCAGTACTCGGACCGCCTCCTCGTCCTCGCCGATGGACGGGTTGTGGCGTGTGGGAGCGCTTCGGAAGTGCTGACACAGGAGTCCGTTGAGGAAATCTTCGAAGCGTCTGTCGAGATCATCGACGGGAAGAGCGGCATCGCCGTGACGCCGGTGCGGCCCGACCATCAAGGCCTCTCGGCGGTGCCGCTCAAAAGGCGGGAAGCATGAGCAGGACCAACACGACAAGGTGGCCACTCAGGTGACTGACCCACCGACGTCGGCGCCGGGAAGGGCGACAGCGCGCGCGGCACCGGGGACGGCAAGGGAACGGCGTCGGCAGCCATGGGCACGGTGCTGCGGACGCCCGCCCGAAGGTCTCGTGTCCGTGGTCCCGTTCGTCAAGTCCGGGCGTTGGAACTCGGGAGAGGCGCGTCCGTTGAGCACTCTCGGTGCCGGGTGGCACGTGATGGCCCAAGGGTTCGCCTGGGAGGCCACCGATCTCGGTCGGTCCGCGGCAACGGCTCGCTCAGCCTGGGATCTTGCCCGCCGCGCGATCGTGTCGGGTGACTTCGACCTGATAGTGCCGGATGGAGCCACCTACCCCATCAACTGGGCCCGGATGGAGGAGGCGGACGTGTTCGCAGTGATCTCTCGCCGGCCCGCCAAGGCCAACGTCATAATCACGGGTCGAGATGCACCGGCGAACCTCGTCGCCGTCGCCAACACCGTGAGCGAGATGAGCACCCTAAGGCACACCTTGGACGCCGGTATCGGTGCCGAGCTGGGCATGGACCTCTGATGCTCACCCTCCTCCTCGGTGGGGCGCGGAGCGGGAAGTCGGCCCTGGCCCTCGACATCGCCAAGAGCGAGGGCCCCCCGATCACATTCCTCGCGACCGCCGAGCCGTTGGATGCTGAGCTTGCTGAGCGCATCAAGCGCCATCGAGCCGAGCGACCGGAAAACTGGGAGACGGTCGAGGAGCCGATCGAGCTCGAACGCGCCCTCCAGGAGACGGCCGACAGCACCGTGGTCGTCGTCGACTGCCTCACCTTGTGGGTGTCAAACCTGCTCAGCCGCGGCTTTGACGACGAAGCCATCTTCGAACGGGCGAGCGATCTTGCCACGCGAGCCCACGCGCGCCCGGGCACGGTCGTCGTCGTCTCGAACGAGGTCGGTTCGGGCATCGTCCCCGCCAATGCCATCTCGCGTCGTTACCGCGACACACTCGGCCGGGTTAACGCCATTTTCGCCACGAGGGCCGACAAGGCTTTCCTCGTCGTCGCCGGCCGTGTGCTCGCGCTCGCGGCCGTGGCGGAACCGACCGGAGCGGTGCCGCGGAGGGAACAGAGATGAAGAGCAAACAGGAGCGGGTCGCCCAGTTGCGGGAGGCGGCCTCGTTCTTGACGCCGTTCGTGTCCACAAGAGGGCGTCCCTCGCCGGGGGCGATGGCGTACTTCCCGGTCGTCGGCGCCGGTCTCGGGCTTTTCACAGGCGGCGTATGGCGTCTTGCCCGACGGTCGCTGGCCCCACTTCCCGCCGCCGTCGTCGTGGTCGCCGCCGATGTAGCGCTTACCGGTGCGCTTCATCTCGACGGCGTCGCAGACACGGCCGACGGCCTGCTCGCCCACGTACCGGAAAAAGGGCGCCTTGCAATCATGGAGGAACCGGAGGTGGGCACCTTCGGAACGGTCGCGCTCACCGTCGCGCTCTTGGGGCGTGTTGCCGCCTTCGCGGCCATCGAGCCATCGCTTTTGCTCACAGCTGCGCTCTGGAGCTGTTCGCGCAGTCTCATGGTGATCGGGAGCAGAACCCTTCCCTATGCGCGCGGCGAGGGGCTCGCAACCGCCTTCCTCGCCGGGGACGAGAACGACGTTATGGTGCTCGCCGCGGCTGCAGCCGGAATGGCCGGGTCCGGGCTGGCGGCATGGCTCACACATGGCCGGCGGGGCCTGCTTGGCGTGGTAGGTGGGTCCGTCGCAGGCGCCACGGTCCTCGGATGCGCCAGAAAGCGCCTCGGGGGCTTCACCGGTGACGTCCTCGGCGCGGCCGGGGTGACTTGCGAGACGGTCGGTCTCCTAATCGTTGCGGGTCCGCGGCCACAGCCCGCCGAGTAGGTGAGATAGGGCGACACGAGGATCGGATCGTGATGGACTGGCTTCCGGGCGGTCCCGAGCGATCCGCCGCCCGCTGAGCGGCCGTCGGGATTGACGCGAAACCGCCATTTACGAAGCTGGCTCGACTCAGCCTGCGGCTTGCATCCGCGCACGGACCCGGCCCGCCCGCTGCGCCAAGCGTGAGGCGGTGAGCTCTGCCAGCAGGTAGAGCGAGCCGCTTACGAAAAATCCCAGAAAGTAGCCGATACTGCTCTCGGCGAAGATCCCCCGCGCGAGCGGGCCCACGAACAATGGAGAGGCGGTGCACGCGAGGCCGAGTGCCGTCCCGACGAGCCAGGCGAGCACGGGCGCAAGCCGGCAGTCTCCTCGGAGATGGCCGTCGCTCTGCTCCCGTTCGTGTCCCGAGCGCCGGCGGTGCAGGGCCATGTCGACCACGAACACGGCGGCCCAGGTGGCGATCGGACAGGCGAGCAGCTCGACGAAGCTGACGAACGGGCCGAGGAAGCCGTGATGCACAACGGTGAAGAACGAGCCGGCTAGCACGACCACGGCGGCGTCGATGAGGACCGTCCGCGAGCGGCGCACCCGCACGCCGAGAACGAGCAGGCCGAGTCCGGACGAGTACAGGGCCATCACCATCTGTGACAGCAGGCCACCGAGTGCCGCTAGCAGAAAGGGGACCTCCACCCAGGAAGGCAAGATCGATCCGATCGCCGCCACCGGGTTCGTCGCGTCTGCGAGGCCGGGGATCGTGCTCGCGATCAGGACACCGACCACGATGAGAATGCTGAGGGGCAGGCTCGCGCCAAGGGTCGTCCACCAGACGACCTTGTGTCCCGACTCATCCCTCGGCAGGTATCGCGTGTAGTCCGCACTGAGGTTCACCCAGCTGATCCCGCCGCTCGCGACCACGATGCTGAGCGCGCTCAAGAGCGCGAGATAGGAGCCGGGACGCCCCCCGACCAGAGCCGACCAGTGCGCTCGCCTTAGCAGCAGCGGACAGACCGCGAGTGTGAGCACACCGAATGTCCAGGCGACGAGGCGCTGGACCTCGACGATCGTCGCGTGACCGAAGCGTCCGAGGGCGAGTGACACTGACGCCACGGCGGCCAGCGCGGCCACTGTCAAGGGCGCTGACGGCAGGAGGTGGAAGATCCTCTCGATGAGCGCCTCGAGGGCGTCGGCGGCAACGACTGCCGTCACGGTCTCCCAACCGATCAGGCTCAGCCAGCTGACGAGCGCTGGGCCGAGATTGCCCAGTCTCCCAAAGGGACGCCGTGACAGGACGAGCATCGGGGCACCGGCTCGCACGCCGGCGATCCCGAGCACCCCGACCAGTAGGAACGAGAGCACCGAGCCAACGATCGCAACGACCACGGCTTGTACGAGGTCGAGCCCGAGGGTGACGATGATGGCTCCGTAGACGATGCCGATTATGCCGAGATTCGCCGCCAGCCAGACCCAGAACAGCTCGGACGGCCTACCATGGCGATCCTCGTCCGGCACAGGCTCGAGGCCACGGGCTTCCACCGACCACGGTCTGTCCGCGCCAGCATCGCCGCCTTGCATGCGCGCATTCGCAGGCATCGAAGAAGGACTCCGCTTCTTTCTCGTCCGCCTGTTCCAGGGGCGGATTATCACCCGCGAGGCCGGTCTCCTGGCTCCCGGATCTCCGCTCGTCCCCGCCTTCCCATGCCTAGGGCACAGTGGCACTTTGGGGAGAACTCCCCGGTCACAGTGGCGGGCCCACGCCGGACTCTCACCGGCTTCCCGATTCTCCCCCGATCGACTGGACGTCTCACGGGGGCACCTCGCGACCTTCTCGGAGGCTACCAGCTCGTATGCAAGCCCGGTAATACGGAAGGTGGTGAACGGGATGCGCACATCAGGCCATCAAGGGCGATGGACAGGTCATCTCTGGATTGGAGCTGTAAGGACCCCATTCAAGCCGTCTGGCAGGACTTCTTCGGATTCGGCTGGCGAAGTGACTCGGGCCCTCGAACCTCCTGACTGCTAGATGGCTCCATACCGTCGCAGCTCGTGTCAGATGGTTCCGTGTCGTCACATTCTGGCTCGTCCAGACTGCCTTCCTGAGAGTCGTCTGCGACAGCGGGCAAGGGGAATAGCACCCACCTGGAACAGTTTGCGCCGACCTTGTGCTTGTTTGCGGGCTGGCAGTCCCCGCGACAAGCGGACCTGGTCCGATGGCCTCGCAGAGATCTCAGGTGTCGCCTCGGGCATCGGCAACCTCCCGCCTCGAACCAGGCCTTAGCTCAGCGGCAGCTGTGCGCCGTCGCGGAGGTAAACAGGGATGCGCTCGACCGGGGCGGCGGCGTCGACCCAGGTCCCACCGCTGATGATCTCGCCGCTCCAAGGATCGGTCCAGGTTGCACCGGCCGGCAGGTAGACGCGCCGAGTGCGGGCGTCGAGCTCTGTGACCGGGGCGACGAGCACGGAAGGGCCGAAGCAGTACTCGTCGTCGATTCCCCAGGCCTGCGTGTCAGCAGGGAAGTCGAACCAGAGCGGCCGCATGGGCGGGATCCCCTCGTCGGCTGCCACAGCCATTTGCTCGAGCACATAGGGCTTGATCCGCTCGCGCAGACGCAGGACCTCAGACAAGATCTCGTACACCTCCTCGCCGTAGGACCAGACCTCGTTCGGGCCGCCCGACATCGCCTGGGAAGTCGGTATGCGCGGCTCGCGGTCGCCGTGAAGTCGGAACAGGGGGCACCACACGCCGTACTCGAACCAGCGCACGATGAGCTCGCGGTAGGCGGGGTCGTTCGGGTCCCCGCCGTGGAAGCCGCCGATGTCGGTCGTCCACCAGGGGATACCCGACAGGGCGACGTTGAGGCCGGCCCGGACCTGGGCAGCGAGGGACTCGAAGGTGGCGGGGATGTCGCCTGACCACAGTGCCGCCCCCCAGCGTTGGCTGCCCGCCCACGCCGAGCGGATCAGGCTGACCACCTCGGTCTCACCGGCCTCGTGCATGCCCTCGTAAACGCCTCGGGCATGGTCGGCCGGATAACGGTTGAGCACCTCGGTGCCCGGCCCCGCGGCAAGACGGAGGTTGTCGACGTGGCCGGGTTTGATCTCGGGTTCGCAGGCATCGAGCCAGAAGACTTTGATCCCGGTCTCGTAGTAGTTGGCGCGCAGCTGGGCCCAGAGGTAACTGCGAGCCTCAGGGTTCGTGGCGTCGTAGAAGGCGACCGGTAGTCTCACCGGAGCATGCCGGTCGGGCCAGTCCGCGTGGACGGGGGCCCCCCGCTCGCTGGCGATCAGGTACCCGGCCTTGAGCATCGGCTGGTAGTTGGACGACAGCAGGCTCACAGAAGGCCACACCGAGACCATAAGCCGGACCCCCATAGCTTCGAGCTCTTCGACCATCGCTTTGGGGTCGGGCCACTCACTCGGCTCGAAGCACCAGTCGCCGAGCTGGGTCCAATGGAAGAAGTCCACGACGATGACCGAGAGCGGGAGCCCGCGCCGGTGGTACTCCCTCGCCACCTCGAGCAACTCTTCTTGGGTGCGATAGCGGAGCTTGGACTGCCAGAACCCTGCCGCCCACTCCGGCAGCATTGGGGCGTGTCCCGTTACCCCGGCGTAGCGCGAAGCGATCTGTGCCGGCGTGCCGGTCGTGATCCAGTAATCGATCTGGCGGGCGCTGTTCGCGACCCAACGGGTGGCCGTGGCTCCGAGCTCGACACGTCCAATGGCGGGATTGTTCCATAAAAGGCCATAACCGCGGCTCGAGACGACGAAGGGAATGCTCACCTCCGCATTTCGCTGCACGAGGTCGACCACGATGCCCTTTTGGTCGAGCCGGCCGTGAGTGTGCTGGCCCAGTCCGAAGAGCTGCTCACCCTCATAGGCAGCGAAGCTCTGCTCGATGTAGTGATAACCGTTGCCGGTAGCTGTGAAGTTGCGGGGACCCGGCCACCAGAAGTGAATCGGCTGCTCACGGACCAGCTCGTCACCTGAGTCAGTGCTGACAAACCGGATGTTGCCGGCGACGTCCACCTCTGCGGCCAGTGCACCGACGGTGATGCTCGCGGTGTCGCCGTCGATATTGACGGTTGCCGCCGCCTCCGGTCGCGCGCTCAAAGCACCATGGCCCTCGGAGAGGCAGTCGAGGCCCACCCTCACCCGCAAGGCGTCGGGACCCCACGCTTCGATGCGGACCACCTCGTGACCGGCGCGCGCCGTGAGCGCCCCGGAGTTGTCGGAGAAATGCGCACTGGTGACCTCGTCCTGAGGTTGCGGGAAAAGAGAGGGCACGGAAGTCCTTTCCTGTAAACGGCACTTCTTCTCACGACGGCTGGTGACAGCCGTGCCTGATGACAATAACTGGGCCACGCCTCCGTTTTCCAAAGGCGTGGCCCCAATAGCTCAGGCTGTCAAGGACTAGCCTTCGCCGTACTGCTCCAGCGGGCCTCCAGGCCCTCCAGGGTGCTGCCTGATCCGATCGACGAGCCAGACCCAACAGTTGCCACAGAACGGGATCCTCGGCGGCGACTGGGTGGATCGCCAGAGGCCAAGAGCCACCGCGTCCTCGTTCAAGGTCCATCGTTCGGTGCCCGCTTGACCTGTGACCCCTCTTTGGAGTACCACTTCGGTTAGTTCGTCGACGGCGACGGTTCTGGAGAGCCCAAGGCTCGCACAGCTCCCCCATCCATCTGCCGGGCGCCTTTGCCGGCGCCGGTGATTACTCCTCCCGCCCGCAGGGACTTGTTCAATCGCGTCCGGGTTCGGACCGAGACACCGAGCGCGATGGCACCGTGGTGCCAGCAGCCCGGTACCGCTGGCAGAGTCTCGTGACAAGCGGTACCGGGCTGCTATCAAGAACTTTTTCAACTAGCTCGGCGAGCAGCCACCCACGCCGAAGCGTCGGCAGCTGCTGCCCTGGCTTCTAGTCGGCCAATATTGACTTGACCTGCGCCTGCGCTGTGCTCAATGCGGACGGCACCGAGGCAGTACCCGACAGTCCAGCCTGTATGGCAGTCCACACGGCCTCAGAAACCCTCGGGTATTTCACACCCAAACCGAGAGTACGCGGGTGGGCGTAGATGGTTTGGTTGGCGTACACACTCCACGCAGCGCCTTCCTGTTGCACGAAGGTCTTTGCAACGGCTTCCTTAGGCGGCAGGTACCCGAACAGCTTCGACAGCGCCAACTCCTCCGAGGGCGACTGCATGCCTTCGATGTACTCGAAAGCCATTTGCTGGGTAGCAGTGTTACCACTGGCACCGACCATCCAGTCCTCACCGCCCAACGGCACGATCACATGTTGGCCAGGCACACGGACCGGAACGGGGACGATCCCAAATTGCTTGCCGTAGTACATGTGGGCCAGGTTGAGGCCTGAGAAGTTCCAGGGACCGTTGACCATCATCGCGGCCTTGCCCGCCTCGAACTGGCTCGACGCCGCCGGAGTCTGGCTCCAGTCAAGGCAAGCCTTCGACGCCGATCCGTCTGTTATGAGCTCCTTCCACAGGTTCAGGGCCTGTACTCCCGCCGCAGACCCGACATTGGCGAACGTGAAATCGCCCCCGTTGCTCCAGAAGAACGGCTCCCACTGCCAGGTGGTGTCTTCTGCAGCCTCACAGGTCAAGGCAATTCCGTAATGTTGCGCATTCGTCAGGGCCTTGGCGTCGGTCACTAGCTGTGCCCACGTGGTCGGAGGGGTGAGGTTGGCCGCCTTGAACATGGGGATGTTGTAGATCAACGCGATCGAGTTGAAGCCGGCCACCGGGAGGCTGTAGTACTTGCCGTTGGACAGGCCTTCGTTGATCACCGCCGGGAAATACCCCTTGGTGCTGAAGCCCTTGAGAGTGCTCAAGGGGATTACTTGGCCTGTCGATATCATCGTCGACACGAACGGGTTGTCCACGGCCAAAAGGTTGGGCAAGTCTTGGCCCGCGACTTGCGTCAGCAGCTTCGTGTCCAGATTTTCAAAGGGCACATACTCTCTCGTTACCGTGACCCCGGGATGCGCAGCTTCGAACTGCTTGCTGTAAGCGGCCAATGCGGCGTTCTGGCCGGGGGTGTTGAAGTAGTCCTCCTCAGTGAGCGTTATTGACGTCGCGCGCGGGGCGGAGGTCGCGGCTGACACGCCAACCTGCAACAATCCCACCACGACAAACATCGCGGCACCCACGACTGCGAACCCCAGGTGCCGCCTTCTCCCTAATACTTTCATTGTTACTTTCTCCTTTTTTTCTGGCAGTGGACAACCAATCAACCGTGGGTTACAAGGTGCAACCCCCCAGTTTGCTGCCTTGGTTTTGTCTCTCACCTCCCTTCGCGTATTTCGTGGAGGCGGGCGCGCCTATTCTCAGCCGCACCTCTCTCATATGTGGAAAGGTCTTCATCGCTACTACCCCACCACCGCTCCCGCCGTAAGGCCGCTTGCGATATAGCGCTGTGCCACCACCAGCATTACCGCGGCCGGCACCATAGCGAATGCTCCAGCAGCCATCACTGCCCCCCATTGCGTCGAGTAGTTCCCGAGATAGGTATAGATCCCCAGCGTGACCGGCACGATGGTGGCGCCGTTGAGGATGGTCAATGCGAAGATGAAGTCTCCCCAACCATTCAAGAACGCGAACACCGCTACGGTTATCAAAGCCGGGCGCGCGAGTGGTATCACGATGCGTTTGAACGTCTGCCATTCAGACGCACCGTCAACTCTCGCTGCCTGCGTCAGGTCGTTCGGCAGGCTGAAAAAGAACGCCCGTAGTACGAGGATGGAAAAGGGAATGGCGTAAGTGCCGTCGGCGATGATAAGGCCCGGGTACGTGTTCACCAGGTGGATCCAGTGGAAGATGACGAACAGCGAAGTGGCGAGGACGATGGAGGGGACTATCTGGGCGATGAGGAGAGCACTAACTATGACAACGGTCACCCGCAAGCGGTACTTCGAAAGTGCATAGGCCGCTGGCACTGCCACTACCAGTGCCAGCCCAGCTGTCCCGACGCCGACGATGAGGCTCGTCAGCACGTTGGCCGATTGCGCCTGGATAACCGTCCGGTAGTTGTCCAGGGTGGCGGCGTGCGGCAACCAATAGTACGTGCCGCTGAACAGGGTTTCAGTAGACTCGAACGAGCCCACGATGACCGCGTACACCGGGAACAGCACTATTACGAGGGCAGCGACCGTCGCGAGCGTGCACAGCCACCGCAGGGCCCTCGAGCGCTGCAGGCGGGTCATCTCCCCGCTCCTGAGCTGCTCCTCAAGGAACCCCGGCTTAGGAACAGGTACACCGGCGCGCAGATCATCGCCAGCACGAGCAGGATGTTGTTGAGCGCGGCACCTTCGCCAAAGGAGAACTGCTGGAACGACAAGTTGTAAGACCAGGTCGTGATGAGTTGCGTCGTGTTGGCCGGACCTCCGCCGGTAAGTGCGATCACTAGGTCGAACACCTTCACGGTGAACACGAACCCGAGAAGCAGAGTGACCTCGATAACGGGCAGAATTATCGGCACTATGACGAGGCGGAGCCTCTGCCAAGCGCCGGCACCGTCGATGAGGGCCGCTTCTTTGACCTGGACTGGCACGTCTTGAAGAGCGCTGTAGAGCAGGAGCGTGAAGAAGGGCACCCCGAGCCAGATGTTCGCGATAATTACCGTCAGTAGCGCCAAGTGCGGGTTGTCCAGCCAGTCAATTGGCTGGTGGACCAATCCGACGTCCATAAGCAGCTGGTTAACCGCGCCACCTTCCAACTGGAACAAGAACCTGAAGATGAGCCCGGTCACGATCAGTGGCAGCAACCAAGGGATGATGATGAGCGACCGTCCCAGTGTCCTCCCCGGGAACCGGAGGGTAAACAGCAAGGCGAGGGAAAAGCCGATTATGAACTGGCCGAAGAGCGACCCGAAGGTGAACTCGAACGTGTGGACAATGGCGGTCCGGGTTGTCGGGTCGTCAAGGATGAAGCGATAGTTTCCGAGCCCGGCGAACGGGGCGGTGAGATCGGCGAGCGTCGCCGGCGAGGTTTGCTCGAAGCTCAGCATCACGTTGTAGACAATGGGGAGGGCGAATGCGAAGAGTAGGTACAAGATGGCCGGCGTGAGGAACAGCCAGCCCGCGACCTGTTGGCGACGCCCGAGCGTGAACCCCCGATCCTTTCTGACCCCTGAGGGGTGAGCGCCCCCACCTCCCTGTCCCGCTCCCAGACTCTGGGATGGAGCGCCTTTCATCGCGTTCAAGCCGGCCCGCGCCAAGTCGGCCCCTCCCTTGCCAGGACGTCGACGTCCGGGCCCCTCATCCTTGGCTCCTTCCGCCCCCGGACAGGGTGTTCAGGGCTCCGCCCTGCCGCAGGTACACGGGTATACGTTCCAGAGGCGCTTCTGCCGTGGTCCAGCCGTTGCCCTTGACAGGGGCCCCGGTCCAGGCGTCCAGCCATGAAGCCCCCTCTGGAAGGTAAACGTCCCGCGCCCGTTCGCCGTGCACGGTGACCGGAGCCACCAACACGTCCGGACCGAACATGAACTCGTCGCGTACCTCCCAAGCCGGCGCTTCGCCGGGGAACTCCAAGAAGAGGGCACGCATCGGCGGCAAACCGGTGGCGGCCGCCGTGGCCATCTGGTCCATGACATACGGGCGCAATCGCTCCCGCATCGCGAGCTGCTCCCGGATTATCCCGTACGCCTCATCGCCGAAGGACCAGACCTCGTTTGGGCTTCCTGTCTGGCCCGAACCAACGAGAGGTCCGGGTTCGCGCACCCCGTGCAGCCTGAAGAGCGGGCAGAACACGCCAAACTGGAACCAGCGCACGATCAGCTCCCGGAAGTAGGCCGAGCTCGGGTCACCTCCTTTGAACCCACCGATGTCGGTGGTCCACCACGGGATCCCCGAAATGCCGATGTTCAAACCGGCGGGGACCTGGGCCGCGAGTGCTTCGAAGCTCGAGTCGATGTCCCCTGACCACACGGCCGCCCCGTAGCGCTGGCTGCCCGCCCAGGCGGACCGGCAAAGCATTAGCAAGTCCTTCTCGCCGTCGGCCAGGAGCCCCTCGGAAAAACCACGAGCGTGCTCGCGGGGATAGACGTTTTGCACCTCGGTACCCGGGCCCAGGTAGTACAAAGCGCTTTCGGGATCCTCCGGCCGCATCTCTGGTTCGCATGCGTCCAGCCAGAACGCCCGGATCCCGAAACGACGATAACCCTCGGTTACTTTCTGCCAGATGTACCGGCGTGCCTCAGGGTTAGTGGAGTCGTAATAGCGCACGAAGATCTGGCCGTCGTAGCCCTTGTCCCAGAACGGGAGGTGGAGTGGCAGGCCCCGTATATTGCCCACGAGCAATCCGCGCTTTTCCA
>JBKQHU010000084.1:0-42613 GCA_052148655.1 Acidimicrobiales bacterium
ATTATGAGCCGTGTGCTCTTACCAACTGAGCTACGCCGCCGCGGAGCCCCCTGTCGGAATCGAACCGACGACACCAGCCTTACCATGGCTGTGCTCTGCCGACTGAGCTAAGGGGGCGGTGCCAGCCGTCATCGCCTGGCGCTGCCGCGAGGGCCGATCATATCCGCGCTTGGCCCGAGAACCCAACGGGCGCTTCATTACGATGCAGCGCGTGGACATCCGCCGCGCGAATCTGGCCGACGCCGAGGCGATCCGCCAGATCTACAACATCGAGGTGACCGGTTCCACCGCCACGCTCGACCTCGTCGCGCGCACGCCCGCGGAGCAGGCGAACTGGATGGTGGCTCATTCGGGCGTGTACCCGGTCATCGTCGCCGAAGAAGGTGGGCAGGTGGTCGGCTTCGCCGCCCTCTCGCCCTACCGGCCGCGCCCTGGTTACGCGACCGCCGTCGAGGACTCGATCTATGTCGCGGGCCAGCACCGGGGCAAGGGGGTCGGGCGCGCCCTGCTCAGCGAGGCCGTCGACATGGCGCGCAACCACGGCTTCCATTCCATCGTGGCCCGCGTGAGCGCCACCCAACAGGCCTCGGTGGCACTGCACCAGGCCTGCGGCTTCGAGCTCATCGGCATCGAACGCGAGATCGGGCGCAAGTTCGGCCGCTGGGTTGACGTGGCTCTCCTGCAGCGTCTCCTCTGACGGCGGGCTTCAGCCCCGCGGCAACGCCGGCACGCGGTCGTCGTCGGCCTGGCGCAGAGCCCTCCTCAGTCTCATGACGAGCGGGATGGCGAGAAGAAGGAGCATGGCGAGCGAGGCGACGGCGACGAGGACCTGGTTCGCCTCGCCGAACTGGAGCACGAGCGACCCGGCCCCGGGCAGGCCGAGAAAGCAGGCCACGGTCGAGAGCACGATCACGAGCACTCTGAGGCGGTGCTCGGCGATCGCGGCGAGGACCACCATGGACCAGGCGATGTACCACGGTTGCACGGCCGGTCCGAGGAACACGACCGCGAGGAGCGTCAGGCCCATCGCCCGCATCGCCGTCGCTTCCCGGGCCCGCCACAAAAGGCGCAGCGCGACAGCGGCTGCGAGCAACAGCCCGAGAGCCCTCGCCCCGCTCAGGAGCAGGTGCTGATGGTTCCCGAGGCCGGCCAGCTCCAGCAGCTTCGTCACCAGCTGGCCGGCGATCGTGGGGGGATCGGCCCAGGACCTGATCGTCGCACCGTTGCCGAGTGCCGTCACCCAACCCCACCCGAGCCCGACCATCTCGGACACCGCCGCCATCACGACCACACCGAGCCCCACGGCCGCCACGGTCGGCCTGAGCCTGGACTTCCACGACACCTGGTCGCCCAAGTACCCCCAGCCGATGTAGACGACGCCGATGAACGCCGGGATCTTGATCATCGCCCCGATCGTGCACAGGAGCACTCCGACGACGGGTCGTCCCTCACGCGCGTACCAGAGCCCGGCCACGAGCAAGCCGAGCATCAAGGCATCATTGTGCGCGCCCGCTATCAGGTGCAGCAGCACGAGCGGGTTCAGAACGGCGAGCACGAAGGCGACAGAGGGGTCCCGCCCGTAGGAGCGGGCGAGGCGCGGCAGGAAGACCCCGATCATGACGACACCTACGAGGGCGAGCAGGCGGAAGCCCACGACCGCCAGGAGCTCGTCGTGGTGCACGACGGTGGCGTTGACGCCCGCGATCCAGAGGAACACGGGCCCGTAGGGCGAGGTCACGTCCGCCCAGAGCTTGTCGACCAGCCCCGAGAAGGCGTTCACGCCAAGCACCGCCGGACCGAACAGGTACGGGCTGATTCCGCGGCTCATCATCTCGCCCTGGGCGGCGTAGCTGTACGAGTCCCGGCTGAAAAGCGGCGCCACGACGAGAAGCGGGGCCGTCCAGGCCGCGAATATGGCCGCAAAGGGCCGAAGGGGCAGCCCCCTGTGGCGCCGTGCGAGGCGGATCAGGGCGATCCAGGCCTGCAACATGACCACCATCCCCCCGTAGACGGCCACAAGACCGATGAACAGGTTCTTGTTGGCGGGTAGAGGTGCCCCGGTCACCATCGGCGGCGCGGGGATGCCGAAGAACCACGGGTGGCACATGGTTATCGAGCCGGGCACGATGCCCGAGCACGACTTCCAGGTGAACGGGGAGCTCGGCAGGGAAGCGCCCCAGGCGATGGCGACCGCGCTCACGAACCCGACGATCGCCGGCGCGGCCAGCAACCGGGCGACCGGCGTCTCGCCGGGGACATACGGCTGCACTTCGCCGAGGGGGGTACGCATGCGGGCCAGGAACACGACCCAGCGGTCGATCCGGAGCCGGGCGCGCTCGACCAGCCTCCGCAGGCGATCCAGCAAAGGCCGTACATGCGAAGGCCCGGAACCTCCCGGCTGGGGATCACGCTCCAAGGTCCTCGACGCCGACACGGCGCGTCCTCTCGGTCTACTTATGCGCAGCGATCCTACCCAAGGCCCTCCTGGCGGGGACGGCGCCGGCGGGGACCTGCATGACACGGGCGCACGAGCGGGAATTGGCTACGGTCGGGGCCGTGCAAACCGGCCTTAGCAGCGAGGGACTCGCCGCGCCGGACCCTGCCCGAGCCGCCCGAGCCCGGGCGCGCCGCTTCGACCGGTCAGCTCGCCGTGACGCTCTCGTCGTCGCCCTGCTGGTGGGCATCCCGGTGATCATGCTCAGCATCCCCGCGCTCGCCGGCTACCCGTTGCTCACCGGCGACGACCTGACGCAGAACTACCCCCTCTCGGTGCTGTCGGCCCAGTTCATCGCTCACGGCCATCTCCCGGTGTACGACCCGTATCTCTGGTCGGGGGCCCCCCTCCTGGCGGGGGCGAGCGCGCACGCGCTGCTCCCGACGACGTTGCTGTTCACCTTCCTTCCCCACCTGAGCGCCTGGGTCCTGGCGGAGGCACTGACGCTCGCGGCGGGAGCCATCGGCGGGTTCGTGCTGCTCAGGCGCAACGGCTGCAGGACGCTCGCGGCGGCGCTCGGCGGAGGCACCTTCGGGTTCGGCGGGTTCGTGTCGTCACAGATCGTCCACATCGACTTCGTGGCGGCCTCGGGGTCACTTGTCTGGTGCCTCGTGGCTCTCGACGGGATCGCCCGCGGCGATCCCCGTCGCAGGCCGGCCTGGGCGCTCGTCCTCGCAGCCGCGATCGCTTGCATCGCCTTGTCGGGGAGCCCCGACATCGTGATCGACGCCCTCGTGGCGGTCGTCGTCTACGGCGGCCACCTCCTCATCACCGCCCGCGGTCGCGTCCTCTCCCGCCTCGGTTGGGCCGCCGCCGGAGGCGCCGCCGGCTTGGCGGCCGGTGCCGTCCAGTGGGTCCCGACCGCCGCCTTCCTCTCCGTCACAGAGCGCGCCCACGTCAGCTTCACCTTCGCCTCCTCGGGCTCTGTCTCGCCAGCCGAACTGCTCGTGTCGGTCGTGCCGCACCTGCTGGGCGGGGGCCCGATCGGTCTCGAGGCCTACACGGGGCCCTACAACCTTTCCGAGCTGGACGCCTACTGCGGCATCGTCTCCCTGGTCGCGATCGTGGCGCTCCTGGGAAGGTGGCGCTCCGAGCACGCCGGGCGCTGGCGCGTCTGGTACCTCATCGGGGCCATAGGCGTGCTCTTGGCCCTCGGGTCCAACACGGCGCTCGAGCACGTCGTCATCCACATCCCGGTCGTGGGTGACCAGCGGCTGCCGAGCCGGGCGCTCATCTTGTTCTCGCTCGCGTCGTCGATGCTGCTCGGGCACTGGGTCGAGGACCAGCTCGCCTCGAAGCCCGGCCGCGCGAGCCTGCCCGCGGTTGCGCGCGGGCTGGTGGCGCCGGTGTTCGTGCTGGGTCTGGTGGTCGCCACGGCCTTGTCCGGCCGGCCCTACGCGGGACTGCTCAACGCCCTCGCGGGCTCGCGCTGGTCACTGCGGGCAATCGCGCCCTACCTCGTGGTGACAGCCGTGACGGCGTTGGCCGCGAGCGCCATCGTGATCTTCGGCCCTTTTTGGCCGCGTCGGCGCCTCGCGTTGGCGATCACGGCTTTGGTCGTCGTTGACCTGGTCTTGTTCACGGCGAACCAGTCTTCGCTGGCGCCGGTCCATGCGCGTGCGCTCAACAGCACGAACGCGCTGCAGGCACAGCTCGCCGCCAGGCTCGGACCCGGCGGGCGCTCCCTGATCGTCGATCCCGCCCGCGAGGGCGGCGTAGCCCTCAACCAGCTCGGAGCGCCGGACACCAATGTGCTCTCAGGTCTCGCCAGCGCCCAGGGTTACGGCTCTCTCACCTGGGGGCCTTACGCACTCGCAACCGGAACCCACACCCAGGACGACCTCGAGCCCGGGGCCCTCGCGACGGGGGTGTTCGACTCCCTCGACGTGCGGGTGCTGCTCACCGTCGCCGACGAGCTCTCCGTCCTCCGCTCCCCGTCCCAGGTGTTCCGGCCCGCCACCGCGACCCTGCCGGGCCTCACCGGCCCGCCGGTGGCCGGTGTGGGGCCCGTGGCCTCACCGACGGGGCTCAGGGCCGGGCAGGCCACGACCCGGTGGTTCGGGCTAGAGCTCGTCGCCCGGACCGTGACCCTGAGGCTCTCCGGTTCCAGGTTGGCGCCCGGGTCCTTGGCCGAGCTCGGGCGCGACCTCCGGCTCGTGTCGGCCAACGGTTCGAAGACGCCCCCCGCAGCGGTTCGGGTCATCGTGGGCGGGCCGGGCACCGAGGGGGTCACCGTCGGGTTCAAGGCCGCGACCGAGACTGTCGGTCTCTCGGTGACGGACCCGCTCGGTGCCCCGGTACGGGTCACCTCGATGGTCGTGACGACCCGTGCCGGATCCTCCTACGGCCTCGACGGGCCCCTCTCCGCCTACCTGACGGCTCCCCACTGGGTGGCGGCGGGCACGATCGGGCCGTTCGCGGTGTTCTCCGACGAGCGGGCGCGCGGTCCGTTCTCGCTCGCAGGCTCGACCGGCGACGCCTCGGATCGTCTACGGGTCCGCGTGCTGAAGTCGTCCCCCTTCACGCCGACAGAGGAGGTCCTGGTCACCTCGCAGGTGCCGGCAACGGTGCAAAGGGCCGTCGCCGACATCCCCGGTTGGAGCGCGACCGCCAGCCACGACGGCCGGCCCGTGGCGATCGCGCTGCACCGGGACGGCCTGGTGCAGTCGTTCGAGGTGCCGAGCGGTACGACGCTGGTCACCTTCACCTACACGGCCCCCGGTCTTGGAGCCGGGCTGGCGACATCGGCGCTCGGCCTCGGGGCGATCCTCGCCCTCGGCCTGGTGGCCATCGCCTCGTCCCGGGGGCCGGGCACCCCCGCGGAACCAGGGGACGCCGGCGGCCCGGCGGCTCTCATCTCCAGGCGGAGACGGCGCGCCGCGCCGCAGTGAGGCGATACCTGCGCTCGGCTACAGGCACGACGTGGGCCGGGAAGGATTCGAACCTTCGAAGGCTGAGCCAGCAGATTTACAGTCTGCCCCCGTTGGCCACTTGGGTACCGACCCGTCGGCGGACACGATAGTGGCCCGAACCGGCGCGCTTCGCAAGGCGAAGGCCTGACCTGGGTTGCTAGCGTGCGTGCGTGCCAAGCTTCGATGTCACATCCGAGGTCGACATGCAAGAAGTGCGCAATGCGGTCGACCAGGCAACACGAGAGATCGCCACCCGTTTCGACTTCAAGGACACGGGCGCGAGCGTGGAGTTGAAAGGGCACGAGATAGAGCTGAACGCGCCGACCGAGGACCGCCGGCGCGCCCTGGTCCAGGTGCTCGAGGAAAAGCTGGTCCGAAGGCACGTCTCGCTCAAGGCCGTCTCCTACGGCAAGATCGAGGAGGCCTCCAAAGGCGCGCTGCGCCAGATGGCGGCCCTGAACGCCGGCATCTCGGCGGACCACGCCAAGAGGATCAACAAGATCGTGAAGGACCTGGGCCTTAAGGGCGTGCAGTCCCAAACCCAGGGTGATCAGGTCCGCGTCACCGGCAAGAAGCGTGACGACCTGCAGGCCGTGATCGCCGCCCTCAAGGAACAGGACCTCGAGATCCCGCTCCAGTTCGGCAACTTCCGCGAGTGAGGGCTCAGCCGTAGTAGCCCGAGTGGACATACAGGCAGGGGACTCCTTCGGAGTCGAACATCTCGAGGTTCGACGGGTCGTCCTCCACCGCCAGGCGCACGTCGTAGCCGTGGGCCGCGAGCTGCAAGGTCTCGGCGCGCTTCAAGTCGCGGGCCGGGCGTCCGTCGCCGTCGTGGCGCATGATGAGCAGGTCGTAGCGCAGCCCGTGTGACTCGAGCCAGTCCAGGGTCGTGGCGCGCACGCGCTCGGGCCGGGCGGTGAGCAGCACGACCACGAGCTCGGGCGCGAGCAGCTCGAGCAGGCGGGCCACCTCCGGGACGATCGGGTCCTCTCCGCACTCGGCGAAGAAGGCGTCCCAGTCACGACGCAGGCCGGCCAGATGGTGCTGACGACCCGACGCGTCCGCGAGGACTCCGTCCACATCGAAGATGACGGCGGGGCCCGGCGGTCTGGCCCCCGCGCGCCAGGTCCATGTCCCGGGGTGGTCCGGCCGGGTGCTCATTCCTCGCCGGAGCCGGTCGCCGCCCGGCGGCGCAGCTCGGCCACGACGCCGGGATCGGCCAGGGTGGTCGTGTCGCCCAGGTCGCGGCCCTCGGCGACGTCGCGCAGGAGCCGTCGCATGATCTTGCCCGAACGGGTCTTCGGGAGATCGTCGGTGAAGATGATCACCCGCGGGCGGGCGATGGCGCCGATCTTCTCGACCACGTGCGCCCGCAGCGCCTCTGCGTGCTCGTCGCCGACGTGCAAGCCGTGCTTCAAGGTGACAAAGGCGATGATCACCTGCCCGGTGGTGGCGTCGTGGGCGCCGACGACGGCAGCTTCGGCCACGCTCGGGTGGTCGACGAGGGCGGACTCCACCTCTGTGGTCGAGACGCGATGTCCCGAGACGTTCATGACATCGTCGACGCGCCCTAAGAGCCAGAAGTACCCGTCGTCGTCGACCTTGGCCCCGTCGCCTGCGAAGTAGCGGCCTTCGAAGCGGCTCCAGTATGTCTGGCGGTACCGCTCCGGGTCGCCGTATATGCCCCGCAACATCGCCGGCCAGGGCCGGGTGAGCGTGAGGTAGCCGCCGCCGCGGGCGACGGTCGTGCCGGCATCGTCGACGACCTCGGCCCCGATCCCCGGCAAGGGGAAGGTCGCGCTGCCCGGCTTCAGGGTCGTCAGGCCGGGCAGCGGGGAAACCATGATGGCGCCGGTCTCGGTCTGCCACCACGTGTCGACAACGGGGCAACGGCCGCCGCCGATCTCGCGCCAGTACCACATCCACGCCTCGGGGTTGATGGGCTCGCCGACCGAGCCGAGCACCCGCAGGCTGGACAGGTCGTGAGCGGCGGGGTAATCGGTCCCCCACTTCATGAAGGTGCGAATGGCCGTCGGCGCCGTGTACAGCGTCGTGACCCCGTAACGCTCGATGATCGACCACCAGCGGTCCCGGTCCGGGAAATCGGGCGTTCCCTCGTAGAGCACGCTCGTGGCCCCGTTCGCGAGCGGCCCGTAGACGATGTAGCTGTGGCCGGTGACCCAGCCGATGTCGGCCGCGCACCAATAGATGTCGGTCTCGGGCTTCAAGTCGAAGACCGTCCGGTGCGTGAAGGCGACCTGGGTCAGGTAACCACCGGTGGTGTGCATGATCCCCTTCGGGCGGGCGGTGGTGCCGGAGGTGTAGAGCAGGAAGAGCAGGTCCTCTGCGTCCATCGCCTCGGGGGGGCTGTGCGGGTTCTGGCCCGGGACCAGCTCGTGCCAGAAGTGGTCGCGCCCGGGTTGCATGACGAGGTTGCGCGCGGCGTCGCCTAGGCGGCGCACGACGAGCACGTTCTCGATCGAGCGGGCGCCGCTTGCAAGGGCGTGGTCCGCGTTCGCCTTCAGCTCCACGGCGTGGCCGCGCCTGAAGCCCCCGTCCGCGGTGATGAGGAGCCGGGCGTTGGCGTCCTCGATGCGGTCGCGCAGCGCGTCGGCGGAAAAGCCCCCGAACACCACCGAATGGGCCGCCCCGATCCGCGCGCAGGCCAACATCGCGACGGGAAGCTCCGGGATCATCGGCATGTATATGGCCACGCGGTCGCCCCGCTCGATGCCGAGCGAGCGCAGCGCGTTCGCACATCGTCCGACCTCGTCCAAAAGCTGCGCATAGGTGATCGTCCGGCGGTCGCCGGGTTCGCCCTCGAAGTAGAAGGCGATCTTGTCGCCCCGCCCGGCCTCGACGTGGCGGTCGAGGCAGTTGAAGGCGACGTTCAGACGCCCACCGATGAACCACCTTGCGAACGGCAGCTGCCAGTCGAGCACCTGCTCCCACGGCTCGAACCAGGTCAAGGCCCTCGCCTGGTCCGCCCAGAACCGCTCGGGATCGGCCTCCGCCTCGGCGTAGATGGCCGGGTCGGACACGTTCGCCGAGGCGGCGAAGCCCCCGGGGGGCGGGAACGTCCGCAGCTCGGCAAGGTAATCCTCGATCGCAGCGGCGTTGACCTGGCCCTCGACCCCGCCCCCGTCGTCCATCGTCGCCTCCCTCGTGGCGGCGCCGGCGAACACCGCTGCGACCGCTAGCAGGACATCGGCACCACCCGCACCGGTCGCCCACCCTACCGACCGGCGGCCCGGCCGGCTGCCACAATGGAGCACACATGCCAGAGCACGTCGCCGTCGCCCGCCTGGCGGTTCCCGTCGGCGGGCGAGTGATCGTCGTGAGCGACCTCTTCCTAGGCGCGAAGCGGACCGAGGCGTCCGGCTCGGCGTCAGTCGAGCTCGCCGGCGCTCTCGAGCGCAGCGAAGGCCCCGGCGCCCTCGTCGTCGCCGGCAACGCCTTCGACCTCCTCGTACCGCCCGGCGGTGACCCGGCAGCCGCACTCGGGGCACACGAGGAGCTGCGCCGGGCGCTGCGGGGCTATCTGGCGACAGACCGCAGCCGGCGGGCCATCCTCCTGCCCGGCACCCGCGATCGGGCGGTCCTTTACGAACCGGAGGCGAATGCCGCCGTTGTCGAAGCCGGTTTCGAGGTTGCTCTCTCGGCTCAGCTCGAGGTGGCAACGGCTGGCGGGCCGAAGCTCGTCAGCATCGAGCCGGGGTGGCGGTTCGACGAACGCAACGCCTTCGTCGACCCGACCGATCCGCGCGAAACGCCGCTCGGCCAGCATGCCGTGGCGGAGATCCTACCCGCGCTGGCCGGATCGACCTCGCCCTGGCTCGCCGGCATCGACCGCCTGGCCGATCCCTCCGGCCTGCCCCGCTTCGTGGCCTCGCGCCTCACCTACCGCCGCATCGTCCGGTGGCTGTGGTGGTTGCTTGTCCCTATCGCGGTGGCACTCTTGGCGAGGCTGCCCGACTGGTGGCTGTTCGGGGTGCCGAGAAAGCTCGAGCCCTTCTCATCCCGCCTGCTCGGTCTCGGCCTCACCCTCGCGGTCGAGGTGATCGTGGCCGGGATCGTGCTCGCCGTGGTCAATCACCGGGTCTGGCACTCGGCCGGGCGATCCCTGCTCGGCCCTGCGGCCCACCACGCCAATGACAAGGCGCGTGAGGCGACACGCCCGATCCTCGCCGCGGGCGGCGTCGGGCTCGTTACCGGCCACACGCTCCAACCCGAGCTGGCGAGGGTCGGCACCGGCTTCTACGCCAATTCCGGTGCCTGCGGCGAGGTCGTGGAGGAGAGAGCGTCGCGCCTCGGCCTTCCTCCGGTCTTCGTGCACATCCAGCAGGTCTCCTGGGTCGAGATCGAGGGTGGGGCGGAAGTGCACGCGCGGCTCCTGCTCGCCCGCAAGTACCTGAGCCCGGTGACGGTGCTGGAGCGATTCGCGGCCGGACACCTCGCGCACGACTACAGCGAGCCCGAGGTGGTCGCCTCCTTCCCCGGTGGGCGGGTCTGGCCACTGCTAGCCGACTCCGCCCGGTCCTTGAGGCGCGTACGGCGGCTCACCTCGGCGGGGATCGCCGTCCTCGGACTCGCCGACCTCGTCTCCGCCGTCGTCCCACCGCAGGTCCGGGGGCGGCTGCACCCCTTGCTGGGCTACATCCCCCTCGGAGTGAGCGAGGCCGCCGGAGCTCTCGTCGCCCTCGCCGGCGTTGGACTGCTGGCCGTCGCCCGAGGCGTGAGAAGGGGCCAGCGCTTGGCCTGGCTGGTCGCCATCGGGCTGCTTGGCGGAACGGTGGCCCTTCACCTGGTCCGGCACGGCGAGGTGGTCCAGTCCATCGCGGCCCTCGTGCTCGTGGTCGTACTCTGGTGGGCGAGGAGGTCCTTCCGGGCGCGTTTCGACCTGCCCTCGCTGCGGGCAGGGCTCACCACGCTGCTCGGCGGCGTCGTCGGGGTAACCATCATCGGCGCGACGGTTCTGTGGAGCGTCATCCCGACCCATCGGGGCGGCCGACCCATCACCTGGGACCAGGCCTGGTGGGCCACGGCCGGGCGGCTCGTCGGTGTCCGGACCGTGGCCCTCAACCCCCGGGTGGACGCGTTCTTGTACCCGGCCCTGCTCGCCGTCGGCCTCGGCCTGGCGGCTGTGGCGCTCGTGCTGGCGTTCCGGCCCGTCGTTGACCGGCGCCTCTCAAGCGGGCCCACCGACACGACCGAGCGCGCCGCCGACATAGTCAGGCGCCTCGGTACGGGCACGCTCGACTACTTCGCCCTTCGCAGCGACAAGCAGGCCTTCTTGGATCGCGACGGCCTCGTCGCCTACGCCATCTACGGGGGGATCTGCCTGGTCTCGCCGGACCCGATCTGCGAGCCCGAAGAGCGCGACGAGCTCTGGTCCGCCTTCCGGCACTTCGCCGACGACCGCGGCTGGTCGGTGGCCGTGCTCGGCGCCGGTGAGGAGTGGCTCGGCGTCTACCGGCGTTCGGGCATGCACGAGCGCTACATCGGCGACGAAGGCGTCGTGGACGTGCGGACCTTCTCACTCGAAGGCGGGGCCCGCAAGGGCCTGCGCCAAGCCGTCAACAGGATCGTGAACTACGGCTACACGATCTCGTTCCACGACCCGGCCCGGGTTGAGCCGGCGCTCGCGGACGCGGTGAGGACCGTCATGGTGCAAAGACGCCGGGGCGAGGCGGAAAGAGGCTTCTCGATGACGCTCGGGCGCATATTCGACCCCCGCGACGAGGGCCTCCTGCTTGCAGTCGCCCACGGTCCCGATGGGGACCCGGTGGCGTTCTGCCAGTTCGTCCCTGCGCCCGGAATCCGCGGTTACTCGCTCGACCTCATGCGCCGTGACCAGGGGGAACATCCCAACGGGCTCCTCGACTTCATCATCGTGCGGACGATCGAACGGCTGCGCAGCTGCGGGGAGGAGCACCTCGGGCTCAATTTCGCCACCATGCGGGCCGTCATCGCCGGCGAGGGCGGGGGGGGCGTGCAGCGGTGGCTTCTCCGGCGCATGTCGGACTCGATGCAGATCGAGTCGCTCTGGCGTTTCAACGCCAAGTTCGGGCCCGAGTGGCTGCCGAGATATGTGGTGTGGGACGCGGCCGAGAACACCCTGCCGATGGCACTTGCCATCGCCCGGGCGGAGTCGTTCTGGGAGCTTCCCATCGTCGGCAGGTTCTTCCAACGTCCCGGCGACGGCAATGGCAAGGACGTCGATGACGTGGCCGTGCCGTTGCGCTGAGGCTCGATCGTTCCCGACGTCGTAGCCCTATGCGTACCTCCGGGGCGACGGACAGCCCGCTGGCGACCTCTTGATTCCGGCCGCCGACGGGCGGGCGGAGAAGCAGGGTCGCCGCAAGACAGTCCTGGCGCTGACGATGCTGCCGGCTTGGACGGTCAGTCGTTCTCTACCTGGTTGTCCCACTTGGCGACGATGTTGTTGCCGTTGGGCGCCCAGCGGACGAGATCCTCGCCGATGGGCACCACAGCACGTAGCTGGAAGCTGACCTGCTGGCCCGTGGAGACCGCCTTCGGCATCGTCGTACCGGGCGGCACCCGGAGGCGGAACTCGGTGCCGAGGTAGTCGACGCTGTCGAAGTTGGCGGCAGACAGCGCGATGAGGCCCTTCACGTCCCAGATGTGAACCGTCCAGGTGCCCACCACGTACCGGGGCTGGTAGCTGTAACCCTCCCCCGGCACGAGCGGGCCGGTCACGACGGCGAGGGCGCTGAAGGCCGGGGTCTGGACGCGGACGTCGTCCCCGGCGACGGTGAGCGCCGGGTGGGCGTAGGTGCCGACGACCGTGTGGCCGACGGAACGTTCCAGCTGCTGGCTGGGTAGCCACGTCGCCGGGTTGCCCGCGGCGAAGGCCCGGTGCCCCCCGGACACGAGCCCATAGACGCCGTAGGCGAGGACGCCGAGGAGGGCAACGAAGACGGCGATGATCAACGCGGTCCAAGCCCGGCCGGAGCCGGGCCGTAAGGCCCGGCTCCTTCCAATGCCCGACGACGGTGTGATGGCGGTCAAGCGTTGACCGCCCGTACCCGGCGGCGCCGCAGGACGAGGACTCCTCCGAGGATGACCATCCCCGTGAGCGGCAGGGCGATCGTCAACGGGGACTCAGGCACGTTGATCGGGGGCTGGAGCGGCTGGAAGCCGTTGCCGTCCGCCGCCGTGAAGACGTCCGCTCCGAAGTCGTTCAGGTTGGTCTGGGCGGCGTAGCCGAGATGACCCTGCGCGTCCAGGCCTCCGCACACCGTGCCGGCGGTGAGGGCGATGTCCGAGCTGGGATTGGCGCAGCTGCTCACGTCGAAGAGGTCCTCCATCGTGCGCAGCCAGCTGTAGTGGTTGTAGTCGACGGTGCTGACCGTGCCCGGGGTGATGTACGGGCTGATGAGCACGCTGCCCGTGTCACCACCACCGGAGGTGGGGTCGATGGCGTCGAAGAGCGGGTCGGGCGTCTCGTCGCCGCTGCAGGTCGTGGCGAGCCCGCTCGCGCTCGCCGGCTGGCACTCGCCGCTCAGCGTGACGCTGGTGACGGCCGCGGTCGGGGTGACCTGGTTGCCGGCGTCGTCGATCAGCCCGAACGCGCCGGCCGTGGTCGTCCCGCCCGAGCTGGTCGGGAAGAGCGGCCCACTGTTGGTGACGTCACCGACGTAGACGGCGTCACTGCTCGCGAGGGGGACGCCGAGGACATCGAAGTCGTCGTCGTAGGCCGAGCTGCCGACATTGGCGGACGTGCCCCCGACCTTCGCGGTGACGATCTCCCGGCCGGTGTCGTAGGCCTGGATGGAACCGTCGCTCACCGAGCTGCCGCTGTTGGTCACGGCGTCAGTGCGGGTGGAGCTGCTCGTCTTGCCGGCATCGCCGAGGATCAGGCCGCTGACGCATCCGTTGGTGCCGGTGGCGACGCCGGTGGCGCAAGGCGCCGGGCGGTCGATGTCGAGGTTGAAGCCGGGCCCCGGGTAGAGCTCGTTGCCGTCGGCGTCGGTCGCGAGCGGCGAGTTGGGGCCGGTCGGCTCGGTGTTCTCCTCGGCGGGGACAAGCGGTGTTGCAGAGTTGTAGATGCTCTCACCAGCCGAGTCGGCGAAGATGTCGTCGGCCCCGTAGGCGGAGTCGGCGCCGGGGGCGGCCGTGCCGGGGGACCCGTAGGTGAGGGTGTCGTTCGGGGCCAGGACCGGGCTCGCCGGGTAGCTCACGGGGGTGGACCCGTTGTCCTCGGGGCCGACACCGCTCGGCCCGGTCGTGCCCGTGCCCGCCGAGGGCTGGTTGAAGCCGCCGCTCGGCCCCGTGGTGGCGATGTCGTTGAACGTGTTGCCACCGTAGGTGAACGACGGCTCACCCTCGTCGAAGGTGATGTCGATCAGGCCGTGCGCGAACGCCGAGGAGGACTCGATCAGCGGCACGTAGTAGGCGAGGAACAGATCGGCGCTGTAGGTCCCGCCCGTGTAGTTGCGCGGCGTCGTGGCCTCGGGGTCGTAGCTGGGGATCCCCGAGCAGCCCGTTGGCGTGCAGTTCGCCCCGGCCGTGGTGGACGGCGAGTAGATCGGGTCGTTGAGGTCGATCGTGCCGTCGCTGTTGAGCCCGAAGGCGCCGGACAGGTTGTTGCCCTTGCAGCTCGAGTCGTGTCCGTCACTGCAGTTGTCCGGGGTGATCCAGCTGAAGTTGGGGACGGTGTTGTCCACGAGGTCGTGCACGAGGCCGTCCGAAGGGCTGTCCAGGTTGGCGATGTGGTTGGCGTCGCAGTTGCTGCCACCGTCTGCCGGCGTCGTCAAAGGCCCGCTCGCGCCCACGCCCGAGAGGGACTGGAACCAGGGGAAGGGGAAGTGCTTGGCCACGTACTGGTCGGCGAACTCGGGGTTGTTGGCGCTGTAGGCCTGGCCGTCCGGGCCGGTGCCGCTGCCGGCGACCAGCGAGGCGCCGGTGTAGGAGCTCGTGTCCGCCACCCCGACGATGTAGGTCGAGGTGCCGTCGGGCGCCACGACCGAAGTCCCGGGGGCCGCCTTGAAGCCCGACCCGCTGAGGGTGAGCGTGGTGGCGGTGTTGCTGGCGACGGTGCCGTACTGGCCTGCACCGGTGCCGCCGGTGATGATCACCTCGTCACCGGCGTACGCGTTGGTGGCCCAGGTCTGTATGCCGTCGACGAGCGTCGTGGCGGAGCCACCGCTCGCCGTGGAGCTGACGAGGTCGCTCGCGACCGGGTCGCCCTCGGCCCCGCTCAGGTAGGTCGGGTTGCTCACAGGGTTCTCGGCTATGCCGTCGGGGTTGCCGGGCGCGCCGCAGGCGCCGGCGTCACGGCCGGGCACGGTGTTGGCCTGGAAGGAGGTCGAGCCGATCTGCTGGGCGCCGCCGAGGTCCTGGGCGTAGCCCTTCCAGGTCACGCCGGCCAGGTTGAACTGGTCGAACAAGGTGGCGACGTCGGTGGTGTACGTGCAGCCGTTGGTGCTTGCCGCGGTTGAGCCGATGGGCGAGTTGGGACCCAGCTTCGAGACGGCCTGGCCGTAGGTCCAGTTGCTGTTGTCGCCACCCACGCTCGTGCCGCCCGTGCCGGAGTCGACGATCCCGTCGGTCGCCCCCGCGGCGATCCCGGTGTTGCCGGCGAAGACCGTGTTGGCGTTGGAGCAGTCGCTCTGCACGTCGTTCTGCGGGGCCTGGCCGGAGACTATCGAGATGTAGTTGTCCATGCTCGTGTGGCCGGTGCCGTAGTAGTTCTTGAGCAGGGCACCCTCGGAGGGGAGGGTCTGCCACAGGTAGGTGTCGTCGTTCACACCCGAGAATTCCGAGTTGTACGACTTGTTCTCGAGGATGATCAGCCAGACGTGCGTGATCGAGCCCGGGGTGAGGTCGGCCGAGGTGGTGTACCCGTCGCTCGCAGAGAGACCGCCGAAGTTGGGGCCGGGCGTCGTCCCGCTCGCGTGGGCGGCGACGGCGGGGACAAGTGAGGCACCGCAGGCGAGCAGCCCGATGCCTACTGCCGTCAGCGCCGTGTGGCACCGACGGACGAAATTGGTTCTCCTGTCTCCCATTGATCCCTGCCCCTTTCAGGCGGCTCCAATGCCGCGTCAGCTTCCAGGTGCAGTATCGAATTCGCAGGTGAACACCTCCGACCCTGAGTGTCTCACGATCGCGAAGATCGGGTAACGCCCCCATGAAACCTCGACCCCAGATCGGCTCCGCGAGAACGCCTCGTTGAGACCGGCAGTTCATCAGCGGGAAGATCGCCGGGGCGGAGGGCCGGCGTCGAGCCGTCGGTCCCCGGGTGCTCAGAAGAGGAAGCCGGCCGCCCTGACGAAGTCGATGAGCGGGGCGGGCCAGATGCCGAACACGAGCGTGACCGCGACGGTCACGAAGATCGCCGCCGTCGTCGGGCCCGGCACGCGCACCGGTCCGAGGTTGACGCTCCTCGGAGCCGCCGCGCCCGGAGCGAGCTCGTCCTCCGGCTCAGCATTGAGCGGCAGCGACAGCGAGCCCTCGTCGCCGGCGGCACCCGGCGCCAGCCTGACGCCGTACATGAGGAAGATGAGGCGGAGGTAGAACGCCGCCGCGATGGCGGCCGACAGCATGGCGATGACCGCGAGCGCGTACGAATGGGCCCTCACCGCGGCCGAGACGACGTAGAGCTTGGCGAAAAAGCCCGTCGTGAAAGGCATCCCCGTCTGGCCCAAGAGCAGCACCGCGAAGGCGAGCGCCAGCACGGGCTGGCGACGGCCGAGGCCGCGGTAGGTGTCGAGGTCGTGGTCGTGGTCGCCCTTGCCGCCGACGACGGTGATGACAGCGAAGCTCCCGAGCACCATAAAGGCGTACACGAACACGTAGTAGACGCTGCCGTTGATCCCCTTTGTGGTCGCAGCCGCCAGGCCGACGAGGATGAACCCGGCGTGATTGATCGAGGAGTACGCCAGCATCCGCTTCACGTCGCGCTGCACGAGACCGAGGATCGCCCCGAGCAACAAGGTGACGATCGCTATCGCCCACAAAAGCGGCTGCCAGTCCGTGCGGAGCACCCCGAAGGTGGAGAAGAAGACACGCAGCAGCGCCGCGAAACCGCCGGCTTTGGCGACGGCGGTCATGAACCCCGTCGCCGGTGTGGGGGCGCCCTGGTAGACGTCGGGCGTCCACATGTGGAACGGCACGGCCGACACCTTGAAGCCGAAGCCGACGAGCAACAGGCCGAGGCCGGCGAGCAGGACGCCGTTGGACGTGACGATGTTGGTGCTCAGGTAGGCCGCGATCTGGGGGAGGTTGGTCGACCCTGTCGCCCCGTACACGAGAGCGATCCCGTAGACGAACACGGCCGAGGAGAAAGCTCCGAGGACGAAGTACTTCATGGCGGCCTCACCCGAGGAACGTCGCTTGGGGTCCATCCCGGCGAGGATGTAGAGCGGGATCGACATGATCTCGAGCGCCACGAAGATGAGGATCAGGTCGTTCGCCGAGGCCATGAGCATCGCTCCCGACCCGGCCAGCAGCGCCAGCACGTGGTACTCGGGCCCCTCGATCCCTTCGCGGACGAGAAAGTCGTTGGCGATGGCGGAGGCGACGATCAAGATGCACGACACGAGCACCAAGAACGCGATGGAGAAGCCGTCGACGGCCACGGAGTCGGCGATGGTCGTGAACGGCCCCCGCGCCTGCACGTCGTGCCAGATGACAAGCGAGGCGACCAGGGCCGCAACGCCGATGGCGCCCGAGCCGACCGAGTAGAAGGCGGTCGGGACCTTCTTCAAGACGAGCTGGCCCGAGACGAGCAGCACGAGGGCGCCGCCGATGAGGATCAGTTCGGGCAGGATCGCCACGTAGTTCACGTGAGGGGTGGCGAAGGCCGGCACGTCGCTCGACAGGAAAGACAAGGTGGCGATCAGGCTCATGGTTGACCCCCGCTCGACCGCACGGCCACGCCGGGCCCGACCTGCGGCGGGCGTTGGTGGGCGACGACCTCGACATGGGCCACGACCCGGGTCACCGATGGGCCGATCCGGCTCAGCAGCGGACCCGGGAAGATCCCGAGCAGCACTATCAAGATGACCAGCGGCGCGAGCGTGAGCCCTTCGCGCCAGGAGAGATCCCGGATGGCGCCCGGCTCGACGGAGGGCTTGCCCTGGAAGGCCTGCTGGTAGGCCCACAGCAGGTAGACCGCGGCGAGCACGACGCCGCCCGTCGCCACGACGGCCCACCAGCGATGGGTCAGGAACGTACCGGCGAGGATGAGGAACTCACCGACGAAGCCGTTCAGGCCGGGCACGCCGATCGAGGCGAGCATCACGACCGTGAACACCCCCGCCAGAAGGGGCACGCGCCGCTGCAGGCCGCGCATCTCCTTGACCGAGAACGTGCCGAGCCGCCTGTAAAGAAGGGCGATGAGGATGAACAGGGCCGCCGTGTAAAGGCCGTGGTTGACCATCTGCAGCACGGCGCCGGTGAGCGCCTCGCGGCTCAGGGCGAACGCCCCGATCACGATGAAGCCGAGGTGCGCCAGTGACGAGTAGGCCACGAGGCGCTTCAGGTCACGCTCGACAGCGGCCACGATGGCGCCGTAGATGATGCCGATCGCGCCGAGGGTGATCAACAGCGGCGCCAAGGTGACGACGGCCCTCGGAAAAAGGGCGAGGTCGAAACGGATGATGCCGTAGGCGCCCAGCTTCGCCATGACCCCGGCAAGAAGCAGTGATCCTGCCGCGGGCGCTTCCCGATAGGCGTCCGGGGACCAGGTGTGGAACGGGAACAACGGCATCTTCACGGCGAAGGCGGCGGTGAAGGCCAGGAACAGCAGCACACCGGCGGTCCCCGACAGATGCGTGTCCGCGAGAGCCCTCACGTCGAAGGTCGTAACGCCCGTCTGGGAGGAGTGGATGGCGACGAGGGCCAGGATCCCGACGAACAAGAAGGCGGAGGCGCCGAGTGTGTAGAGGAAGAACTTGCCGGCGGCGTAGCCGCGCCGTTCGTGGCCCCAACCGGCGATCAGAAAGTACACCGGAACCAAGGTGAGCTCGAAGAACACGAAGAACAGCAGCAGGTCCAAGGCGAGGAAGCCGCCGAGGCAGCCGGCCTCGAGCACGAGGATCCAGGCCACGAACGACTTGTCACCCGCCCTGTCGTCCGAAGCGGCGAGGGCGATCGGGAACAAAAGAGCCGTCATCAGCACGAGGAAGAGCGAGATGCCGTCCATACCGAGGTTCCAGGAGATCCCGAAGGCCGGGACCCACTTCTCAGTCGAGACGAACTGGTAACCCCCGTCACCGGCGCTGAAGGCCACGGTCGCCGCCGAGGCGATCCCGAGCACCGCCAGCGAGGCGACGTAGCCGACCAGTTGCACGAGGCGGCGCTGGGCCTTGGGGACGAGAGCCACGACGACGGCCGCCCCGGCCGGCACGAGGATGAGCGTCGTGAGGTAGGGGAACGAGCTTGTCATGACGCCCTCGTCAACACGTAGGCGAGTATCAGCACTATGCCCGCCGAGAGCCCCAGGGCGTAGTTGCGGACGTAACCCGTCTGGAGCTTCCGTACCTGGCGGCCCGTTGCACGCACGAGCAGGGCGAAGCCGTTGACGGCACCGTCGATCGCCTCGGCCTCGACGACCGACGACGTCTCGAACGCCATCTCGGTCGAGGGACGGGCGATGAACCTGTCGTAGGCCCAGTCGATGTACCAGGCCCGCTGCAAGAAGACCGGCTCGAAGGCGGGGCGCTCGGACGCAGAGCCCCAGACGGCGACCGCGAGGCCGACCCCAGCCAGGGCGAGGGCGGTGTCGACCAGTGCGAAGGTCCACACCGCTGCGAGGCCGAAGTGGTGCTGGAACAGGCGCGAGGCGAACACGGGGCTCAGCCACCGGTCGAGGAAGTCGAGATCCGGATGGATGGGCAGGTTGATGAGTCCTCCGATAGCCGACAGCGCCCCGAGCACCACGAGGGGCAACGACATCACCCAGCTCGGGTCATGGGGGTGCAGTGCGGCCGTGTCGCCGGTCTTGCGGCCTTCCACCCAGCGTTGCTCCCCCCGGAAGACCAACAGGTAGGCCCGGCCCATGTAGTAGGCCGTCAGCACCGCCGCCAGGGCTCCTACCGCCCACAGGGCCGGGCTGAAGGCGAAACCGTTCGACAGCACGTCCCCCTTGGACCAGAACCCCGAGAACACCGGGACGCCCCCGATGGAGAGCCAGCCGATGAAGAACGTCACCGCCGTGATCGGCATGCGCCGGGCGAGGGCCCCCATCGTCTTCACGTCCTGGTCGTCGTTCATGGCGTGTATTACCGAGCCGGCCCCGAGGAACAGGAGGGCCTTGTAGAAGGCGTGGGTGAGCATGAGGAAGATGGCCGCGTCGTAGGCGCCTATGCCCGCCGCCATGAACATGAAGCCGAGCTGGGAGATCGTGGAGTAGGCGAGGATCTTCTTGATGTCGTTCTGGGCGCAGGCGATCGTCGCCCCCAACAGCGCGGTCGCGGCCCCGACGACGGCCACGACGTGCGCCGCGTCCGGCGCCCGGTACAGGATCGGGTTGATCCTGCACATGAGGTAGACGCCGGCTGTCACCATCGTGGCGGCGTGGATGAGGGCCGAGACCGGTGTCGGGCCCTCCATGGCGTCGGCCAGCCACGGGTAGAGCGGGATCTGGGCCGACTTGCCGACCGCGCCCGCGAAAAGCAGGATCCCGATCGCCACGAGCGAGGGCTCGCCGACACCTGCGAGGTTGGCGAAGACCGTGTGGTAGTCCAGGCTCCCGGTGCGCTCGTAGATGAGGAACAGCGCCACGAGGAACGCCGCGTCCCCGATGCGGTTGAAGATCATCGCCTTCTTGGCGGCGCTCGAGGCGCTGTCGCGCTCGAACCAGAATCCGATGAGGAAGTACGAGCAGACGCCCACGCCCTCCCAGCCGAGGAACAGGAGCAGGAAGTTGTCCGCGAGCACGAGCAGCAACATCGCGGCCACGAACAGGTTCAGGTACAGGAAGAACTTGGGGAAGTCCTCGTCGTGCTCCATGTACCCGATCGAGTAGAGGTGGATCAGGGCGCTCACGCCGGTCACGAAGGCCGCCATCGTCATCGAGAGCGGGTCGACGAGCAGGCCCATCGTGACGTGCAGGTGTCCCGCGTTGATCCAGGTGAACCAGGTCTGCGTGTACGACCGGGAGCTCGCGCTCAGGCGGAACAGGCCGGTGAACACCACGACGGTGACGACGAACGAGGCCGCCACCATCAAGGTCGCGAGCCAGCCGGCGCGCGGGTTGCCGAGCTTGCGGCCCGCGAGAAGCAGGATCACAAAGCCCGCGAGCGGGAACAAGGGGACGAGGTAGACGATGCGCAGCACCCGGGGTCAGCCCTTCATCCCGTGGATGTCGTCGGCAGTCGCACCGGGGCGGCGCCGGTAGATCGAGACGATGATCCCGAGGCCGACGACCACCTCGGCGGCCGCCACCACCAGCACGAAGAAGACGGCTGTCTGACCCGCGATGTCGTTGAGCCGGCGGGCAAAGGTCACGAACGTGAGGTTGGCGGCGTTGAGCATCAGCTCGACGCACATGAACATCACGAGCACGTTGCGGCGGATGAGCAGGCCGATGGCGCCGATGCTGAACAGCACCGCGGCGAGCGTCAGGTACCAGGAGGCGGCGATGCTCATGGTGCGGTGACCCCCGAATCGGCGCGCTCGCCGCTTTCCTGTTCTCCTCCGGCGCTTGCAGTGTCCGCTGTCCCGTCCCCGGCGCCGTCGGGCCCGGACCCATCCGCGCCGTCGGCGTCGTCGTCGGGTGCCCCGACCGCCCCGGTCGGCGCGAGGTTGTCGCCGGGCGCGCGGCGGGGCCGGCGGGCGAGCACGACCGCGCCGACGACGGCAACGACCAACAGCGCCGAGGTCACCTCGAAGGCGAGCAGGTAGGTCGTGAAGATCGAACGCCCGATCAGCCCGACGTTGGCGGCAGGGGTCCCGATGGTCCCGCTCACCGAATGTGCCCCGGTGGGCCAATGGCCCCGGGCGAGGAGGAGCACTTCTGCGAGCCCGAGGATCCCCACGACGATGGCGACGGGACGCTGGGCCGGCAGGGGGTCGCGCTCGACGGCCTCTTTCTGGTCGACGCCGAGGAGCATTATGACGAACAGGAACAGCACGACGATCGCCCCGGCGTAGACGATGACCTGCACGGCTGCGAGGAACTGGGCGTCCTCCTCCACGAACAGCACCGCCACGCCGAACAGCGTCATCACGAGCATCAGTGCCGAGTGGACGGGGTTGCGGGCGAGCACCACGCCGAGGGCGCCGAGCACGCAGACCGCCGCGGCTATCACGAAGGTGATGGCGTCGGGGATGGTGGCCGCGAGGACCTGGGTCATGTGCCGCGCACCTTGCCCCCGAAACGGCGGGAGATCTTGTCCCTCTCGACGATCCGGATGGAGATGTTCCCCGTGGCCTCGTCGTCACGGTTGTCGCTCTGGCCGCCCTCGGGCGGGCGGGTCCCGTAACCGAGCTCACCGGACCACTGCACGGTTCCTTCGTACTCGACCGCTCCCGAGGGCGACGTCGCCCTCATCCAGCCGGAGGTCTGGTCGGCCTCGCCCGGTCGCCAGTCCTCCCAAGGCAGCTGGCGGGGCAAACCGTCGTCGTCGACCACGAGCTCGTCTTTGGTGTAGATGGCATCGGAACGGTTTGTGAAGGAGAACTCGAACATCTTCGACTCGGTGATGGCCTCGGTCGGGCAGGCCTCGACGCACAGGTCACAGTGGATGCAGCGAAGGTAGTTGATCTCGTAGACGAACCCATAGCGCTCGCCCGGTGACACCGGCGCGTCGACCGGGTTGTCGCGGCCGCGCACATAGATGCAGTCCGCCGGGCACACAGCCGCGCACAGCTCACAGCCGATGCACTTCTCCATCCCGTCCTCGTAGCGATTGAGGACGTGGCGGCCGTGCAGGCGTGGCGGCTTGGCCACCTTCTCGCCGGGGTACGGGGTCGTGACCCTCGGTTCGCCGACCTGCTTCATCGTCACGGCGAAACCACCGAAGAACCCGAGCGACATCTTGTCCCGCGGCTCTCTCGCCATCATCCACCTCCGTCGGGCTCACGCACCGCCCGCAGGTAGGAATCAGCCGGCGTCCGCAGGCGGAGGGGCGAGCCCTCCTCCAGCGCCTCGCGGCGCTGACGAGCGACGAGGACCGCCTGCCACAAAGCCCCGCCGACGACCGCAAAACCGACGAAGACCCCGACGCCCCAGACAGTCCCGATCCGGAAGGCCGCGACGACGAGGAGCCACCCGAGCGAGAGCGGTATGAGGAACTTCCAACCGAGCTCCATGAGCTGGTCGTAGCGGAGGCGGGGCAGGGCCGCGCGGACCCAGACGAACGCGTAGATGAACACGAGGGTCTTGCCGGCGAACCAAAGGATCGGCCACAGCCAGCGTAGGAAGTGGAAGCCGGGGCCGTCCGGGCCACCGAAGAACAGTGTCACCATCACGGCCGACATCGTGATCATGTTCATGAACTCGGCCAGGTAGAAAAAGGCGAAGCGCACCGACGAGTACTCGGTGTGGAAGCCGCCCACGAGCTCCTGCTCACCCTCGCTCAGGTCGAAGGGCGGGTGGTTGAGCTCGGCGGTCACAGCCACCGCGAACAACGGGAAGGGCAGGATGCCGAGCCGGAAGATGTTCCAGTGGAAGAAGCTGGCGGCCTGGGAGTCCACGATCGCCCGGGTCGACAGCCCGTGGGTGACGATGACCACCATGGCGATGGTCAGGCCCATGGCAGCCTCGTAGGAGATCATCTGCGCGGAGGCCCGGATCGATCCGAGGAGCGGGTATTTCGAGCCGGAGGACCAGCCCGCCAGCATCGTGCCGTAGACCGACACCGACGACAGGGCGAGCAGGAACAGGATGCCGATGGGCGGATCGGCCACCTGCAGCTCGACAGTGTGGTGGGCGATCGTCACCACACCGCCCACCGGAACGATCGTGAAGATCAAAAGGGCCGGAAGCAGGGCCAGGTAAGGCGCCAGCCGGAACACGAACCGGTCCGCCTGGTCCGGCAGGAGGTCCTCCTTGAAGAACAGCTTGATGCCGTCGGCGAGCGTCTGGAGGATCCCGTAGGGGCCGGCGCGGTTCGGTCCTACCCGGTTCTGCATGTCGGAGATGACCTTGCGCAGGAACCAGATGGCCAGCATCACCGAGACGAGGAGCACGCCGAAGGCGACGAGGACCTTGACGGCGACGATGATCACCGAGCCGAGGTCGACTCCGTGAGAAAAGAGCGGGTCGGGCATCAGGTCACCTTCTCCACTTCGATCTCGACGGCTCGCACGGACCAGTCGACGAGCGCGGAGGCGCTCGTCTCATGGACCGGTGCCGCGTTGAACTGCAGCAGGGCCACGCCGGCCGGTACTCCGCCGTCGCCCACGGCCCGCACGACGACCTCGCCCCGGGCCGAGCGGACCCTGAGCTCGTCACCGGGCTCGACACCGAGGTGCGCCATAGCCTCGGGGGCGACACGCAGCTCCTGGGGGCGGGCGAGCGGCGCGAGCGACTCGGCCGACTGGACGAGGGTCCCGTGGTCATAGAGCTGGCGCCGGACGACAAGACGCCAGCTGTGCTCGTCAGCGGGCGCGAACGGCGAAGGGCCCGGCCAGGCGCCGGCGTCGAAGCGCAAGACGGCGGGCATCGGGCTGTGCCCCACCGGAGGGGCAGGCCGTACCTCCTTGCCGGCGGCGGGGTCGTCGTCGCGGCTCTCGTCCCCGGCGAGGCCCTCCTCGTCCTGCCCGTACGCGGCCGGCTCGCCGGCACCGGGTTCCACACCCGGTGCCATCGCCGCCCCGGCGGTGAGCGGCGCCCCCTGCTCGAAGACCGAGTCGATCCCGGGCGTAGCAATGGGGTCCAGCCTCGGCGGGCGCCGGGTGAGCCGCACCGACTCCGCCCGGAGCGGGATGACGATCCCGTCGGCACCGCCGGGCGCCGCGAGCGCTTCCAGCGTGCAGCCGGAATGGGCCGGGGAGACCCTTTCGATCTCGGCCCAGATCCCCTCGACCGACTCGAAGCCGAGGTCGGCTCCCAGGCGATCGGCCAGTTCGGTTGCGATCACCCAATCGGCCCGGGACACACCGGGTGGCACGACCTTGGCCGCGAGCCGTGTGACGCGGCCTTCCAGGTTCGTCGTGGTCCCCCCGCGTTCGGCGTAACCGGCCGCCGGCAACACGACGTCGGCGTGCAGCGACGACGCGTTGAGGACGGTCTCGACCGCCACGAGGAACTCGACGCGCTCGAGCGCCCTTTCCGCAAGGTCGTGGTCGGGGAAGTCCGACAACGGGTCCGCGCCGACAAGCACGAGCGTGCTGAGCTCTCCGGACGCCGCCGCCTCGAGGATCCCGGCCGTGTCGAGGCCGCGTCGCGCGGGCACCGCGCCCCACTGTTCGGCGAAGAACTCCCGTCCCTCCTCGATTGTGACCCGCCCGGGGAGCAGTCCCGGGGCACACCCGAGGTCGATGGCCCCGTGCACGTTGGCGCGCCGCAATGCGGAGAGGAAGCGCGCGGACGGCCACGCCGCGGCCAGCACTGCGGCCGCGGCCGCTATGTCGTCCGCGGGCTCGGCCAGCGAAGGACGCCCGAGCACGACGACGACGCCCTCTCCGGGCTTCGTGGCGACCAGGCGCCGGGCGAGCTCGGTCGCCTCGCCGGGCCTGTAGGGGTTCCACGTCGCCACCGGGCCGAGGCCGGTCGCGACGGGGGAGCAGTCGATGATCCGCAGGCCTTCGTTCGCCGCCTTTTGGCGCAACCTGAGGTGCAGCACCGGCAGCTCCTCGCGCAGGTCTCCGGCGAGGAGGACGACGGTGCTCGCGGCGAGCGTCTCTTCGATCGTGGCGCGGGGCAGGCTCGCTATGAGCTCGGCGGGCAGGCCGTCACCGAGCTGGGCGTCGAAGTTGTCGGTGCCGATGACGCCCTTGGCGAGCCTGACCCAGGCGTAGGCGTCCTCGTTCGCGAGCCTGGAGCCGCCGATGAAGCCGACGGCGCCCGGGCCGTGGTCCTCGCGGGCCTCGAGCACCTTGTCGGCGACTTCGCCCAGCGCCTGGTTCCATGTCGCGGGGACGAAGCCGGTCGAAGACCGCACGAGCGGCTGGGTCAGACGTTCCGACGCCTCGACCGCCTCGAAGCCGAAGCGGCCCCGGTCGCACAGCCAGCTCTGGTTCACCGGTCCCGAGTCGACGCCGAGGTAGCGCACGAGCGCCCCTGCCGAGGACTGCGCCACCACGCGGCACCCGACCGAGCAGGTCGTGCAGGTGGTCTCGACCTGCTCGAGGTCCCACGGGCGGGACCTGAAACGGTACGGGGCAGCGGTCAGCGCCCCAACGGGGCAGATCTGGATCGTGTTGCCTGCGAAGTACGAGTCGAAGGGCTCACCGGGGAAGATGGCGACCTCGGTCCGGTCGCCGCGTTCCGCGAAGTCGATGAAGGGCTCCCCCGCCACTTCCTCGGCGAAACGCGTGCAGCGCGCGCACTGGATGCAGCGCTCCCGGTCTAACAGCACGAGCGGTCCGATTTCGACGGGCTTGGCCCAGTGCCGCTTGTCCTCCACGAACCGGCTCTCTCCCGGCCCGTGCGACATCGCCTGGTCCTGGAGGGGGCACTCGCCTCCCTTGTCGCAGACGGGGCAGTCAAGGGGGTGGTTGAGGAGCAGGAACTCGAGCACGCCCTCCTGGGCCTTGCGGGCGGCTTCGGACTCGGTGAAGATCTCCTGGCCCTCGGCCACCGCTACGAAGCACGCCGGCTGCAGGCTCGGGCCCCGGGGGCCGGAGACCTCGACCAGGCACATCCGGCACATCCCCACCGACTTCATCCTCGGGTGGTAGCAAAAGCGCGGGATGAAGACGCCGGCCCGCTCGGCGGCCGAGATTATGAGCTCGCCGGGCTCGGCCGAAACGGCCCGCCCGTCGACGGTGATGGAGATACCCGCGGGGGCTTCGACGAGGTCAGCCACGGTGCACCGCGTCGGCCGGGAACGGGCAACCGCCCTCTTTGACGTGCACGAGCAGCTCGTCGGGGAACATCTTGGCCACCGAGACGATCGAAGGGGGGATGGAAGGGCCGAACACGCAGATCGTCGTCTGCTTCGGCGGCCAGGTGAGCCCGGGCGAGATGTTGTCGCAGGCGTCGAGCACGAGATCGATGTCCTCTGAGCGGCCGAGGCCGTTCTCGAGGCGGTGCATGATCTTCTCGATCCAGCCGCTCCCCTCCCGGCACGGTGTGCACTGACCGCACGACTCGCGGTTGAAAAAGAGGGCGATGCGCCACGCGGCCCGGACCGGGCAGGTGTCGGAGTCCATCACCACGACCGATCCCGACCCGAGCATGGAGCCGGCCTGGCCCACCGCCTCCTGGTTCAGCGCCAGGTCCAGCTGCTCGGGGCCGAACCACGGTGACGACACGCCGCCGGGGATGAAGGCGCGCAGCTGCTTGCCCCCGGTGATGCCGCCGCCGAGGGAGGGGTCGTAGATGAGGTCGCGGAAGGTGGTCTTCGACATCTCGATCTCGAACCACCCCGGGTGCTCGACGCGCCCGGAAAGGGCGAACAGCCGCGTCCCGGTCGAGGCTCCCTCGCCGAGGGCCGCGAAGGCGTCGCCCCCGTGCATGACGATCCACGGCAGGCTGGACACGGTCTCGACGTTGTTGACGACTGTGGGCTCCCCGTACAGGCCCACGGCGGCCGGGAAATAGGGCGGCTTGATCCGCGGGAAGCCCCGTTTGCCCTCGAGGCTCTCCAGCAGCGCCGTCTCCTCACCGCAGATGTAGGCGCCCGCGCCGGGATGGATCACGATGTCCAGCGCGTAGCCGCTCCCGAGCACGTCGGCACCGAGCGCCCCGTGGGCGTAGGCCTCGTTGCACGCCTGCTGCAGGCGCTCGAAGCCGAGGGCGAACTCCCCCCGGCAGTAGATGAAGGCCTGCTCGACCCCGGTCGCGTAGGCCGCTATCGCGGTCCCCTCGATGATCTGGTGCGGATCGCTCTCGATCAGCATGTGGTCCTTGAAGGTCGCGGGCTCGCTCTCGTCGCCGTTCACAACCAGATACGTCGTGGCCGCCTTGCGCAACATCGACCACTTGCGGCCGGCGGGGAACCCGGCCCCGCCTCGTCCGAGCAGGCTCGCCTTGTTGACCTCGGCGGCGACATCCGCCGGAGCCATCGACAGCGCTTTGCGGAGTCCCTCGTAACCGCCCGTGGCGAGGTAGCGCTCGAGTGTGAACGAGTCCGGGAAACCCACCCGTGAGGTGACGATCCGGGGCGGCGTCGTGATCACCCTGTCACCGTCCCCGGGGCTTGTGTGGGGCCAGGTTCCCGCCCGCCGTCGCCCCGCGCCCTCGCATCCCGGGCGGGCAGGCCCACGCTGCGCTCCACCCGGCTCAAGATCCCGTGCGCCGGCACGGTCTCGCTGAGGCGCCCTGTCCGCAGGTCCTCCGCCAGGGCGTCGAGGCCTTCGGGGTCGACCGGACCGAAGAAGCGGCTGTTCACCTGGACACAGGGGGCGTGGTCGCAGCCCGCCAGGCACTCGGCCTCCTCGAGGGTGAACTCGCCGTCCGCGGTCGTCTGGCCGACCGAGATCCCGAGCGAGGCCTCGGCGTGGTCGAGGACCTCATAGGCGCCCGCCAACATGCAGGCGATGTTCGTGCAGACCGTGACGACGTGACGGCCCACCGGCTCGGTGTGCAGCATGTCGTAGAAGCTCGCGGTGCCCCGCACCTCGGCCGGCGTGCAACCGAGGAGACCGGCGATGTCCTCCATGGCCTCCTCGGTCAGGAAGCCGTCCTGCGCCTGCGCCAGATGGCACAGCGGTATGAGCGCGGAGCGGCGCTTGGGGTAGCAGGCCACGATCGCTTCGGCCCTCGCGCGGTTCTCGGGGGACAGGCGTGCCATCAGCGGTCCACCTCGCCCATGACCGGGTCGACCGAGGAGATGACGGCGACGGCGTCCGCGATCAGCCCGCCGCGGAGAAGCGGGGGCAGGCTCTGCAGGTTCACGAAGCTCGGTGCCCTGATGTGCATCCGGTACGGCTTGTTCGACCCGTCCGCCACGAGGTAGCAGCCGAGCTCGCCGCGGGGGGACTCGATGGCTGTGTAGACCTCGCCGGCGGGTACCTCGAATCCCCTCGTGAAGATCTTGAAGTGGTGGATGAGTGCCTCCATCGACTCGTCGATGCGTGCCCTCGGCGGTGGCGTCACCTTCTTGTCCTGGGCCCGGTAGTCCCCGGGGGGCATCTTCTCCACGCACTGGTGGACGATCCTGCACGACTCGCGGATCTCGTTCAGCCGCACGGCGTAGCGGTCGAAGGCGTCCCCGACGGTCCCTACGATGACGTCGAAGTCGACCTCGTCGTAGGCGAGGTAGGGCATGGCGCGGCGCAGGTCCCAGGCGACGCCCGCGGCCCTCAGTATCGGACCCGTGGCGGACATCGCCACGGCGAGCTCGGGCGAGATGACCCCGACGCCCTCGGTGCGGTGCTTGAAGATCGGCTGGCCGGTCAGCAGCTCGTCGTACTCGTCGACGCGCCCGGGAATGGTCTCGACGATCGCCATGACGTCGTCCTCCCACCCGTCGGGCAGGTCCGCGGCGACGCCTCCGGGACGGATGTAGTCGTGGTTCATCCGAAGACCGGTCGCCTTCTCGAAAAACGACAGGACCATCTCGCGGTCGCGAAAGCCGTAGATCATCATCGAGCTCGCCGCAAGGTCCAGGCCGTTGGTGGCCATCCACAGCACGTGCGAGGAGATGCGGTTGAGCTCTGTCATGAGCATGCGGATCCAGGTGGCGCGGGGCGGTACCTCGATCCGCAGCAACGCCTCGGTTGCCAGCGAGAAGACGAGCTCGTTGTGCAGGGGAGACAGGTAGTCCATGCGGGTGACGTTCGTCGCCCCCTGGACGTAGGTGAGCTCCTCCCCGGTCTTCTCCATGCCGGTGTGCAGGTAGCCGATGATCGGCTTGGACCGCAACACGGTCTCGCCCTCGAGCTCCATCATGATGCGCAGCACGCCATGGGTCGAGGGGTGCTGCGGGCCCATGTTGATGATCATCGTCTCGTCTTCGCCGAACTCGACGTCGATGTCACCGGGCGCGAGCACGGGGCCCTCGGGCAGGCGCAGGGGCGAGCCCTCTTCGATCGCGAGCACGACCGGATCAGTCTCGTCGCGCTCCTGCAGCTCCTGGGGACCTTCAAAGGTCTCCGCCTTGAGCTCCTCCTCGGTCATCGCGGGCCCGGCGCTTGCTTGAACTGGACCGGCACGCGCCCAACCGCGTAGTCCTTGCGCAGGGGGTGGCCCTCCCACTCGTCGGGCATCAGGATGCGCGTGAGGTCGGGGTGCCCCTCGAAGCGGAGCCCGAACAGGTCGAAGGCCTCCCTCTCCATGTTCTCGGACCCGGGGTAGAGGTCGAACAGCGTCGGGACCACGGGGTCGTAATCGGGGACCTGGACACGGAGACGGACCCGTTGGCGTCTCTCGAGGGAGACGAGGTTGACGACGACCTCGAAGCGCTCGGGTCTCACGGCCTCGGGCAGCGGCCGATCAAGGTGGCGTAGGTAGTCGACCGCACACAGGTCGGCGCACATCGCAAAGCCGGCCTCGCGCAGCGCCTCGGCCGCCTCGAGGTAGTGCTCACGGGCGACGTGGAGCACCTCCTGGTCGCCGGCCCCGCCCACGGTGATCTCGCTCAGGCCGGCCAGCTCGGCGGCGCTCTCCGGGACGGTCTCCATCAGCGGGGCGTCCTCAGGCTCACGGCCCCTGACGGGGGTGCGACCCAGCCGGTGGCAACCGGCTCCGAGGCGAGGTCGATGCCGGCCCCGGTCTCACCGGGACGCCGGTTGGTGATCTCGCCGAGGCGGATCTTCTCGTGCAGGGTCAAGATGGCGTGGATGAGCGTCTGCGGGCCGGGCGGGCATCCGGGGGCGTACACGTCGACCGGGACGACCTGGTCGACCCCCTGCACGATGGCGTAGTTGTTGAACATCCCGCCGCTCGAGGCGCACACGCCCATCGAGATGACCCATTTCGGCTCGACCATCTGGTCATAGACCTGCCGCAGCACAGGTGCCATCTTCTGCGACACGCGCCCGGCGACGACCATGAGGTCGGCCTGGCGCGGCGAGCCGCGGAACACCTCCATGCCGAAGCGCGCCAGGTCGAAGTCGGCGGCGCCGGCCGCCATCATCTCGATGGCGCAACAGGCCAGGCCGAAGGTGGCCGGCCAGACACTCGAGCGGCGCGCCCACTTCACCAGCTCCTCCAGCGAGCCGGTGAGGAAATTGTGGTTGAGGTCTTCTAGGCCCATGTAGCTGCGGCTCGCTCTACGCGGCTTCGTCGCTCGACGGCCCGATGTGGCGAACGGTCGACGACGAGGTCCGGACGACATCTGACTCGACGGGGCGGACCCGCTTGAGCGGCCCCCAGTCGAGGGCGCCGTTGGCCACGAGGTAGATGAAGGGCACGAACACCGAGGCGGCGAACACGAGGATCTCGACCAGGCCGAACCGGCCCAGGCTCTGGGAGTCCACGGCCCAGGGGAACAGGAAGATGATCTCGATGTCCACCACCACAAAGGCCATCGCGACCAGATAGAAGCGCACCGGGAAGCGCCGCGCCGGCTCGTGGGTCGGGACGATGCCGCATTCGTAGGGCGCTTCCTTGGCGGCGGTGGGGCGTTTGGGCGCGAGCAGCCGGGACGCGCCGAATGAAAGGCTCGCGAAGGCGATCCCAAGCACGATCATGAAAAAAATGGGGAGGTAGCTGTCAAGGCTGCCCATAATGCTGGAGCGGTTTCTACCACGCGCGCCGGGGGACGGGCACGTCGGGACCGCTCCTATCATGCTCGCATGACCGCAGCCAAGCTCGCCGAGGCCCGGCTGCAGCCCCCCCGTCCCGGCCGGTACGAATGCGAAGTCCTGGTCGTGGGAGGGGGACCAGCCGGCGCCGCGGCCGCGTATTGGCTGGCGAGCTCTGGCATCGACGTGCTCGTCGTCGAGAAGAAGCACTACCCGCGGGTGAAGCCCTGCGGCGACGGCCTCACGCCGCGCTCTGTCCACCAGCTCGAGGAGATGGGGCTCGCCGCCGAGCTGGCGACGTACCACCGCTACCGGGGGCTGCGGACCAATGCCTACGGGCGCACGATCGTGATGGACTGGCCCGTGCACCCCGTGCTGCCCGGGCACGGCTATGTGATCACGCGAGCCGACCTCGACGGCCTCGTGGCCGCCCGTGCCGAGAAGGCGGGCGCGGTGATTTGGGAGGGGGCCGAGGCGATGGCGCCCCTGTCGGGCGCCGGCTCCCCCACCGGGGGCGACCCGGTGCCGGTACCGCCCGGCTCGCCCCTGCGCCGGGCCGGCGGCGCCCTCGTGAGCGACAAGGCCCGTGCCACCTCGACCGAGGTCCGGGCCCGGTACGTGATCGTGGCCGACGGGTCGTTGTCCCGGTTCGGTCGCCTGCTCGGGACCGGCCGCAACCGGGACTGGCCCCAGGGCATGGCGCTTCGCGGCTACTACCGTTCCCCCCGCCACAACGAGGAGTACATCGACTCGTTCCTCGACATCCGCGACGCCTCCGGCAGGGTCGTGCCCGGCTACGGCTGGATCTTCCCGCTCGGTGACGGCCGGGTGAACGTCGGGGTGGGCCTGCTCTCCACGATGGGCCAGGGAAGCCACGTCAACACGACCAAGCTCATGGGTGACTTCGTGGCCCAGGTTCCCGCCTCGTGGTGCCTCCACGCGGAGAGCTCCTGCGGCGCACCTGTCGGCGGCCGGCTGCCGATGGGGCTCGCCGTCGCCCCCCGCGTCGGCCCGGACTGCCTGGTCGTGGGCGATGCCGCGGGCGTCATCAACCCGTTCAACGGCGAGGGCATCGCCTACGCCTACGAGACCGGGCGTCTCGCCGCCGGTGCCGTCTCGGACGCTCTCGGAACCGGCGACAGCGGACTGCTCGTCTCCTACGAGCAGTCCCTGCAGGACATCTACGGCCTGTACTACCGGGTGGCCCGGGCGTTCATCGGCGTGCTCTCGCGGCCCGGGGTGATGCGCCTGTGCGTCAACACCGGCATGTACGGCCGGCCCATCATGGAGTGGCTGCTGCGGATAATGGCGAACCTCCTCCAGCCCGAGGAGCTGGGGCCCGCCGAAGCCGTCTACAAGGCGGTCGCCGCCCTGGCGCGCCAGGTCCCCCCGCGCTAGGCGGGCTCCCGGGCGACCTCCAGGGCCGCCTCGGCCGCGGCCTCGACGGTGCGGTCGATGTCCTCGGCCGAATGCGCCAGGGACGTAAAGGCGATCTCGTACGGGCTCGGGGCGAGGGCGACACCGCGGGCGAGCATGGCCCGGAAGAACGGGGCGTACAGCCCTGAGGCGGCAGAGCGGGCCGCGCCCCGGTAGTCCTGCACCGGTTCCTCGGAGAAGAAGACCGAGAGGAGGGTCCGAAAGCAGGGCACCTGCACCGCCAGCCCGCTTTGAGCGATGGCGCGGCCGAGCCCGTCGGCGAGTCGCCCCACATTCGCCGTCAGCTTGGCGTAGTCCTCCTCGCCGAGGTGCTCGAGCACGGCGAGACCGGCCGCGGTCGCCACAGGATTGCCCGACAGGGTGCCCGCCTGGTAGACGGGCCCGAGAGGGGCCAACTGCGACATGAGGTCGCGACGGCCCCCGAGCGCGGCGAGCGGCAGGCCTCCCCCGATCACCTTCCCGAAGCACCACAGGTCCGGCCGCACGCCGAGCACTCCGGTGGCACCGGCACGCCCGACGCGAAAACCGGTGATCACCTCGTCGAACACGAGCAGGGCGCCGACGCGGTCGCAAGCGGCGCGCAGCCCCTCGAGAAAGCCCGCCACGGGTGCGACGAGCCCCATGTTCGCCGCCACCGGTTCGACGATCACGCAGGCGACGGCGTCGTCGATGACCGGGACCTCGTTGTAGGGCGCCACGATCGTGGCCGACACGGCGCCCGCGGGCACACCGGCCGAGTCCGGCAGCCCCAAGGTGGCCACGCCGCTCCCGCCGCCTGCGAGCAGGGCGTCGCTGTGGCCGTGGTAGCAGCCCGCGAACTTCACGATGCGGTCCCGGCCGGTGGCGGCGCGCGCCAGGCGGACGACCGTCATGGCGGCCTCGGTTCCCGACGAGACGAGACGGACCTGGTCGCAGCCCGGCACGGCCGCGGTGATCACCTCGGCGAGGCGCACCTCGCCTTCGGTGGGGGCGCCGTAGGTCGTTCCCCGCGACGCCGCCTCGCCGATCGCCTCGAGCACGGCGGGGTGGGCGTGGCCCAGGATGGACGCCCCCCAGGACTGCACGTAGTCGAGCAGGCGCCGGCCGTCGACGTCCTCGACGAAGGCGCCCTGGGCCCGGGCGACGAAGTAAGGGGACCCTCCGACCGATCCGAAGGCCCGCACGGGCGAGTCGACACCGCCCGGGATCACCCGGCACGCCTCGGCGAACAGCTCCGAGCTGCGGCGACCGGCGGTGGCCCTGCCCGCCGGGCCCGCCTCAGCCACCGAGCGCCTCGGCCACCTCGGCCGCGAAATAGGTGAGGATCACGTCCGCGCCGGCCCGCTTGATGGCGCCGAGATGCTCGAGCGCCACGGCCCGGCGATCGATCCACCCGCGTTCGGCCGCGGCCACGACCATGGAGTACTCGCCGCTCACGTTGTAAGCGGCCACCGGGACCTCGACGGCCGCCCGCACGGCCGCAATCACGTCGAGATAGGCGAGGGCGGGCTTGACCATGATCAGGTCCGCGCCCTCGGCTAGGTCGAGGCGCACCTCCTCGATGGCCTCGCGCCGGTTCCTCGGGTCCTGCTGGTAGCCCCGGCGGTCACCGCCCCCGGCGATTGTCACGTCGACGGCGTCGCGGAACGGGCCGTAGAGCGCTGAGGCGTATTTCGCCGAGTAGGCGAGGATCCCGACCTCGGCGTGCCCGGAGCCGTCCAGTGCGCCCCGGATGGCGCCGACCTGGCCGTCCATCATCCCGCTCGGCGCCACGAGGTGGGCGCCGGCCTCGGCCTGGGCGATCGCGACCTCGCCGTAGCGCTCGAGGGTGGTGTCGTTGTCGACCTCGCCCCGGTCGTCGAGGAGGCCGCAGTGCCCGTGGTCGGTGTACTCGTCGAGGCACAGATCGGCGATGAGGACCATCTCGTCACCGAGGCTTTGGCGAAGCTGCCTGAGGGCGATCTGAACGATGCCGTCCTCATCTGAGGCACCCGATCCGCGGGCGTCCTTGCGGGCGGGCACCCCGAACAGCACGAGGGCCCCGATTCCGAGCGAGGAAAGTCTCTTCGCCTCGAGCACGAGGGAGGTGGGCGTGTGCTGAAAGACCCCCGGCATCGAGTCGATGGGCACCGGGGCCTCGATCGACTCGCGGACGAACAGGGGGGCGACGAGGTCGTCTATCGCCAGGGACGACTCGGCCACGAGGCGGCGCATGGCGGGGAGCCGTCGCAGCCGGCGCAGCCTGCGAGCAGGGAAGGCCACGTCGGCGAGCCTACTTCTCCCGGTCTTTGGCGTCGTGGTGCTGCGCCCAGTCCCCGAGCGCCTCCACGAGCCCGTCGGCAGTGTGCACGCCCGCCACGATGTCGACGACGAGCCCCGCTTTCATGGCGGCGCTGGCGGTGACCGGACCGATGCAGGCCACGAGCGCAGGCACCCGCCCGGCGCCGACGAGCTCGAGGTAGCCCGTCACCGTCGAGGGCGACGTGAAGGTGACCGCGTCGGCGTCGTCGACGGCCTTCAAGTCGACTTCGCCCGGGGCCGGGCGCAGCGTCCGGTAGGCCTCGACCACCTCCACGCGCCAGCCCTTGGCGCCAATGCCCTTGGCCAGCACGTCGCGGGCGTCGGCGGCGCACGGCAACAGGACCGATACCTCCTCCGGGCGCGACGGGAGCGGGAAAGCCTCGACGAGCGACTCGGCGACGAAGCGCCCCGGGACGAGGTCGGCCGCGAGGTCGTGTCCCCCGAGGGCGGCGGCGGTCGCAGCACCGATGACGGCGAGCTTGGCCCCGCCGAGCGCCCGGCCGTCACCGAGGTACCGCCAACAGCTCTCCACCGCGTTCACCGAGCTGAAGACGACCCACTCGAACTCCTCGATGCGCGACAGCGCACTTTGCAAAGCGGCGCCTTCGTCGAGCGGGTCCGCGATCTCGATCACCGGCACCTCCAAGACGGAGGCCCCGGCCTCGACGAGCCGGGCCACCACGTTCGACGACTGCGCCCGCGAGCGGGTGACGATCACGCGCCAGCCCGAGAGCGGGCCGGTGACCGGCGCCGCCTTCACGGCCTTGGGGCGATGCCGGACAGGATCTCCGCACCCCCGCACCGGTCGCGGATCTCGGCGGCCAGCGCCCGGCCGAGCTGGGCCGGGTCCGGACCGCTCATCGCCCGCCGCAGCAGGACCAGGCCGTCCAGGCTCGCGATGAGACCCTCGAGTTGCACCTCGCCGTCGGGGCGCACGGCGCCGAGGGCGCCGACGGGCAGCTCGCAGCCGCCGCCGAGCTCGGCCAAAAAAGCCCGTTCGGCATCGAGGCAGCGATGCGCGCCGACGTCGTCGACGGCGGCCGCCACCTCCGCCGCCAGCTCGTCACCCAGGCGGCACTCGATCGCCAGCGTCCCTTGGCCCACCTGGGGGAGCATCGTCGAGGTCGCCAGCACCTCGGCCGCAAGGGCGGCTAGGCCGAGCCGCTCGAGCGCGGCGTACGCCATGACCACGGCCCCTCCGTCGGGCACCTTCTCGATGCGGGTGGCGATGTTGCCCCGCAGCTCCTCAAAGCGCAGGTCCGGCCTCACCCACGCCAGCTGGGCGCGTCGCCTCGGGGCACCCGTGGCGACGCGTGCCCCCGGACCGAGATCGGCGAGCGCGCGGCCCACGAGCACGTCGCGCGGGTCGGCCCTTCTTGGCACCGCGACGATCGTGAGCTCCTCCCGGCCAGAGGAGGGCAGGTCCTTGGCGGAGTGGACCGCCAGGTCGGCGCGGCCGTCGCACAGGGCCTGGGAAACCTCGGTGGCGAAGGCACCCTGGCCACCGATGGAGCCGATGGAGCGGTCGCTCAGGCGGTCGCCCGCCGTCTCGACCACGACGATCTCGGTGGTGATCCGCCACGCTGAACTGCGTCGGGCCACGGCCAGGGCGTCGGTCACGAGTGCGGCCTGGCGCAGGGCGAGCGGGCTGCCGCGCGTCGCCAGACGGAGCGTCGTCACGGGCACACTAAAGGTCGAACAGGGAGCGCAACGCCTCGGCGAGACGTTCGCCCCGCGGCGAACCGGCCGCGTCCTTGAGGCGCACCGTCGGTTCGTGGAGGAGCTTGGCCACCGTGCGCTGTGTGACCACCTCCACGATCTCACGCGCTTCAGGCCCGAGAGCGTCAAGGCGTGCCCGTTGGTGCTCGAGCTCGGCACGGCGAATGGAGTCGGCCCGGTTGCGCAGGGCGGTCACGACGGGGGCGACAGATCTGGCCGTGGAGGAGACCCGGTAGCGCTCGAGCTCGTCGGTGAGCACGGCGCGGACGGCCGGGATCTCCCCGCGCCGGCCCGACATCTGCGCCTCGGCAAAACGCCGCACGTCCTCCACGTCCAACAGGCTGACGCCTTCGATCTCGGCCACGGCGGGGTCGACGTCACGGGGGATGGCGAGGTCGACCACCAAAAGGGGCCGGCCGGGGCGCGACCTCATCGCCCGGGAGACGCGGGCCGCGTCGAGCACGAGGTCGGGTGCGGCGGTCGAGGTGAGCACGACGTCGGCCCGCCCCAGCTCCTCGTCCAACTCCGAGAGGCCCACCGCTTGCGCCCCCGACTGCGCCGCTACGGCTTCGGCGCGCGCCGTGGACCGGTTCGCGACGACAACGCGGGCCGGGGCCGGCTGGAGCGCGAGCGCCTTGGAGAATCCGGCCCCCATCTCGCCCGCCCCGACGACGAGAACCGACAGCCCGCCGAGGCCACCCTCGACCTGACCGGCTGCGAGGCCTACGGCCGCGTGGGCGATCGATGTCGTCCCCTTCGAGATCGCGGTCTCGGTGCGCACGCGCTTTCCGGCCTCGACGGCGTGGCGGAACAACGGCAGCAGAACTCGGCCGGCGGCCTGTTCGTGACGGGCGAGCTCGGCCGCGGTCCGCACCTGGCGCAGGACCTCGCCCTCACCGAGGACTGGGGAGTCGATGCCGGCTGCGACCTCGAACAGGTGCGAGACGGCCGCCTCGTCGATCCAGCAGGACAGGAGCTCCGACAGTTCCGGCCCGTCGGCGCCCATGGAGCTCGAACAGGAGCGGAAGAAACTCTCGATGTCGGCCAGGCCGTCATGGAAACGTTCGACGACCGCGTAGACCTCGGTGCGCAGGCACGTGGAGAGAACGACGGCCTCGGAGATGTGCTCGCTGTTGCAGAGTGCCTGCAGGGCCTTCGGCAGGTCGCGCTCGGATACCGCGATCTGCTCGAAGACGTCGAGCGACACGTCCCGTTCGTTGATCCCCACGGCAACGACCGCCACGGCGCGGATACCTCTTTCTCTCGGGCGACAGCCTACGGCCGTCACCGCGCTACAAGGGCGCGTCGTCCGGGATGGCCGTGGCTTCCGGGTGCGCCACGTAGAAAGCGAGCACCTGCAGCTCGACCGAGAAATCCACCTGCCGTAGCTGCACGGGGTGCGGCACCACCAAGATGGCGGGGGCGAAGTTCAGTATCGCCTCCGCCCCGGCGGACACGAGACGGTCGCACACGTCCTGGGCGACGACGCCCGGGCAGGCGATGACGCCGATGCACCGGCTGATGCCCGCCACGACGCCCGCCAGGTCCTCGAGGGGGCGGATCGGCAGTCCGACTATCTCCTCACCGATGACAACGGGGTCGATGTCGAACAGGGCGGCGGCCCGGAAGTTCTGGGTCGAGAACCTCTGGGAACGCGCCAGGGCCCGCCCGAGGTTGCCCACGCCGACGATGACGACCTGCCACTCCCGGTCCAGGCCCAATTCACGGCGCACCTGGGTGAGGAGGAAGTTGACGTCATAGCCGGTGCCCGGCGTGCCGTACGTGCCAAGGTGCGACAGGTCCTTGCGCACCTTGGCCGCGTTCACCCCGGCAGCCTCCGCGAGCTCCGCCGAGGAGACGGTCTGGACACCGCTGGCCGACAGCGCCAGCAGGGCGCGCTGATATACCGGCAGCCGAACGACGGTTGGCTCGGGAATCCGACGAACGAAGCGGTCGGCCATCGCGGCTGATGGTAACGACTTCGTGCTCTCGCTCACAAACCCGCGCCTTTGCCGAGGGCGGGAGAGGCTCAGCCGGCTTCTGTAAAACGCTCCGCGAGGTAGCGGTCGACGTCCTCGTCACGCAGTCGGTACGACTTGCCGACACGTACGGCCGGCAGCTGTCCCGAACTGATAAGTCGGTAAACAGTCATGTTCGAGACCCGCAGTGCCCGGGCCACTTCGGCGACCGTGGAGAACCTTGCCTTGGCGTACTCGATCGTTGACAGATGCATCACCCCTCTCCGCCAGTCACGAATGTACGCCAATGTGGCTGAAGTGCAAAGTGGGAGAGCTCCTCGGCGCCGAACCGGGTCAGTCCGGACCCGTCGCCGGCCCTCGCCTCACTCGCTGCGGCCGAGCTCCCGGGACCGGACGGACGCCGCCGCGACAGCCTCCAAGACGGCCGAGCGGAAGCGGTGAGCCTCGAGGACACGCAGTGCGGCTGCCGTGGTGCCGCCCGGAGAGGTGACCGCGGCCCGCAGATTCTCCGGTGAATCGCCGGATTCGGCGAGCAGGCGAGCCGAGCCGAGCAACGTCTGGACTGCGAACAGACGGCTGACTTCGCGGTCGAGCCCCTCGCTCACGCCGGCATCGACGAGTGCTTCTGCCAACAAGAAGACGTAAGCCGGTCCCGAGCCCGACAGCCCGGTCACGGAGTCGAGCTGGTACTCGGGCAGGCGTGCGACGACACCGAGTGAGGAGAGCACGCCTTCCGCCCACGCGAGGTCGTCCTCGGTGACAGCGGTGCCGCCCGACAACGCGGAGGCACCGGCACCGACCAGAGCCGGGGTGTTGGGCATGGCACGCAGGACCACGACGCCGTGCCCGAGCCAGGTCTCCAGCTGGGCGATCCTGAGGCCCGCCACGATGGAGAGCACCCGGTGGCAACCCGCGCCGGCGATGGTCCGGCACGCGGCCTGGGCGTCGGCGGGCTTGACGGCCAAGACGGCGGCCTCGGCGGCGACCCCGCTGTCGGTCACGGCGACGCCGGGAAAACGCCTCTGGAGGTCGGCGCGGGCCGAGGCGAGGGGCTCGACGACGGCCAGCTCGTCCGAGACCGCCCAACTCGAGCGGATCAGGCCCCCAATCAGGGCGTGGCCCATCTTGCCACCGCCGATGACGACGAGACGTGTCCCCACTGCGCTCAGCTCAACACTCGACTAGCGACCGCGAAGTGAGGTCGGCGTAGAGGCGGCGAAGCCGGCCCGCGGTGATCGACCAGCTGTACCCCGCCGCCATGGCCGCGCCACATGCGCCGAGCTCAGCCTGCAGCAAGGGGTCGGCGCAAATGGCGGCGGCGAACCTCGCGTACGCCTCGGCGTCGCCGCTCTCGACCAGGTAGCCCGTCCGACCGTGCTGGACGAGGGTCGTCAAGCCCCCGACAGCCGCCGCCACCACCGGCGTGCCGCAAGCCGCGGCTTCGAGGGCGACGAGCCCGAACGATTCCGAACGCGAAGGCACCAGGCAACAGTCTGCCGCCCTGTAGTACGTCGAGAGCAGCTCATGTGGCTGCGGGGCGACAAAGCGCACCCGCCGGCTGTGACCGAGCGCCTCGACCATGGCGTGCAGAGCCTCCACCTCGGCGTCGCCTCTCGGGCCGCTCGGGCCGCCGACGATGACGAGCTGGGCGCTCGGAACGGACCGCACCAACGAGTCGAAAGCCTGGAGCGCCACCTCGGCGCCCTTGAGGGGCTGGATCCGCCCCACGAACAACAGCAACGGGCCCTCGCCCGCAAGGCCGAGCGCACGTCTCGCGTAGGCACGGTCCCCTGGCGAGAAGAAGGCGTGGTCGACCCCGAGCGGCACGACCTCGACACGGTCCCGGTCTGCCCCGTAGAGCTCGACCAGTTGGTCCACCTCGACCGAGCACGAGGCGAGCAGGGCATCGGAGCAGCCGATGATCTCCGACTCGGCGCGCGCCCGCCGGCCCGGCTCGGCGCTCTCGACCTCTTCCGGGCTCGCCTCCGCCTTGACGCGGTCCAGGGTGTGGAAGGTCGACACGAGCGGCAATCCGAGACGGTGCTTGATCGCATGACCGGCCAGCCCCGAGAGCCAGTAGTTGGCGTGGATGGCGTCCGCGGGCACCTCACCGGCGCCGGGCCCGGCATGGATCGGACTGGTCATCGCTTCGATGACCGATTCGGTGAACTCCTGCACGTGGTCCTGCAGTGTTTCCTTGGCGACGGGGACCGGTGGGCCTGCGGCCACGTGGTGCAAGGCGAAGCCGGGCTCGATCGTCATGACGTCGGGAAGGTCGCTGGACCAGCGGCGTGTGTAGACGTCACAGGCCACACCCCCCCGGGCAAGGGCCGAGGAGAGCTCACGAACATAGACGTTCATCCCGCCGCCGTCCCCCGTACCGGGCTGGGCCAACGGGGACGTGTGCATGGAGAGAACGGCCAGCTTGCGCATCCGGTCCAGCCTAGGGTGAAACTCTCGCCATCAGTCCCGTGGCTGTTCCCGCCCGGCATCGGACAGGCCGTTCTCCCGCCGGAACGACAAGTAGATGCGCACGAGCGCCTGGCGCTGCTCCTCGACCAGGTAGGGGTCCATGAGGATGTGACGCACGACGTCGTCGTCGCGACGTTCGTCCTCGAGAATCCCGGCCCTCACATAAAGCGTCTCGGCGGAGATCCGCAGAGCCTTGGCGATCTGCTGCAGGATCTCGGCGGACGGTTTGCGCAGCCCCCTCTCGATCTGGCTCAGGTAGGGGTTCGAGATGCCCGCGATCTCCGACAGCCTCCGTAGCGAGAGCCTCGCGGTGTTGCGCTGCTGGCGGATGAACTCGCCGAGATCAGCCCAGCGGTCGGACGAGTCGCTCGCTGTCATCCAGCTGTCACCCGAGCAGGCTGTCCGCGTCCGCCGCTCCGACCTTGTACCGTTCGACGATCGCAGACTGGAGCTGGTCAATCTGGTCGTGCAGCCTTCGGCGCCTGGTGGAGACACTCGTCTCGGCCGAGCGCAGCAGCCCGGCGAGGGAACGGAGCTCGTCGTCGCCGAACGCCCCCAGGTTGGCGCCTGGTAACAGGGGCTGACGGGTCTCGTCGCCTTTCAGCTCAGCGGCGAGGACCTCGACCACGAGATCCTCGAGCGCGAGCTCCGACTGCTCGGTCCACCCCTCGGCGACTCCGGCCATAGTGAGGCGGGGCTCATGGGCATGCGACTGCGCCGGTGCGATGGTGTTGCTGCCCGCCAGGATCGCCGGCAGGTCCTCTAAGAGGCGCCCGGTGTCGCCACGCACGCCCCTGCCCCGCGCCTCGAGCTCGGCCGCGACGATGTCGAGCTCACCTTGGAGAAGGCGGCGGACGTAGGAGAGAGCGACCTCCGCGCGCTGGCACGCGTCCCGGCGGGTCCTGAGCTCGTCCACCGCAACCTTGTCCAAGTCGCTGGTCAGCTCGGGTTCCAGCAGCCGGTCAATATCCTTCTGGTGCAGGGCCATCCCCGACGAGCGTACCGCTGCTCGAACCGGACTGCCCGAGAAACCCGGCCCGGGCCGGTGGGAAGTAGCGGTACACGGCCCTGCCGACGAGGTGGGCGGGCGCCACCGGCCCGAACGTCCGGCTGTCACGGCTGGCGGCCCGGTTGTCGCCCCGCACCTCCACACCGCCTGGGAGAAGCGCCACCACTCTCTTCACGAGAAGGCGCGTGGGCTCGACCGGGTCGCGAAAGGCGACGAGGTCGCCGACGCGGGGCCGCAGCGCCCGTACGACGACGAGCCGGTCACCGTGGGCGAGCGCCGGCATCATGCTCGTGCCCTCGACCCGCACCCGCTGCAGGCCCACGCGCCAGAGGGCGGCGAGCACCACCGCCAGCGCCGTGAGCCCGGCGTAAGGGCGCAGCGTCGAGACGGCGAGTGCCCCGGGCCCTGCGCGATCACGCAAGGGCCGGGGATAAGGTGAGCGCTTCCTAGCCACTGAACACCGACCAAGGAGCCGAAGCATGCATCCCGCCTCGCGTTTGCTCACCCTGCTCGACCGCGTGAGCAGCCCGGTGACCGTCCA
>JBKQHU010000085.1:0-36515 GCA_052148655.1 Acidimicrobiales bacterium
GCGCGCCTCCGAGGCGTTGCGGCCGAAGCCGATGACCTTGGACTAGGATGAATCGCTCGCTCAATTACCTGGCGGTCGACCTCGGTGCCGAGAGCGGTCGTGCCATGCTCGGGCGCTTTGACGGAAATCGGCTGGCTATGACGGAAGTGCACCGGTTCGGGAACGAGCCGGTGCACGTTCCGGACAAGGGCGGCAGAGTCAGTTTGCATTGGGACATTCTCAGATTGTTTGCCGAAACCAAGCAGGGGCTCGCTAAGGCGGCCCGGCAATGTGATGGGGACCTGTCGAGCGTTGGGCTCGACAGCTGGGGTGTCGACTTCGGATTGCTCGACCGAAGTGGAGCCCTAATCGGCAACCCGTATCACCATCGCGACAGCCGCACTGATGACATGCTCGAAGAAGCGTTTCGGCGCGTGCCCCAGGACACCATCTTTCGGCAGACCGGTATCCAGTTTCTACAAATCAACAGCTTGTACCAGTTGCTGGCGATGGTGGTCGCAGACTCTCCCGCGCTGCAAATTGCGAGGACATTTCTCACCATTCCGGATCTGCTCAACTACTGGCTCACGGGAGTCGCGGTCAGTGAGTATACGAATGCCACGACAACACAGTGTTACAACGTGACGACCAAAGAATGGGCGAAATCGCTTCTCGACAAAATGGGCATTCCGTCACAAATATTTCCCGACATCATTCTGCCTGGGTCCAGCCTGGGGGCCCTGCTTCCGGCAGTGGCGAAGGAAGCGGGTCTTGCCGAGCGCAGGGGCGTGCCGGTAGTTGCCCCCGCTTGTCACGACACGGGCTCGGCGGCCGTTGCCGTTCCCGCAGAACAGGCCGGATTCGCATGGATCAGCTCGGGTACGTGGTCGACAGTCGGGGCGGAGTGTCTGGAGCCTGCAATTAGCGATCAGAGCCTCGCCTACAACTTCACCAACGAGGGCGGCGTGTGTGGCACTTTCCGCCTACTTCGCAACGTCATGGGGTTGTGGCTGGTTCAGGAATGCCGCCGTGAGTGGGAGCGACGCGGTGAATTGCTCACGCACTCGGAGCTCCTTCGGCTGGCGGAAGAGGTCGCTCCTTTTCAAGCGGTCATCGATCCCGACAATTCCGCCTTCTTGAAGCCGGGAAACATGCCGGAGCGCGTGCAGGATTTCTGCAGGCGAACCGGTCAGCAAGTCCCGGCAAGCACGGGTGAGATCGTTCGATGCGTACTTGAGGGCCTTGCGCTTAAATACCGCTTTGTGTTGGAGCATCTCGAGGACCTGGTTGGTCGGCGGCTTGACCCGATCCACATCGTCGGAGGCGGTTCACAGAATCGGTTGCTCAACCAATTTGCGGCCGAGGCCACCGGTCGGCGAGTCGTGGCCGGTCCAGTGGAAGCAACCGCCATAGGCAATGTCATCATGCAGGCCATGGCCGCCGGCCACATCAAGTCGCTTGCTGAAGGCCGGGCTCTGGTGCGCGAGTCCTTTCCACCGACCACATTCGCACCAGTCACGCCAGCGGACTGGGAGGAGCCATACCGACGCTTGCTGCGAGTGATGGCCGTGTAGCGCGATAACTCCGGAGAGTCGAAGAAGTGCATTATGTTCAACAATATGGACTATCGAAGAGGTGCATGATGTTTAACAATATGGATTGGGGAATGGCGAATCGCCTGTCGAAGACGATCAAGCCTGACGGCCACTGCTTCTATTTGGCGATGGATCATGGATACTTTCAGGGACCGACTCACTGTCTGGAAAAGCCAGGACAGGCCGCTGAGCCGCTCCTACCCTACGTCGACGCGCTATTCGTCACGCGCGGCGTGCTACGAGCCACCATCAATTCGGCAATGGGCCCGGCTCTTATACTGCGCGTCTCGGGCGGCAACAGCATGGCAAGCGACGACCTAGCGAACGAGGAGGTCACCACCGCGATCGAGGATGTCATCCGCCTAAACGCCGCCGCTGTGGGCTTCTCCGTCTACATCGGTTCAGCATTCCAGCACCAGACCCTCATGGCTTTCAGCAAACTGGTGAACGAGTGCACGGCCTACGGGATCCCCGTGATGGCCGTCACGGCCGTGGGTCGGGAGACGCAGAAGATGGAAGCGCGGCACTTGGCCCTGGCGTGCCGCATCTGCGCCGAACTCGGCGCCAGCGTAGTCAAGACGTACTACTGCGAGGGTTTCGAGAGTATTACTCAAGGATGCCCGGTCCCTGTGGTGATCGCGGGTGGGCCGAAGACAGATTCGGAGCTCGAAGTGCTGGAGTTTGTGTACGACGGCATGCAGCAAGGCGCCATCGGCGTCAACTTGGGGCGCAATATATGGCAGAACGACTGCCCCACCGCGATGGCGCGCGCGTTGCAGGCCGTGATTCACGAAGATGTGAAACCCAAAGCGGCGCACGAGCTTTTTCTGAGCCTAAAACAGGACGCGAAGCAGATGGGTGAGTAGCGATGGACGATCTGGAAGAGCTGCCCGCCGTGAAGTTGGTCGGTTTGTACCGGCGGCTTGTGCTTCTCAGACGCTTTGAGGAGCGCGTGTATTACCTTTTCCTACAGGGCAAGATTCCGGGGACCGTGCACCAGTATCAGGGGCAAGAAGCAGTGGCCGTAGGCATCTGCGACAGTCTGAGCGACTCGGACTGGATCACCTCGACGCATCGGCCGCATGGTCACGCGCTCGCCAAAGGCGTCTCGCCTAGCGAGGCTCTGGCCGAGCTCTATGGCAAGGCGTCGGGATGTTGCGGCGGCAAGGGCGGGTCTATGCACCTTGGAGATCCCAGGGTTGGCATGCTGCCGGCGATCGCTATCGTCGGTGGTGGCTTCACGGTTGCCGCGGGCATGGGACTGGCCTTCAAGCTGCAGCGGACGGGTCAGGTAGTGGTCTGCTTCTTCGGCGACGGGGCCACCAATGAAGGGGCGTTTCACGAAGCTCTCAATTTTGCTGCGGTCCAACACTTGCCCGTCGTGTTCGTTTGCGAGAACAACCTCTACGGCGCCTCGACACCCTACTGTGCCGTTTCGCTCGTCGCCGATGTGGCGGACCGAGCAGCGGCCTACGGGGTGCGGGGCGAAGTCGTGGACGGCATGGACGTGCTTGCCGTACGCAAAGCCGGCGCGGTGGCCATCGCGGCATCGCGCGACGGCGATGGGCCCGTGCTGCTCGAGTGCAAGACCTACCGCTTCGCCGGACACAGTCGGAGCGACGTGAACGGCTACCGCACCAGGGACGAGGAGGCACAGTGGCGGGAGCGAGACCCCATCACGCGCCTCAGCGAGGCCCTTCTGGCCGCTGGCCGGATCGCTCAGGGCGACCTGGACCGAGTTGAGGCCGAGGTGACGGCTGAGTTGGACGACGCCGTGGCATTTGCCGAGAGCTCACCGGATGCGACTGCGGCGCAGGCCTTGGAAGGGGTGTACGCATGACGACGATAGACACGGGCGACCGGAGCGCCTCGTCACCGGCCTCCGAGGACGGACAAGAGCGTCGCTTGTCCATCGCCGAGGCCTTGCGAGAGGCAATCGCTGAGGAGATGAGGCGGGACCCAGCGGTTTTTCTGATCGGCGAAGACATCGGCGTCGATGGCGGCTTCGGCGGGGCATTCGGCGTCTACCTCGGTCTTACTGAGGAATTTGGCCACGAGCGCATCATCGATACCCCGATCAGCGAGAAGCTCATTGCCGGCGCGGCTACGGGCGCGGCACTGATGGGAATGCGGCCGATCGCCGATATGGAGTATGCCGACTTTCTCTTCGAGTGCATGGACGAAATGGTCAACCAGGCTGCCAAGATGCGCTATATGTCGGGAGGCAAGCTACGTGTGCCGATGGTCATGCGCGCGCCGGTGGGCACAACAAACCGAGGTGCCCAGCACGGACAGTGCCCGGAGAGCTATTTCGTGCACGTTCCCGGCTTGAAAGTGGTCTGCGTGTCGGACGCGTATAACGCCAAAGGCCTGCTCAAGAGCGCGGTGCGTGACGACAATCCGGTGCTGATCTTCGAGCACAAGCTTTTGTATGGTAGCAAGGGGCGCCAGCAGGCGGGCGGGTTGGATCTCACGACCCATGTGCCGCGCGAGGAATACCTGGTGCCGATCGGGCAAGCGATGATCAAGCGACCCGGCACGCAGGTCACAGTGATAGCGACACATCTTAGTTTGTACCGCTCTCTGGCCGCCGCTGAGCTGCTGTCGAGCGAGGGCATCGAATGCGAGGTCATCGATCCCATATCCTTGGTGCCCTTGGATACCGACACGCTGTGGGGCTCGTTATCCAAAACGGGAAGGCTCGCTATCGTCCATGAGGACACACTCACCGGCGGATGGGGAGCCGAGGTGGCCGCGCGGGCAGCGGACGAATGCCTCTTCTCCTTGGAAGCACCAATCAAGCGCATTGCGACCGCCGATGTACCTTTGCCGTTTGCGCCAGTCATGGAACAAGCAGTGGTCCCAAGTATTGAACGCATCTGCAGCGTCATCCGCGGCATGTGCAGCTAGGAGAGGACACACATGCCAGAGGAAGTGCGGATGCCGGCCCTGGGGCAGACGACGGATCAGCTGCTGATAACGAGCTGGCTCAAGTCCGAGGGGGATACAGTGAGCCTGGGCGATCCGTTGCTTGAGGTCGAGACCGACAAGGCCACGATCGAGGTGGAGTCCTTTGTCGCCGGGACCATTTTGCGAATTTTGCATGAGGCGGGCGAAACCGTCGAGGTGGGCACGCCGATCGCCTACATCGGCCTGAAGGGCGAGCAGGTACCGACAAGTGACGGCCCTGTGCCTGCCGCCGCGGCGTCTCCGGCCGCACCTGTCCCGAACGATGCAGAACCTGATCTGCAGGATACGGCCAAGATCCTGGCGTCGCCCGCGGCTCGCCAACTGGCAAAGTCGCATAACATTGACCTGAGTACGATACGGGGAAGCGGCCCGCGTGGGCGCATTGACAAGGCGGACGTAGAAGCACTCGTTGCCGTTATGGCTGCGCCGCATGGCACAGTCGCACTGCCCTATAGTCCGCCGAATGCAGCGTCGGTCCTGGCGGACGGTGAGCCGCAGGTTGCGCCTTCAGCAGCCGGCGGCGAGCAGCAGGACGTGAGCGAACTCCTCACCGGACCCCTGGTGCCGCGGCATCGTCAGGTGATCGCGCAGCGCCTTACGCGCTCGGTTCAGACCATCCCGTCCATCACACTGTCAATCTCGATTGACATGCGTAGGGCGCGCGAGGCGTTGGCTAGCGGACGCGCGGCAGGCCTGGAGCACCTTAGTTACACCCACATCATCTTGCGGGCTATTGCTCGCGCGTTGCGGTCCCACCCTGCCGTGAATCGTGTGTGGAACGCGGATGGCAGCGGCGGCCCTCGGTACCGTCCAATCGGGGCAGCCAACGTAGGGCTTGCCGTGGCGGGTGACGACACTCTGCTCGTCGCCACGATCTGTAATGCGGACTCCAGTTCGCTGGCCGAGCTGGTGCACTCCACGGACGAGGCAGTGCGACGGGCGCGCTCGAGCTCGCTCAATGCTGCAGACACCAGGCCGGCTGCCATTATCCTCAGCAACCTCGGCATGTACAGGGTGGATGCGTTCCAGGCAATAATCGATCCGGATCAGTCGGCGATCCTGGCAACCGGTCAGATCGTCGATCAGGTGGTCGCCGTCGATGGAGGCATTCATGTCCGGCCACAACTGCGGGCGACGCTTTCCATCGACCATCGCGTGGCGGACGGCGTCCAGGCTGCGAAGTTTCTCGAGAGCATCGCCGGAGAGTTGGAGCAGTGCTAGCCACGTTTTCCAGCGCTATGACACGGTTACTCTTCCTCGCTCTCCGGTCCGTCCACTGACCGAAGTGAGTTTCCCAGCAGGGCGAGCACGACCCCCTCGACCTTGCTCGTGTAGCTGACAGAACAGAACGTTCGCCGAAGGGGGCGAGCGCAGCTAGGACGGTCACCTTGGCGGACCGCCCTTGGGCCTACTTTGGCGGCTCAACTTCGAAAAGCCTTGTTCACGAGTCGCGACGAGCCATTCTTGCCCTTTATCGTGTGATCGGGATTGATCCGGCGACGCGTGAGCGTCAGGTCAGGTGGAAGGGTCGACCCCGAGGACGGCGAGGATTTGGGCTTGGAAGGGGCTCGGCCGGGTGACTACCTGTCGTTCGACGCCGTCGCGTTGTGCGGAGCGGTGCGGGCCCTCGAGGACCTGGTCGCGGAGGCTAGAGGCTAACCGGCAGGCAGGGGCGCTCCCGCCGACGGGCGCGGCGTGAAGCTCGCCCTCGATCAGGTCAAAGGTTACAAGCGCGATGCCGATCACAGCGACGAGCGCCTCGAGGCGGGCATAGCTGTGTACCAACACCGGCCGGCCTTGAAGCATCAGTGGGACACGAGGGAACGTGGCAAGCGCGGCGAAGACTTACGCCCTTAGGGTGCGCAACACGAGGCTGGCTCTAGCCCAGCTAGGGACCGACCGGCACCATCTCGTTGCGGGTGATGGCCAACGGGGCCGCGGGCGACCTATCGGTGGTCATCAAGGGCCCGACTATATACGAGGGGATTCTGTGCTTCGTTGTTGAGCACATCGCCTACGGTAAGCGTAGCGAGGTATTCATCAGGCAACACATTGCGCTGCCCATTGAAAGTGGCACCGTCGGGCATATATGCGCAAGTGATCGCACGACGTCGGCCGGGGGTCATGTTGGCTCCTGCGCCGTGGAACGTCAGCCCGTTGTGAAAAACTGCGCCTCCTGCAGGAACAGGACACGCCGCTGCCTTGACGTCGCGCCACTCTGGATAAACGTCAAAAAGGGCACCAATGGCCGGTCCTATTGCTACATTGTCGAATTTTCTCGCTTTATGGCTATCCGGCACGTAATACAAGCAGCCGTTTTCAAGCGTTGCATCATCAAGCGCTATCCAGATGGTGATCGCGTCGGCCGACGTAAATGACCAGTACGGCACGTCTAGGTGAAAGGACGTAGGATTAGCGTATGGTTCCTTGATTAGTGCCTGATCATGCCATATACGGAGCCCATCCACGCCAGCAAGTTTACCGACAAAGGAACCCAGGGCCTCCTGAAGGAGAAGCTCCCTGAACGCCTCGTCAGTTTGCCAAAGGTTGACTCGTTGAGTAAATACGCTGTTGTAGTAGTCCTGCTCTTCTTTACTCGTAGTCTGGCTCGCGATATTCGTGGCATCTTCACTCGCAAACGACAACCGTTGACCTCGTCGATTCATCACTGCCGTGTCTACCTTCACCCTCCAGTCTTCGAGCTCGTCGTGCTGGAGGAACTCCGATACGGAAAGAAATCCGTGTTCGTGGTAGAAGTCTTTCTCAGAGGCTGTTGGTTCGTCTCGCATTGGGTGCCCTCCCTCGAGTATCGGCCCATTCCAGGCCACTTGATGTGAAAGTCAGTCGTGCTACACAAGAGAGTAGCCACAGTGGCCTGGTTAAAGAGCGTCGCGAAATACACCGCTAACGGGTAGGCGCGTGAGAAAGTGGTTCATGACCACTTCCCCGCGCTCGGGCGAGCATCGTCTCGCCAAAGCGAAACCAGTTCGTCCCCGTCGGGACTTCCAGGCGATGGAGGAACGACGGATGCGAGCAGCTGTGATGTTCGCCGCCGGCGCCATCAGCCAAGCCGACATCGGCAGAAAGCTCGGCGTCTCGCATCAGACGGTGTCGGATTGGCACGCGGTATGGAGAAAAGGCGGAGCCGAGGCGCTGCGGGGTGCGGGACGGGCGGGGCGGCGACCGAAGCTGACCGCCCGCCAGCTCGCCGAGGTCGAGGCCGCGCTCCAAAAGGGCCCGAAGCAGAACGGCTACGGCACCGATCTGTGGACGCTGGCCCGGGTGGCAGAGGTGATCGAGGCGGTCACCGGTGTCAGCTATCACCGCGGACATGTCTGGCGGGTTCTTCGCGAACAGCTCGGCTGGACCCGCCAGCGCCCGGCACGCCAGGCGATAGAGCGCGACGACGAGGCGATCGAACGGTGGGCGAAAGAGCGGTGGCCGAAGGTAAAAAAAGCGCCCGGCGCCGGAGCGCGCTGATCGTGTTCCAAGACGAGTCGGGCTTCTCGCTCTTGCCGTCTGTCCGTTCCACCTGGGCTCCGCGCGGCAAGACGCCGGTGTTGCGCCACCACTTCAGCTGGAAGCGCTTGTCGATGGCGGGGGCGCTCGCCTACGAGCCCGACGGCACAGACGCCCAGCTCGTGTTCCAGATGCGCCCCGGCGCCTACAACGACGAGAGCCTCATCGAGTTCCTCACCGAGATGCACACCTTGTTGGAGGACCGCTTGGTCACCTTGATCTGGGACGGGCTGCCCTCGCACCGCAGCCGAAGGATGAAAGAGTGGCTCTCCACTCAGCGCCGATGGCTCGTGGTCGAACAGCTCCCCGCCTACGGCCATGATCTCAACCCCATCGAGAAGGTGTGGGGGAACCTGAAGGCCAAAGAGCTCGCCAACCTCTGCCCCGACACGATCGGCGAGGCTGCCGGGGCAGCCGACGAGGGTCTGTGCCGGATCGGCGGTGAGACCGAGCTCTGCCTTGCATTCCTCCGTCACACTGGTCTCAAGCTGTGACCAAAAATCCGCGCGGTATTACACGAAGCTCTTTAAGTACTCTGAAGAGTAATTTCGATCAGGTCCGGAGGAGTACTGCGCACTCCAAACTCCTTGGTGTCAAAGGGAAGTAAGAGCCCGGACCCGGTCCGCGATAGCCCGCCTGGCCACGTCAGTGTCGGGCGCGAGGGCTTCGAAGCCATGCGGCACACCCGGGCGCAGGTGGAGTTCGGTCTCGACCCCGGCGTGGCTGAGGCGTCGGCCGAAGTCAAGAACCTCGTCGCGAAAGATGTCCAGCTGGCCGACCTCCAGATAGGTCGGTGGCACTCCGGTCAGGTCCTCGGCTCGGGCGGGAGCGGCCTGATAGGGGACGTCCGGTCCGGCGTAGGCCGCGCCCACGAGGGCTGACCAGCCCGTGAGGTTGTCGTCGTAGCTCCAGACCGCGAAAGGAGCAAGCAGTGCATCCGGGTCGACGTTACGGTCATCGAGCATCGGGTAGATGAGAATCTGGCGGGCCAGTCTCGGGCCGCCTTCGTCGCGGGCGATGAGTGCCGCGGCGGCGGCGATCCCTCCACCGGCACTCTCGCCCATGATGCCGATCCGTGCGTAACCGACGCCAAGATCGGTCGCGTGCCCGTGGAGCCACTGCACGGCTGCGAGGACGTCGCGGACCGGGACCGGATAGGGAAACTCGGGAGCAAGCCGGTAGTTGACCGACAACATAGGTACCCCGCTGGCTGACACGTACCGAGCCACCGAGCCATGCACCATGTCGATGTTCCCCATGATCATGCCGCCTCCGTGAACAAACACGCAGGCTGCGGCGCTGTCCGATCCTTGCCTGTGATACCAACGGGCCGCGATCACCCCGCCACCGACCGGAATCTCGACCTCCCGAACGGTCACATCCGCGGGAAAGGGCACCGCCGCATCCATCGCGGCGAGCATCGGTTCCAATATGGCCCGCCGGCCTGCGACATCCCCGACGGCTAGCCGGGCGGCGGTGGCCATCTGCGCTGCCATCGACTCCATGATCGCCGCCACCTCGGGGTCGAGTGTGAACGTCATAACAACTCCTTCCCCGTGCACATGCTTCCGGTCTCATCGGCGACTTTGTGGCTCTTCGCGGCTGGGGGCCAGAGGCGGGACTGAGAGTGAACTGCTACCGCGAGCAGCACCAGTCAATCAGCTCGCGACCTGTCCTTCCACCATGCGTCGAGGCGTCGAAGGATCTCCTCCTCGTCCAGCAGTCCCTCGTCCAAACGGATCTGCAACAAGAATTCAAGCGCGGCACCCACGTCGCGACCAGGCGGAATGCCGAGGTGTGCCATCACCGCGACGCCATCTAGCTGTGGACGTATGGCATCCAACTCCTCCCGCTTGCGAAGCTCTGCGAGGCGTCGTTCGAGATCGTCTATTCGTAAGCCGAGCTCTTTCGCCTTGGCCTCGTTGCGCGTAGTGCAGTCGCAACGGGTCAGCTCGTTCAGGCGGCCCAGCAACGGGCCGGCGTCGTGGGCGTAGCGGCGTGCCGCCGAGTCGGTCCAGCCCATCTTGTAGGTGTGAAACCGCAGGTGAAGCTCCACCAGCCGTGCGACGTCCTCGATTACGTCGGTGGGATAACGAAGCTCCTGCATCCGCTTACGCGTCATGCGCGCACCGACCACGTCGTGGTGGTGGAAGTGAACCCCGCCCGGGCCGATCGAGCGCGTCGCGGGCTTGCCGACGTCGTGAAAGAGCGCGGCCAGGCGAAGAACCCGCTCGGGGCTCGTCTTTTCGACAACCGCGATCGTGTGAGCCAGGACGTCCTTGTGACGCTGGACAGGGTCCTGCTCGAGGGCAAGCGCCGGCAGCTCGGGCAAGAACTCCTCGGCCAACCCTGTACTGACTAGGAACCAAAGACCTGGTGTCGGGCGGGGCAACACGAGCAACTTGTCGAACTCGTCTCTTATCCGCTCTCTCGAGACGATCTCGAGTCGTGCACGCATGGACTCGACCGCCATCACAAGCTGAGCGTCTGGGTTGAGCTCGTAGCCGGCTATGAATCGGGCGGCTCGGAGCATGCGCAGGGGATCATCCGAGAACGACACCTCCGGTTCGAGCGGGGTGCGCAGACGCCGTTGCGCGAGATCAGTGATGCCGTTGAACGGATCGACCAGCACCAGGCCCGGCAAGCTGAGGGCCATCGCGTTCACGGTGAAGTCCCGGCGCGACAGGTCCGTCTCGATGTCATGGCCGAATCTGACCTCGGGCTTGCGGGACTCGGGCACGTAGGCCTCCGCCCTGTGGGTCGTTATCTCGAAACGGCGCCCTGCGCGCATGAGCCCGATGGTCCCGAATCGCTTGCCCTGGTTCCACATGGCGTCGCTGAGATCGGCGACAAGCTCCTCGATCTCGTCGGGAGTCGCGTCCGTGGTCAGGTCGATGTCGACCTCCGGGCCCGGTTCGACACCACCGGGACGCCCTGCGATGCCGTCACGCACGGGGCCGCCGACGAGAAAGATGTTCCTGCCGGCAGACTCGAAGCGCTCGGCAATCGGCCGTGTCGCCTCGAGAACCGAACGGAGGCGCTCGGGAATCACAGTCGGAGGTGCCGGCTTCTGGCTCATCTTGCGAACGCGGCCCGATGGTATCGGCCGGCCGTGGCGATGACTTCCCGCGTATGCGGAGTCGTCTCACCCCGTGAGGCGGCTTCGGGGCGGTAGTCGATTCCGCCGAGCGTGGCCACGCACGCGCCGACGCAAAGGGCCAGAGACGCCAGGTCGTAGCCTCCTTCGAGGAAAGCGACTAGCCGGCCACGCGGCACGAATTGCAGCGCCCGAGAGGTGAGGTCTGCGAAATCACCGGCGGTGAGCCCAAGATCGGTCAATGGATCAGCGCGATGAGCGTCGAATCCGGCGGAGATGAGCAACCAGTCAGGGGCAAACTCTTCAGCCAGCGGTGCCACGAGCTCGTCGAACGCCAAACGATAGGCGTCCCCCTGGGTTCCGGCAGGAAACGGCAGGTTCACCGTCGCACCCAAACCCTCTCCCACCCCGACTTCGCCGAGGGAGCCGGTCCCGGGGTAGAAGGGGAACTGATGGAGCGAAACGTAAAGGACGTCGGAGCGCTCGAAGAAGATCTCCTGGGTGCCGTTGCCGTGGTGAGCGTCCCAGTCGAGCACCATGACACGCTCGCCACGCGCCGCGATCGACCCCGCCGTGACGGCCACGTTGTTGAACAAGCAGAAACCCATCGCCCTTGCCCCGAGCGCGTGGTGTCCCGGGGGCCGCACGGCCAGGAAAGCGACGTCGCCTTCCCCCTCTCGCAGACGTTCAACTGCGTCCAGGCCGGCACCAGCGGCGCGCAGAGCCGCGTCGATGGAGGCAGCGACCGCAACGGTGTCCTGATCCAGGTGTCCGCCGCCACTGAGGCAGTGATCCTCGATGCGCTCGATGTAAGACGGGTCGTGCACGATCTCAAGCTCTTCGGGTGTTGCGCGGCGGGGTTCGAAGGGGACTGTCACTTGGGCTGCGGGCGAGCCTTCGACCCCGGCGAAGACCGCCTCCAGACGCTCCGCGCGCTCGGGGTGCCATCGTCCTGTCTGGTGCGCTGCGAACTCCTCATGACGTCCGAACAGCACGGGCATCCCACGACCGTACCGCCCCCCGAGGTCCTGCGCTCCCTCGTCCACCTGTATGAGCCTGCTGCGCACAGATAGGCTCGCTGCGTCTCGCGTGTCCGATCGGAGGACAAGACCACCGTTGCCGTCCGCCTCATGGCTCAGGGATGCCCAGTCGGCCTTGGCGTCGCTCGGGTGGCTCACCGCACGGGCTGTGCTCGCCCTGTTCGCCGCCGGCGCCCTGGTCCTCGCCACGACCTCGATCGGGAACCTCCGGCCGGCGGTAGCTCAGGCCGTCCCTAAAGGTCTCATCACTCTCGTCTCGCAGAGCCCCTGGGTGGAGAGCTCAAGTGTCCCCGTCCGCCTTGGTCTCAAAGTGCGCTCGCCGATCGCAGCCAACAACCTCCTCGTCGACGTGGCGCTGTATACCGAACCAGACCAGTCGGCCTTGGCGAGCCGTTATGAGTTCAACACAACGCTCACGGGACAGCTCGCAGGCCTCAACCAGCTCGCGCTCACAACGTTCTCGCTGAGCTCCTTGAACGAGACGAACGCTTCGGTGGCCTTCTACGTAACAGGATCCGAGCTCTCCGGCCAGGTCCCGGCGGGGGTCGCTTCAGGTCAGGTCTTCCAGCTCCCTTGCCCGCAGCGATACGGGGGCTGCGGTGGCGTCTACCCGCTGCAGGTGTCCCTCGTCGACGTCTTTACCGGCCAGCCAGTGACCATCGACTCCTTCACGACGTATCTGATCGTCGTCCCTTCGAAGGTCCCACCCCGAGAACGCCTCCGTTTCTCGTTCGTCGTGCCGATCGGGGTACCACCGGCGTTCACCCCCGCCGGGGTGCCGAAAGTGCCCCGCGGGATCCTCTCCCGGATCGAGACCCTCGCCTGGGCGGAAGCGACCTGGCCTCAAGCGCCGCTCACAGTGGACCTCTACGGGCAGACGGTGCTGGCCGTGGTTCAGAGCAGAAAGAACGCGAAGCTCGCCCACGCGCTCACCGTCAATCCGGACGTAGTCGTGGGCGGGCCCTTCAGTGCCGTCAATCCGACCCGGCTGATCCGCGCCGGTCTCGCGAGCGACCTTGCGAGCCAGTTCGCCCGCAGTGACCAGGTCTTCGCGAAAGTGCTCGGCGGGTCCGCAAGCTCGGGCATATACGTCGCAACCACGCCGATCGGCGCTCGCGGTATCGCAGATCTCGTTTCCGACGGCATTACACGCATCGTCGTCCCGGAGAACAATCTCGAGTCTGTCCCGAACTCCAAACCAGCGGCAACTCAGTGGCCGTACACGTTGTCGGCCCCGTTTCGAATCTCAGGCTCGACCGTCGAAGGTCTGCAAGCCGACCCGGGCTTGGCGGCACATCTGGGTGCTCCGGGAAGCCCCGCCCTCGGGGCCCAACAGTTGCTGGCTGACCTTGCCGAGCTCTACTTCGACTCACCCGATTACCCTCAACCGAGAGGCGTGGCCCTGGTTGCTCCTGACTCCTGGGTGCCGAAGACGGGATTCCTCAACGCGGCGCTCCGGGGGCTCGCCTCCAGCCCAATCGTCACGACGATTCCCCTCGGTCAACTCTTCCAAGTCCCGCGGGGAACCTGCCAGGAACCACCCAGCGTCGTCACGGGTTGCTCACCTGCCGTTCGTTCGATCGCGACCCCGACGCTCACCGGAGAGTCGATCACCTCCGGCGAGGTGCAGGCGGCTCGGGCTCAGCTCGCGGAGCTCTCCTCGGTCATCCCGGGCGACACGACCACGCTCAACGCCCTCGATGACGGGATCCTGCTGGCCGAGACCGCCGGGCTGGATACCGCCGCCCGCCAGGCATACCTGGCGGCTCCCATGGCAATGATGGACAAACTCGGCTCCGAGCTCAGCCTGCCAGCGGGCCGCACCGTGACAGTGACCTCGTCCTCGGCCAGGCTGCCGATCGCCATCACCTCGGCCGCGAGGACGCCGCTTCACGTCATCCTCCTCGTCTCGGGTCCGAATCTGACCTCATCGACCGATGTCCCGGTCGTGCTCAAGCACGGCACCACCAGCTTCATCGTCCGGGTGGGGACCCGCACGTCGGGCGATTCCACCCTCCAGCTACAGCTCGTGTCTCCCGGTGGTCTCCTCCAGCTGGCAAGCGCCGAGTTCACCATCCGCTCCACGGCGATCTCGGGTGTCGCGATCTTCCTCACCGCTGGCGCGGGGGCCTTTCTCCTGTTCTGGTGGTTCCGGTCCGCGTCGCGGCGCCGAGGCCGCCACGCTGCTCGACGCGGCCGCAGCCATCAGCACGAACCGACGTCGGACACTGTCGCGGAACCGGCCTCGTGAGGCACAGGCGGCGCCGCTCCTACGGTCGCAACAATCAAAGGACGATCTACCGAGGGCGCCTGCCGCGCACGCTCCCGGGCATACCCGCGCCCTCCGGGCTTAGAGGGATTCGGGGTCCCGCGCAAAGAGCCCCTGTTCCGGCTCCGGCAACGTCTGGTGACCGCGCCCGTACCAGGCCTTCTCGCCGCGGCCTGGGAACTGCCACCGCCTATGTCGCGGTCGGCACCCTCATTTCGCGAGTAACCGGACTGCTTCGCATCCTCGTCGCAATTTACGCCCTCGGGTACTCGACGCTTTCAGACTCGTTCAACCTCGCCAACAACACGCCGAACATCGTGCACGATCTCGTGCTGGGCGGAATCCTCACTGCAACATTCGTCCCGGTCTTCGTCTCGCGCCTGGCGACGCGTTCGGAGCAGGAAGCGGTCGATTCGATCTCGGCCGTGTTGACGTTGGCCGCCTGCCTGCTGCTGATCGCAACCGTCGTGTTCTTTCTCGCCGCTCCTTTGATAATCGACTTGTACACCGTAGGTAGCCACGGTCCGGGGATCGTCGCCGAACGCCAGGTGGCCACCTATCTCCTGAGGCTTTTCTCGCCGCAGCTTCTCGCGTACGGCGCCATCAGCCTGATGACGGCCGTGCTGAACACCGCCCGGCGCTTCTCGGCGCCCGCCTACGCCCCCGTTCTCAACAACATCGTCGCCATCGGCATCCTCCTGGCCTTCGTCGCGGTCGGCCATACCCACAACCTCGCCGCGGTTCAACACGACCATCGGCTGCTGTTGCTACTCGGTATCGGAACGACTCTCGGGGTTGTGATCCAAGCCGGCGCCCTGGTGCCGAGCCTGCTGGGCTGTGGGCTGCGAATACGCCCGCGCTGGAGTCCGAGCGACCCCGCCGTGCGAGAGATCGTCAACCTCTCCGGCTGGACCTTCGGGTTCGTCATCGCCAATCAACTGGCTGTCTTTGTCGTGTCGGCGATTGCTGTGAACATAGGTACGGCTTCTCTCACCGCCTATACGTACGCTTCGATCTTCTTCCAGCTGCCCTTCGGGATCGTCGCCGTCTCGGTCATGACGACGATGGCCCCCGTGTTGGCATCGCGTTTTACAAAAGGGGATACCGCCGGTTTCACCCAAGAGTTCGGGCTCGGTCTTCGCCGCACGATGGCAGGCGTGATCCCGGCCGTCGTCGGCTACCTGCTCCTGGCCCAGCCTGCCATCTCTCTCATCTCCTTGGGTGCGGGAACCGCGCACCACCTGAGCGGAGCACACCTGACGGCGACAATGCTGGAGCTGCTTGCGTTGGGTTTGCCCGGGTTCTGCACATACCTGCTCGCAATCCTCGCCTTCCAGGCGATGCGGGACACACGCACTCCCTTCTTCCTCTACCTCTTGGAGAACGGGCTCAACGTCCTGCTGGCCTTCGGGTTCCGTAGCACCCTCGGGGCGAAGGGACTGGCGCTCTCACTCAGTGTCGCCTACACCGTCTCCGCGGTTGCAGCCCTGGTCGTGCTCAGGAATCGGGTAGGGGGACTGGGCGGGTTCGCAGTGGGCCGCTACGTGTCGCGAACGGTGATCTGCTCGCTCGTCATGGCATTTGTCGTCGCTCTGGTGCTCGCGGGTGTCGGGTCGGACCAGGGAATTGGGCTTCTGGTGCGTGTCTTCGCCAGTGTCCTGGCGGGCATCATCACCTACGGGCTTGCGGCGGGACTCGCCGGGACCCTTGTCAGCTGGCAAACTTCCAGGCGGAGGCACGCGATTGCAGGAAAGGGACGTCATGGCAGGAATCCGAGTCGTCACCGATAGCGCGGCGGATATCCCCGCGAATCTCGTTGTGGAACATGACATCCGGATCGTGCCCCTCGACGTCCGACTCGGGGACTGGGGACCCGACGAGATGAGGTTGATCGAGCCCGCGGAGTTTTGGCGTCGCTGTGCCATAACTGCTGCTTTGCCCGAGACTTCCGCTCCATCGCCGGGAGCCTTCGCAGAACGCTTTACACAAGCGGCAGATGACGGCTGCACCGGTGTTGTGTGCCTAACGCTCTCGGCGGGCCTGTCTTCGACCTATCAAGCCGCTTGTGCCGGTGCCGACGAAGTGCGGGAACGCATCGAGGTGCGGGTGGTTGACACCCGCACCGTGACCTTGGGCGAGGCGATGGTCGTGCTCGAAGCAGCCAAGGTCGCGAGAAGCACTGAAGACCTCGGCACAACCGAAGCGGCTGCCCGCGCCGTTGTCCCGAGAATAAGAGTGTTCGGGGCGCTCGACACCATGGACAATGTGCGCAAGGGGGGCCGGATCGGGGCGGCGAAGGCGCTCTTGGGATCGCTGTTGTCGATCAAGCCGATCATCGAGATCCGCGACGGAGTGGCCGAAGCCGAGTCGCGACAGCGGACACGTGCGGGCTCACTCGAATACCTCGTCAACAAGCTGAAGCAAGCTGGCAAGTTGGACGGCCTGGCGGTGGCACATGCCGCTGCACCCGATCTCGAGGTCTTCTTGGGCATGCTCGCCGGTATATATCCCCGCGAGGAGATCCTCATCAACTACATAGGCCCGGTAATCGGGACCCACGCCGGGCCCCGCTGCATGGGCATCTGCTATCGGCTCTCGGAAACCAGAGACGGCTAACCTACGGGGCATGTCCTCTGAGCCGGCTCCCAAAGACGACTGGGCTGCACAACTGACCGAGAAGGTCGGACAGCTCGTCGAGCTCGTCCGTGACCACACCGTGCGGCCGGTGGAGAAGCTCGTCCGCGCAGCAATCTTCGGCGCGTTGGCCTTCTCAGTTGTGATCTTCGTCCTCATCGCGCTCGTCATCGGTCTCATCCGCCTCCTCAACAATGAGGTCTTCGATCAGCGCGTGTGGGCGAGCTATCTGTTGATGGGTGGAATCTTCGTGGTGATGGGGACGTTGACCTCCAGGATGCGCCACAGCCGGAGCTAGCCGGTGGGCGATACGAAGGGAAGCGACACAGATGGAGTCCGGCGCGATTCGCGACGTAGTGATTCTCGGCTCAGGCCCTGCCGGCTTGACGGCTGCGATCTACGCCGCGCGAGCTGATCTCCGGCCGCTCGTGCTGGAGGGTGAGCCTTCGTCGTCGAGTGATCAGCCGGGCGGCCAGCTCATGCTGACGACTGAAGTCGAGAATTTCCCGGGCTTTGCCCATGGGGTACTGGGTCCCGAGCTCATGGTTTCGATGCGGGCCCAGGCTGAGCGATTCGGCGCTGAGATACTGACGGAACGGGCGTCGAGGGTCGACCTGTCCTCCGCGCCCTTCAGTGTCTGGATCGGCGATCGAAATGCGCCCGAGCCGACACTGAGGACTAGGACGTTGATCATCGCGACCGGCGCCCGCTCGCTGATGCTCGGCCTCGAGAACGAGTCCCGACTGCTGGGCTATGGGGTCTCGACGTGTGCGACCTGCGACGGCTTCTTTTTTCGGGACAAGCGGATCGTCGTCGTGGGCGGTGGTGACTCCGCTCTCGAAGAGGCGTTGTTCCTTACGAAGTTCGGAGATTCAGTGACCGTTGTGCATCGTCGTAAGGAGCTTCGCGCATCCAAGATCATGCAGGACAGGGCGTTCCTGAATGACAGGATCGCCTTCCGCTTCGACGCGGTCGTCGTCGATGTGCTTGGCGACGACCGCGTAACGGGACTGCGGATAAGGGACGTCAACTCTGGCGAGGAGTCCGATGTCCCCGCCGACGGTGTCTTCGTAGCCATCGGGCACGCACCAAGCACGGAACTGTTCCTTGGACAGCTCGAGATTGATGAGGCGGGCTATCTCGTCACCCACGGAGGCACAAAGACCAACGTCCCGGGCGTTCTCGCGTGCGGCGATGTCCAGGATCATGTCTACCGGCAGGCTGTCACCGCAGCCGGTTCCGGTTGCATGGCGGCAATTGAAGCCGAGCGGTACCTCTCATCGCTCGCACAGACCTGACACACAAGGAGATTGGCATGAACGACGTCATCACGGTCAGTGACGACACTTTTGATGAGGCAGTTGGCCTTTCGGACATCCCTGTAGTCGTTGACTTCTGGGCTGAATGGTGCGGCCCTTGCAAGATGGTGGCCCCCATTCTCGACGAGATCGCCAGCGCGCACAGCGGCAAGCTCAAGGTGGCGAAGCTGAACGTCGACGACAATCCGCGTACCGCGCAGCGCTTCCAGGTGATGAGCATCCCCACGCTTCTGCTGTTCAAGAACGGCGAGACGCAGGCCCGGATCGTGGGCGCAAGAAGCAAGTCGCAGATCATGTCGGAGTTCGAGCCTCTTCTCTGACACAAGAACTGCCGTGATTCGACGGCTCTTCGTACTACCAGAGTTCGTCCGGCATCTCCTACGATGTCCGAGATGACCGAAGTGCCCCAGAGGTCCAGCTTGTGAGCCGTCCACGGACGGCGTCTCCCCGGGAAGACCTCCTCCCACTTCATGAGGGCGACTCGGGCAGAGCTGTGGTTGACCTGCAGGAGAGGCTCGGGAGGCTCGGTTTCGAGCACGGAGACGACCAGCTCGGCGCCTACGGCCCCGGGACGGCGGCGTCTGTGCAGATGTTCCAAGGCCAACGAGGCCTTCGCGGGGACGGCGTCTGCGATCACGAAACTTGGTCGAGCCTTGTCGAGGCTGGCTTTCGTCTCGGTGACCGACTGCTTTACCGTCACAGCCCCATGCTGCAAGGAGACGACGTCGCTGAAGTGCAGCGGCGGCTGAGCGGTCTTGGGTTCGATCCGGGAGGAGTCGACGGGATCTTCGGCGACAACACCCACGCCGCCATCACCGAGTTCCAGCACAATATGGGTCTCTTGACAGACGGGATCTGCGGGCCGGTGACGTTGTCGGAGCTCAAGCGCGTGGCGCCGGTCCGGGGAGGTAGTGATCTCGTGAGCCCGTTGCGAGAACAACTCAGGGTCGCCGCGGCACCGGCCACGCTGAGTTGCAAGAAGATAGCCGTCGGAGAGGAGGGGGGGTTCGCAACCGGTGTGGCAGCAGTCCATCGCGCCCTCTTGCGCGCCGGGGCACAGTCTCTCGAGTTGCACGATCCCGACCCGCTCGCGCAGGCGCAAGCCGCGAATACGGCACAGGTCGACTGTTACATCGGCCTGCGGCTGGAACCAAGCCATGAATCGGTCAAGACATACTTCTACCGGGGCTTTCGCTACGAATCGGCCGCCAGCCGACACCTCGCTGAACTGCTCTTGCAAGCCGCAGCGAACAGGCTCGACATGCCGGAGGACGGAGCGCACGGCATGGCCGACGTAATCCTCCGACGAACCGTCATGCCTGCCGTTGTGCTCGAATTGGGTGCTCCGCACCAGGTGGCAATGAAGACCTCAGGCATAGCAAGAGCGGTTCAGCAGTCCCTTGAACTTTGGCTGACCACCAGCGAAGAATGACGTGATCCACAACCTCATGCACAGGTTGTGGATCAACTTGGACCAACAGTAGAGGTCCAGAAGGTAACGGGAAAGTAAACTTCGGGCGGTGCTACGGCAGAGAAACGTGCCTTTACCAGGGAAAAGATGTCACGATTCCAACTTTCCCTCGTCTTGTGCACAAATTCACAGCCTGGGGATGACCCCGCCTTAGACGGACCCAGCCCATGGGTGTATCCACCTCAGGTTAAGGTCTCGCCAACAATCACGCGGTAAATCCGTTCCAGGTCGTCCAGCGTGGCGAACTCGATCACGAGTTTGCCGCGCTTGCCGCCCATGTCCACTTTGACGCGTGTGTTCAGGCGGTCCTCGAGGAGCTCCTCGAGATCGTGCACACCTGGCGGCCGCAGCGATCGGCCCAGCTTCGGCTCCGGGGTCCCAGGCGACGCTCCATGCTCTACGGCGGGTCCGCCGCTCTGGTCGGAGGGGTCATCGAGCGCCCCTTCGGGGCCGCTTTCTTCCGCTTGCGCCCGTCGGAGCTCGTTTCGGACAAGATCTTCCAGCGAGCGCACCGAAAGGCCGTTGTGGACCGCTTCGGCGGCGAGCCGCTCCTGCAAGATCCGGTCCGGTGTGCCAAGCAGTGCGCGTGCGTGACCAGCGCTCAGTTGGCCATCCCGGACGTATCGCTGCACCGTCGGAGGAAGCTGGATAAGTCGTAGGGCGTTCGTGACGCCCGCCCGAGACCGGCCGACCTTGCGAGCCACTTCCTCGTGTGTCAGGTTGAACTCTTCGATCAACTGCTGGTATGCACCTGCCTCGTCGAGGGGGTTGAGGTCCTCACGGTGCAGATTCTCCACGAGGGCTTCTTCGAGGCTCAGGGCGTCGTCGGCCACGTGGACGAGCGCCGGTATCGACTGCAGTCCAGCACGCCGCGCCGCGCGAAAGCGGCGTTCTCCTGCGATCAGCTCGTACTCATCCGGTCCGACCTCACGCACGATGATCGGCTGAAGAATGCCCACCGACTTGATCGAATCAACAAGCGCGGACAAGCCCTGCTCGCCAAACTGGTTACGGGGCTGGTACGGGTTCGGACGGATCCGCGCGAGTGGCACTTCACGCAGCATGGACCCGGTAGAAACGCCGGGTGTCGGCGGGATGAGCGCCCCGAGACCCTTGCCCAGACCGCTACGCCGGACCACCGCTGACCTCCTTTGCTAGCTCGCGATAGGCAATGGCGCCTCTTGATGCAGGCGAATGGACTGTGATGGGCTCACCGAACGAGGGTGATTCGGAGATCCGTACTGTGCGTGGAATCACATTTCTGCAGACAGCGTCTCCAAAATGGGTACGGACCTCCTCGACCACGTGATCGGCCAACCTCGTCCGTGAGTCGTACATCGTCAGCACCATTGCCGAAACCTCGAGTTCGGGGTTCAAGTTGCCTCGAACAAGCTCGACGTTTCTGAGCAGCTGACCAAGTCCCTCCAGGGCGTAGTACTCGCATTGGATTGGCACGAGTACTTCGCTTGCCGCTGCAAGGGCGTTGACAGTTATCAGCCCGAGGGAAGGTGGGCAGTCGATTAAGACGTAGCCGAAATCCTCCCGGATCGGAGCGAGCACGCGCTTCAGACGAAGCTCCCGGCTGAAAACCGAAACGAGCTCGATCTCGGCTCCGGCCAGGTCGATCGTTGCCGGTGCCAGGAACAAATTCTTGATGCTGGTCGGCTCGACACAATCCTCGAGTGCGACGTCACGAAGAAGAACGTCGTACATCGAGTAGTCAAAGTTTCGACCCTCGATCCCGAGCCCGGTCGTGGCGTTCCCCTGTGGGTCCAGGTCGATGATCAATACTCTGTACCCGAGATCGGCGAGGGCGGCACCAAGGTTGATAGTGGTGGTCGTCTTGCCGACGCCTCCCTTCTGGTTGGCTACCGCGATAACTCTCGGCAGCGACCGGACCACTGTGGGCTGCTTATTCTTTCCTCGTGCCAGCCGGGCTTCGGAAGTCTTGAGCCCGGTGGGGGTACCGGACATGAGCTTCTCGAGCTCGACCTGATCTTTTCGATCCTCGTCGTCCTCTGGGTCGTTCATCACACCTTCGGTTCAAGGGGGACTGTTCCACGTGAAACATTCTGCTGACCGAACGGCTGGAAGCAGCTGCCCGGGGAGAACAGGACGGACTCAATCGGGAGCATAACGCGCGCGCCGGGCCGGACCCAGTGACCGACCAGGGCTCTTGGAGTCACCCGCAGATCACGCGCGATGAAGCATCGGTTCGAGCCGGGCAGCGACAGGCCGGTAGCGCGATACGGGAATGAGGTGGACGCCCTGGAAAGCCCCGGACTCCCTGATGGCCAGCAAGAGTTCACAGGCGATGTCGATCCCGGCCTTGGGGTCCCGGTCAACCCGGTCGACAATCTCGCCCGGGATGACAATGTCGGGAATCGTCTTTGCCAAACTTCGAGCCATAGAGGAACTGGCCAGGACTATGACGCCCGCGTAAACGGCCATCTCCGGCCGTACTCTGTCGTTCCAGCGCAACAATGCGTCGAGAGAGAAACCGACCTGCACGAAAAGAAAATCCGCCTCTCGTTTCCAGGCAGGGAGGTCGCCGAGGCCCGTCGCCGCGCCCAGCCGCAACTTCCGGCCGCCGGAGAAACCTAGGGTGCTCTCGAATGCCCGGGCTTCGGTCAGCATTGTCCGAACCGTCAGCTCGCTCGTCCGCCGGCCCACTCTTGGTTCGTCTCCACGGACCAAGAGGAACTGGTCCACTCCATAAGCTTCCGCCGTCAGGAGGTCCCGCTGGAAACCGAGCAGGTTGCGGTCCCTTGCGTTCAGACAGGCGATGGAACGACCACCCATCGCCTCGACCTCATGAGCGACGGCGACACTGGAGACCGTCGCCCGGCCGATGTGGTTGTCCGGGATGAGAAAGGTCCCGGCGATCGAGCTCAGGACGCCGATCTGGTGCCTCACGTGCTTGAGGTCCGGCCGAGTAGCAGGCTCGATCTCGCAGACCAGCTCGAAGCCTGCCGTTGTCATCGGAGCTAACACTATCGAGGCGTTACCTGCGCTCGTGGCGTTTCAGAAAAGAGCGGCCGCTTGGCCGGGATCCCGGGCCGGCGAGGATAGCGGTCCGGGCATTGAGATACCTGCCGGAGTACGGCGAAACCGAACTTATGTCTCACGCCGACCTCAGGTGCCAGACCGAGCTTCTGGCAGCCCTCGACGGGCCACCGCGTCGCGTTCGGAAGCGACGGGGTACCGGATGTGCGCGAGTCTTTCCCAGGCGGTTCGGAAACTATCAGCCGTCCGCCGACCTGGAGGAATGGCGCCGCACATTCAGCCGTCACAGCGGGCGGACCGAAGCTCCTGGCAACCACCGCTGCAAAACGTCCGCGGTATCTCTCCTCGTGCCCGAACTCTTCGGCTCGAGCATTCACGACCTCGACGCGCGAGGACAACCCGAGCTCCTCGACCGCCCATCTCAAGAAGTCAGCCGAGCGTTGCGTGGAATCGAGCAGGACGAGACAAAGGTCTCGGTTCTCGACCGCCAGCACGAGGCCCGGCAACCCGCCGCCTGATCCGAGCTCGAGAACGGGACCGTCGACTAGCTCCATCAACAGGACCCGAAGAAACTCTTCCGAGTGCGCCTTCTGCACGGCGAATGGCAGGTTGCCTGTCAGTGACCGGTGCCGTGCTTCGGCGAGCACCACCTCCAGACGGCCCTGATCATTGGTCAGGCTCATGGTTCAGCCTCTACCTGGCAAATAGGCCAGAGGCGAGCCTGCGGCACTCCCATTCAGCTCAGGTCTTCCGGCTCCTCGGAGATGTCACCGTCGCCTTCCAGCAGAGAGGCGGCCGGATCCTGGGATGCGAGGGCGGATGCCGGGCGGATGACAACATAGCGTCGCGGCTCGATCCCCTCAGAACTCGTCTCCAATCCTTCAAGCTCGTTGACCGTGTCGTGCACGACCTTCCGGTCCGATGGAGACATTGCCTCCAGCGCCTCGGGTACGCCCGTTCGCAGTACGTCCGCGGCGGCTTCGAGCACGAATTGGCGCAAAGCAGCAGCTCGGCGCTCGCGGTAACCGCCGACGTCCACGACAATCCTGCTGGTGTGCTCCTCCGTGTGCCGTTGGACGACTGTCCTCGTCAACTCCTGCAGAGCCTCAACAGTCGCACCCTTCGGGCCTACCAGGAGCCCGAGGTTGTCCCCGTCCACGCTTATGTGAATGTCGTCGTCCTCGGTCCGGCGTGCAGTGGTTGTGGCAGCAATTCCGAACCGGGCGACGACCTCCCGCACGAAGTCGGTTGCGAGCTCCTGCTGGGTCTCGATGCTCATCTGCGCCTCCTTAGGTGATCCTGTGCCACGACCGGCTCCAGTTGAAGACTCGTCGCCGGTCTCATTCGAGCCGCTCGCCACACGCCCGCGGCCACCACGGCCTCGGGAGCGCGACCGTGAGCGAGCGGCTGTCGTCGGAGTGCCGGCCGCACCCGCCTCCCCATCGGTCGCTCCTGCGACTTCGTGCCCAGCACGCGAGCGAGCCTTCCGCGAACCATTCTGGCCCGACCCCTGATCTTGGCGGGGCTGACCACGGTTAGTTCCCGGAGCTGAGCTCGAAACAGTTTTGCCGCGGTCTTCTTCGCCCTGGTCTTTGTCGGTGGTCTTGCGCGTCGGACTCTCGGGGTGAGCTGCCTGTCTACGATGCCCGCGCTCATTGACACCCGACGGGGCTCGCGGCCGGCGCGAGGGCCTTTTTGCCCTGGGCTGAATCGGGCGCACCCGAGCCCTTATCCTGGCACCACTACGCCGAAGACCGAACATACCCGATTTCGGCTCCTCGACGATGACGATCTCGGCATCCGTCTCGGCCACACCGAGCTGTTCGAGAGCTGCTTCGACAGCTTCCTCGACCGTTCTTCCCGTCATCTCGACCCATTCCACGGGCTATCGGCCCTTTCGCGGTCGCTTGTCCCTCGCCCGAGGTTGTGACTTCGCGCCACCACCAGAGCTGGCAGTCCTGGACGCCTGCGGACCTGGCCTCTTCGCGGGTGCAGCGTTCTTGGAACCGTTCTGGCTGACCGGCACTTTGGAAGCGCTGGAAGCGCGCTTGGGCCCGCTTGCCCCTGTGGACCTTTGCGTGGCCCCCGGCGAGCCCGTGTTCCCACTTGCTTCGCGCATTCTCGCAAGAAAGCCTTTGCCCGCTGCGGCATCCCGCGCCCCGGCACTCCTGGTGTCGACGGCGTCCGGACTGGGGTTGAGCGCCTCCGCATGTTTGCGTTTGGTCAGTTCCTGAATGGCTTTCACGATCGTCGGGTCATGCTTGTACATCCACTCCTGCTGACCGACCCTAAACAGGCTCGAAACAATGAAGTAGACACCGACGCCTGCAGGTAGCGCTATGTAGAGCACCAGGAAGAGGAGTGGCATGTACTTTTGCATCTGTTGCATCTGCTGGTTTGACGCCGCGGCAGCTGGGTTGCGGTTCGTTACCTGCCAGATCGACACGTACTGGAGACCGACGGCTATCAACACGAGCAGCGCGTAGGGGAGGACGTCCACTATGTGCGGCTGATGCGTTCGCACCGAATCCGCCAGGTTGATCCCCAAGACATGCATCTGACCGTGGGCCGCGACAAGGTCCCGGTACATCCGGCTGGTCTTCGGGATGTTCTGAGGTGTTGCCTTGACCTGAAGTACACCGTGTTTGTAGATCTTCTGACCCCGGGCGTTGAGGAGGTCAGCGGTCTTGGCGAGACCCCTGACAACGTCATAGAGGACGATCAGGATCGGGAACTGGAGGAACATCGGCAAGCACCCGCCCGTCGGGTTCACTCCGTTCTCGCGATAGAGCGCCATCACCTCCTCGTTCATCTTCTGACGGAGCTCTTGCCTCTCAAGGGCGGGCATCCCGGGCTTGGCTTTGTAACGCGCCTGGATCTTCTTCATCTCCGGCGCCAGAAGCTGCATCCGCATCATGGAGCGGGCACTTGCGCGTGTGAGAGGGAAGACAACGATCATCACCGCGATGGTGAGCAATGCGATTGCTACGGCGTAGTTCGGGATGAGCCCGTAGAAGAAAGCGAGAACGTATCCGACGAGAACAAAGATCGGGTGCAGGACGGTGCCGACGATGGAGGTCCCGGCTTTTGCGGTGTGGGTGGCGGCGGCGAACAGCATGTCTGGCCTCAGCTCGGAACCGGGTCGAAGCCCCGGCTACCGAAAGGTCGGCAGCGGGCGACACGCTTGATGGCCAACCAGCTTCCCCGCAATGAACCGTGCAGCTCTATCGCCTCAACGGCATAGGCCGAGCAGGAGGGGACCAGGCGGCATGGTGACGGACGGCCGGCGCGCAAGGCCTGGTAGGCACCCAGGCAGAGCAACAACAGCCTGGCGGGCGGCGTTCGTTCCGCCTTGACAGTGCTCATCGGGCACCTGACTGGCTCGCCCGCTGCATCGCTTCGATCACTCTTGCCCTCAGCTCCTGGAACGGAAGGTCGCGAACTCCCTGGTCAATGGCTACGAGATAGGTCCCCGCGGGGATCGACGCCACGTTCTCGGCCACTACCGCCCGCAACCGACGACGGCAGCCATTTCGCTCGACGGCGGTTCCTACCTTACGGGGCACAGCGAAGGCAACGCGCCTGACATCTTCGGGCTCGGTTACGGGCAGAAACTGTACTCTCACCGGCCCGGCGAAGACCCTTCGCCTTGAGCGGCGCAGTTCGGCGAAAACGCGGCGGCCATGCACCGCCCGAGGGCGCGGCACGTGATGCGCCTCACCAGGAACTGGCAACTCACTGCCCATTGTTCTTCGGGAGTCGCAAAGGTGCCGTGCTGTGCGTCAAGCTGACAGCCGGACGCGTCCGCGGCGCCGGCGCGCTTTCAGAACCGCGCGGCCCGCGCGCGTCGCCATCCGATGGCGAAAACCATGTCTCTTTGACCTCTTGCGGGTGTTGGGTTGGAACGTCCGCTTCATCTCAGCCTCGTTTCGTCGTTCCGGTGCCGCGCGTTTTTGGTGTCTGCCGACGCGGCGACGGTCCGGTGAAGCAGGTGCAATCGACCCGCCTAGACGTTCTCTGCATCTGGCGCGCGAAAACACAGGTCCACCAGACAGCAGGGACCGGCCGGGGTAATTTAGCGCAAGATCCTGGTCCTGACCAAGCGGCCGTCCTCAGGCAAGCGTGGCACAGGGGCTGTACGATTCGCCTCACACCCTGCGAGCTCGCCCCGCCGTCCACACCTGTGGATGCTGGTGTGGAGAACTTCTTGACCGGAGGGCCTCGAGCTGGTGACAGAAGCACAGCAACTGTGGAATGACTGTTCGGACGCTTTGCGCTCGCAGGTGTCTGAGGCGACCTGGCGCGCGTGGTTCTCCGCTATCCGACCGGTGGCGGTCACGAACGGGATCCTGGTCCTTTCTGTGCCCAGTGGCGTGGTTCGTGACCGTCTGGAAGGACGGTTTCGCGGTCTGGTGCACGACGCTCTCCTCGACAGCTCGGGCAAAGAGGTTCCTTTCCGCTTCGACGTGCAGATCGACGACCCCGCTCCCGAGGAGGTAGCGACAGGTAGAGAGCTTGCTCAACTGAACCCCGAGGAGCAGGTGTCGGTCCACGCTGTTCAGCACAATGGCGGGAGGGCCGTTCCGGTACGCCCCAAAGACGGGTCAAGCGCTGACGACGTCCCCCTGAACCCGAAATACACTTTCGACGCTTTCGTCACCGGGCCCTCCAACCGCTTTGCTCACGCGGCGGCACTCTCGGTAGCCGAGGCGCCCGCTCGCTCGTACAACCCGCTCTTCGTCTACGGCGCGGCCGGCCTTGGCAAGACCCATCTGCTCCAGGCGGTCGGCAACTACGTACGCGAGAACTTCACGAGGATGAGGGTCCGTTACGTTTCTACCGAGACCTTCATGAACGAGTTCGTGGAGACGCTCCGTGCAAAAGACGACATGGGGGCGTTCCGCAGGCGCTATCGCGAGTGCGACCTGCTTCTCATCGACGACGTGCAATTCATGGACAAGAAAGAGTCGCTGCAAGAGGAGCTCTTCCACACCTTCAACTCCCTCTATGGCTCCTCCAAGCAGATCGTCCTCACCTCCGATCGAGCCCCGCGCGCGATCGCAACCTTGGAGGACCGCCTCCGTAGCAGGCTCCTGTCGGGGCTCACAACCGATATTCAGCCTCCTGAGTTGGAAACCCGCATCGCCATCCTGCGTACCAAGGCTGAGCACGAGCATGCGGTCGTCAGCGACGATGTGCTCGAGCTCATCGCCACAAAGGTCAAGGAGAACATCCGAGAACTCGAGGGTGCGCTCATCCGTGTGACGGCTTACGCCAGCTTGAACCGGCAACTGCTCACACGCGAGCTCGCCGAGTTCGTTCTCGCCGACTTCGTCGGTTCCAAGCAACCCCGGCAGATCACCGCGGGCCAGATCCTCGAGATCAGTGCCCGTCATTTCGGTTTCAGCGTGGAAGAACTGATTGGGCCGAGCCGGCGACGACCGCTCGTCATAGCCCGACAGATCGCGATGTACCTGTTCCGCGAGCTCACGGACTTCAGCTATCCGGCTATCGGACGAGAATTCAGTGATCGGGATCACACGACTGTTATCCACGCAGTCGAAAAGATCTCTGCCCTCATGAAAGAGCGTCGGCAGGTATATGACCAGGTCACAGAGCTGAGCGTCCAAATCAAGAACGGTTTATGATCTGTGGATAACACGCTTGTAACAGTGGACGACCAGCCCGTTGGTCCCCAGGTCCTGACGACGACCAACGACGAGCTGTGCGATCGGAGGATAACCCCGCCGATGGTGCAACCCTCCCGAACAGGAAGAAGCCTGGGCTATCCACAATCCCCAGGACCTACTACTCCTGTTTGTATTTCTCTCTAATTCGAAAGGAGTAGAGCATTCCGTGAAGTTCCGTGCCGATCGTGACACCCTTCTCGAGACTCTCGTCACAGCATCGAGGGCAGCAAGCGCTCGTTCCGGGTCAAGTTTCGGCGTCGCCGGACTGAAGCTGCACCTGCGTGGGCAACATCTGGAGGTATGCGGCTCTGATCCCGACCTCGTGATCGAAGCCCGTTGCGAGGTCGCCGGCGACACCGACGGGACAGTGCTCGTACCGTCCCGGCTCGTCGTCGACATAGTGCGCTCGTTCGAACCCGGGGCGGTAACCGTCATTGCCGGCGAAGAGGACGTCCGGTTCTCCTCAGGACGTGCCGAGTTCCTCGTCAGGGTCGCTATTGGGGCTGAGATCACGCGGTTGGGGGTGCCAGAACAGGAAGGGATCGAAATCCCAGGAGTGGTTTTTGCTGATGGGTTGCGACAGGTGGTCCGGGCGGCACTCGTCGACGATTCGCGGGCGCCACAACTGACGGGAGTGCTTATGGTTGCGACCGAAGGGGGCCTGAGACTGATCGCGACCGATTCGTACCGTCTGGCGTTCCGCGATTTCGCCGGGATGACGATTGTCGAACCGGGCGGACACGTGCTCGTCCCGGCGAAGGCGCTCGCCGAGGTGCAACGCCTGGCTTCTGGTGGCAAGACGGACGGGGCGGGGACGATTGTCTTCCGTCACAGCGATCTGGACGCGGTTTTTGACCTCGCTGACGTCCGAATCACCACGCGGCTCCTCCGGGGTCAGTTCCCTGAGGTCGACCGCTTGATCCCCGCTTCCTACGCCTATCACCTCCACGTCGCTCGTGACGATCTCGAAGCTGCGCTGCGAAGGGTCCGGCTCGTTGTCAGGGACACCAAAGACGCCACGACACCGGTACGGCTGGCCCTTCATTCAGGTGGCGTGGACCTCACCGTGCTCACGCCGGAGAGCGGCCGGGCCGAGGAGAGCGTCGAAGGAGACTTCGAGGGCGACGATCTGACGGTGGCTTTCAATCCCGCCTACTTGTTGGACGGCGTTGAGGCGGTTCGTGCCGACACACTGATCCTGGAAGTGAACGATCCAGGCAAGCCGGCCCTGGTGCGCGGCGAGGGTGAGGACGAGTACCGGTATCTCCTCATGCCAGTGAAGGTGTCCTGAGCACAAACAGGAAGTCCGCATGAACGAGACGGCGATTCTGCGGCTCGAGTTGCGTGATTTCCGCAACTTCAAAGCTGTTGAGCTCCGTCCTGCAGTGGACGGGCTGACAGTCATACAGGGTGAGAACGGGGCGGGGAAATCCAGCCTCCTCGAAGCGATCGTCTATAGCTCGACGCTCCAGTCCTTCAGAGGCGCCCCCCGCGAGGCCATCGTGCGCCAGGGTGCGACCGAGGCCGCTGTGCACTGTGACGTCATGGCCGGCAAGCGCAAGGTCGAGGTCGAGGTCGAGGTCGTACCGGGACGGCGCGATCGCGCCTGGCACAATGGGCAGAGGGTGCCAGGTACCCGTGGACTTCTCGAAGTGCTCCGAACGACGCTGTTCACCCCCGACGACCTCGCCCTCGTAAAGGGTTCTCCCAGTGGACGCCGTGACTTCGTCGACGACGTGCTCGCCAAGTCCCATCCACGGCTGGGTGCCGACCGCTCGGGGTTGGACCGCGTTCTGCGGCACCGCAACGCTCTCTTGCGCCAGCTCGGTGGTCGGCTCGATTCAGAAGCGGCGACCACTCTCGACATCTGGGACGACCGTCTGGCACAGCTCGGGGAGCGCCTGGCCGACTCCCGCGCCGGGATGGTGGAGGCGCTGTCGCCCTACGCCGCTGAAGCGTTCTCCATCCTTGCTGCCCAAGCCGGTGGTTTCAGTATGCGTTATGTCCGTTCCTGGGAGGGGACATTGGGCGAAGCCCTAGCCGGAGCACGTCGCGAAGACCTGAGGCGGGCAACGACGACTGTCGGCCCGCAGCGCGACGACGTGGAGATCGAGGCTGGTGGTCTTGACGCTCGCACCAGACTTTCGCAAGGTCGACAACGCTGCGTCGCACTTGCGCTACGTCTTTCGAGTCATCGCCTCATGACCACCATCGCCGGCGCAACGCCCGTGCTGCTGTTGGATGACGCCTTTTCCGAACTCGACGAGGGGACAGCCAGGGCACTCGTGGGCGAGCTGCCCGAAGGGCAGGCCCTCTTGACAACTGCGGGGGAGCTGCCGCCGGGGGCGGCGCCCAAGCTCGTCGTGCGATTGGTCGACGGTAGGCTTGACCGGTGAGCCGTCCCTGGGCTGAGCCGGGTCGTGCACATGGGGAATCGACCGGGGCCGGTCCTGGCGGCTCAGAGGCGGAGACAGCCTCGGCGGTGCCGATCGGTGCTGCCGTTGCTCGGTTGCTGCGTCAACGTGGCATGGAAGACGCCCTCATCCTCGGTCGTGTGACCAGCTGTTGGGAGGCGATCGTCGGTCCGGAGGTCGCGCGACAGGTGCACCCGCAGCTGGTCCGTGCCGGCGAGCTCGTGCTTTCGGTCGACCATCCCGCCTGGGCGACTGAGCTGGAGCTTGCAGGCTCAGCGGTGCTTGCCCGCCTGTCAGCAGAGCTCGGGGATATGGCCCCAAAACGTCTCAGCGTACGTGTGGTGCCCCGCTCGCGCAGGTAGACTGTGAGCATCGTCGGGAGTCGTACCCGCCTCCGTCAAGGGTCCATCTCCGGCCTGGTTCGTCCGCCATCGTTGGAAGGTCGCGCCTATGGGCTTGGACAGCGGTAAGGAAACTGGTACCGAGAGGCCCAGCGATGTGGATTACGAGAAGGAGTGCAACAACGTGGTTCCAAAGCCGGTGGAGCCCGCTTCCTACGAGGCGGAGGACATCACTGTGCTCGAGGGCCTGGAGCCTGTCCGGTTACGACCGGGCATGTTCATCGGCTCGACCGGGCCCACTGGCCTTCATCACCTGATCTGGGAAGTAGTCGACAACTCCGTCGACGAGGCAATGGCGGGATTCTGCACCCGCATCGACGTGACGCTGCTCGCGAGCGGCGGTTGTCGCGTGATCGACAACGGCCGGGGTATTCCCGTTGAGCCGATCCCTGGCTACGACAAGACCGCAGCGGAGGTCGTGCTTACCGTTCTGCACGCCGGCGGCAAGTTCGGAGGCTCAGGCTACAAGGTGTCCGGAGGCCTCCACGGCGTGGGGGTGTCGGTTGTGAACGCCTTGTCGAAAAAGCTCGTGCTCGAGATCGACAGGGGTGGCAACCGGCACAGGATGGAGTTCGCCGACGGCGGTCGGCCGGAGGGCCCACTTGAGGTGGTCGGGCCGTCACCCAGGGGCCGGACGGGCACGCTGGTGACCTTCTGGCCCGACCCCACGATCTTCGAAGAAACGGAATTCAGGGCACAAACGGTGCTCGAGCGCTTGCAGGTCATGGCGTTTCTGAATAAGGGTCTCGAGATCCGTTTCAAGGACGAACGCCCTGAGCACCAGGCCGAGGAGACCTATCGCTACACGGGTGGGATCGTCGACTACGTGAAGCACCTCAACACCTCCAAGGAGTCCCTTTTCCGGAAGGTGGCGTCTTTTCTCCAGGCGGAGCCTGACCAGGAGGTCGAAGTTGCCCTGCAGTGGAACACCGGTTACTACGAGAGCATCTACTCCTACGCGAACGGGATCGCCACCGGCGAGGGCGGAATGCACGAGGAAGGTTTCAAGAAGGGTCTGACCAACGTCGTCAACAAGTACGCGCGACAGCGCAATCTCGTCAAGGAATCCGGGGACAATCTCACCGGCGAGGATATCCGCGAGGGACTCACCGCGATCGTGTCAGTGAGGATGACGAATCCTCAGTTCGAAGGACAGACCAAGGCGAAGTTGGGCAACGTCTCGATCCGATCTCTTGTCGAGAAGGCCACGAACGACAAGCTGGCAGAATGGATGGAAGAGAACCCGAAAGAGGCGAGCCAGATAGTGCAGAAAGCCTTGCTGGCACAACGCGCCCGGGTTGCCGCGCGCCAGGCCCGCGACCTCACTCGGCGAAAGAACGCCTTGGACGGCGCCGGACTTCCGGGCAAGCTCGTCGACTGCTCATCACGGGACCCGCGCGAGTCGGAGCTGTTTATTGTCGAGGGTCTTTCGGCGCTCGGCACCGCTCAGGATGCCCGCAACCCCCGTACGCAGGCAATCCTGCCCCTCAGGGGCAAGATTCTGAACGTCGAGAAGGCCCGGGTCGACAAGATGCTAAAGAACGCCGAGATCCAGGCGCTGATCCTGGCGATCGGTGCGGGTGTGGCGGAGGACTTCGACCTGACCAAGATCCGCTACCACAAGGTCATCCTGCTCGCGGACGCGGATGTCGACGGGTCCCATATACGTACCTTGCTCTTGACGTTCTTCATGCGCCAGATGAAGGCGCTCATCGAGGCAGGTCACGTGTTCGTTGCCCAGCCACCCCTGTACTCCACCCTGGTGGGCAACGCGAAGGTCTACCTCAAAGACGACATCGAAAAGGCACGGTTCGTCGCAGAACATCCGAATCACACAAAGGAGTTCCAACGCCTGAAGGGTCTGGGCGAGATGGACTTCACCGAGCTGCGCGACACCACGATCGACCCCGGCCTGCGGTCCCTCCTGCAGGTGACGATGGAGCAGGCGTCGATCGCGGACGACATCTGCTCGATCCTCATGGGCGATGACGTCGACGTGCGCCGCACCTACATCCAGACCCACGCGAAGGACGTTCGTTTCCTGGACATCTGATTCTCGGCGCCACCCGGTCGGTCAGGACCGGAGGGCGCCCCAATCCCGAGACGAGTAGCGGAGGCAGTGGAGGTTCATGGTACGAGGCAATGGGAACAGCCCGGGCACTTCGAGTGCACATGGACCGGGGGACGATGGCGTTGGCCCGGTGGTCGGCGCCATCGAGCCGATCGAGATCCAGGAAGAGATGGAGCGTTCCTTCCTCGAGTACTCGATGTCGGTCATCGTCTCGCGGGCGCTTCCCGACGTTCGTGACGGTCTCAAGCCGGTGCACCGCCGGATCCTCTATGGGATGTCCGATACGGGGCTACGGCCGGATCGCCCGCATGCCAAATGCGCCAAGGTCGTGGGTGACGTCATGGGCCGTTTCCATCCGCACGGCGACCTGGCGATCTACGACGCTCTGGCCCGGATGGCCCAGGACTTCAGCCTTCGACATCCGCTCATCGACGGCCACGGCAACTTTGGTGCTCCCGGGCCCGACGCCGGCCCCGCAGCCATGCGCTACACCGAGTGCCGCCTGGCCCCGCTCGCACTGGCGCTGCTCGACGGTATTGACGAGGGGACCGTCGATTTCATCCCGAACTACGACGGGAACGAGGCGCAGCCCGTCGTCCTGCCGGCCCGCTTCCCGAACCTCCTCGTCAACGGCTCGCAAGGGATCGCGGTCGGAATGGCGACCAACATCCCGCCCCACAACCTCGCGGAGATCATCGACGCGACGCTCCACATCCTCGAGAACCCGGAGGCAACGCCGGACGAGCTGATGCGGTTCGTCAAGGGCCCGGACTTTCCCACCGGCGCCCTGATCCTCGGTCGGGCCGGCCTGCTGGACGCCTACCGGACCGGGCGCGGTTCGGTCAAGGTGCGCGCGGTGGCGGAGATCACCGAATCGCGTTCGGGCGCCGACCAGATAATCGTCACCGAGATCCCCTATCAGACCTCTGTTGCAGGGATCGAGATGAAGATCGCGGACGCCATCGAAGCGGGCGACCTCACCGGAATCAGCAGCGTGCAGAACGACTCGGCCGGGAGGGTCTCACGTCTCGTCATCACCTTGAAGCGTGATGCGAACGCCAACGTCGTGCTGAACAATCTCTATAAGCACACCCCTTTGCAGTCGACCTTCGGGGTGCACATGCTGGCTCTAGTCGACGGTGTACCGCGCCTTTTGAACCTTGCTCAAGCACTCAAGGCCTATGTCGCGCACCAGGTGGAGGTCGTGACGAGGCGTTCGCAGTTCCGGCTTCGCAAGGCATTGGCGCGGGCGCACATCGTCGAGGGGCTGCTACGTGCCATCGACATGCTCGACGCCGTGATCGCGAGAATCCGAGCCTCCGAGGACCGGGCCGATGCGAGGGCGAACCTCATGGCCGCGCCCTTCTCGTTCAGCGAGGAACAGGCGAATCACATCCTGGACATGACTCTAGGCCGGTTGACGCGACTCGGGCGCAGCGAGCTGGAGACCGAGATGGCACAACTGAGGGTGACGATCGAGGAGCTCGAAGCCATTCTGGCCGACCCTGCCAAGCTTCGTGCCGTGATCTCGGCCGAGCTCGGGTCGATCAAACAACAGCACGCGCAACCACGTCGCACGCGCGTCATCCACGATCCAGGCGAGCTCTTCGTCGAGGACCTCATCGAGGACGAAGAGCTCGTCGTCACTCTCACTCGCGCCGGGTACATCAAGGCCGTACAGGCCGATGCCTTCCGTGCGCAGGCACGCGGCGGACGCGGAGTGCAAGGGACGAGGCTGAAGGAGGAGGACCTGATCGACCAGGTTCTTCACACCACGGCGCACTCGCACCTCCTGCTGTTCTCCAATCGTGGGAAGGTGTACCGCCTGAGGGCTCACGAAGTTCCCTTGAAGGAGCGCAACGCCAGGGGAACGCCGATAGTCAACCTCCTGCCGCTGGAGCCGTCCGAGAGCATCCAGGCCATCGTCGAGACGAGAACGTTCGATCCCGATCAGTACCTCGTTTTCGCCACCAAGACCGGTCAAGTGAAGAAGACGGCCTTCTCGGAGTACGACAAGTCGCGTAGGGAAGGGTTCATTGCGATCAACCTCAACGAGAGCGACGAACTCGTGCGGGTCGTTCGGACAGGCGGCGATGACGACCTGCTGATGGTGAGCAAGCGCGGCACGGCCATTCGTTTCGCGGAGTCCGAGGTCCGGCCGATGGGCCGCAGCGCCGCTGGTGTACGTGGGATGCGGCTGCGTGCGGGCGACGAAGTCGTGTCCTGCGACGTGGCTCGTGACGGAGTGGACCTGCTCATCGTCACCGATGCCGGCTACGGCAAACGGACGAAACTTGATCACTTCAACTCCCAGACCCGAGGTGGTCAGGGCGTCCGGGGCATTCGGCTCACCCAGCGCCGGGGATCGGTAGTCGCCGCGCTGATGGCATCGCTCGAGGACGAGATCATCGTCGTCTCGTCGGCCGGTGTGATGATGCGGACCTCGGTGCGACAGATCGCAGCCCAGGGGCGCGACGCGACCGGAGTCCGAGTCATGAACCTCGATGACGGCCAAACGGTCGCGGCTGTAGCGAAAGTCTCGCAGGAGACGGAGACTGTCGGTACCCAGTCGAGATTGCCGATCGTTTGATCATGGTGTTGCCGGCCTGGGACGTACCGGTGCAGTTGGTGTTAGGGTGACCGTTTCGTCGGGGCTATAGCTCAGTTGGTTAGAGCGCAGCACTGATAATGCTGAGGTCCTCAGTTCGAGTCTGAGTAGCCCCACACTAAAACCGCAGGTCAGCGCATAGTTATGCTGTGGATAAAGAGCAGCCTCCGTCCGATCTGACACAAATCTGACACAGGAGTAACGGGCACGGGGGTGCGAGGACGGTCTCTCCGGGGTTGTTCGGGTCTGTTCTGGGCGCATTCTGGAAGCGCGACTTTGGTGGTTTGAGGGCTGCGAAGTTGGTCGGTCGTTACTCGCGAGATCGGTGAATAATCGGCCGCGAAATTGGTGAACTGAGCAGTAGCCTGACGAGATGGCTCAGATGCCGGGGTACGAGCGGAGAGTTCATGACCTCGCGCTCGCTCGTCTCGA
>JBKQHU010000086.1:0-10325 GCA_052148655.1 Acidimicrobiales bacterium
GCTCGGCTTGGGGGAATACGTGCGCACGACCGTCCTTTGTAGAAGTCAACTCGTGGTGCTCACCCTGAGCATCCCGCGGCCACCGGTTAAAGGGCGCGAACCTCAAGCTCAGCGGGCAAGAGCCAGCGCTCCACGATAGAAGACGCCGGGTCCGACGGCAAGCCGGCCGCTCACGGTGCTGCGGCGACCCAGTCGCCCGAGCCGGGCAGCCACGTCCCGCCCGGAACCAGGCCCTCGGGGTATCTCACCGCCACGAGGCAGAGCCCCTTCGCCGGCGCGGGCTGGCCGGCACGCGACCGGTCCCCGCCCCGGATGGTGGCGAGCATCTCACCGGCCGGGAGACGTCCCTGCCCCACGCCCACGAGCGTCCCGACGATGGAGCGGACCATCTGGTGGCAAAAGGCGTTCGCCTCGATCTCGAAGAGCCACACACGCTCGTCACCGGCTGACCGCGACCAGTCGACCGACAGCACACGGCGGGTGACAGGCGGCGACTCGCCCGGCGGGAGGCGGCAGAACGCCGAGAAGTCGTGCTCGCCCAAGAAGGCGTCAGCACCGACGCGCATGGCGGCGAGATCGAGCGGGCCGGGCACGTGCCACGAACAGTGCTGCAGGAGTGGATCGGGCCAGGGCGTGCGCAGCAGGCTGTAGCGGTAGCGCCGGGCGAGGGCCGAGTGGCGGGCGTCGAAGCCCGACGGGGCGACGCGGGCCTCCAGGACCGCCACGGCTGGTCCTAGCTGGCGGCTCAAGGACCGCCCGAGCCGCTCCAGCACGCTGCCGGGCTCGGGCCGGCGCTTCCCCCATTTCTGCACGACCTCCTCGTCGAGGTCCGCGTGCACGACCTGCGCCGAGGCGTGCACGCCGGCGTCGGTCCGCCCCGCGCAGGTCAGCGACACCTCGTGGCCGGCCATGGCGCCGAGGGCCGCGGCCAACAGGCCCGCCACGGTGCGCTGGCCGCCTTGGGGGGCGAAACCGTGGAAGGACGTCCCTTCATAGGCGACAAGGAGCATTACGCGACAAAGCGGCCCCGGCGGGGCCGCTTCGCTCTCGGGCGCGGGCTCGAAAAGCCTCACACGAGCTCGACGCGCGCCATCGGGGCGTTGTCGCCCTGGCGCGGTCCGAGTTTCAGGATCCGGATGTAGCCGCCGGGGCGGTCCGCATAGCGCGGGCCGATCTCGGCGAACAGCTTGTGGGCCATGTCCTTGTCACGGATGAACGCCACGACTTGGCGCTGGTTGTGCACACCGCCCTTGCGGGCCTTCGTGATCAGCTTCTCGGCCACGGGCCGCATCGCCTTCGCCTTGGTCTCGGTGGTGACGATCCATCGCGGGTCTGCGGCGATGAGCGAGGCGATGAGGTTGCCCAGCATGGCCTTCTGGTGAGCGGCGTCCCCGCCGAGACGGCGGCCTTTCTTCGGGGTGGCGGGCATCTCAGACGCCTGCCTCGCGCAGCGACAGGCCCCGCTCGTCGAGGCGCTCGAGCACCTCGTCGAGCGACTTCTGACCGAAGTTGGTGATGGCGAGGAGGTCCTCCGCCGAGCGCTCGATGAGCTCGCCGACCGTGTTGATCTGCGCCCGCTTGAGGCAGTTGCGCGGCCGCTCCGGCAGGTCGAGGTCCTCGATGGGAAGGTCCAGGTCGGGAGATCCCGTGACGGCGATGCCAACCTCGCCGAGCTCCAGGCCCCGCCCCTCGCCGGCGAGCTGGGCCACGATCGAGAGCAGGCCCCGCAGCGTCTGGCCGGCCGACGCCAGCGCCTCGCGGGGCGAGATCGAGCCGTCCGTCTCGATGTCCAACAGGACCCGGTCGAAGTCGGTCGAGACCTCGACGCGGGTGGGCTCGACCACGAACGCCACGCGGCGCACCGGGGAGAAGATGGCATCGACGGGGATGACCCCGATGGTCGACGCAGCCTGCTTGCGCTCGGCGGGCGCGTAGCCCTTGCCCTGCTCGACGGTGACGTCGATGGCGAGGCGCCCCTTGGCGTTCACGGTCGCGATGTGGACCGCGGGGTTGAGCACCTGGACATCGGAGGTCGTGCGCAGGTCGGCACCGGTGACGTCGGCCGGGCCGCGCACGTCGATGCGCATCGTGACGGGCGTCTCCGAGTCGCTTCGCAGCACCAGGTCCTTCAGGTTCAAGATGATGTCGCTCACGTCCTCCTTCACACCGGGGAGGAACGTGAACTCGTGGAGGGCGTCGTCGAAGCGCACCTGGGTGACCGCGGCGCCAGGGATCGAGGACAAAAGGGTACGCCTGAGCGCGGCCCCGAGCGTGTGCCCGAAACCGGGGTCGAGCGGTCCGATCGCAAAGCGCTGGTGGAACTGGTCCGGTTCGCCGATCGGCTCGACGGTGGGACGCTGGATGATGAGCATGTGGTTGTGGGGCTCCTATGTGGATTGGCGCGCTGGCTACTTCGAGTACAGCTCGACGATGAGCTGCTCGCGCACCTGGGTGTCGATCTGTTCCCTGAGCGGGAGAGACAGCACGCTGACGGCACTGCCCGAGTCCTCGACCTCGAGCCATGCGGGCGGACGTCGGTCGATGGTGTCGAGGTTGTGGCGCACCACGATGAACTCGCGCGCCTTCGCGCTGAGCTCGACCCGGTCGCCCTGGCGCACCCGGTAGCTCGGGATCGTGACGCGCTTGCCGCTCACGCGCACGTGGCCGTGGCGCACCAACTGGCGCGCCTGGCTGCGGCTTGATCCCCACCCGGCACGGAACACGACGTTGTCGAGGCGGGACTCCAGCATCCGCAACAGGTTGTCGCCCGTGATCCCGGACTGGCGGCTCGCCTCCTCGTACATGTTGCGGAACTGGGTCTCCAGCACGCCGTAGATGCGGCGCGCCTTCTGCTTTTCGCGAAGCTGGGTGTTGTATTCCGAGGGCTGGCGCAGGCGGTCGCGCCCGTGCTCGCCCGGGGGGCTGGGCCGCCGCTCCATCGGGCAGCGGACCGTCTCGCACTTGGGGCCCTTTAGGAAGAGCTTGACCTTCTCACGCCGGCAGAGGCGGCAGACAGGTCCTGTGTATCGCGCCATCGTCGTCTCCCTACCTATACCCGGCGCCGCTTCTTCGGGCGGCACCCGTTGTGCGGAATCGGCGTGACGTCCTTGATGCCGGTGACCTCGATGCCCGCACTCGAGAGCGAGCGGATCGCGGTCTCACGCCCCGAACCCGGTCCTCGCACGAGCACGTCGACGCGGCGCACCCCGTGCTCCATCGCCCGGCGGGCGCACTGCTCGGCCGCCATCTGGGCCGCGTACGGCGTCGACTTGCGGGAGCCCTTGAAGCCGACGTTGCCCGCCGACGCCCAGGAGATGACGTTGCCCTCCTGGTCCGAGATCGAGACGATCGTGTTGTTGAACGAGCTCTTGATGTGGGCGACGCCGTAGGTGACGTTCTTGCGTTCCTTGCGGCGGGGACGGCGGCCGCCGGGCTTTGTCGTCTTTGCCATCAGCGGTGGTCCGAACCTGAGCAGGTGATCGTGAACGGGGCCATGGTTACTTGCGCACCTTCTTCTTTCCGGCGACGGTCTTCTTCGGGCCCTTGCGGGTGCGGGCGTTGGTGTGGGTGCGCTGACCGTGGACCGGCAGGCCCTTGCGGTGACGGATCCCCTGGTAACAGCCGATCTCCATCTTCCGCTTGATGTCCTGGGCGACGTCGCGGCGGAGGTCTCCCTCGACCTTGAAGTTGGCGTCGATCCAGGTCCTGAGACGGGCGACCTCCTCGTCGGTGAGGTCGCGAACCCTCGTGTCGGGGCTGATCCCGGTCTCGGCGCAGGTTTGCTGGGCCCTCGTCAGGCCGATCCCGTAGATGTAGGTGAGCGCGATCTCGAGACGCTTCTCGCGCGGGATGTCGACGCCGGAAATTCGGGCCACGGGCTAACCCTGTCTCTGCTTGTGGCGCGGGTTGGTGCAGATGACCATCACACGGCCGTGCCGGCGGATGATCTTGCACTTCTCGCACATCGTCTTGACGCTCGGTCGAACCTTCACTGTCTCATGCTCCACTCGACGGGGCCGGCGCCGCCGACCCGCTCCCGCCACGGCAGCGCTTGCTGCCCGGCTCTAACATCCGCCATCTCCCCGGCCCGGTCGTCGACCGGGGCAGGGCTCACTTGTAGCGATACGTGATCCGCCCCCGCGCTAGGTCGTAAGGCGTGATCTCGACCTGGACTCGATCACCCGGCAAGATGCGAATCCGGTGCATCCTCATCTTGCCCGAGGAGTGTGCGAGCACCTTGTGCCCGTTCTCGAGCTCGACCCGGAACATTGCGTTCGGGAGCGGTTCGACAACCGTTCCCTCCAGCACGATCGCATCTTCTTTGGGCTTAGGCAGGACAACCTCCTACAGCTGAATAGTTCCGACTTTTCCGCCACCGACGCGACAGCCGCCGCGCCGTGGATCCGTGCGCCGGGCCCTCGCTTCATGCCGCGTTCTGTCCACCGGCTCGTGGCGCAGGAAAGCATAGCCGCCGGCCACTGGACCCGAGGCCGCCCCATGATAGCCGCTCACTCCCGGGTAAGCACTTCCGGGCCCTCTTCGGTGACGGCGATGGTGTGCTCGAAGTGCGCGGAGAGGCTCCCGTCCGCGGTCACGACGCTCCAGCCGTCCTCGAGCTCGATCGTGTCCGCCAGGCCCACGTTCACCATCGGCTCGATGGCGAAGACATTGCCCACCTTGATCCTCGGGCCCGGCGTGCCCGGCCAGTAGTTGGGCACCTGCGGGTCTTCGTGCATGGCGGTGCCTATGGCGTGGCCGACGTACTTGCGCACGACCGAGTAGCCGGCCGCCTCGGCCACCTTCTGGACGGCGCTCCCGACGTCGTGGAGGCGCTTGCCGTCCCGCAGCTGGTCGACGCCCGCCCACAGGCTGGCCTCGGTCACCTCCAACAGGCGCGCGGCGCCACCGGAGATCTCGCCCACAGCGGCGGTGTAGGCCGCGTCGCCGTGGTAGCCCTCGATGATCGCCCCGCAGTCGATCGAGATGATGTCACCGTCCTCGAGCACGCGCGGGCCCGGGATGCCGTGCACGATCATGTTGTTCGGCGAGGTGCAGATGACGGCGGGAAAGCCGTGGTAGCCGAGGAAGTTCGACCTGGCGCCGCGGCGCTCGAGCACGTCGCGCGCCACCCGGTCGAGGGCGGCCGTCGTCACGCCGGGGCGGATGGCTGCCCGTGTCTCGGTGAGCATCTCGGCGACCACCTTGCCGGCACGTCGCATCTTGGCGATCTCTTCGGGCGTGCGTATCACACGCGCTCCCGCGGAGTGGGCGGGAAGAAGCTGCCCCCGTGCTGGTAGGCGTCGACGACGGCGTTCAGGTTGGCGGCCACCTCGCTCGGGCTGCCTTCGCCCGAGACCTCGACGAGCTTGCCCAGGGCGCCATAGCGGGCGATGAGGGGGGCGGTGGCGGAGTCGTACTGGGCGAGGCGGTTCTTGATCGCCTCCTCGGTGTCGTCCTCGCGCTGGACCACGTCGCCCCCGCAGAAGTCACAGGTCCAGTTGAACTTCGGGGGTGCCGACGTCGAGTAGATCGCGCCGCAGTCCTCGCACACCCGCCGGCTCACGAGCCGCGCCAGCACGAGCCCGGTCGGCACGACGAGGTCGAGCACCAGGTCTATCGAGAACGGCTTGAGGATCTCGTCGAGGCCGTCCGCCTGGGCGACGGTCCGCGGGAAGCCGTCGAGCAGGAAGCCACGCGTCCTCGTGTCGTCCTGGTCGAGCCGGGCGGCGATCATGGCCAGAACGACGCTGTCGGGGATGAGGTCGCCGGCGTCGAGATAGCGCTTGGCCTCGAGGCCGAGCGGGGTGCGGGCCTTGACGGCCGCCCGCAGCATGTCGCCTGTGGAGATGTGGGGCAGCACGTAGCGACGCGACAGCCTCACACACTGGGTGCCCTTCCCGGCTCCTTGCTTGCCGAGGACGATGAGCCTCGCGCCCGGTACCACTTACTGGAGGAACCCCTCGTAGTTACGCATCATCAACTGGCTGTCGATCTGCTTCATGGTCTCGAGCGCCACGCCGACACTGATGAGCAGCGTCGTGCCCGCGAACGGGATCGTGGTGATGCTCCACAGGTGCAGGAGGATCGACGGCGTCAGCGCCACGGCCGCCAGGAACAAGCTCCCGGGAAGGGTGATCCTGTTCAGGATCCGGGCCAGGTAGTGCTCAGTCGGCGCCCCGGGCCTGAAGCCGGGGATGTAACCACCCTGTTTGCGGATCGTGTCGGCCTGCTGGTAGGGGTCGAAGGTCACGTGCACGTAGAAGAACGTGAAAAGGACGATGAACAGGCCGTAGAAGAGGATGTACCAGAGGTCGGTCGGGTTCAGCAGGTTGTGCTGGACCCAGTTGCGAAGCGACAACCAGGGCACGACGTTCGACAACAGGACAGGGATGTACAAAAGGGAGCTCGCGAAGATGATCGGGATAACTCCGGCCTGGTTGACCTTGAGGGGTATGTAGGTGCTCTGGCCGCCGTACATGCGCCGGCCCTGCACCCGTTTCGCGAAGGTGACCGGTATACGGCGCTGGCCCTGTTCGACAAAGACGATGGCGACGAGGAGGCAAAGGACCACGAAGATGATCACCCCTAGCCCGAACCAGCCCTTGTCCGCCTTGATCTGTTCCCCGTAGATCGGCATCGCCGCCACGACGTTGGAGAAGATCAGGATCGACATCCCGTTGCCGATACCGCGCTGGGTGATGAGCTCGGCCAGCCACATCACCACGGCCGTCCCAGCGGTGAACACGAGGATTATGAACAAGACCCTGGGGGCGGTGAAGTCCTTGATGAGGTCGATGTTGCTGCCAGAGCCGAAGAGCTCACCCGAGTGGAACAGGAACACCAGGCCCGAGCTCTGCATGACCGCCAGGGCCACGGTGAGGTAACGAGTCGCCTGGGTGAGCTTGCGCTGCCCGACGGCTCCCTGCTCGCGCCACTGCTCGAACTTCGGGATCACCGTCTGGAGCAGCTGGACGATGATCGAAGAGGTGATGTAGGGCATGATCCCGAGCCCGAAGATGGCGGCCCGGGCGAGGGCGCCGCCCGAGAACAGGTTGAGGAAGCCGAGCACGCCACCGGACTTCTCGGCGGCGCTGATGGACTGGATTTCGGAGAAGTTGACTCCGGGCACGACGATGTTGGCGCCCAGCAGGTAGACGCCGATGATCAGCAAGGTGAACAGGACCTTGTTGCGGAGGTCGGGGACCTTGAACATGTTCCGCAGGCTTGCGAGCATCAGATCCTTTCCTCACTGGCCGTGTTCGAAATATTGCTGTAGCCGGCGAAGCCTCGGCGACGCCGAAGAACGCTAGCGGTTGGCGAGGGCATTTCCCTTGGCGGGTGGCCGCCGGTCACCGTATGGGGGTGCGACCACGGTCACGGACCCGCCCGCGGCCTCGATGGCGACCACGGCCGAGCGCGAGAACCCGTGCGCGCTGACCCTGACGGCCCGGTGCAGCTCGCCACGCCCGAGGATCTTCACGAGCCCCTTGTGGTGGACGATGCCCCCGGCTTCGAGGCTTTCCGGCGTCACCTCGTCGAGACCCAGTTCCTCGAGGACATCGAGGTTGACGACGTTGTACTCGACCCGGAACGGGTTCGCGAAGCCGCGCAGCTTCGGAATCCGCTGGGTCAGCGGCAGCTGACCGCCCTCGAACCCGGGCTTGATGTTGTTGCGTGCCTTCTGTCCTTTCGTCCCCCGGCCGGCGGTCTTGCCGCCCTTGCCCCCTGTCCCCCTTCCGACGCGGCGCTTGGGGCGGTTCGAACCAGGCGAAGGCGCGAGCTCGTGCAACTTCATGCGGTCTGCTCCTCGGAGACGGTGACGAGATGAGGAACACGGGCGATCATCCCGCGGATCTCTGGCCGGTCAGGGAGATCGTTCGACTGGCCGATCCGGCCCAGCCCGAGTGCCCGCAAGGTCCCACGATGCTTCGGCTTGGTGCCGATCGCGGACCGGACCTGCGTGACCAGAAGCCGCCCTTCCACCTTGGCGGCGGCCTTGGGAGCTTTGGTGGTGCGGGGAGTCGCCACGGTCAGCCCACCTCACCGGAGGCACGCCCGAGGCGGCGCCGCTCTTCATAGGCGCGCAGCACGCCGGTCGGAGTGACCTCCTCAGCAGTCTTGCCGCGAAGGCGCGCTACCTCATCGGGACGGCGGAGGCTGCTCAAGCCATTGATGGTCGCGTGCGCGACGTTGATCGCGTTCGAGGTGCCGAGCGACTTGGCCACGACGTCGCGGATGCCTGCCATCTCGAAGATGGCCCGCGCCGCCCCGCCGGCGATGACGCCGGTGCCCGGAGCGGCCGGCTTCAAGATGATCCGGCCGGCGCCCGCGTGGCCCAGAACCGGGTGGACGATCGTCGAGCCCGCGAGCGGGACGTCGAACATGTTCTTGCGCGCCTCTTCGATCCCCTTCTGGACGGCGAGGCCTGCTTCCTTGGCCTTGCCGTACCCGAGGCCGACTCGGCCGTTGCCGTCACCGATCACCATGAGGGCGGTGAACGAGAAACGCCGGCCGCCCTTCACGACCTTCGCGACGCGATTGACCTTGATTGTGCGCTCTTCGTACTGCGACTCGACCATTACAGCTCCAATCCGGCTTCACGTGCGGCCTCGGCGAGCGCCGCGACCCTACCGTGGTACCGGGACCCGCCCCGGTCGAACACGACCTTGGTCACTCCCTGCGACAACGCGCGGCTCGCCACGAGCTTGCCGATCTCGGTGGCAGCTGCGATGTTGCCCGTCGCACCACCGCGCTGGCCCGCCTCGAGCGTGGAGGCGGCGACCAGAGTGCGGCCGGCGGAGTCGTCGATGACCTGGGCCACGATGTGCTTGTTCGAGCGGAACACCGTGAGGCGCGGCCGCTCGGCCGTGCCGATCACATGCTTGCGGACGCGACGGTGGCGTCGGTCCCGCAGCTCGTGGGTGCGCAGTGTCTTGCTCATGGCTACTTCGCCGCCTTCCCGGCCTTGCGTTGCACGACTTCGCCCGCGTACCTGACGCCCTTGCCCTTGTAGGGCTCGGGCTTGCGGACCTTGCGGATGTCGGCGGCGACCTGGCCGACCGCCTCCTTGTCGATGCCCTTCACGACGATGCGCAGCGGGGTCGGCACCTCGAAAAACACGCCCTCGGGCGCGTCGACGAAGACCGGGTGGCTGAACCCGAGCGCCAGCTCGAGGTGCTGTGGGCTCTTCAGCGTCGCGCGGTATCCGACGCCGACGATCTCGAGCTCCTTGGTGAAACCGGCCGTGACGCCGGTCACCATGTTCTGAATGAGGCTCCGGGTCAGGCCGTGCAACGCTCTGTTGCTCCGCTGGTCGTCGGGCCGCTCCACGAGGAGCTGGGACTCGGATCGGCGGACGGTGATGCTCCCGGGCAGGACGCGCTGCAGGGTCCCCTGCGGGCCGGACACCGCCACGCTGCCGTCGTGCAGCGTCACTTCGACGCCGGAGGGCACCTCGATCGGGCTTCTTCCAACTCGGGACATCAGCTCGTCACCTTTGGGTCACCAGACATAGCACAGCACCTCACCACCGACACGCTGCTGGCGTGCCTCGCGATCGGTCATGAGACCCTTGCTCGTCGAGAGCACCGCCACCCCGAGCCCGCCGAGGACACGCGGCAGCCCGTCGGCACGGCAGTAGATCCGCAGGCCGGGCTTGGAGACACGCTTGAGCCCGCCGATCACGCGCGCGCGGTCCGCCGTGTACTTGAGCGAGATCTCGAGCACGTCACCGGGGTGACCCTCCCGTGCGATCGTGGTGAAGCCTGCGATGTAGCCCTCGCGCTCCAAGATCACCGCAAGCGCTTCTTTGACCCGCGAGCTGGGCATACGGACGGTGTCGTGCATTGCCACGTTCGCGTTGCGAACGCGGGTCAGCATGTCCGCGATGGGGTCAGTCATGGTCATGAACGATCCCCTCCTCTCACCAGCTGGCCTTGGTCACGCCCGGCACCTCGCCGGCATGCACGAGCTCGCGCAGGCAGATGCGGCAGAGCCCGAACTTGCGGTATACCGCCCTCGGGCGCCCGCACCGCCGGCACCTCGTGTAGCCACGCACCTTGAACTTGGGCTTGGCCTGTTGCTTCTCTATCAATGCCTTCTTGGCCATGGGTCGGCTCTACTGCCCTTCACGTCGGAACGGGAACCCGAAGGCGCTGAGCAGCGCTCGGCCTTCGGCATCGGTGCGGCCGGTGGTCACAATCGTGATGTCCATGCCGCGAGGGGTGTCGACCGTGTCGTAGTCGAGCGCGGGGACGATCAGCTGCTCGGTGACGCCGAAGGTGTAGTTGCCCCGGCCGTCGAACGACTTCGGCGAGAGGCCCCGG